>NZ_JBBWFK010000005.1:0-371221 GCF_052353105.1 Vibrio sp. YIC-376
TCAGATTGATGACGAACCCCACTTTTAAGGTGGGGTTCTGTTTTTTTTGCGGCCGCAGGCCGCGATCGCGATATTTTTTGTTAGATAAACTCTAGAGCGTTAGTGTTCTTAAATTGGCGTATATAAGTGAGGATTTGCGCTATTTCACCTCGATTTAGGCCGAGTTTACGCAGAGTGCTCACCACCAACGCTATCTTCTTGATGTTTTGAGCAGCCGCCGCCAACCAGCACTGCATCTGCACCTTGGCTAACCCTCGAAAGCGAGCGTATCGATGACCGTGATGTTGTTTTGCATCGGCGAAGCTTCTTTCTACCGTTTCACTTCTCCGCCTGTAGGTTTTCTTTCCATAAGCAGAGAGCCGCATCTGGTTGGCTCTATCCATGGCCTCCGTATAGATATGCCTCGTGATGACCTTCTTCATGTTTTTACTTTGAGTACAGTCATCACGCATTGGGCAGAACGCACATTCTTTAGGGTCTGAGTGATACTCTCGGTAAGCGCCGCGTGACGTCGTCTTGTAGATAAGGTCCTGTCCGTTGGGGCAACGATAGCTGTCTTTTTCTTTGTTATAGATAAAGTGTTTCTTCTTGAAGGCATTCTTTGTGCGTGATGGTCGGCGATAGCCGAACACGCCAAGTATCCCTCGGCGCTCAAGGGATTCAGCAACAGGGGCCGTGAAGTAACCGGCATCAAGACCAACGGCGATAGGATTGAGGTTAAACTGTTCAAGCGTGTGGTCGAGACGGCAGATATAAGGCTGGGAGTCATTGACATTCCCCGCGGTCGCATGGGTATCAACGATGATGCCATGCTGACCATCAACCGTGCGATGGTCGAGATAGAAGAACCCTTGCGGCTTATTGTCTCGGGTCATGAAGCCACTTTCTGGGTCAGTCGTACTGCTCTTCGTGTTATTAGCTTTCTGCTCAGAAGTTCGTTCTTTAAGTGGCTTCTTTCCCTCTTTTGCTCGGTCTAGTGCAACGTCTTCATCCAGCATATCTAAATATGCACTCGCTCGGACTGCCGTTTGTTTATTGGTGTGCTTGTTTTTGTTCGCGTTCGCTTTGAGGTGAGTGCTGTCAGTAAAGAGCTCTTGTCCAGCGACTAAGCCTTTAGCCATCGCTTGTTGAACGATGTTAATAAAGATACGTTCGAAGACATCCGTACCATTGAAGCGACGGATACGGTTTTGACTGAGTGTCGAGGCATGGATGACCTTTTCAGTGAGGGACATGCGGAGGAACCAACGATATGCGACATTCACTTCGATTTCTTTGACAAGCTGACGCTCGCTTTTTACGCCGAAGATGTACCCCAGTAGGATAATTTTGAATAGGCGGACAGGGTCTACAGGTGGTCGGCCATTGTCTTTGCAATAGAGGTGGGCGACTTCATCACGAATGAATTCAAAATCGATAGCAGAGTCAATTTTACGCACAAGGTGGTCTTTGGGAACAAGTTGTTCCATCGTCACCATTTCAAGTTCGTATTGTTGTGGAGAAGGTTCTTGAAGCATGTCGAGGTATCCAGATTTCGATACTCCTATTAGATCAAAGGACTAGCCTGATGGCTAGTCCTTTGTCAGCAGTCTGATATCCCCTTTAAAAAGGGGATATTTAACTCAGGCTATTTGATCAGGCGTACCAGTAATGAACCAGCGGCCCGTATCGACTCGACATTATGGCTGATAACCGTGCCAGAAGTTGGAGCATTGTAGCGCTGTATCTCGTCACCAAACCCATCATATTGGATAGCAACCAGTTGGCCTTGAACGACAGGTTCCAAAATACTGACTTGTGGCAGAACAAATCCTCCAAGCTCAGCTCTAATGGTTACAATCTCGCGACCTTCTACGCAGGGGTGAATTGTTTCTGGAAGCCCAGATATAACTTCGTAATGTTTAAGGATGTTGAAAATCCCGTTTACTGTACGATTGATCAGGGTTTCATCGGTATAACGACCCGTACCGACTTCTACAGTGATGGAGGGAACGCCACAGTTGTTCCACACCGTTTCTAGTACGCCACTATCACCTGGATCATCCAAAATTACGTCAGGATTAATCTGGCGTGCCATTTGTAGAGAATCTCCAATGCGGAAGTCAGCGAATACATAAAGTGGATAGGCTGCACCGCTGGTTTGAGTGTGTAAGTCAATCGCTAACTCTGCATTTGGCTTTAACAGGTTAGTCCACAACGTGTGTAAGTAGCGGTTAGCTTCATTTCCGAACTCGTTGCCCGGAAAGAATCTGTTTAAGTTCGCACGCGCAGCATCTGGATCAGGAGAACAAAAATCGCGACTTTTATTCAACATACCTGTCAGATTAATTCCAGGTACGATGGTTACTGTTCCGGCAAGTTCCACTCCAATAAGTTCTCTGGCGGTTTTTTGCGCAGCCAAAACACCATTGTATTCATCACCATGAACACCAGCCGTAATCATGATCTTCTTACCTGGCTTATTTCCTTTAAAAACTAGCACAGGCAGGTGTTGCCACTGAGAGAGGGCATTGGTTGAAATGCGGAACCAGAATTTATGTTCACCAGGGGGAATGTCGGTGACATCAAGAGATTGAATTATCTGATGTCCTTGAATAACGTCGCCGGAAAATTGTGTTGCCATTAAAGTTGTCGCTCCAAAAAACATCAGTGCTGATGGTTACTCACTAATTTGGCTTTTAGTACAAAAATGATAACCGATAGGGTAAAGAGTACGAGGGTAAAGTACCAGCAGAATTTTGCGCTGCTAGCCTTGCGCTGTTATGCATTATTTAGGGGAGATGAGTCAATAAACATCAATGGGTTAGTTGTTCTGAGTAATACGCAGCGACATCACGAATATCGTCATCATTAAGCATTTTTAGTTGTGCGCCCATCATCTCAGATAGCGGGCCTTGGCGTTCGCTGTTTTGGTAAGCTTTCATCGCGTTATACAGATATTGAGCGTTCTGCCCAGCGAGACTCGGGTATGCTTGATTCACACTAATACCAGTTGCGCCGTGGCAATAGACACAGCTAGGTGATTTGATCTTACCTTTGGCGGCGTCACCAAATGGCTCTGCTATTGCGAATGATGAGAATATAACCGAGGTAATCAGGAGAAATCTGAACATTGAGCACGCTCTAAACTAAAAATATGGGAGCTACAATAAAGCTTCCCCTAAGGGGAAGCTCAATGATCAAAATCAACTTAAAGAAGAGATTTCAGGGCAGATAGAAACGTAGCAACATTTTGATCGGAAATGTCTTTGTGCGTAACAAAACGGATAGGGTTTCCTGGTGAAATAATGATGCCTTGTTGCTTCAATTGTTCAGCGATGCCATAGATATCAACTTGAGGGTCCAACTTGGCAAACACAATGTTGGTTTGGACGAGTTCTGGGTTTATTGAGAATCCAGGAAGCTCTGCCAATCCCTCTGCTAACGTTTTTGCGTTGATATGATCCTGTTTTAGCTGCGTAACTTGCTCGGTAATCGCAAGTTTACCTGCCGCTGCTAAGATACCGGCTTGACGCATACCGCCACCGACCATTTTTCTCAGGCGTCGCGCTTTTGCAATGTACTCTTTGCTACCAAGCAGAAGCGAACCAACTGGCGCCGCGAGCCCTTTTGAGAGACAAATGGTCATGGAATCAAAATACTGACCGATTTCTTTAACTGGCACATCCAATGCCACTGCCGCGTTAAACACACGTGCGCCGTCAAGGTGTAACTTGAGCCCGTGCTGATTTACGAACTCACGAGCTTCGGCAAGGTAAGAAAGCGGGAGAACTTTACCATTAATGGTATTTTCCAGACTGAGCAATCGCGTACGAGCGAAGTGCATATCGTCAGGCTTAATAGCGGCTGCAAGCTTATCAAAAGGCAGAGTACCATCGGGATTGTTCTCGATCGGCTGAGGTTGAATCGAGCCGAGTACGGCAGCGCCACCCGCTTCGAAGCGATAGTTATGTGCTTGTTGACCACATAGGTATTCATCACCGCGCTCACAGTGCGCCATCAAACCTAATAGATTGGCCTGTGTGCCTGAAGTGGTAAATAGAGCGGCCTCGAAACCAGCCAGTTCTGCGGCGTATTGTTCCAGCTCATTAACCGTTGGGTCATCACCGTAGACATCATCGCCGACAGGCGCAGTAAACATGGCTTCTCGCATGGCCTGAGTAGGTTGAGTAACAGTATCTGATCGAAAATCCATGAATATCTCCTTGTTCTAAATATATCCGCAAAGGCGTGCTTTGCTTAAGCAAGCAATAGTTTTTGCATCGGTAATTGTGCCATCAATGATCTTTTCTTCTAGTTGTGTAAGTGACAATGTCACCACTTCGATTACTTCATCTTCATCACATTGGTAGCGGTTGGTTTTGGTTAACTGCTTCGCGACAAACAGATATTGAATCTCATCACAGAAGCCTGCTAATGGCGTAACCTGACCAAGAGAAGTAAATGTCTGCGCGCTAAATCCCGTTTCTTCTTCCAGCTCTCTCTGAGCGCAAGAGAGAGGATCTTCATTACCTTCACGGGTTCCCGCAGGAAGTTCTAGCAGCCATTTGTTAAGAGATGGGCGAAATTGATTAACAAGTACTATTTCACCGTTATCGTTGATAGGCAAAATTACCGCAGCGCCGGGGTGAAGGATAGTGGTATGCGTAATTGTCTGACCTGTTGGCAGCTCAACATCTTTTTCTACCAATGCAATCTGCTTCCATTTATGAATGGTTTTCGTCATGAAGTGTGAATCCTAGAGATAAAGGCGTGCTTGAACATTAACGACATTCGTCGACAAACAAAAGTAAAAGTATATTTCGAGCACGAAAGCGTTTGCTTTTTCAGTGAGATGCATCTCATAAATGGAAACTTTGATTTCTTAGCAATGTGCTGGGGAAGCATCTGATATAAGGGTAGTTACAATAAATTACACTTGTAACATTGTGATAACAAATGTATAAAAATAAACATACCGCATCAGTTCAGCATCCGGAGCCCTCATGATCCAACCCTCTTTTGCATCAAATGCCGATAAAGCACTCCTTTCCGAGCGAATCAATAAGTTGGCTAAAGCTTTGACTGATGGCGTATACGAACGTGAACATACGATCAAACTTTGCCTTCTCGCCGCTCTTGCAGGTGAAAGTGTATTCCTTTTGGGCCCTCCAGGTATTGCGAAAAGCTTAATTGCGAAGCGTTTGATTCAGGCGTTTGATAACAGTAGCTATTTTGAATATTTGATGACCCGGTTCTCGACGCCTGAAGAAGTATTCGGCCCACTTAGTATTCAAGAACTTAAAGATAATGGCCGTTATGTCCGTTTGACCAAAGGTTACTTGCCTACCGCTCAAGTTGTTTTCCTGGATGAGATTTGGAAAGCCGGTCCAGCGATTTTGAACACGTTGCTTACGGTCGTAAACGAAAAAACATTTAAGAACGGCAGTGACATTGAACGCGTGCCAATGCGCTTACTTATTTCAGCTTCGAATGAATTGCCAGATGAAGACAGTGGTTTAGATGCACTCTATGACCGGATGCTGGTGCGTATATTTGTAAACCGAATTCAGAACAAACAGAATTTTAAATCGATGCTGACGGTAGGTACGTCTCAGGAAGCACAGATTCCAGAAGGACTGGCGATTACAGATGAAGAATATCATCAGTGGCAGCAGCAGTTCGACAAGCTAACTCTCACAGACAATGCCTTCGAAAAGCTATTCCAACTCAAAACCATGTTAGAGAGCAAGGTTGAGGCACAATTTGGTGACGTCGCCAATACGGACATGTATGTGTCTGACCGTCGCTGGAAAAAAGCGGTGAAACTACTTAAAGCGAGTGCGTTCTTTAATGGCCGCGATGAGATCAATCCGCTTGACCTGTTGCTTCTACAAGACTGTCTGTGGAATAGCCCTGAGTCCCGAGACGTAGTTCGCGATGTCGTCCAAGAGTTTGCGCTTAAACATGCTTTCGATCAGCAAGATGCAGAACAAGAAATCGAATACTGCCGAGAGACTCTTGTAGACGTGCAACACGAGCTTGAAGATACCTACCGTATGACGCTAACGACAGAGGCGGCGACGGGCATACTACGAAAAGAAACCATGCGTTTCGACACATCAAAGGCCAGAAGCTACAAAGTAGGTGCTGCAGTTAACTTAGTGAAGCTGGTGATTCTACAAAGCAACATGTCAGTTTCTGAGTCAGAAAAAGGCGACAGCCGCTGGGTTTATGTGCCGAAAGACGAATTGGATCGCGTTATTAAAGATGGGCACGGTGACGTGTACGGGTACGTTAACCAAAACACCAACATGTGCCGCTTACGTTTTGATATCGATGCAGAAAATAACTTGGTTATCCGTGATATTGCCAACCGGGGTATTCTCGTTGGCTTAGTAACGCAGCAAGGTTTGGATATGGAACGCTACGAAAATTGGCTTACTCAAAGCGAAAAAGCTGTAAGCCAGTTAAATGAAGCGGAACATCACATGCGTAAAGTGAAAGCCAACTTCCATGATGCTCTGCCACACAGCTTTGTGGATCCAGAGTTACCGCGTTTAATGGAGTCGAGTCTGCAACAAGTGAGTCAAAGGCTTGAATCTATCCAAGGTGAAAGCGAAAAAATTATTCAGCGCTTTAAGAACTTACAACAGTTTTTCTCTTAAGGAGACAACATGTTAGGTGCAGATGGATTCAACTTGGCATTGATGATTGCAGACTCTGGAATCATCGACAGTGCGGTGAACGATCTTTTGGCGCGCTCTCAGGTTATGATGATGGCGGAAAACCGAGGCGTGAAATCTTCGGTTAAAAATCATCTTTTAAAATGGCGTGGTAACGTTAAGAAGCGTATTACGAAAGTTTGTGAAACTGAGCGATTTCAGCAGGAACTCGCTTTGTATCAGGAAGTCATCCACTGGAACGAAGATGAGTTTTTTGACCGCATTGAAGAGGTAATCAAAAAACTCGAGTGGCACTCTGCGTTTTACATGCAAGCGCGTCGCATGATGGAAAAGAACAAAGGGGTCAATAACCCAATGTTCCCACACTACTTTTGCGACCAGTGGTATCAAAGCTTAGCTGATGCGATCAAACAAGCTCAGGTGAGCGAACTGGAAGCAAACAAAGAGAAAGTGCTCAATGACCTTTATCAGCGTATGGAAACCATGCGTAATATGGATAAAGTAACTGAGTCTGGTGATGAGGAAAGTGTTGGTCGTTTATGGGACATGGCGTCTGCCAAGCTGAGTAAGACTGACCTCACGGTGATGAAGCGCCATGCTGAGTTCTTGAAAAAACACAAAGGACTTCAGGAAATAGCTGAGCAACTTGGTCGTATGGCTGGGCAGGTGAATGATCCCGATCTTAACCGTGCTCCAGCTGAAGAGTTGCAAATGGTTGAAGAGAAAAGTGACGAAGCGACTGATGATATTGTTGGTATCCACCAAAGTGACGATTTAAATAAGTTACTTCCAAACGAAACGATGTTTCTGGCGTATCCTGAGCTGGAAGTCGTGTTCTACAAGCATCTGGTCGACAAGCGCCTGATGAACTATCGTACGCAGGGTAAATCCCGTACATTACGTAAAGTAAAAGCTCACCGCCCTGATAATAAAGCGGTCGATATCGAAAAAGGCCCTTTCATTGTCTGTGTGGACGCTTCTGGTTCTATGAGTGGCTTTCCTGAGCAATGTGCGAAGGCGATGGCGTACGCCTTAATGCAGATTGCGCTGGCGGAGCAACGTGATTGTTACGTAATCATTTTCTCTACCGAGCACATTACCTACGAGTTGACTAAGCAGGATGGATTGCGTGAAGCCGCAGACTTCTTAACGTACAGTTTCCATGGCGGCACAGATCTAGGACCGACACTGATAAAATCGATTGATCTAATGAGCGGCGAAAAATACAAAAATGCCGATATGGTTGTAATTTCTGACTTTATTGCACCAAAGCAACAAGATGAACTGCTTGCTAAAGTAGATGCGCTTAAAGCGAAGAAGAACCGCTTTCATGCGATCAGCTTGTCGAAATATGGTAATCCGGCGTTAATGTCGATGTTTGATCATGTTTGGTCATATCATCCTAACGTTGTGGGACGTTTACTTAAACGCGTTAGCAACGGTTAAATATAGCGATTAAACATTGTAAAGCGGCGATTTCGCCGCTTTATTTTTTACATAATAGGTAAGACATTTACTTGGATTAAAGCGTTAATAAATGCTCAAATCGGTCGACTCTTCATCTAAATGACGTAAAAGGAAGCAAACAAACAGGAAATGGTGGATTTATGTTTGACTATCTTTTCTGAATCCGTAAAGTAGCAACCAACGCAACGGGGGAGACCTCTTAAAGCGTTAATGTGACGGCGCCTTGGCAGAGTGGCTATGCAGCGGATTGCAAATCCGTGGACCTCGGTTCGACTCCGGGAGGCGCCTCCATCTCAAATTTCTCAGATATTGCTTCCAGCGATATCTCGATGCTCAAAGCATCAACACTAGGCCAGCGAAAGCTGGTTTTTTTGTATTTGCAGTTCAGGTGATAGGATAAGTGTGACTCTACTTTCAGCACCTAAAGCTCAATCCCCCTACAATACGCTCTTCTATAGGACTTAATGAAGCAGCATGAGAAATACCGACGATTACATCATATTTTACCATTTGGTCGAACAAGGCTCGTTCAGCGGCGCAGCGAGACAAATGGAACTGACAAAATCCGTCGTCAGTAAACGTATTGCCAAGTTGGAGCAAGATCTCGGTGTTCAACTGCTGTATCGCACGACACGAACAATAACGCTGAGTGAAGCGGGGCAGTATTTTTACGAGCATGCAAAAGCGGTATATCAGGCAGTTGCCACCGCTGAAGAATCAATTGTTGGTTTGGGTCGGAATTTATCCGGTAACATCAAAATAACCGTTCCTACTATTTCTGGTGAATTGATTCTTCCTGGGGTTATCGCAGAATTTAATAACAAATATCCAGACATCAAGATCGATATGGAACTCGATAATCGTTTCGTCGATATTGTTAATGAGAGATTTGATTTGGCTATACGAACTGGAGTGTTGCCAGATTCGAGTCTGATAGCCAGAAAACTTGTCGATGCGAATTGGATAGTGTGTGCATCGCCACAGTACCTCGCCAGGAATGGTATCCCCAAACGACCAACTGAGTTAGACAAGCATAACTGTCTTGTGTATGCCTATCAGGAAACGGGGGCTCGAGAATGGGCTTTCAAAGATGGGGAGAACGTTTATCAAGTCACGGTTGATGGAAATCTCTGTATCAATAACTCGTCCGTGCTTAGAAATGTCGCTCTGCTCGGTCAGGGGTTTATCTACGTTCCACGTGTTTTGGTTTATGACGATTTAAAACAGGGTCGGTTAATCCAATTGTTTAAGGACGAAGCCGCAAAGTGTCTTGGTATTTATGCGGTGTACCCTTATACACGGCAGCAGCCAGAGAAGGTGAAGATCTTTATCGATCACTTATACGCCAGCTTTCAAAGCCAGAGCCACCGTTTTTAATTCCTCTATTTGAACATAAATGCAACATCATAGGAGAGTATGATGTTGTGTTTATGTGTTTTGCACATACCTCAAATATCCTTCCTATTTAGAAAGTTACGTGACTAAGCCAAATTATCAACGAGTCTAATAACTCGATATCGCGCACATATGTTAAAGAATGGTTTTGATATTGTTTCCCTAAGGAAACGGTCTGTTTCTTTCGTTAATTTTTATGAGTTTGTTATCTAACTTTATGAAATTTAATAAATTTATTGTATTCAATTATGACTGGGTACGGTGTGTGGGAATTACATCGATAGACGCAGGAAAACTGACTGCTTATAGTGAGCCAAACTCAAACTCCCGCAGCTTTTGCTGGTATACGAGTGAAGCAAAATAATTAGAGATATGGATATGAAACAAAAGCAGCTGATAGAAGAATTTAAAACGATCGTCGGTGAAGAAAACGTCCTGACAGATCAAGTTAAGACTAAGTATTACCGCTCAGGCTTTCGCTCGGGTAGTGGTACAGCGCTTGCTGTTGTGTTTCCTAACACCTTATTAGAACAGTGGAAGATCATTAAACAGTGTGTCGAGGCAAACTGCATCATCATTATGCAAGCGGCCAAGACAGGTCTTACTGAAGGTTCCGCCCCTAGTGGCAACGATTACGACCGCGATGTTGTCGTAATCAACATTACAAAAATTAAGAAGATTCATCTAATCGACGGTGGTAAGCAGGCGGTTTGTTTACCAGGAGCAAGCTTACACTCGCTTGAAAAATCGCTGAAAGCGGTAAATCGCGCTCCGCATTCCATCATCGGTTCTTCGTCACTGGGTGCTACGGTGGTGGGTGGTATCGCTAATAACTCTGGTGGAGCGTTGGTTAAACGTGGCCCCGCTTATACTGAATTGGCCATTTATGCTCAGGTGGACAAAAAGGGTAACCTAAACCTTGTTAACCACCTCGGTATTGAAGGCTTGGGTGATACACCAGAAGAAATCCTGACAAACTTGCAGGAAGGCAACTTTGATCCTGCCAAGATTATTCATGATGATCGTATGGCTTCAGATAAAGAATATGATGAGCGAGTTCGTGACGTTACCTCAGATATTCCATCTCGATTTAATGCCGATGAGCGTCGACTGTTCGAAGCCAGCGGTTGTGCAGGTAAACTCGGTGTGTTTGCCGTTCGTGTTGACAGTTATCCAGTGCCAGAAAAAGAACAAGTCTTCTACCTGGGCACTAACGATCCAGCCAAGCTAACCAAGCTAAGAAGAGACTTTTTATCGACGTTCGAAAATCTGCCTGAAATGGGGGAATATCTGCATAGAGATATCTTCAATATGGCAGAGAAATACGGCAAGGATGTATTCCTGTCAATCGATAAACTGGGGACGGATAGATTGCCTAAGATGTTTGCTCTGAAGGCGAAAGTAGAGAACTTTTTAGAGCGCGTGCCTTTTGTGAGTAAATATCTGCCAGACTCAATTTTGTACTACGCCAGTAAATTATTCCCACAACATTTGCCTGAACGCATGTTGGATTACCGTGATAAGTATGAGCATCACCTAATCCTGAAAATGAGCGATGGCGGCATTGCAGAAGCTCAAAAGTACCTGAAAGAAGTATGGGCTGTTGAAAGTGATTGCGATTTCTTCGAATGTACCCCGGAAGAAGGCAAGAAGGCGTTTCTGCATCGCTTTGCTGCGGCTGGTGCTGCAATTCGTTATGAGACGATTCATCGTAAAGAAGTTGAAGATATTGTTGCGTTAGATATTGCGCTGCGTCGTAACGATGAAGAATGGCTTGAAACCTTGCCAGAAGAAGTTAGTAAGAACTTGGTTCAGTCTCTCTACTATGGACATTTCATGTGTTATGTCTTCCATCAGGATTATGTGTTTAAAAAGGGCACGGATACCAAACTGATGAAGAAGCTAATGCTAGAGCACTTAAATAGCCGCGGTGCGAAATACCCAGCTGAGCACAATGTGGGGCACTTGTATGAAGCAGAGAACTCGTTGCAGAAGTTCTATCATCAGCTAGACCCAACCAATACCTTCAACCCGGGCATTGGAAAAATGGACAAATTTAAGCGTAACTGTAACTGCTGCGCTTAATCCTTTACTCGTTTTAAGCGAGCCAATCTACAACGTTAAGCCCTTCTACTTGTTTGTCGTGGAAGGGCTTTTTATTTTGGACTATCGCTCGATTATGGGAGGTTGGGTTAAATAGCACGTACTGCAGCGGCAGCGATTATGCCCGCCGCGATAGCTGGTAAAGGCTTTTTAACGATGAACATCACTACGGCAGTGGAAAGCAGTGAGATTCTTGCTCCGGCGTCACCTTCAACAGCAAGCGGTGCCAACAGCGCGACTAATACGGAGCCTGACATGGCAGTGATAAAACGTTGAACTCGTTCGCTGATAGGAATAAATGACATGACAAATACGCCACCCCAGCGCGTCATTAGTGTCACAATTGCCATGGCGAAGATGATAAGGAGCGTGCCGCCAAAACTCGTTTCAATACTCATGCTTTTTTCTCCTTCCAGCACGCCCCAAGCACTCCACCCGCGATTGCGCCAACAACTACGTGGCTATTTTCAGGTAAATACGAATAAGCCAGTAGTGATGAGCATGCCGCAACTCCCCAGATGGCAAATATTCGCAGGTTTTTAGGGCCTACTACGACCATAGAAAGTAAGAAACAGCCCATCACCATATCCAGTCCAAGGCTTACAGGATCTTTAATCGCACTACCGAAGTAGATACCAATCCAAGTACCGACAATCCAGAACCCCCAAAGAGCAAGACCTCCGCCAACTAACAAGCCCAATCCGGGCTCTTTTTTTCCGAATGCGTTCATAGCCATTGCCCAGTTTGCATCGGATGCAACTAACATGACGCCGTAACGCTTGGCTGGTGGAAGTTGGCGTAACCATGGGTAAAGTGTTGCGCCCATGAGCAGGTGTCGCGCGTTGATGGCAAACACGGTGATGAGCACGGGAATCAACGGGACTTCAGCTCCCCACATTTCCAGAGTTGCAAATTGAGAAGCACCCGCGAACACGAGTGTGCTCATCAGTAATGTTGGAAAAGCGTCTAAGCCAGTTTGAGCCGCCGCCACGCCAAACGCGAGGCCGAATATCACCACGAAAAAGGATAGGGGCAATAGTTGTGTAAACCCGCCCCATACATCTAAACGGGTAAACTCGTGCAGTCCTTTAGAAGAAGGATAGAGTTGTTGTTGATTTTCTGTCATACAGATACCTAGCCAGCCGGAATAGGGAATATTCCAAACAAGATTGTTGTTATATTTTTGTGAACAGTATCTCTATCATCAATTACGGGTGTTTTCAAACACAACTAAGAGATTATGGAGAAAAGATAAATGTTGAAACGCAGGAAGGATAGGAGATGAGTGATTGTCGATAAGTACAAGCAAAGTGGAAAACGGTGACAAAAAAAACGGCCCCAGAAAGGAGCCGTAACATCATTTAGATTTTTGATACTTTGCCGGTGGCCGGCTCAACGCGACCAGCCCAGCGCATACCTGAAGAAATGACGACGATTGTAACCAGATAAAATGCCAGTTGCGTCGCTGTCGGACGGCTCTGATAGCCAACAAGAATATGCATTAACTGACCTAACATCGAGCGCTCAGACAGAATTGCACTGGAGTTCCATAAAGGTGCTTGTGCAGTCAATACACCAGCTTGCATCAGATACCCGGCCGCTGAGGCCGCAAGACCGGCAGCAAGGAACAGGATCATCCAACCTGTTATCCTGAACAGCCAATGTGTCGGAATGCGTAGCAAGCCGAAGTAGAGCAGGGAACCTGCAATGATGCCCGAAACAACACCAAAGACTCCGCCTATCAGCATGGAAAGTCCTGAGTCGCCACCTGCAGAAACGCCATACAGGAACAACACGACTTCAGAGCCTTCACGTAAAACTGCAAGCGCTGTCGCAACCGATAAAAAGTACATCGGTAATGAGCCCTCAGTGATCTTTGAGCTAACCTGTTTCAGATGAGCCACCAGCTCACGAGCGTGCTTGGACATCCAGATGTTGTGCCATGCCAACATCAAAACCGCACTCAAAAGTATGCCAGCATTAAACAGCTCCTGACCCATACCTTCAAAGGTCGATGCAATCGCACTTGCAGAGAAGGCAACAATCAATGCACCAAACAAGCCTGCGGTGACGCCACCAAATATCCAGCGACTACGACCTGATACCCCCTTTGTTGCCGCCATCAAAATGGTGACAATCAACGCGGCTTCAAGCACTTCGCGAAAGACAATAATTGCGGAACTCAGCATGAGTCTTCCTCGCTTATTTAACTATCAATGCACCTTTAGCTGTATCTTCATGAAATTCGCCGACAAACTCAAATACACCCGGGCCAAAAGGGCCCACTAAAATGGTTGCCTCTTTGTGACCACCAATGACTTTTTCGGCATGAAAGTCTTCGCCTTCAAATTCTTCAGCGGTGTCATCGAGGTTTTTGACGATTAGTTTCACCTGTTGGTTGGCCGGGATTTCGACTTGTGCAGGATGAAACTGATGATCTTTGATTTCAATCTCGAAGGTTGGTGTTTCAGCCAAAGAAGGCAAACTAACAGTCATCAGTAATGGCAGCAAAAGGAATTTTTTCATCTATGAATATCTCACTTAATTCAAATAAGAATGATTACTATATTCATTGTAACCAAATGTTACAAGTTGTTTCGTTTGGTAAGTGAACCGACAACTAAGTTCTGCACGGCAATTTGGTTTCCGGTGGTATTGTGTTGAATCTTGGCGCATTAGCGGGCTGTTGCTTAAATAAGTCTCTAGCATGAAAGGGAAGTCATATTCTCTGCTTGGGGAGAGGCCATGTTGGGTTTGGTCTAGTTTGTGGCCCCTATGAAGTCAGTAGCAATGCCTTTTGACTTTGCGACTCCTATTGAGCTGAGTGTGGCTATGACTGAACACAAATAGCAAAGGGTTAGATATTTGTGTGTAACCTTTGTGCGGTTTGCATGCTTAATAGTCTTCAGCGATCGCTTTTTAAGCATTCGAACCGTCCGGCATAAATTTTTTATTGACCAGAAAATTCAATCCGTTAAAGTACGCCTCGTTCTCACGGCAAAGGTCGTTGAGAAAGGTGGTGTTACCATCGCATGATTGCGTTGCCCTGGTGGTGGAATTGGTAGACACAAGGGATTTAAAATCCCTCGGCGTTCGCGCTGTGCCGGTTCAAGTCCGGCCCGGGGCACCATCAAAGTTAAAAAGGCGCGTTAGCAGAGTGGTTATGCACCGGATTGCAAATCCGTGTACATCGGTTCGATTCCGGTACGCGCCTCCATTATTTCGAAAGCCAGTCTCATGACTGGCTTTTTCGTTTTCTAAATTCCTACTCTTTTCTCTCTACCTAAATGCCTCCATCAATTCTGATGTCGCTTTGTAATCCTTCTCATCAGTACTGTTCATTACTATGAGATTCAGACTTTCTTAAGAAATTAGAATTATAATTTAATAAATTGTTACATTTAATTTGCTGTATCGGATTAAGGACTTCTGGAATTAGCAGGTGGTTATTTTTTTAAAATCAATTACGTGGAGATGTTATTTTGAAAAGTTTATTAAAAATGGCCACATTCGTGATGATTGTAATCGCTGCTCAGGTTCAGGCCGCGAGTGCTGCTACTCAGGTTGTCCACGCTGATTTGTGGGATCAGGGAACAGTGATGGGTATCAAGTTAGATAAACCAAGTGCAGTTGCAGGTCAGGTGACCTTTGAAGTTATCAACAGTTCTAAGACCTTGGTTCATGAAATGTTGGTGATAAAAGTCGACAACTTCCATGAAAGCTTTCCATATCAGACAGATGAAGCACGCGTAATCGAGGATAAGGTGCAAGATTTTGGCGAGGTTTCCGAACTTGAACCCGGTCAGTCAGGAACTCTTACCGTTAATCTGAAACCTGGAAAGTATTTGCTTCTCTGTAATATACCAACCCATTATGAAATGGGCATGTTTATACCTTTTATAGTCGAACCAACAACTGGAATATAACAAGGTCAAGGGTTCTGTTTCTGTCAAATTACATCCCGTTCCCGCAATAATCACGTCGGAACGGTTGGTGTTATCATCGCTTGGTTGCTTAGATCTGGCGGTGAAATTTGCAGGCACAATGGATTTAAAATCCCTCGGCGTTCGCGCTGTGCCGGCCGAGTGTCGGACCATCAAGCACGGCCCGGGGTACCATCTAACTCTTTTCCGACAGAGTAACCATTTATTAAGGCGCCTTGGCAGAGTGGCTATGCAGCGGATTGCAAATCCGTGGACCTCGGTTCGACTCCTGGAGGCGCCTCCATTATTTCGAAAGCCAGTCCGTGTGACTGGCTTTTTTCATTTTTACTCCATAATTCTCTACTCGTTCAGTCCTCACTAAGTTCACACACGGTTTGATCACCATTCAATATATTACACGTGCTTTTTATTGATTTTATAAATGTTAAACAACTCAATAATTGTATAGGTAGATTGGTGTTAGTTTCTCTCCGATTGTAATCCGAACTTTCTGTTTAAAAGGCAACACCTTAGTGAGTGTTACTGCTGACTTTGCTCGCTGTTTAGACTCAGAAAAGGAGGGTTTTAGTCCTTAACGTGAGAGAAAAATAATGAAAACATTTAAACTGAAACACACTATTTTACCTTTAACCTTACTGCTGAGTTCACCTGTATTCGCTGCGCAAAATGGCACCATGATGCAGTACTTCCACTGGTATGTGCCTAATGACGGTGCATTATGGACTCAAGTGGAAAATAACGCGCCATCATTGGCAGACAATGGGTTCACAGCACTTTGGCTACCGCCTGCTTACAAAGGTGCTGGTGGTAGTTATGATGTTGGTTACGGTGTGTATGACATGTACGATTTGGGGGAGTTTGATCAAAAAGGATCTGTGAGTACCAAGTATGGCACTAAAGATCAGTACCTCAGCGCTATTAATGCCGCTCACAATAACAATATCCAGATCTATGGTGACGTGGTTTTTAACCATCGCGGTGGTGCAGATGGTAAGTCTTGGGTTGATACTAAGCGCGTAGATTGGGACAACCGTAATATCGAACTAGGTGACAAATGGATTGAAGCCTGGGTGGAATTTAACTTTCCCGGACGCAACGACAAGTACTCAAACTTCCATTGGACATGGTACCACTTTGATGGTGTGGATTGGGACGATGCAGGTAAAGAAAAAGCCATCTTTAAATTCAAAGGTGAAGGCAAGGCGTGGGATTGGGAAGTGAGCTCTGAAAAGGGTAATTACGATTACCTTATGTATGCCGACCTCGATATGGATCACCCTGAAGTCAAACAAGAGCTGAAAGACTGGGGGGAGTGGTACATTAACATGACGGGTGTGGATGGTTTTAGAATGGATGCAGTGAAGCACATCAAATACCAATACTTGCAAGAATGGATTGAGCATCTGCGTTGGAAAACAGGCAAAGAACTGTTCACGGTTGGAGAGTACTGGAACTACGATGTGAATCAGCTGCACAACTTTATCACTAAAACCTCTGGCAGCATGTCTCTATTCGACGCACCGTTACATATGAACTTTTACAGTGCGTCTAAGTCGAGTGGTAACTACGACATGCGTCAAATCATGGATGGTACGCTGATGAAGGAAAACCCAGTCAAAGCGGTGACCTTAGTTGAAAACCATGATACGCAGCCGCTGCAGGCGTTGGAGTCAACGGTTGATTGGTGGTTTAAGCCGCTGGCGTATGCGTTCATATTGTTACGCGAAGAGGGTTATCCATCGGTATTTTATGCAGATTACTACGGTGCGCAATATAATGATAACGGGTATGACATCAATATGGTCAAAGTGCCTCACATTGAAAAGCTCGTCACACTACGTAAAGACTATGCGTATGGTAAACAATATTCTTATCTTGACCACTGGGATGTAATCGGTTGGACTCGTGAAGGTGATGCTGACCACCCGAACTCGATGGCGGTTATCATGAGTGATGGCCCAGGTGGCTCGAAGTGGATGTACACGGGCAAACCGAGTACGCGCTATGTCGATAAGCTGGGTATTCGAACCGAAGAAGTTTGGACAGATGCAAATGGTTGGGCTGAGTTCCCAGTTAATGGTGGATCTGTCTCGGTTTGGGTTGGCGTTGAGTAACGTATTCTTGTGATTTTGATACAGAACTGGCAAATTTTGATGAAACTTTGCGGTGAATCAATACGTTATTTGATATTCATTTAACAAATGAGTAACTTATATTTGAGCATTATCTAGAGGAATATAAGAATGGAATCTTTTGCTGAGGTATTGGTTGTTGCTATTGTGTTCGGTTCTATATTTGGTGGAGGGATAACCAAGCTTATCTTGAACCATAAAAAGGAATTGCGAGCTTTGGAGGTTTCTGAACGTAATGCAATGAGCCAAGAAGAGCAGGACATCCTAAAGAAACAAGTAGTTGATTTAAAGCGACGAGTGGAAGTACTAGAGAATATCGTCACTGACAGTAAATATCAACTTGAGAAAGAAATCGCATCTTTGTAATCCCGATATTGTTAAATAAGCCGATTGAGTTCGGCTTTTTTAATACAGGTCACCTTTCATCAAAAAAGTCTTTATTACGAATATATTTGCTCATCAAATGGTAAGAGAAAGGGCGTAATAACCAACTTATCAACGAACGCCCTAATCGGATCATTGTCGGTGTATTTTCATAAATCCTGCCGTTATATAACCAAAGCATTTTACCGACGTGCCAGTAAAGAAAGGGCACTGGTGGCATAAAAGTAACAATGTCTATATCGCAACAGATACGATAGGTTTTATGCCCTAAACCGTACCGCTTCTTAAACGTCCAATCTCCGATTGCCGGTTGTCCAAATGTCACGACGCGTTTGATGCTCTTGGGGTATTTCATCTCAATATAATCTGCGAAGACACTGCCGATTGCGCCTCCAGATGAATGACCAGTAACGGTTATACGCTTGCCTTCAAGTATTAGTTGTACAACCACGGATTCCAGGCGTTCGATAACACTCAGTCCTAACCGGTCTTCATTTCTACTTGGCATACTTTCTTGGAACAACAAATGGTAAAAGCCAGCGTGAATGCGATAATTAAGACCCAGACGGCGACAGCTCCTTGTCCACATGGCAAAGTTTAGCAACCAATCGGAAAGGCTATGAGAGCCTTTCACTACCACGACGGCCTCTTCTTTATTTTTACTCCAGAGTACCCGAATCATTATTTTTCCGTGCTCATTTCTGATGATTCGTTGACCATTTGGATCGAACCCATAACGTGTTTGCTTGAAGACCCGAGGATATGCCAGATTGCATAAGACAGCATAGCGTTCGTATTGGTATCGTTTGAGTGGTTTCACGGTATCTTACTTAGTCATATTCAACAAGATACTCTAGATCTGAAATATGAAGAATGCGTGAACCAAAATGTCTAAAGAGCGGGGATGAAGAGAATTAGGTTCGTTGCTTAAGAGCGATACACTTCCAAAGCCGAAGTCTCCTGTAGGAACTGATCGAATTGGGTTATATGGACAAGAATAGACTGACGTGATTTCCCGTGTTGGTGCTTTATCACTTTGGTTAGATCCTTAAGTGCTTTTCGGTCTGCTTTTTGGCTCATTGACGTCTTTCTCAGATGAGTAAAAAAGTCGATTTGGGTCGATGTGTCGTTAAA
This sequence comes from Vibrio sp. YIC-376, assembly GCF_052353105.1. Taxonomy (NCBI): domain Bacteria; kingdom Pseudomonadati; phylum Pseudomonadota; class Gammaproteobacteria; order Vibrionales; family Vibrionaceae; genus Vibrio; species Vibrio sp. YIC-376. The sequence continues at coordinate 19,225 of NZ_JBBWFK010000005.1, forward strand.
GTCACCTAATTGGTCCTGCAGAAACTTAAGATGTTTTACATTCTCTTTATGCTGGTCAGCAGAATAGAGCGCTGAGAAGCACTCAAGAAGATACCGAAGCGATTTACATTTTATGCGTAATGAATGGATGATTTTGTCTTCACTAAACTCAGTAACCTTCTTGCTTGCTCTACTGACCTTTTGAAATTGATTAAGAATTTTATTATTCGCATATTGGAGTGGAGAAAGAGGTTTGGTTCTGAGTTCGTAATGTTGTGCGCGAAGTAGGCTATTTTCGACAATCACGGTAGCGCTTCGATATGCGCGGCTTTTCAACCAATGGCTAACACGTTGTTGTTCGTTATATTGACGGGTTTCTATAACCGCAAACACGCTTTCTAATGACGCCTTGTGCTCTGGAATCATGGTCATATAACGAGGTTTATCAATGATGAAGACATCTAAATCGCGCAACAAGTTGGTTTGTTTCATCAATACCTTTAAGTGTGGTTTGATGATTTTCTGTTCGAACGGGGACAAAATGTCTTTTAATAGGAGGGATACAGAGCGAATACGTCTAAGTGTGACGCGATACTGATGATTGCATTCGGGATCTTGCCCAAGTGATAACCCTCTTTCCAGCGATTTTACGTAGTTGAATTCGCTAAGTAGAAAATTCGGTAAAACAAAGCAGAGATCAGAGTCAAAATATAATGGCAATCGAGCTGCAGACTTTCGAAACATTGTCGTGGAACTCCCAAACCCGGTTGTTATGGATAACTTGAGCGTATACCCAAATAGACAATTCTTCGAGATTGGGATGAATGCCAGAGGTAACTATAGAAACTAATTTCTCATAGGTCTTAAGTAAATGTCCGCATGTCGTCACTATAAGTAATGACACGGTTCCTGCCTTTGTGTTTTGCTTCGTACAACGCTTTATCGGCCTCATCAAGTAATGTTTCGAAATTAACTTGTTCACGGTACGAAGAAACACCAATGCTAACGGTTAAATTGACAAGCTTACCACTAGAAAGGCAGGGGCTCTTTTCAATCAAGATTCTTATACGGTTAGCAATCTCAACAGACTTTTTTGTATTAGTAAGTGGCAATATAATCGCAAATTCTTCGCCCCCTATACGACCTAAAATATCGCTCTGTCTCAGACCTGAACGGCATAATTGAGAGAAGTGTGTCAACGCTTTATCACCAACGCCATGTCCAAACTGGTCATTGATCTGTTTAAAGTTGTCAATGTCCATAACTAAAACAGAAAGTAATTTTTCATCTCGAAGCTGGCAGGTATTAAATTCATTGCCCCCCATCATCATAAAGTAGCGTCGATTCTTGACTTTAGTGAGGGAGTCGGTCGTGGCCTCTACAAACAGTTGGCTTTCATACTCTTCGCGACTCATTTGTTCTTTCTTTAGTATGTATGTTGTAACAGCCGTAATGATAAAAGCAAACAAAATGGTGATGAGTGTTATCGCAGGGACGATTGTCTTACTAGGGTAGTGTGGCTTCCACGATACATATCCAACGACATCACCTTTAGGAGAGTATAAGGTCAGATAATTTTCGAGCCTTTCAGCGGTAGAGCTTACGTTTAAGCCGAAAAGCTGATAATCGTTCTCAAGGATACTCAGGTAATCGGAATCTATACGTTTTCCTACTGCTAAATAGGTGCCCTTATGTTGGCGTTTTGTCACTTCACTGATAAAGGGCCCGCCAACGATATGGTACAACTCACCATTTATGCGGAAGATGCCGTTAGTTAACTTAGTTTTTGTGTCCAACTGTTGCGATATATCCATTAGCTCTATAAGAGGATGTTCTATGTCTCGATAGTTAATGTTTTTAGCGTCTGGGCTTTTGACTAAGTAAACTTCTTGATTACCTTCGCTTACTGCGACGCTAAAGTCGTAATCTTGTTCACGCATCAAGTAGCCACCTGAGTTATGCTCAACCCAGTGAACATCGTGCTCTATGATTATTTTCTGAAACGCCTCATCCCAGAATGTGTACTCTTCAAGTAAGTCACGGGCGGTTCGGAACTCAAGCTTTCTTGCTAAGCCGATCCTTTGAACCAGCTCGTCAGATGCTAGGTCATCTAATGAGTTTAAAAAATAGACAAGACAAGTGAAAATAGAAACTACCATCACAGATAGAAGCCAGACTATTGCGTACCGCAATGACTTTGCTGGTAAAAATGTCCTTGTGCTCTGTTTTGTCATATCTGCTGAAGTTATAGGGGTTATAAATTTTTATGACGCTACATTAGCACAGCATATTGTTTAATTTCCATATTAATCATAGGGGTGTTTAGCATTATTGTTTTTATAAGACTAGGTGCATAAATATAAATCAGTTGCAAATAAAATTACTCATTTAAGTGAGTTTCGACTGGTATCGATGCTCGTACATTAAAAGAGCACGAAATGGTATGAGAATGACTGACCGTTGAAGTGATAGGTCGGTAAAGAAAACTGGCTTACATAGCCTTGCAGAGGCAAGAGACAGTGATCTATCAGATTATGTGGACAATTCGAGCACCCTAGTTTTGCTTCTTAACGGAGGCGATATGAGATGGACAGGCTCAAATAGGGTGCTCGGTATCTGGCATCTTGATGCATTTCTATCGTCCAAGCGTAATACAAGCTAGAAACACAATACATACAATGACTAAGAGGGTAAGTTCTTTATTGCGAATGGTCATAACTAATCCTCCTTTCTGCGTGATGTTGATATATTGCTATTAAGCTTAAAATTTTCTCTCTATAAGTAATTTTAGTTTAAGGTAATTAGCGATTTAGAGAATCCGACTGATAGTTGATTTGTGTCAACCGTTTAATGAATATATTGTTTTTCACTAATCTTTTATATTTCTAATTACATTCTTATTTTTGGTACATGTTTAATATCATATTGATTCGTAGGCAGATATCACGGCAGATCAGATAAAATCATTTTTTACCAAATTGACTTATAACCGCTCCTTTACGATACTTTTTAACAACTTGAAAGAAATTACTGTTTAACAATAACTTGTGTAATATTTTTTGAAGATTTATATGCACTAATGACACTATAGGTTTAAGTGGATTTTTATTTTCATAATATTATTAATAATATTGATATTAGTTTTTATATAAACAACTTATATTTATAGTATTTAGCAGTATACCTTTCATGTAGTGAAGACTAGGTACGACTTAAGCGTATCTAAACGGTTTCATAGTGGGGGCATAACATGGTAAGGCACGTAATAAAATTGGTAGTTCCGGTCGTTTTACTGCCATTGATTTTTGGCTGTCAGTCAGAAGATACGGATCAGTTGAAATCAGAGATAGCATCGTTGAAGCAAGAGATCAGTCAGCTGTCTGAGTCGGTTGGGAAGATAGAAAGTGAAGTAAAAGACATGAAAGAGTTGGCATTCAAACCGCAAAAAAAAGAGCCACTCATATTACCTAATCAACCTAACTTTACTGATGACGGCAACCTTCCGGTTCTGGGCAGTAAAGAAGCGAAAATTGCAATCATTGAGTTTTCGGATTTTCAATGCCCATATTGTAAACGTTTTACGGATACTTCTTTTAAACAGATAAAGGAAAACTTTATTGACACAGGTAAAGTGCAATATGTCGCACGAGACTTTCCTCTAGGTTTTCACCCACAAGCAATGCCAGCCGCCATTGCAGCAACATGCAGTTTTAAACAAGACTCCTATTGGCCAATGCGAGATATGTTATTCACTAACGTTAAACAGTTAGGTGATGAGCTTTATCAAAAAGCCGCAACAGATCTGTCATTGGATATGGAAGCATTTTCTAACTGTTTGAAGGATCCAGCGGTAGCCGACAAAGTTAAGGAAGATTTGACGCTCGGTCAATCATTGGGAGTGCGAGGTACACCGAGTTTTCTTATTGGTCGTGTGGAAAACAATCAACTTATAGCGCCACAAATCGTAGTCGGAGCTCAACGATATCCAGTTTTTGAATCATTGTTAAATGAATTAGGAAAAGAAAAAGAACAAGAAAAAGAAGTAGAATAATCATAAAGTAAAAGTGGAAATTAAGTATAGGCAACCGATATAGGTTGCCTTTTTATTTTCCTATTTATATTCAACTAATTTTACTTTAACTGTGTTTACTATTAATTTATGTTCTGATTATCATACTGGATAATATAGTTTTTTGATTTTATTGGGTTTTTTAATGGTCGCTTTTGGTAATTTAGGTATCTCTAGTCTAATTAAATTTAATCTTCTTAATTATTAGATGTTTATTAATGGTTGACGTTAATTTTACAAACAATTATTTGTGCCAGTAATCGTTTTGTTGTTAGTCTTTCGTTGGCTTATGTCAAGGCTAGCAAACAGATACCTGAATGACATAGGTTTATTTTCTATGGAATTCAACAATTAATTTTAATATTGGTACTTAATTTAGGAATAATAATGAAGCTGAAAACACTATTCACGACTTTACCTCTTACGTTCGGCATTGTTGGCGGTGCCCTAGCTGCTCCAGAAGATATGGTAGTGACTGCTCAGGATCCTGGCTGTGAATATACAATGACTACCAACCATTTTGAGCTTGCTCCGGGAGAATCAGTTGAGATAAATCTTGATTTAGCAGGTTGCAATGAATCAGATATTGGTGGCCTGATGTATTTTGGTTATTACACAACAAAAAATTCAAGTGACCCGTTGGTTGAACGTAACAATGTTCGCTTGACATTGATTGATGAAAAAGGTGTTGAGCTATTTAGCGATAGCGGTTCTGTGTATACTGAACCTAAAAATGCGCAAGTGTACAAGCTATTGGCGAAGAACATGAACAACAAGAAAGATGTGACTATTCGACTACGTGCTCGCACTGGTTTATAAAAAAAAAAGCGAGGCTAGAAATTTTCTATCTGGCCTCGCTTATGTGGTGTTACTTCGTCTCAGATTATCTCCAATGGAGGTCTTTAATCTGCTGAGAAGCTTACTGTTGCTGTGTCAGAAGGGTTGATAGTGTTGCCATCATCATCAGACACTGTACCTGTTACAGTATTTGTGTGAGGACCGTATACTCTGCCTACAAATGTACAAGTATAGTCGTCTCCAATAGCAATAGTTTGTGGTACGTTACACTCTGTTTCCAAAACGTTACCTTGTACAGAGGTAATGTCACCGAACAAGTTATCAGTTAAATCGGTTAGATCTAAATCCTCAGCTACAGAAGTATTGGTTACGACAACAGTGTAGAGTACATCCATAGACGTTACAGATTTGTCTAACGTTGCTGTTGGTTGAACATCATTAACAGTAACCGTAGCATCATCATTGGATGTAACTGGCTCTCCATCGTCATCTAAACCACTTGCTGTTACAACATTGGTGATCGTGTCATCAGCATTACCGGTTTCGCTAACAGTGACTTCACAGCTATAGGTATCGCCATCCGCAGTAGTTGCTGAACTTCCATCTCCAACCAATAGTGTTTGTGGTACAGAACAAGTTGTGCTGGTAATACCATCATGACCAGTAGTAGTAACATCATTGAGAATAGTGTCATCTAGTGAATTAATATCAACCGTATCTTTTGTTGAGGTATTAGTAACAACAATGGTATACGTTACGTCTTCACTCGGTTCATCAAATGATGTTGGATTGGCAGTTTTATCAACAGATATCGAGGAATCAACATCGTTTATGTTGATAGTTGCAGTGTCGCTTCTAGTGTCTTCTGGGCCTTCTTCATCACTGGCGGTAGCTGTTACTGTGTCAGTTTGACTCCACGGCGGTTGATGGAGTTCTTCCACTGTGAAACTACAGCTATAGTTCCCACCAATAGCTATAGTTTGTGGTGTTGAACAATCTGTAGAAATGATATCACCTAAAGTCGAGGTAATATCGCCATAGATATCATCATCTAATACTGTGACTTCTATTGCATCAGCGGAACTGTCATTTGTTACCACAACATCGAAAGTAAACTGACCCCCAGGCTCATCAAGTGCTGTTGGGTTAGCTGTCTTGGTTACACTGAATTCGAATGGGACGTTAGTGATGATTACTGTAGCGTCATCATCGTCTGACATTGGATTTTCATTTTCATCATAGCCGGATGCTGTAACAGTGTTTGTGTGCTCAGTTCCTCCCTGGGCTGTAATGGTAGCATTAAACGTACATGTTTCTGTTGCACCTGCTGCAATATCAAATGGAACTGAACACGTTGTGCTGGTAATGCCATCATGTCCAGAACTGGTAATGTCACCAAATATGTCATCGACTAGTGTGTCAATCGTGACGACGGCAAATATACTGTTATTGGTTATGTCGACCGTATACTGAACAGGGAGTCCCGAGATATCCTCAGGTGCAGAAGTTGGATTAGCCGTTTTTTCAACAGTAATAGTTGCTGGTGGGACAGTAATCGGAACTTGGAAATTAGGGTCACAATTACATTTAGACGGCGAGCCTGGAAAAGCATCGGTTCCGTCGTAACATAAGTCATTAGCACCTGATTGACGCCAGCTTGTACAGTTAGGCAGGTTTAACTTTCCATCACCATCAGGGTCGATACATGTTGCGGTAATATAATCTGCTGTTGCTTTAGCACCTTTCATATCGTAGTAGATAGGATTATTGTCGTCATCAATGTCCCCACATAGATCGGTTGGTTGAGGACAACCTCCACCTTTACACGTTGAATCAAGGTCGACAAAGTTCCCTGTAGTGCCATCAGGTCGAGTGAATCCAGTTCCGTCTTCTGGAAGGGTAACTATTTGACACGCACCTGTTAGTGCTCCATCCTCAGCAGTATCTGGCTCAACTTCAAAGTAAGCGCCAACGTCATAACGCGCTTGTGCGCTTAGCTCGAAGATAAAGGTAGCGCTGAATTGGGTCGTGTCTCCGGGGTACGAACATCTGTCACCACACATTTCTGGCGCTGCTACTCCATCAGAATCCAGACAAATATTTGGATCCGAACTACAATCTGCTCCGGCATTTAAAGCTATAGCATCACAGATTGGAGCGAAAGTGATGTCATCTTCATCAACAATCCCATCGCCAGTGACGTCTGCAACGCCCGAAACTCTTACATCATTCGCGGTACACCCAAGGTCAAACCCGGCAATATCTTGCATACAGCCATTTGAAACTACAGTGCCTGCTCCATCTACGGCATATGCTGGTAGGGCGCATATCCATATAATACAACCTAACACTATGGTCAGGGCTCTGGTTACTCTCTTAAAGAGAGAAGTTCTATATATGTTCTCTTTCATTGGATATCCTTATTAACTTCTTCTCATGAATTTGAATCTAAAAGAAATAAAGTTGAGGTCTTTATCCTTAATCACTTAAATTAGCCAATATCGTTATTCCTCCATTAGATTTAAAAATCCTGGCCGTAAATACGCAATATATATGCCTGATTTTAATTTATTGAATTTAAACTACTTATTTGTTTTTTATCAGATAGAGACTGTTCAGCCTGAAACAGTATTATTGCGGAATTTTTTTAACTTTATGATTTATATAAATAATAAATTGTTTCGTCGTTGTAACGCGTGTGTTGCAATGTGTTACATGGGAAACATCTAAACGAAGGAGAAAAATAGTAGATTTATATGCAAGGGTAATATTATGTGGTGGTTTATATCTGCATAGACTTTGTATAAAGATTACGCTTGTGTTTTCAAAGAAGAATAACGAGATAAATTCTGTTAGGAAGAGCTTAAAGGAATACATGGAACTATGTCGTAGATAAGGCTGGCATGACTAATAGTTGTGCCAATTGATTGTTCTGTAATCTGCATTGCTTGGGATTTGACCATTTAAATCAAAAAGATAACTTTTTTGTTGACGGTTAATCTCAATCGGTTAAAGTACGCCTCGTTCTCACGGCGAAGGTCGCTGAGGCAGGTGGTGTTACCACGCATGATTGCGTTGCCCTGGTGGTGGAATTGGTAGACACAAGGGATTTAAAATCCCTCGGCGTTCGCGCTGTGCCGGTTCAAGTCCGGCCCGGGGCACCATCAAAAAAGATGTGTGGATATAGAATCCCGCCGTCGAGCTGACCGGCCGAGTGTCGGACCATCAAGCACGGCTCGGGGCACCATCTAACTCTTTTCACAGAGTAATAATCTAAAAGGCGCCTTGGCAGAGTGGCTATGCAGCGGATTGCAAATCCGTGGACCTCGGTTCGACTCCGGGAGGCGCCTCCATTAAGATTCATATCTAAATCGTTTTTCAAGTACTCCCTCAATAATTTCTAAGTTGTCTTCTAAATCTAAATTTATACAGTATCTATCTTAAATAGATTAATTATCTGTCTTTGGATATTAAGTATAATTTAATTATTTAAGTTCGATATTTTTAATAGCCGTCTGAAACTATTATTGTTTTAATTTCATATCTATTTAATACATATAACCCTGTTTAATATAAACACAAAAATACACAACTGTATAACATTTATTTCTTGTTTTATTTACATTGTGTTTAATATTCTCAATGGGTTTATTTTAATTTAATGTAAATTATTGATTAATATGATTTATTTGTATTTTACCACACTAATATTTTGAAGTTTTTTAGGTAATGATTATTATTAGAGTAATATATCTCTCTGATTAACAGTAATTATTATTTTATCTAAGTGCAATTAATTGATTATATTCCCAGTTTAATATAGGGAAGTGTGTAATTTTTAAATGAATTATTTTAACCATATGATAATAAAGGTAAAAAATTCTTCTGACAAAGAATTAACTTAATTTTTAATTCCAGATGATTGAATTTTAATCGATTATTTTGTTATGATTCGGCTTCCTTTTTAATATAGAAAATAATTATTTAGATTAAATTGTATCTGCAGAATATATGGGATTTACTTAATAAGTAAACTCTACCTTTATTTTGTCTAAAATATTATTCTCTTATTTTTATATATTACATTCTTGTTTTTAGCGTTATGGCTAATAATTAAAAATATAATTATCAGGTGGATCGGTGACAAAACTATTCAATATAAATAGAGCAGTAACCTCTAAAGGACTGCTAATTTTACTTACGTTTTTCATTTATTTACAGAATATACAAAATGTATATGCAGTAGGAAGTACTACTGGTCAACAAGACACCTTAGTGATGTTGTTGAACTTTCAGGAAAACCCAAATGATCAACCGATTTCGGTTAGTGAAGCAACGGATCTCGTATTCGGTGAGGTAAACAGCTTTTACCAGGAAAACTCTTATGGCAAGACCTGGTTAAGTGGGCAAGTTCTGGGCTGGTATACGCTTCCGTTATCAAATCAAGTTTGTGATACGGCTTCACAGCGGGACGAAGCAGACGCACTCGCTTTACAAGACGGTGTTGACGTCAACGACTATCAGAGAATTATCTATATTGTTAGCGGCACAGCATGCCTGGAAGGTGGAATAGGTACTATGGATACTTTGCCGACCAGAGCTTACATTCACAACACCGTTGATGCCCGAGTGATCGCACATGAGTTAGGACACAACCTTGGTTTGTACCACGCGCATGCGTTGGATTGCGGTGATGTTACTCTGGGCAGCAATTGTAAAGAAATGGAGTATGGTGATAGCTACGATGTTATGGGCGTATCAGCTATGGGTTACTTCAATGCATACAGCAAAGAGCAACTAGGCTGGATAAATAATACGAATGAACCCAAGGTACAAAAAGTAACCAATAATGGGACATACACATTAACAAACTATGAGTCTACCGACCCGAATCAGACAATTGCCCTAAAGATTCCCCGTGGAACGACAAGTGCCAATGGTCTGCCTGAATGGTTTTATATTGAATATCGTCAAGCGATAGGATTCGATCAGTTTTTAGATGATCGCTCTTATAAAATGTATCGTGGCGATGTGACTGACGGTATTGTAGTCCGTATCGCCGAACAAGATGGGCAAGCAAGTAGTTTGCTATATATGAACATGGCTTCAACTTATAATGAGGTATTTGGGCAAAAAGACTGGTTGGATCCTGCGTTGCCTGTTGGTAACACTTATACCGATCCAGAGACAGGTATCACTCTGAATTTAGTAAGCACTAGTGGTGATTCAGCCGAAGTCTATGTGTCTTTTAATGAATCCCCTGGTAACACTTGTGAGCTCTCTGCACCTATGTTGACACTTTCTAACGACAACGGGCAAACTGCTCTTGCCGGTGCATCAGTGGAATATCAGTTAACCGTTGAAAATGTTGCGACTGGTAGCCAATGTGATTCACAACAGTTTGAAGTATCAGCTGACTTGGAGTCTGGCTGGAGTTCTGACACTCAATCTGTGACACTTGCACCGGGTGAAAGCAGTACTGTAACGATGACAGTGACTTCGGATCAAAATGCAACAGACGGTGACCATGATGTGACGTTCCAAGCGACTGACGTAAACAGTTCTGTTTACACAACATCGGTACAAACCGTTTACACTGTCTCTGGAGGAGATACGGGCGAGTTACTAGCGCAGGATGATTCAGTGACAATCAGCTCTGTATCAACGACAACCATTGATGTCCTGGCTAACGATATTGCAACGGATCAAAATTCGGTAACTATTGTATCATTTTCAAGCCCAAGTAAAGGTAGCGTTAAGTTATTGTCTGATGGTCAGCTTCAATATACTCCTGCAAACCGGTTTAAGAACAGTGACAGTTTCACTTACACGATTAGTAGTAATGGTATGAGTTCAACCGCTACGGTGTATATACAATTACAGTCCTCATCTTCTGGCTCAAAGGGCAAGGGAAATAATAAGTAAGTTCCGAAGAAAAACCACCCAAATATGGGTGGTTTTTTATTGATCTTATTAGTCTCTACAACTCGGGTTCAGGTTCATCTAGTGCAGTACGCTCAGGTGCTTCTATACAAAGCTCACAGGACGCATTAACTTGCATAATCGCTGGTACCGGCGAGCCATCAAGATAAAACGTAGCTGTTGCATCAACTGTGTCTGAGAATAAACGTACTTCATCCGCAGTAATGACTTCACCAGGGGCTATGTCATCTCCAGGTACTGGAATGTAGCTACCATAATAAGGAATACAACTATTCGGTGCCAGTTCTTGATTAATTAGGACTGGTATTGGATCTCCACCATCATGTGTTTCAACAACATTAACGTTGTTTATTGCGTAGTCAGAGATACTACATATTTGACCACTGTATTTGACTTTCAGGCCATAAACGCCGGCCACATTTTCCGCCACTAAAGCATCACAATCTTTTTCAAGATACACTACACCAGCCGGTGTTGGGGGAGCACAATCAACATCATCTTCGGCTGTTAGGCTGACTTCACCGTCGACTGTAAGTGCTGCGGTTACTTCTGCATAATTACGAATTGTACCTGCTACATCAACGTCGAAGTACCCTGAGAACGTCGTGCTAGAGTTGGCATCTAAAACAGCTTGATAGAACGTATTACCGTTGTTAGGGTAGTCACCTGCAGTGATATCTGTTGCGTTAATTTCATATAAAGCACCAAATCCTGTATTAGTTACTTCTAACTCATAGGTATAACGAATTGTGAGACCGTCAGGCTGAATTTCACCAATTGGACAAGTCTTGACTAGTTCAAGACCACACAATTTGAACTGATCTAAGACAAAGTCTTTTAGCGATGCAGTAAACGAGCTTGAGGAACGTGATTCTGCCATAAAGCTACTAAAACAAGTGTCACTACCGATAAGTTCGCTTATGTTAATACCACCTTCATATAAACTTTCGAATGGAAATACACCCGGAACGCCTGCTTTTGGTGTATATGGCCAAGGCGATGTCTCGTCATCATGGTTAGTGGTAGCACAGGCAAAATCGCCAGCACCAGTGAATTCACACTCAGCAGGATGTGTACCGTCAGATTCGAGTTCTAGACGCAAGTTCTTTGCAGCACAGTCACCAGGCATTGGGCTGTTGCTATCAGCTTTTGAACAAGTGTCATCCCACAAAACAACAGCGATGTATGGTACGGCATTATTCGCTTGAGGGAAGTTGACTAAAACCAGCACATCACCGTTTGTATGGTTACCAGAAAAATCACCATTAGGCAGTGCCGTCACTTCGTCTTTGAAGAACCAGAAACCCAAAAAGGCATCACCGACGTTTGAAAAGCGGTCAGCCCCAAAGTAGATAACCAAATCTCCATCGACTTCATATGCAGCCGCATAAGCATTGGTTATATCATCTTTATCTGGTACAGAACCATGTTTCCAAGACCAATCAGAGACATCCTGAATATCTTTTTTACCACCGTCAAAGATTGTCTGAGGTGCGGGATCTGCTTTGAATGAAGTTACGTTAGCGGAATCCGTATTATTATAAACGTTTTCCCAGTCGTCGCCTGGGGGGGCCTCACTTACAGCGTTACCATCTAGCTCAAACGTGCCAGTATCATGTACCGCCCAGGCAGATGTTGTGAAAAAGCTGAGTATCAGCCCTAAACACGACATTCGAATAATGAATTTTAAGTTACTAAAGTCCATCTTATTCTCTCCGTTTCAATGAAAATCAAAGAGACTCGCGACCGCTTTGAATGAAAAAGGCAAACGATCCCAAATTTCCCCAAAGCTGGAGGGAGTTCATGACATACGTGCGTACACAAGCAAGAAGTAATCCGTTATTTATACGGTTGAAATATAAGATAAAATTTATTTTTTAGGACTTATGAGAACAGTTGTTATAAGTGGGTATGTTAACGTAATGTTGTAATGGTATGACTTTCATAAGAAAGTCATAGAAGTGTTCGGGGTGAACAATGTGTAACACAGGTTTACAGTTTTCGTGTTTTAGGTGATGAGATACATTTAATTTTTAAGTGGTTGGATGAGTTTATGGAGTTAATTTTATGGTAGTGGATCTAGGTTCGACTCCGGGAGGCGCCTCCAAAATTCTTAGAACCAGTCTTGATGACTGGTTTTTTCGTATCTGCGTGGCTCGATCTTGTGATGCAACTGTTCCCATTTCCTTATATTTCATGTCGTTTCATTCCATATCTTGCGCTATCAGATTTTCGTGAAAAGTCTTTACTGAGACGACCTCATCTTCACTGTTTCGGGGAAAATAGATCATTGCTTGTTTTGAGAAGATATAAAGGCGTGATAGGGAAGAGTTTGAAATTAAGTGGGTTTCTCTCCTGGTGCAAAGTCTTATCCGAACTCTTTGCACCGGGACGACTGAGTCTAGCGGGTTAGGGCGCCACTTTGCTCAGATTGAAAGGTGACATTGACTATCTCAATGGTTTTCGTTTGTTTATTTGGCATTGGCCAATCGAGTTTTTGTCCAATAGAGAGACCGATTAACGCGCTACCGACTGGAGCGAAAATCGAAATATCGTTGCTGCTTTTCAGATCTTGCGGGTAAACAAGCGTTCTGGTCAGTACTTTTTCATCACCAGAGAACTTGAATTCTACTGTTGAGTTCATTCTTACCACGTTATCCGGCATTTCTTCTGGCTCAAGTACGATTGCTCTATCAAGCTCTTCTTCAAGTTTGATTAACTCTTCCGCGACACTTGGCATTTTATCCAGCATTGCTGTGATTCTATTGATATCAATGTTTGATATATAGATAGGATTGCTTCCTGACATTTTATGACTCCCAAAATAAAAGGCCGCCTCATAAAAATGGGACGGCTTTTTATATGTCAAATACGGTTATATCAAATGGGGTTAAACCACATGAATGAAGGTTGATTCTAGTCGTTATGCAATCTATTGGCTAGTAAAAGATTTTTATTGATAGGATTGATTTTTATATGCCAACCACATGGCTTGGTAAGGTAAAAATTCAAAGAAAAAGTAACAGGAAAAATTAAATACGTGATAGATAAAATGCGTGAAATTGTTTTTAAAACGACGAAACTTTGCTTGTTAAAAGACGAAGGTTCGTTTTTAAATTACGTTGTTTTATCGGTAATTAGCGAAAATAAATCTTTCTACCCCTTTAGGGTAGTTTGAAATTGTAATTGATTTACATCATGTATTAATTTTCTTTCACAATTAACAATGCGCTCAGTGATAAGAACCTAACCCTTAGGAATTATAATGAGCAAGTTGAAGCTAGTAGTCATCGGTAACGGCATGGTAGGGCATCGTTACATTGAAGACTTGGTCGAGAAAACGGATGTCTCTGAACTCGATATCACCGTTTTCTGTGAAGAACCGCGAGTCGCATACGACCGTGTGCACCTTTCCTCTTATTTTTCTCACCACACAGCCGACGAGCTCTCTTTGGTTAAAGAAGGCTTTTACGAGAAACACGGCATCAAGATGTTGATTGGTGAACGCGCCATTAATATTAACCGTGAAAATCGAATCGTTTATTCAAATTCTGGTCGCGAAGTACAATACGATAAGCTGATTCTGGCGACTGGTTCATACCCATTTGTTCCACCGATTAACGGCCGTGAAAGCAAAGATTGTTTTGTTTACCGTACGATAGAAGATCTTAAAGCAATTGAAGCGTGTGCGAAGAACAGTAAATCAGGTGTGGTGATCGGTGGTGGTTTACTAGGCCTTGAAGCTGCTGGTGCACTTAAAGCACTCGGTGTGGAAACCCACGTTGTTGAATTCGCACCAAAGCTAATGGCAGAGCAACTTGATCTTGCTGGTGGTAATCAACTGCGTCAAAAGATCGAGCGTATGGGCGTGAAAGTCCACACCAGTAAAAACACGCTTGAAATTGCTCCTGAGGGCACAAATGCGCGTAACGTTATGCGTTTTGCGGATGGCACTGAGCTAGAAACCGACTTCATCGTGTTCTCTGCAGGTATTCGTCCTCAAGATAAGTTGGCACGCAAAATGGGTCTGGAAGTGGGTGCTCGTGGCGGTGTTGCAGTAAACGATCATTGCCAAACGTCAGATGAGAACATCTACGCAATCGGTGAGTGTGCTTCTTGGAACGGCATGTTCTACGGTCTTGTGGCTCCGGGTTACAAAATGGCGACGATTGCCGTTGACCATTTGCTAGGTAATACCGATAGCAAATTCCAGGGCGCGGACATGTCTGCGAAACTCAAGCTACTTGGTGTGAAAGTAGGTTCAATTGGCGACGCGAATGGACGTACTGAAGGTTGTAAGAGCTACGTTTACCAAAACGAAGAGCAAGAAGTTTACAAACGTCTTATCGTTTCTGAAGACAACAAAAAACTGCTTGGTGCTGTGCTGGTTGGAGATACATCCGATTACGGTGACTTACTTCAGCTCATGCTCAACGAAATTGACCTGCCGGAACACCCTGATGCGCTTATTCTTCCGGCCCATGCAGGTGCTGAGAAGCCAGCATTAGGTGCGGATGCGCTACCGGAAAGTGCGGTTATCTGTTCATGTTTCGACGTGACAAAAGGTAAGATCGCTCAAGCGGTTGCTGACGGTCACCATACGCTTGCAGACATCAAAGCAGTAACCGGTGCGGGCACTGGCTGTGGTGGTTGTATCCCGCTGGTCACTTCTGTTCTTAACGCAGAATTGGTGAAATCAGGTATCGAAGTGAAGAACGACGTCTGTGAGCACTTTGCGTATTCTCGTCAGGAGCTGTTCCATCTGATTCGTATCGAAGAGATTAAAACGTTTGATGAGCTTCTAGAAAAATACGGGACAGGTTACGGCTGTGAAGTGTGTAAGCCGCTTGCTGGTTCTATTCTGGCATCTTGTTGGGGTGAACATATTCTTAAGCCACAACTGGTTAAGTTGCACGATACCAACGATAATTTCCTGGGTAACATCCAAAAAGATGGTACTTACTCGGTTATTCCTCGTATGGCGGGCGGTGAAGTGACTCCTCAAGCCTTAGGTGCTCTTGCTGCGGTCGCTGAAGAATACAATCTGTACACCAAAGTGACAGGTGCTCAGCGTATTGGTCTGTTTGGTGCACAAAAAGACGATCTTCCACAGATCTGGCGCAAGCTGATCGATGCGGGTTTCGAAACAGGCCAAGCTTACGCAAAAGCACTGCGTATGGCGAAGACTTGTGTCGGCTCAACTTGGTGTCGTTACGGAGTTCAAGATTCTGTCGGCTTGGGTTCATACATTGAGAACCGATACAAAGGCATCCGTACTCCACACAAGATGAAGTTCGGTGTATCTGGCTGTACTCGTGAATGTGCAGAAGCGCAAGGTAAAGACCTTGGCATCATCGCAACGGATGCAGGCTGGAACATGTACGTGTGTGGTAACGGTGGTATGAAGCCACGCCACGCAGACCTACTGGCTAGCGATCTGGATAAAGAAACCCTAATCAAGTACATCGATCGCTTCATGATGTTCTACATTCGCACTGCTGCACCATTACAACGTACATCAGTTTGGATGGAAAACATGGAAGGTGGCGTGGATTACCTACGCGAAGTTATCGTGAACGATAAGCTTGGCATCAACGTGCAATTGGAAGCGGACGTCGCGAAGCTGGTAGATGAGTACGAGTGTGAATGGACGGCGACTGTCAATGATGAATCACAACTGACTCGTTTTGCACACTTTATCAACTCTGACCAACGCGACGACAACGTTGTGTTTGTCCCAGAGCGCTCACAACACCGCCCGGCAATCTTCACGGAAAAACACCCTGAAGCAAAAGGCGACATACTACACGTAGCGATTACTGAAGCATAAGGGAAGTTGGATTATGTCATTTGAAAAAATCTGTCACATCAACGACATCATACCTGGTACTGGCGTGTGTGCGCTCTTAGCTGGTCAGCAGGTCGCGGTGTTCCGTCCAACTGAAGCCGAAGAAGTTCTGGCTATCAGCAACACAGATCCGTTCTTTCAATCAAACGTGTTATCTCGTGGTTTGATCTGCCAACACCAAGGCGAACTATGGGTTGCAAGTCCGCTTAAGAAGCAGCGCTTCAACTTAACAACTGGTGTATGCATGGAAGATGAACGCTTTAATATCAAAGCATACAAAGCGCGCGTAACAAACGGAGAAGTTGAAATCGCAGCGTAAATACCACGCCTCCTCTACGGAGGAGGGCGTGTTTTTCAAGATTAAATAGGTAAAGGCTTTCCGAAGGTCATTTAACGGATGATGAGTAGGGAATGACCACGACAGCAGCGTGTCGTATTCGGTGGAGCCTTTTTCTATTCAATCTTCAACTTTTAACTTTTACATTTGAATAAGGACACATTCATGTCTATAGACTTTAAACCTGCTGAATTCGTGCAAACCATGATCAACGTTGGTGAAGCGAAAACAAATACAAGCACTCGTGATCTTCTGCTTCGCGGTACCATGGCGGGCGTTATTCTTTCTTTAGCAGTAGTCGTCGCGATCACGACTATCGTTCAGACCGGCATGGGCGTTGTTGGGGCTTTGGTGTTCCCGGTCGGCTTCGTGATTCTAAGTGTGATGGGTTATGACCTGGTGACGGGTGTATTTGGACTTGCACCTTTAGCTAAGTTTGCCAACCGTCCAGGTATTACTTGGGGGCGTATTTTACGTTGTTGGGGACTCGTAGGTTTAGGTAACCTGATTGGTTCGCTTATTGTGGCGTACTTAGTTGCTATCTCTCTAACAGGAAACTTCTCATTAGAACTAAATGCAGTCGCGCAGAAGTTCGTCGCAGTATCAACGGCGCGTAGCCTTGGTTTCGAAAATATGGGAATGGACGGATGGATTACGTGTTTTGTTCGCGGTATCTTCTGTAACCTGATGGTTGTTTTAGGCGTGATTGGTAATATGACTGCTCGCTCTGTATCAGGCCGTGTAGCGATGATGTGGTTCCCAATCTTCATCTTCTTCGCTCTAGTATTTGAACATACCGTAGTGAATATGTTCCTGTTCCCGCTGGGTATGATCTTGGGTGCAGATTTTGGTATCGCGACTTGGTTGAACTTCAACCTTGTTCCAACCATTCTGGGTAACATTGTCGGTGGCCTCGTAATGACATCTATCCCACTGTACCTAACTCACGCTAAAACAGCGCCTGCTCTAAATGCAGAAAAAGAGCAAGTAGCTGCAGAGCCAGCAATCGCTAGATAAGTAAAGACTTGGCCCCACTGCCAGTTGAGTGGGGCCATTATAGTAATCTACATAACGTACGAGATTGTTTTAGCTATAAAAAGTAATCACTCCTTGGAATGGTTTGTGGCCTTAGCGCATTATCAGAGTGTTACTTTTTATAACTAAATTTTCCAATAGGCATTGCTATGACTACTATTAACACCTCGCTAAACAGCGGCTTTGTATCACTTGTAGGTGCAGGACCGGGTGATCCAGATTTGCTTACCGTAAGGGGCTTGAAAGCGATTCAAGCAGCAGAAGTTGTGGTGTATGACCGATTGGTCTCTCAAGATATTCTGGCGTTAGCGGACAAGTCAGCTGAGATGATCTATGTGGGTAAAAAGTTAGACTTCCATTGTGTACCGCAAGAACAAATCAACCAGATTTTGGTGCGTAAAGCGCAGGAAGGTAAGCGTGTTGTGCGTCTGAAAGGCGGCGATTCGTTCATCTTTGGCCGAGGTGGTGAAGAGCTAGAAGAGCTTGCCGAACATGGAATTAAATACGAAGTGGTTCCGGGTATCACAGCGGCGGCGGGGGCAACAGCTTATGCGGGGATTCCACTCACTCACCGTGACCATGCACAAAGTGTTCAGTTTATTACGGGACATGTCCAGAATGATGGACGAGAAATTGAGTGGCACTCGCTAGCGCAGTCAAATAACACGCTTGTTTTCTACATGGGCTTGAAACAAAGTGGTCAAATCATGGATAAACTCATTACCCATGGGTTAGAGCCTGAAATGCCTTGTGCAATCATCGAAAACGGCACGCGTCCTGAACAACGCGTGTTCCAAGGCGAATTGAGCGAATTGTCCCGTATGGCAGAGGACGCGAAGAGCCCTGCGTTAATTGTCGTCGGTAGCGTTACGCAACTGCATAACAAGCTAGATTGGTTCTCTCAAACGATTAAATCCTGCAAGGGCTAGTTTCCCTTTGCATCTCTTGCTGGCGCATTGGCATTGCGTCAATTAATTCGTTGATGAACTGCCAATCCGTTTCAGCACCCCAGCGAAATTTCTCTAGGCCATCTTTACCAAGTAAAATGGCCGTATATTCTCCCTTTTTCACTTGATATAGCTCAGCCAGATCGTGTAAATCCAGTTCGTCTTTTAGCCACGACGGGAAAGTGTAACCATCTTCGGCTATTACCAATGTGACCACGTCACGATCTACAAGATCACATTCGTTCATCAGACTCTCTAAAAGAAATTGCTTCACGCGGGCGTCATTTTCAGGTGCAAAGAATAGTACGCTCCGATGCGGCCAGTATTGGGCGTAGGAGGGGTAACCAAATGTTGGCGATGATAATAAGCAACAAAGTAATATCAAGATTAACTGTTTACTCATGGCCTTTTCCCACGCAAGTTTAGTGATCGCTTATACGTTAAGTTTAGTGGAAATGGCTCATTGTGCTTTTTGCCAAACTGGCTTAGGGTAGGCAGCAAATAAATAACGTGTAGAAATAGATGACTTCGGAAAGCAAACAAAAAATCGCGATTCTGGTCGATGTACAGAACGTGTATTACACCTGTCGTGAAGCCTATCGTAGCAACTTTGATTACAACCAATTCTGGTATGTAGCCACGCAAGGAAAAGAGGTTGTCAGTGCCAGAGCTTATGCGATTGCGAGTAACGACCCTAAGCAGCGCCAGTTTCATCATATCCTGAGGGGCGTTGGGTTTGAGGTTATGCTAAAGCCTTATATTCAAAGACGTGATGGTAGCGCAAAAGGGGATTGGGATGTGGGTATTACTCTAGATGCGATTGAGATTGCACCTGAAGTTGATACAGTCATTCTTGTCTCTGGAGATGGTGATTTCAGTATGCTTGTAGAGCGTATCCAGCAACGTTTTAACAAAAAGGTCACGGTATACGGCGTTCCGCGATTAACCTCTCAAACTCTGATTGATTGTGCCGATACCTTTGTCGGAATCAGCGAAGACTTTTTACTTTAACTTGAACAAAAAAAGGCGAACCATTCAGGCTGTACGCTTGTGTACAATGGCTCGCCCTTCATTCAAATTCAGATGCTTATGCTGGAATGAATATTTGACCTAGGACATAGCCTAAACAGCATGCACCGATCACACCTATCAGACCTACCGCCATAAACGAGTGGTTGAAGTACCACTTACCAATTTTTGTTGTGCCAGAGGTATCAAAGTTAACGGTCGCGATATCTGAAGGGTAGTTCGGGATAAAGAAGTAACCGTACACCGCTGGCATTAAACCGATAAGTAGCGCTGGACTTAAGCCTAAACCCAAACCAACGGGTAACATCATACGAGCAGTAGCTGCTTGCGAGTTAACTACGACAGAAACGATGAACAAGGCAAGAGCGAACGTCCACGGGTGGTCGGTTACCATTTCGACAATACCGGATTGAAATTGAGGCATTGCGTATTGGAAGTAAGTATCTGACATCCAGGCAATACCAAAAATCGCAATGGCTGCGACCATACCAGATTTGAAGACGACACCGTCAGGAACACTTCTCGGTTCGGTTTTTGTTGCAAGAAGGATAATACCGCCAAAGCAAAGCATCATCATTTGGATGACTACCGCCATGCTAATCGGTTTATCACCGTCTACGATGGTGCGTACTTCTGGCCACATCGCGATAACAACAATAATTAAAATTGATGAGATGAAAAGAAGAACTGAATTACGAGCACTTGTAGGAAGCTTTTCATCTAAAGAAGTTGCTGTAGTAGTTAGGATCTTCTCGCGCCATACCGGATCTTTTAAGCGATTTTGGTATTCTTCATCATCCTCTAGCTCTTTACCGCGTCTTAAGCTGTAAAGTGACATCAGCAATGTACCAAACAAGGTGGCAGGCACAGTGACAAGTAAGATGGAAAGCAACGTGATCTCATGTTGAATATCTGATAGTTGTGCCAGATAGTAAACAACAGCAGCTGATATAGGAGATGCCGTAATCGCAATTTGAGATGCTACCGAGGCTGCAGCCATCGGGCGTTCAGGGCGGATACCGTTTTTAAGCGCGACATCGCCAATGATAGGCATGATTGAGTAAACCGCATGACCTGTACCTAACAGAAAAGTCATAGTGTAAGTCACAAATGGTGCAATTAAAGTCACGCGTTTTGGGTTTTTACGCAGCAAGCGCTCTGCTACTTGAAGCATGTATTTCAAACCACCGGCAGCTTCCAGAATAGAAGCACAAGTAACCACGGCCAATATAATCAGCATTACGTTGATAGGTGGGGACGTCGGGGGCATTTTAAAAACAAAAACTTCAATGACGAGTCCGATACCGGAGACTACCCCAAGACCGATACCACCATAACGTGAGCCGATATACAGCATCACGAGCAAAAATAGAAACTCTATATACAACATGAGAGGATTTCCTTATTCAAAACAGATGCTTCCATTGTTTCTATATTCACGGAAAAAATACGCCATGTTGTTCACATTACATTAGATAAGTATCTGCAATGTTTAAGAATTAGTAGTAACTCACGTTACAGAGCCTATCTGTTAATCTCTGTTTACTGACGTGTTTGCTTTGTGTGTATTATTTGGACATAAAAGTGCATAAAAATGCGACGTGGTTTAAATAATTGTTGTTATTCGGCGAGGTTTTTCGTAAGCAAATATGTCATACCGTGCAGTGTAAGGCTACGGAGTGCGCTATTGCAGTGGATCTATTTTCTTTAATTGCAAAAGAGAATAGTTTGCATTTATGTTGACAGTTGATTATAAAGAAGATTGCGCATAATTAATTGAACTTTATAACTATGTCAGAGGCATTTTTTCCGCAACTTTTTAACGCTACTAGTACAGTAACTCCTTATCTTAGCGGAGGATTAGGAGGCATAAGCCAAGACGCCATTCATACTAAAAATGACATTAATCCCATAATCCAATCTCTATATAATGATCTAGCGGAGTGTTTTCCTGAAGCGGGCAGAGCATATTGGCTGACAAGAACGTGGAGCTTGCTGTGCTGGCAGCCTGTTTATGTCGCAATGATTTCAATCTATCGTTTTAAGACTCTTCCTAACCTTTATGAAATGGCTCAATTCGTCAAGCCATGCTTTGTTACAGGCTACCAGTTTGAAGATAAATCGCTTGTTCAAGGCGATCATAATAAGTTGATTCAAGATGCGGGATCCCAGATTAAAGCGCTGTTCGACTATTATCAAACCCAGATGAGTGAGTGGATCCGTATTCGGCCAGGCTTTACCCATCAATTAAACTCAGATGGGATTTTGGGGGGCTTGATAAGGTTACAGCAGCATTTTCCGGAGTTGACTAACTCGACGATAAAAGAACATGCTGCGCTTTGGCTACAATCACTCGATTTGGACGTTGAAAATGCTCAATCGTTGCACGAAATATCAATAGCTCAGCCGCTTAAATTGGTTCGCAAAAGCTGCTGTTTGGTTTATAAGTGTGAAGGTAAAAAGCTTTGTGAAGATTGCCCACGGTTGGCGAAAAACCGCAAGCTATTAGTGGATGGCTGTGAGAGTGGCTTACATTAAGCTTTTGATATCTGGTGGTTTCCGTTCATGCAGAAATTGGATTAAAGAAGCCGCATATAGCGGCTTCTTTATTAAGCTTCGTCAGTCACTTCAGTGTCTATAGTTTGCTCAGGTAATTGAGAAACTTCGCTCTGTTCTTCGGATTCCATTTTCGCACGTTCTGCTTTTGAGATGTAGCGAGGCTTATTACTCTTCTGCAACTTAGCGTTATGTTTCTTCTGCTTTGCTTTTAAAATCTGATTGATTTTCTTCTTGCGATTCATAGTGCTGGTCCTTAAATTTAGCGGGGCAGGATAGTGATTTTTCCACCAAGTTACAACCTTTATGGAGTACTTATGAAAACACTGACCACTGAGCGTTTGACTCTCCGTCTAGTGAGTGTAGATGATGCGCCTTTTATATTGGAACTCTATAACCAGCCTGACTTTTACAATCACCGGAGTATAAGTTTGCTAAAAAAGCTGGGCTTTAGGTTTGAACAAGTACACCAGCGATACGATAATGGGCGAACGTTAGAACTGCATTTTCTCAACTTTTAATTTGGCTAAAACCATGAGCGATATTTTACTAGGCAAACTCGCCACTGAATTTAAAACGGTTAAAGCGATGGTGGAAGTGTATTGTCGTGATCATCATGGCACTTCAAACAAGCTTTGCACAGAATGCCGTGAGTTATTGGAATACGCAGAATTACGACTTGATCGCTGTCCTTATGGAGAGAATAAACCCACTTGTAACAAATGCCCAATTCACTGTTATAAACCAGAGCCAAAAGAGCAGATGCGTTTAATCATGCGATATTCAGGACCAAGAATGCTAACCAAGCATCCCATATTGGCTATTAGACACTTGATTCATGAACGTAGAAGTGTACCAGGCAAGCCAGAGGCTAATGCATCGAATCGTTATAAGCGTCGTCAATGAGTAAATAAAGCACAGAGGATGTATTAACTGGCTTGTACCCATATAAAAAAACGAGAGCACAAAGCTCTCGTTTTTTTATATGGGTAAGTTGCCCTAAAGGCCAGCAGCCATCTGGTGTTTGGTTTTGCTCGCTGCTAGCAGCATATATATGCATGTCGCAACTAAAATGGCAAATAGATAACCGAGTAAACCGTGTAGCTGACCCATAAAACTGTCTGCTATCACAGGCCCTACAACTGACCCGATACTGTAGCTAAAGAGCATGACTTGCGTCGCTGAGACAATAAAGCGCTCGTCTAGTCCTGCACAACCGAGGTTGATAGCTATAGGGTATAAGGCGAATGTTGCCGCGCCGATAAGGAAAAGAGAAACGGCTAAAACAACATTCGACGGTGAAACGAATGTTAGACCAATAGAAAACATGCCTAACAGACAAAAGAAAGCCATTAACACGGTACGACTCATGTATTTGTTCAACATGGTAACTAACGGCTGAACTGCCATCCCGCCTAGAATTACCAATGCCATCAAAGTACCGATACTCTGGTGACTGATTTGGCGATTAAGGAGTTCAAGTGGCATAAGACCGTAAATAGCGCCCAGTGTTAACCCTGACACAATACAACCGATGATTGCTGCGTGATTAAGCTTCATGATCTGCTTGAACGACAATGCTGTTGATTCATGACTATTTGGCTGTTCACAATCGATAAACATAAGAACCAAAACCGCCATCAAGATCAGTGTTGTGATCGCAATAAAAGGTACGCTACCGCTGACACCAAGAAGACCTATGCCAAACTGACCTAGTGCAGAACCGCCGTATAGAGATAGCATGTACAAGCTCAGGCGTTTCGCTCTTGATGATTCATCTCCTGACATTAGCCAAGACTCAACGATCACAAAAACGCCCGCTACGGTAATTCCCGCGATGAAACGTGCAACTAACCATACAAAGCCGTTTGCAAATACAGGCAAAGCAACAATAGTAAGTGAGAACGCGACTAAGCATCCAACAAACGCTTTTCTGTGACCAACAGAACGCACAATACGTTCGAAAAATATAGCGCCAATCAATAAGCCAACATAGAAAACACTAGCTAGCCAACTCGCGTAGTCAGCGGAGATGTTGTATTCACCAAGCATAAGAGGGATAAGGCTCATTAAATAGCCTGAAGCCACTGCATATAAAGATAATGCAATGACAGGTACGGTAACTCGCGGTGATGCTGGAGTAAAGGCTGGGTTTTCCACTGCTTTGCGCCTATTAGTTAGTTTTTTTGATGGTGATCGGGCGCGAATATGAGGCTAATCATCTGCTAAGTAAAATGATTAATTTGAGTCGTATCGACAAATTATATTTATTGAGTTTGGGTGGGATTTGCTAGGTAAAAAAAGCCAGCTAAATAGATAGCTGGCTTGATAAATCACTTAGTAAGAGCTTGATTTAACCACTGCTTAAACTGAGTCTTAGGGAGTGCTCCGTTGATCATATCAACACGCTGACCATTTTTGAAAACCATGATTGTCGGGATGCTACGAATGCCAAATTGTGCCGCAAGCTGTTGTTGCGATTCTGTGTCAATTTTAACAAATCGAGCCGTTCCTGCTTGTTCTTCTGCAACATCGGAGAAAACAGGGGCAAAGCCGACACACGGATTACACCAAGGAGCCCAAAAATCGACGACAACTGGTGTAGTGCTTTGTAATAAAGCAGAAAAATTATCCGGTGTGCCTTCAATTGGCGCACCATCCAGTAGTGGGCTTTTACATTTTCCGCACGTTGCAGATTCGGCAACACGCTCGTTTGGTACACGATTTAAACCGCCACAAGACGGGCAGCGAGTTTTAAACGATGACATGACTTCTTCCTTTATTACAACTTTGTGAAAACTTGACTTATCAGTCAACTCCATAAAGCGTATAATTTCTTCTTTACTTTTGACTCTTCATTAAATGGCGAGTATCTATTGTTTGAACCTATTTAGGTTCCAAGATATTCCATTAAATTACAACAATAAATAGGTCTGTGATGTCAAATTACTACGCTGAAATTACTGGTTGGGGGAAATGTATTCCACCAACAGTACTTTCTAACGATGATCTTAGCACTTTCCTTGATACTTCAGATGAGTGGATTCGGACCCGTACTGGTATCGAAAATCGCCGAATTAGTCATGTCAATACCTCTGATATGGCAACAGTTGCAGCCAAACATGCTCTGGCACGCGCAGGTATTGAAGCAAGTGAAGTTGATCTAATTATCGTTGCGACATGCTCTCCGGATTCCCTGATTCCAAATATCGCTTCTAAAGTTCAGCAAAATCTGGAGATCCGCTCTGCGGCTGCGTTCGATTTGAATGCTGCTTGTACTGGTTTTGTTTATGGTCTTGAAACGGGTACACGTTTAATCCAATCTGGCAATTATCGTCACGCAATCATCATCGGTGCGGAAAGACTTTCATTCTTCATCGACTGGGCAATGCGTGATACCGCAGTATTGTTTGGCGATGGGGCTGGAGCAGTTGTCCTATCTCGAACTGAAAAAGAGACAGGGCTACTTCAATCTCAAATCGGTTGTGATGCAAAAGGACGTGATATTCTTTCTGTGCCAAAGTTCGGCACATGTATGGATCGTTTTGCAGAAGATAACGGGTTCTGGGATTTTAACTTTGTGGGACAAGAGATCTTTAAACGAGCGGTGAAAGGCATGGGTCTTGCCGCGAAAAATGTTCTCAAAGCATCCCAGTTAACAACAGAAGAAATTGATGTTGTTATCCCTCATCAGGCAAATATCCGTATAATCCAAACACTATGTGACCTTTCAGGTATCCCACAAGACAAAGCGTTTGTGAATATACAGAAGTATGGCAATACGTCAGCCGCAACAGTACCAATTGCATTGTGTGAGGCGCTAGAGCAAGGTTACGTTAAGCCTGGTGATAATTTGCTACTAGCCGCGTTTGGCGCAGGTTTAACTTGGGGAGCGGCGGTACTCAAATGGGGTGACCGCGTAACGCCGATGTCCGAAAGTGATGCGGTGCTACCTGAATGTGACAAGCCAGCGCTAGAATTGCTTGAACGTGCAATCAAACTTTGTAACCAGCGTCGCCGTGACGAAGCGTAACCGAAATAGAGTACCGTTATTTTAAGAAGGGAGCATGTTCGCTCCCTTTTTGTTTCTGATACGGTAGTGCTAAGTCATAAAGCCAAGATTAGAGTTTGCAAACTTACGGATATTGGGGAAGACATATTCCAATGCGGCGTTGTCACTGACTCCCATCCATTGAGCCAATGTCGCGCCAACTTGGTCTGCTCCAATTTTGGGGATTAGCCGACCTCTAGCATAGTCATCTTCACCATCTATAACTAACTCTGGCCAGGTACCAATTTGCTGATTACCATTTACGGCACCACCTACCAGTAGTTGATGTCCGCCCCAACCATGGTCGGTGCCATTTCCATTGCTTGTCATACGTCGACCAAAGTCAGACATCGTAAAAGAGGTCACATTCTTACTCAGGCCTAGCTTATCCACCGCTTGGTACATCGCATATAAATTTGTTGCCAAATCCTCTAACAATACCGGATGCCTTGCTAGTTGCGAGTCATGAAGGTCATAGCCGTTATGTTTTACAAAGAATACTTGTCGCTGTTGGCTAAGCGCACTCTGGCTAGCGATGAGTTTAAACACAGTTTGCATCTGTTGGCCAAGCGTTGAAGAGGTAAAAAGTAGTGAGTTTTCTATTTGGTTTAGTTGTTCAGTCAAGACTTTACTCATGAGCATAGATTCATTGAGCATCAGATGAAAGTGATTGCTAAACGGGTTATTTCTGCGTTGCAAGAGCACTTGATCGTAGATCTCTTTGTATTGTGGATTGTTTAATGCAGCGAGTTCAACGACACGATCCTCTTTCAATATTGTTTGGCGGTGCTCCATTGACCTCAACCAAAGGGATTCACCATGTACGCTATAAAGTGGTGTTATCTCAGAATTTGAAGTTAAAACATCCAGCATACGGCCGGCCCAACCTAAGTTTTGAGATGCTTCCATTCCACCAAGTAACCAAGAATCCGTTTGAGAGTTGTGAGAAAAAAGCTGCTCTGGTAGTGGTAAGGTTTCGGATTCAATGCCTTGTTTGGTCAGAGGCTGATCGAGAATACCGCTATTGATAACAATATTGGCATCGCCTTTTTCAAACAGCGGGGATAGCGCGGAAAGTTTAGGGTGTAAACCAATAGGGACTGAATGGCCTTGGGAGTCCAATACGCTTAGCCCCGTGGGGATGATTGACTCTTTAGCGACTGAAAGTGAACCTCTTACACTGGCATATTGGTTATAGTGAAAATCTGTTCGTGGTAAAACCGTATTGATCGAATCATTGCCACCAACTAAAAAAATACAGATTAATGCACGGAAGTCGTTACTCGGAGCCGCGAGTGAATAATCCGGTAGTCCCAGTGATGCCAAAGCTCCAAAAGAAACCGTACCTTTTATGAAATTACGTCGTGAATAATCCATCGTTCACTCCTAGTACTGAAGGTAAAATTCTTCACCTGAAATGGCGGTGAAGATGACCGTTGCAAGTTTCGCTTTTGGTACATACTCGGATTTAAAATTGTCTAGAACCTTAAGCATAAGTGCCAATAGCTCTGCAGAGGCGGTCCCCGAAAAAAATCGTTCGTTTACGAGTTTAACTAAAGCTTGGTGGTCATCTATTAGAGAATAAAATTCATCTAAATTAAGGGAATAGGTGCTATCACCGCCGGAGCGAATGCTGGTAAGCATGTAGTTCACCAGATCGGTGTACACAGACCAATCAAGTAATTGGGATTCCGGTGACACCATGGTTTGCTGCATAAATTCTTTAGTCGGTTGATAATCTGGAGAAAAAAAGTTGAATACGGAAGGTGAACGCAATGGCCCTTGGTTGGTGATATTCATAACCGTGGTTGCGTCATCGTATCTCGCACCTGTTAGCGTAAATCCTGTAGCTCGATGGAAATTAGTCAACACTAAAATAGGTTCTTTTACTTTTAGTGGTTGATGTTTAATTTGCTTACGCGCTTCAACATCCAGCAGTATCGCTTTGATAACAGCACTCAAATCGCCTTTAACTCCTTTACCATTGTTATTAAAAGTCGTGGCAACTCGGCTAACGTATTCTGGGCTTGGATTAGATGTTACGAATCGTTGGATCAGAAGCTTCGAAACAAAAGGGGCAATATTGGGGTGTGACATCAAAATATCTATGACCATTAAAAGCTCTTCTTCGCCAGTTAAGCCTGCTGGTATGGTTGTACCTATAATGGTTTTTTCCCCAGAA
The DNA here is from genome assembly GCF_052353105.1 of Vibrio sp. YIC-376. Classification (NCBI taxonomy): domain Bacteria; kingdom Pseudomonadati; phylum Pseudomonadota; class Gammaproteobacteria; order Vibrionales; family Vibrionaceae; genus Vibrio; species Vibrio sp. YIC-376. Next base: position 47,999 of record NZ_JBBWFK010000005.1, read on the forward strand.
TCATGAAGATTATTTACTACCTCCATTGGCTGCACAAACTTCATATCGGAGTTCTTCCAACCCGTTAGTGCACGAGCTAACTCCTGAATATCATCTTGACCGTAAGTCGGTAAGGGATTTCCCGTTCGAGCATCTTGTTTTTTGCTTCCATCAAGATTGAGTTGATAAAGACCTAGGGTAAATAGCTGTACTAACTCCCTAGCAAAGTTTTCATCTGGTAGTGCTCCTGTAGTCGGGTTTTCTTTGGCACTTCCCATCATCGATAAGTAGTTTCCCATCACGGGATGGATAGCGATGTCGTAAAGCAGATCCCGATAATTTCCAAACGCGTTTTCTATTAGCACGTCGTAGTAATTAACTAAACCGGCCGGTTTGCTGGATAGAACACCACCATAACGAGAAACCACTAATATTTGGCTAAGAGCAAATGCCATGCGTTGTCTGAGTTGGTCTTCTGCAGTAACAACAGTTTGGTACCAGGCGTTTTCACGGTTGGCTTGTGCTCCTTTGGTAAAGGGCGTGTTGTAGAGAGGTTGGTGATAAGTTGGAGGAAGTAGTATCTGTTTAGTTATCCAATCTTCTATACCCAGGCGTTCGACGTTCTTTTGTAGTGTCGGGGTTGGGCCAAAGGTTGTTTGGTAGAGAATACGCGCAATCTCGTCTGATTCATCATCACCGGCATAGACGGGCTGAGCAGACCACAAAAGTGTGGTTAATAACCCTATTAAACAATACAACATTCCATTACTTTTAAGATGTATCATCGTTGACTCGCTTACCTAAGGAAGGACTTAAGTCTTTAAACTGGGCTTATATAAAGGTCGAAAAATCAAGCAACTGCATGTACGAGTATAGAATTCTGAAACTATTAATAAAAAAGTATCGAGTATGAAATTAGTACTATATTTGCCAATTGAAGCGAAGTAGGTAACGGGGAACTGGTTTATGAGTGCCTGTGAGGAGTCATTAATAAGGGGGAAAAGATAAGTCGTAGCTCGACACAGAGGGAAAACTAACATCAGAGAAAAAAGCTTTTCCTCTGATGTTAATATTTTATTTTCTTGCCAGCTTGTGGTGTGCTCGGGAGAAATGGTCTGCACAGAATGCCCCTACAATCGACAATTCGCCAGCCAGACACAATGCAGCAGTAACTTCTGCCAGCGCTTTGGCTTTGCCATTTCCGTGTAATCCCAGGATATCTAAGCATGCTTTTTGCGTTGGTAATCCGGTGCCACCGCCCACAGTACCCACCATGATGTTAGGTAAAGTAACACAGGCATATAGATTACCTTTTGCGTCAATATCCATTCGGGTAATCCCTACTGCAGACTCAGCGACACAAGCCGCGTCTTGACCACAAGCAATATAAAGTGCAGCGAGAGCATTGGCATAATGGGCATTAATACCTATTGTGCCACTTAATAATCCGCCTACAGTGCTCATTTTAACGAACTGAACCATAGATTCTGGTGTGGTATGCAGGTACTTCTTGATCAACTCTGCGGAAATAGTCACTTCTGCAGACACTTTTTTACCCCTTACAGAGCGCAATGTATGAGCATTTGCTTTTTTATCGCCAGAGAGGTTGCCATCGAGAAACGCGCTTGCGGGTTTTATTGGGCTTAAAGCCAAAATATGATGGAACACTTCGTTGGTTGCAATGGTCACCATATTCTGACCAGAGGCGTCACCTGTAACATACTCGAAAACCAAATACACGTGATTGCCTTCGATATTCACGTTGATGTCTTTAAGCTTACCGTGTGCGGTTGTAGATTCGGCTATTTGACGAAATGTTTCAAACTGGGTCGTAACCCAACTGACAAACTGACCTGCTTCAGCCATGTTATTAAAGGCAAAAATGGGTGTACGACTGACACCTTCACTTAACAGTAACGCACTGGCACCACCAGCGGCGGTAATCAGATTCGCTCCACGGTTGTAAGAAGCGACCAAAGCGGCTTCAGTTGTCGCTAGTGGGACTAAGTAATCGTCGTTTGCGTATAAGCCGTTCACCCGTAAAGGGCCAGCTATACCAACAGGTACATTCACAGTGCCGATGAAATGCTCAATGTTATTTGAATACGACTCGCAATGTTCTTGGGTAAAAGGATCGAGTAGAAGATCTTTGTCAGTGGTTTGTCCCAGTACTGCCCAGCGACGTGATAAGTGCTTATTTGACAATCCTGGGCTTAAGCAGAGACGCTTTTCTGGTTTGCGGTACTTCGGTGCTAATGCCGATTCGATCTTACTGCTGGTCTCGATATTAGAAAGAGTGGAGTTTTGGACGGTACTATCTAGGCTTAACTTCGGCATACAAACGTTCACTGAAAAATCGAACCAGATATTGTATTGATTTCAGCCTTGATTACAACGTTGATGATACGTTTTGCAACAAATAGCACTGGTTGTCTGCGGTTATTATCCAAATAATTTAATATAAAATGCGAGCGTTTGCTGAAGACGGGCAGTTTTTTAATGGTGAGTGGAAATGATCCGTTTGCAAAGAAGGAAGATAGCCCAACCCAGTCCTTTGAGTCAGACAAAAGGCACATCGAGTTAGTTAAATGCTCGTGCGACGCGCCCAGCACTTTGAATGCGGTAGTTTCCTGCGTATGCAGGGATAAATACGGATTGTCCTTTAGCTGCAGTTAGCGTTTCGCCTTTATTACTAATAAGGGTTACGTCTTCGTCTATTGCCATTAGAATTTCTGCGCTTTTCGTCTTAACTAAGACTTGATTCGGTTGATTTAAAATACTGAAGCTAAAGTCTGCGACAGGTACTGGATAGTGGTTTTGGTTATCAACAGTATTTGGCTCAAGAATAAGGGTGCCATATGGTTTTGGCACAAAGTCGGTGCATTTAACCAGTTCTTCAACATCCATGTGTTTGGGAGTAAGGCCAGCACGTAGTACGTTGTCAGAATTTGCCATGATCTCCAGGCCTGTCCCTTTAATGTAAGCATGAGGCGTTCGGGAGCTCAGAAACATAGCTTCTCCTGATTTGAGAGTAATGACATTCAACAGTAAAGGTGCAAACAACCCCACATCGCCCGGATATTGAGCGCTTAATTCCACGATAAGATCGTAAACGGCAAAGTTAGAGCTTTGGGCTGATTGGCGTGATGCGTGAGTGACAAGCTGTTCAAGCGCACGCTCTTTCGTTTCGCCTTCCATCGTTAGTATGTGTACAAAGAAATCTCGTAAGCCCTTCGAGTTTGTTTCGCATTTAAATGTGTCTAGCGGAGCATGCAGTTCGGCAATATCACATTGGCTAAATGCTTCAATGATCTCTGAGTAAGGTCGAAACCCGTTCATTGCTTGGTAGCTTGTCAGTGCATAAACCAACTCTGGCTTGTGGTTTGGATCTTTGTAGTTGCGATGACTTGCATCTAAAGGAACTCCCGCATTTTGCTCTTTTTCGTAACCAACTTCGGCATCTTGCTTACTTGGGTGCACTTGAATCGACAGTGCGGATTCCGCAGCTAAGATCTTAAACAGAAACGGCAGGTCACCGAACTTTTCTGCAGTTTGTGATGATAAGTAAGCCGACTGATTCTGTTTGATGAGATCAGACAATGGCAACGAGTTTTGTTCAACCCTAACCTCAGAGCATCCATTTGGGTGAGTTCCCATCCACACTTCAGCTTGTGGTTCGTTCGTTTCGTTGGAAAAACCAAACAACTCGTGGATAGAGGAGGTGCTTCCCCAAGCGTAGTTTTGGATTTTGTTGTTCATTTCAAAGAAGCTATGCGATGAAATATAGTTCAAATTCATGATTTTTCCCATAGTTAACCCTCCGAACTGAATCGGAAGAAAAATTGAGCAGAAATACGTTAAATAAGGAGGGCGAGTGCGCTTATATCACTCGCAGATTTACCAATCAGGCGATAAATATATTTACAAGCGAGGAATTGGCTCGAGTGGTTTTCTTGATGGTTGTGCTTGCAAAAATGGGAGCAACAGTAGGCCGATAACAGCCGCACAAACAGAAATCGTGATGAAGAAACCTGTCCAATGATATGCTTCAAGGATCAACGCTAAAGGGTAGCCAGACAGTGCAGCCCCCATGTATGCGAACAAGCCAACAAATCCGGACGCAGCGCCTGCAGAATCTTTGTGAGAACACTCTGCCGCCGCCATGCCGATCAGCATTTGTGGACCAAAAACGAAGAAGCCAACTGAGAACAGGCCTGCCGCCTGGAAAGCAAAATTGGTCAGAGGCATTAGCCAAAGCGCTGACACTGACAGGAATATCCCGATGGCAAACAGCAAGTTCATTGGTCCGCGGTTACCCCCAAAGAGCTTATCCGAGCCCCAGCCAGCAACCAGTGAACCAACAAAACCGCCGACCTCAAACATCGACAATGCGGTGTTTGCGTTGATCAGGCTGTAGTGATGCTGCTCGGTTAAGTACAGGTTTCCCCAGTCATTTATTGCGGTTCTGACGATATAAACCAACACGTAGCTGAAAGCGAGTAGCCAGATGTATTTGTTGTTAAATACATAGGACTTCAGGATTTCTCGGTAGGTTAGACCACGCCCATAGTTTTCTTGTGCGAGCTCTAACGCATCATTGCGCCATTGGCCGACACTAGGTAGCCCCATAGTGGTGGGTTTGTCACGTAAGCGCCAACAAACGAACAAGCCTAATAGTACACCGATAACACCGGGGAGGATGAAACCTTCCCGCCAGCTGTAGTGCAGCGTTACATAACCGACCAGAATTGGGATCAGCGCACCACCGACGTTGTGGGCGGTATTCCAGATTGCCCACAAGAAGCCGCGCTCAGAGCGGGAATACCAGGTGGTCAGGAGCTTGGAGCACGATGGCCAGCCCCATCCCTGGAACCATGCGTTTAAGATCCACAGTGTAATAATGGCCGCGAGTGAACTGGAAAAACCAAAGGCAATGTTGATCAGGCCAGTCGCAATCAAACCCAGTCCCATGAAATAACGTGGGTTGGATCGGTCCGAAATGGTGCCTGAAATGAACTTAGAGCAGCCATAGGTGATGTAGAAAAGTGTACCGATCAGACCCAAGTCGCCTTTATCCAACCCAAGATCGGCAATCATCGCTGGGGCAGCGTAGTTAAAGGTTTTCCGTGTAAAGTAGAAACCAGCGTAGCCGATGTACATCCCCAACATAATGTGCAAACGCCAATGATGATAACGCTGGTCAATTTGCTCGTCGCTTAAACTAGGCTGATTAAATTTAGGTGAACGTAAAAATCCAAACATCTTGAGTTACACCTTTGGTAATGTAATGCTGATTTGTGTACCAACAACTTGATCGCTGGTCGAATATATGATCATTTTTCCGCCTAGCGCGTGAACACGTTCTTGCATGCCACGAACGCCCATGCCTTTCATACTGTCCTGAACTTTAAAGCCGATACCATCGTCATGAATAACCAGTGAAACCGCGGTGTCACCAATCGTCAGTCCAATGCTGATCAAGTGTGCCTGTGCGTATTTCGCAGCGTTATTCAGCGACTCTTGGCACAGTCGGAATAGAGTTACTTTGAGAGTGTCACTTAGGCTGCTGTAATCGCCTTGCCAGTTCAGTTGAACCTTAGTTCCATGATTCGCAAACTCCATCTCTCGCGTCAGTTGTTCGACGGACTCTCTCAAGTTCAAATCGTCCAGCATTTTGGGCCTGAGTTTGCTCAATAGCCGCTTTGTGGTGTCGTACACATTGAGAGAAAGTCCTTCAATTGTGTCGGCACAATGCGAACTCATTTCGGTATTATTGATGCGCTTGATGATGTTGGCCTGAGTACGAATAGCTGTGATGTTTTGACCAATTTCGTCATGCAGTTCACGGGCTATATCGCGTCTCACCGATTCTTCAGCTTTAATCAGTTGACGAGACAGATTCTGGTTGCGCGCTAACTCGCCACGTAGCTTATGGTTGAGATCTTTTTGTTTCTGAACTGCTAAACCAAGCATGATGCCAGTGATGGTTTGTGCCGAGAGAGACAACAACAAATCTGTAATTTCCAAATTTGATACACCACTGCGGGCAGCAATAAGCGCGATACTGTTGAGCATGGTGGCGAGTAGGGCTCCTTGCCACCCGTAACGTAGCGCAAGCACAATGATCGGAATTGCCATACAAAATGGCGCAAATCGTTTTAACTCTTCGGGTAAGATGGTTTGTACCAGAATGCTTCCGATCAGAAGCACAGCGTAAAATAAGATGTGGCGAATGCTAAACACCACTGTGTTGTTGAGTAGATGTGAGGTTAGCGGAGACCATCGACTTTGAAATAGGTAGTTCCATAGCAGATAACACATAGGAACTAACATTAACCCACCAGAAATACTTGCCAGCCACACCATGTAAACCGAAGGCACGTGGAAACCGACAGCCATGACATTGATGAAAGCCGTAATGATGATTACTACAGCCATAACGGCTAAGTGGCGGTTTTGGTCACCATAGTAATATTTTTTCGCGATCAAGGTTATCGGGATGCTGGCGACGCTGGCAATTAGCACAGTTAACCATTGCGGTTGTTCTAGTAGGGTTGCAAGTGCAATCGTTAGCGCCCATTCTGATACGTAGATAGTTGGCCAGTAAATTGTTCGAGTGTGCAGGGCAATACCCAATCTTAACGCGAACGGGAAAAGCAGAATGGCAAGCTCTGGATCATTCACAAAGTAATAGGCGATCACCCACAGACAGAACCAAGCGCAGGCCGTTACAAACAGGCCACACATCGTCGTGACAGAATATGCTCGCATTAAAAGGACTCTTGAGAAAACAGTTTGGCGAGCTCGACGTTGTTTTTCACGCCGAGTTTATCGATCGCATTTGCACGATGAACGTGGACGGTTTTGTGGCTCAAACCTAGCTCTGAAGCGACAGATTTAACATCAAGTCCTTTAGCTAACAATTGACACACTTCATTTTCACGTCGTGTGAGGTGGCAAAGCGATGCGGCTTTGTCAATTGGTGTTGCCAGTTTGATAGCAATGTCGGAGGTAAGATAGCAGCCGCCAGAAGCACTGGTTCTCACGGCTTGAATAAGTTCGTCTGGGCTACAGCGCTTGCTAAGGTAGCCTTTAGCACCAAGCTTTAATGATTTTTCAACCATTGCAGGGGAGTCGTGCACGCTTAGCATCACACATGCAATGCCACTGGGAATCTCGCTCAGCAAATTGAAACCGCTCTCATCGGGCATGGAAATATCTAGGATCACAACATGCGGGTGTGCCGCTGGTAAGCCTGTACGCGCTTCGGCGACAGAACCGAACTCACCAACAACGGTAATATCACTTTCTAAATTTAATAACTGTGCGAAACCAGAACGCACGATGACGTGATCATCAACTAGAGCAACATGAATCATCATTACAACCAAATAGAGCAGACAACAAACCACAATAAGCTCCTAAAGGAGCCAATAGAAAAACCTTTAATGATACTGAAATGATCAATGTTTTTTAATGATCTTGCGCGCTTTACCGGAGTAAAGCGCGCAGTGAAGCTAGGCTTCGTTTTGTGCTAGTTGCAGCTTCTTCGTGTGGCGAATCTTCTTCTCTTCTGCGATAGCTACAAAAGCAAGCAGAACAATACACACAACCGCAGAGGTATCTAGAGCAGCGAAGGTGCCTTTCCAGCCTGTTAGACCAAAGATAGGCGTACCATCGGCAATCATACCTAGGCCTAGTTTTGCAAAGCTGTCACCGATCAGGTAAGCGAATGTACCTTTCACACCATCCGCCACACTGATTGCTTTCTTAGGAACAAAACCAACTGCAGCAACACCGATAAGAAGTTGAGGACCAAACACTAGGAAGCCAAGCACAAACAGAGACGACAAGTACATGAATTCGTTAGTGGCATGTTGGTAGAACTCAAGAGACACTATGATCAAACCGAGAGAGACACACGCGACTAATGCACGGCGACCGTTCGCAAGATCAGACAGGTAACCCCACATCAATGTACCTACAAGTGCACCGACTTCGAACAAAGTAAAGCCTGAGATAGCGGTTTCTTTTGATAGGCCAAGCTCTTGATACGCGTATACCGTTGACCATTGGTCGATACCGATACGAACGATGTAGAGGAAGATGTTGGCAAAGCAAAGTAGCCAGATAACTTTGTTTTTAAGAACGTATTCAACAAAGATTTCCTTTTTAGTCATCTGGTTTTCTTCTGCAGTGGTGTCTTCTTCACTTACTGCTTCATCGAATAGTTCTTCTACTTTACCCAGACCATATGCTTCTGGAGAGTCGCTACCAAAGCGCATGCCGATAAAGCCGACGATAATCGCAATAATAGAAGGGAAGACGAACATACCAATTACATGACCGTCAAAAAGGTAGTTTGCACCGAAAAGAGCAACACCTGCCGCGCCAGCACCACCAACGTTGTGCGACATGTTCCACAAACCAAGGTATGAGCCACGTTTGTTGCGAGGTGTCCATTTAGTGATGGTTGAGTAACTAGAAGGACCACCAGTACTTTGGAAAAAACCACTTAGTGCATAGAAAGCCACCATCAAGAACAGGCTTGCGTTACCACCCCCCATGCTGAAGCTGAACCCAAGCATGGCAAGACCGGAAAGGATCAGCATAAAAGGTAGGAACTGCTTGGTGTTTTTTCCATCAGCATAGTATGAAACTACGGTTTTCCCAATACCATAAGTGATTGAAAAACCAAGGCCAATTAAACCTAGATCCGTCATACTTAAACCATAAGTGGAGATCATGTCGTTTTGCGCGACATTGAAGTTCTTACGAATTAAGTACATGGTTAGATAGCCTATGAATACGACCAAGTAAGATTGGATGAACGGTTTAAACCACATCTTTCTTCTTACTTTGACAGGAAGATCTAGGGTAGGCTTCCGCACCTGTGCGAGGAACTTTAACATGATGAACTCTCTTGTAATTGTTTTAGAAACATAACGGTGACTGTCATGCGCTCTTGTTACATTTGACTGAGAGTGATTCTAGAGAGTGGTTTTAGATGACACATGAGATGCTTGCCTAGATTGATTAGGAAAAATTCCTAGAAATACTTAGGAAGGCGGAAAAGCGTGAAAACTGTCACACAAAACTCTCATGAGTTTATTGATCTTCGAATGTGCTTTTAGTTTGTGAGAGATTGTAGTAATGCAAATTGATTGATATGGCGTGTCTTGGATTCAATTAAGTCTACGAGAACGGGGGATGCATCAGTTGCAAAAAAACAGAGACCCGCAGGTCTCAGTTTTAATTTGTAATAGATAACAGATACCTTTTTAAGGCTTAAGGCTTAAGGCTTAAGGCTTAAGGCGCAGGGCTATAAAGTCTTGGAGCCCCATGCTTTGGCAAGTGAATCAGATTAAGGTGATTTCTTCTTGCCCACTCTACCGTCAGGGCGGTTGGAGCTGAAAGACAAACGAGAGTTGGGATTCGCGCCCGCACGGCTTTATGTATCAACTCTAAACTGCAACGGCTGGTCATAATCGCAAAGCCACTTTGTGGTTCAATACCATTGTTGGCCAAAGCCCCAATGAGTTTATCCAATGCGTTGTGACGCCCGATATCTTCACGACACGCGACAATATTACCTTGTAGATCGGCAAACAGTGCTGCGTGGAGTGCTCCGGATTCACGAGCAGCATTTTGATGTAGAGCGACTTCTTCTCTTAATCCTTCAAATGCACTAGGGCGAGGAGGGAGAGAAGGAGTTAATGGTTCTAAATCAGGAAGTGCCTGTTCTAATGCTTCCACGCCACAAATTCCGCAACCGGTTGTACCTGCGAGGCTTCTACGCTGAGTTTTTAATGCCCAGAACGCTCGGTTGCTGATTTCTATTTCGGCATAGTGAGATTCTTTATCTCCGCCAATTTCAATATCTTTGATTTCTCTAAAATCATTGATGATTCCAGTACTAAGACTGAAACCCTTGACGAAATCTTCTAAGTGACCAGGAGTAACCATCATCACTGCCTGACTGATACCGTTGTAACTGATCGCAAGGGCAGATTCACTGGCAAGTGATGCCTGTTGTAAGGGACGGCCATCAATCATTTCACGATAGTTGAATGCGCTCGGCTGAGGAGGTGCCTGATTGAAATCCGACAGTTCAAAATAAGATTGCGTGGTACATCTCATGAATTCACCTCATAAGCCCTGCTAGAGCTGGCCAGTGTTGATTATTGATTAAATATGGTTTTAGCTTGAGAAAAGCACTGATCGGTAAGCGCAGAGAAAGGTTCTTGTTTTCGTTTTAATAAACCCAGAGGTGCGTTAACGACGGCATCTTTTATCGGAATAATTCTTAGTGTGTCATTCAACTCTTCAAGACCGCTGTTCAGAGGCATGATGGCGCAACACAGACCACTGGTAACGGCCTGTACCAAATGAAATGTAGAGTTGCTTTCGATGACTGTCTGCGGAACCAGGCCTTTACTTATAAAACTGATATCGATTGAGTGACGATAATGCATACCTTTTGATAGCAAACCGAGCGGAATATTATTCAGTGATTCCCATAGCACTTCGCTTTCTGCAAAATCAAAATGACGCTCATCGAACAGTACGCCTAATTTGGTTGAATCCAATTCAATGACATCGAAGTAGGTGGTGTTCACTTGATCGACATAGCACATACCTAAATCGAGTTGGTTTCGATTGAGCTGGTCTATGATCTGTTCTGTTGTCATCGACAAGATTTGAAATCGTAATTCCGGAAACGCTTGAGCGAGTGGCTTAAGGAGTTGCATCGGATTTTGGCTAGCCAGAGGCACCATACCTAATCTGAGCGAACCTACTAATTGTCCACGGCAGTTTGCGGCTTCCGCTTGCAACCCATCGTGTGCGGCTAATACCGTTTTTGCCCACGCTAAAATTCGTTCGCCAGCTTCTGTAAATCCTTCAAATCTTTGACTTCTTTGGATTAACTCTAAGTCTAGTTCTTCTTCTAAACTTCTTATTCTCATCGAGAGAGTTGGCTGAGTAATGTGACATAATGCAGCTGCCTGACCAAAGTGTTTAGTTTGTTCAAGCGCGATTAAATATTTCAGCTGTTTTATATCCATTAAACCTTGCCTCGTGAGTGACAGATACGAGCAGTTAGCGCTGTAAAAGGAAACAAATTCGTATTTTGTATTACCTAAAAATTCGAATTGACGAGTTGTATTCCGATGAAGTCAAGAGCAAAACTGCATGCAAAATTGATCTGGGTCAAGGCTATTCCTGAATCTTGCCGTGGTCAAATTTAAACTATCTATAGTGTGATAGAGATTGTCTATTAAGTTTTATGCCGGATTTATTGAGGTCCTTAACCTCAAGCGGGTTTTAACCCTCAAAAAATGAATAGTCTGATAAGTAAAATTGATTGAAAATGTGATGCGAACCTAATTAATACAGTGGTAATAGATTTTATCTATTGCCCGGTCAGGGATATCAATTGGACGCATAATAAATAACGACTTAACCTTTGATTTAGATCAAAACGCAACATTAAAGATTGTGTCTGAAAGTCTTAAAACAGTAGACGGGTATCAGAACTGTTATCAATCAGGACAAGTAAATACTCAGGTTGAATCAGAGCATTTACTTGTCTTGATTGGAAAACGCCCCTTCATTACTCCCGCATTATTTATATAACGCGCTTGTTTCTAAGGGCAACCTGTTTGCTGTTGTTCCTAGTATGCGAGGAGTAAAGTCGTGAACCACAAAGAGAAGATAAAAGAATATAAAGGTCCAGCTGGCGGTTGGGGAGCACTCAAAGCAGTGACAAGAAGCTGGTGGGGAAGTGAAAATGCGGTCAAAAATATCCGCACTATGCTTAAAACCAACCAAAATGGCGGATTTGACTGTCCGGGATGTGCATGGGGAGAATCTCCAGACAGTGGTAAAGTTAACTTCTGTGAAAATGGTGCGAAGGCAGTAAACTGGGAAGCGACTAATCGCTTAGTGGACCCGGAATTCTTTGCTAACCACAGCGTATCCTCTCTATCTACACAAACTGATTACTGGCTCGAATACCAAGGTCGTATCACGCATCCAATGAGATATGACGCCGAGTCTGATCATTACGTTCCGGTCTCTTGGGACGAGGCATTCCAGTTGGTCGCAAAACACCTCAATGACTTGGAATCCCCACACCAAGCTGAGTTTTATACGTCAGGTCGCGCCAGTAACGAAGCGGCTTTCCTTTATCAGCTTTTTGTTCGAGCCTTCGGCACAAATAATTTCCCTGATTGTTCTAACATGTGCCATGAAGCTAGTGCGCTTGGTATGAAGGACACGATTGGCGTAGGTAAAGGTACGGTTATCTTTGACGATTTTGAAGAAGCTGATGCTATCTTCGTTATAGGTCAGAACCCAGGAACCAACCATCCACGTATGTTGGAGCCTCTGCGTGAAGCGGTTAAGCGCGGTGCACAAGTGATTTGTTTCAACCCGCTAAAAGAGCGTGGTTTGGAGCGCTTCCAAAACCCACAAATGCCGATAGAAATGCTCAGCAATGGTTCAAAACCGACTAACTCCGCGTATTTGCGTCCGGCGCTTGGCGGGGACATGGCGGTGTTCCGTGGTATTGCAAAATACTTATTGCAATGGGAGCGCGAAGCGCTAGAAACGGGTGGCGAAGCAGTATTTGATCGTGAGTTTATTCAACAACACACAACAGGTATTGATGATTATTTGGCTGAACTGGATGCAACATCCTGGGAACACATTGCGGAGCAATCTGGCTTAGACCTGAGTGAAATTGAAACGGTCGCTCGCATGTATTTACGCGCTGAGCGTGTGATCATGTGTTGGGCAATGGGCTTAACTCAGCATCGCCACTCTGTACCAACGATTAAAGAAGTTGCTAATGTGCAAATGTTACGCGGTAATGTTGGTAAGCCTGGCGCTGGACTTTCTCCAGTACGTGGCCATAGTAACGTTCAAGGCGACAGAACAATGGGCATTGATGAGAAGCCTTCTGATCTATTGCTAGATAGCATTGAGCGCCGATTTAACTTTGAAGTACCTCGTGGTGTCGGACACAACACCATTCAGGCGATTAAAGCGATGGAAGAAGGGCAATCGAAAGTGTTTATCGGTTTAGGCGGGAACTTTGCTCAAGCGACCCCTGATACAGAACGCACTCACAATGCGATGCGAAACTGTAATCTTACCGTACATATTTCCACTAAGCTGAATCGTTCGCACTTAGTAACGGGCAAAGATGCACTGATTCTTCCTTGTTTAGGCCGCACTGAGATCGACACTCAAGTGAATGGTCCACAAGGGGTAACCGTAGAAGATACATTCAGCATGGTACACATTTCATATGGTCAGCTGAAACCTCGTTCTCAAGCCCTACGTTCAGAGCCTGCAATCATTGCTGGTATCGCGAATGCGACGTTAGGCGCTCATCCAATTGATTGGAATTGGTCGATAGAAGATTATGATCGTATCCGCGATCTTATTGCCGACACGATCCCTGGCTTTACGGATTTTAACCAAAAGATTAAAAATCCGGGTGGCTTCCATTTGGTCAACCCAGCGGCAGAGCGCCGTTGGAATACGCAAAGTGGAAAGGCACAGTTTAGCAACAGTGAACTGCCAAAACAGTTGCTTAGTGAGGCACTGTTAGAGAAGGGTGAGATGCCTGATTTAATATTGCAGACCATGCGTTCACACGACCAATACAACACGACGCTTTACGGTTTAAATGACCGTTACCGCGGCGTATTTGGTATGCGCGAAGTGTTATTTATCAACGAATCAGACATTAAGAAACTTGGGTTTGAACCGGGTGATAAAGTCGACATGGTTTCGCTGTGGGAAGATGGGGTAGAACGCCGTGTAAGTGGCTTCACTCTGGTGTCTTATGATGTACCAGCGGGTCAGGCAGCCGCGTATTACCCTGAAACCAACCCATTAGTCCCACTGGACAGCTATGGTGACAGAACATTTACGCCAACATCCAAGTTCATTGCGATTAAGTTGGAAAAATCAACATCAGATAATATCGCTCTGGTTGCAGCAGAATAGTTAGCGGACATCGCGCTATAAAAATCGGGATAAGAAAAAACGGCTGATAGTGTCTGACTATCAGCCGTTTTATTTTTTATTTATTAACAGTCGTCTGCTAATTCATTCTCTCAATTACGCTTTAGCGAACTTGTATGTGCGGTAACCACCAATCAGGTTACGTGCTTTAAAGCCATTGTTGACGAGCTGACGGTACGCAACGTTACCACGCAGACCAACTTGACAGTAAATCACAATCTCTTTGTCTTTTGGTAGTTCATCCATACGGTGACGTAATTGGTCGACAGGAATGTTAATCGCATCCTTAATAAAGCCGACGCTTTCAAGCTCACCAGGGTTACGTACGTCGAGTAACACTTGGTCGTCAGTTAATGAATCCATTTCATCATAATGAATTGCAGTGGCGTCACCTTTGATGATGTTGTTCGCGACAAACGCAGCTTGGTTGATCACATCTTTTGCACTGCCGTACGGTGGCGCGTAAGTCAATTCTAGGTGTTGTAGCTGCTCAACAGTCATACCTGCGCGCTGAGCAACGGCCATGACGTCGATACGTTTATCGATACCGTCTTTACCAACGGCCTGAGCGCCTAAAATCTTGCCTGATTTTGGATCGAATAACATTTTAAATGAAACGATTTCTGCGCCAGGGTAGTAACTCGCGTGGCTTGCAGTGTGGACGTATACTTTTTCGTATTCAATACCCGCACGTTTTAGCTGTTTCTCGTTCTTACCAGTTGAAGCGACAGCAAGGTCAAAGATCTTACAAATTGCAGTACCTTGTGTACCTTGATACGTTTCGCTACGACCTAACATGTTATCCGCTGCCATTCGGCCTTGACGGTTTGCTGGACCCGCCAGAGGAACCAAAGTTTGCTCGCCTGTAACAAAATCTTTTTCTTCTACCGCGTCACCAACCGCATAAATCGACGGATCACTGGTTTGCATGTATTCATTGGTGTAGATGCCACCTAGAGCTCCGATTTGTAATCCAGCGTCTTGTGCCAATTTCGTTTCCGGACGAACACCAATTGCCATAATAAGAATATCGGTCGTGAGTTTTTCACCGTTATTCAGCGTTAACTCCAATTCACCTTCTAAGTGTTGGTGGTTTTCGCTTTCACCAGCGTCGACGCTTGCCACATGCTCGTTAGGTACGAACTGAACGGATTCAAGAGCAACACCTAGTTTAAGGTCGATGCCTTTTTGACGAATTTCTGCGTGAGCAAAACCTGCCATTTCTCGGTCGACAGGCGTCATGACCTGATCAGCCATCTCGATGAGTGTGGTTTTGATGCCCAATTGATGGAAGGCTTCCATCATCTCTAAACCAATGAAGCCGCCACCCACAACAGTCGCGTGTTCAGGTTTGTTCATTTGGATCGTCTCAATGATTCGATCCATGTCTGGGATATTGCGTAGCGAGTGAGTGAGATGGTTATCGATACCAGGAATTGGTGGAACGATAGGGCCTGCACCTGGGCTGAGTAGTAAGAAGTCATAAGATTCTTCATATTCCGAATTATCCAGAAGATTCTTAATTGTGACCGTTTTGTTTTGACGGTTTACTGATACCACTTCGTTCATGACACGAACATCGACATTGAAGCGTGCTAGGAAACTTTCTGGTGTTTGTAATAAGAGTTTGCTGCGTTCTTGGATATCGCCACCAATGTGATAAGGCAAGCCGCAGTTAGCAAATGACAATTGTATGATAAACTACATTTATGATTGTTTAAAATGTACTAGTTAAAAATGAAGAAATATCATCTATACCAACGTGTTAGCAAGCAGATTCAGGCAGAGGAAGGACTGGGCATACAAAGGCAAGAACAGGTTTGTGAGCATTGGATATCTGAATACAACAAACGCCTCTTAGACGATGGTAAATCGGCATACTCAAAGGGATTAGTTTATGAAGACCATGGTAAAAGCGCTTACACAACCGCCAATTTTAAAAGAGGCGAACTCGGGACTTTGATGAAAGACATTGAAAGTGGAAAGATTGCGAAAGGCGATCTTATTGTCATTGAATTAATAGACAGGTTTAGTCGCGCTAATGTTGACTTTGTGAGGAAGAAATTTCAAAGCATTCTCGATGCTGGTGTTAAAGTCGCTATCACGAAATGGAATCTTGTATTTGAAGAAAATATGGAAGGTATATCTAGTGTATCAGCGAGACTACTACTTGAGATCGGAATGCACTTAGCATACCAAGAGTCTAGTCAGAAAAGTACAAGAATAAAAGCTAGTAGAAAATTGCTTGAAGGTTCAGGAAAAAAGTCTATCGCCAAACCACCTTTCTGGTTAGTTAGAAACTTAGACTTGAGATCTTATACAATAATTGAAGAAAATGCTGAAATTGTTAGGAAAATATTTGATTTAAAACTTAAATTTAATTATGGACCTCAAAAAATCATTAAGAGTCTTGGTGAATTGGAGATATACCGATACAAGTTTGATGATAATGGTAATCTAGTAAAAACAACTAAAAATAGTCCTCTATCTGAATCTTCTATCAATGCATATATAAGAAATCCAAACGTAATTGGAAAATTAGATGGTAAAGATTACTATCCTAGAATCATAGATGATAAAACATACTATGCAGTTCAAAAAAGAACGCGGGAAAATACTGGAGGTGCTAGTGATATATTTCGTAATGTTTTTGTCGGTGTTGGGAAGTGTGGTTGTTTAATTAGAAATGAAGATGAGAACGGCTATGTAAAATTTACTAAGTGTGGATATATAATGGCATACTCTAGCCGAAAGGTTAAGAATCCAGCCAAAGGTCAGTATTTAAAGTGTAATAAGAAGAGAAAAAACGCTAAATGTAAATCCGAAAATATAAATTACTACTTAGCTCAAAATAAAGTTTATAGTGTTCTTAAATCATTGAAATATGATTTTTCGCAAAGTGTTGATATATCTCATTTAGAAGAAAAAATTAATATCCTTAATAAGGAAATGTCAAAGATACGTACATTTATGGCAAAATATACTGATGATGACGAATGGGAAAATCATTACAATGTTAAAAGAATGGAAAGAGAAAAAATTGAAAATGAAATCAAGAACAGTAAGTCATTGATTACAGGTAAAATTTCTAGCATGGATCTTGATTTCTCAGCTGAAAAAGATAGAGTTTTATTTAATCAGTTTTTGAAAGATAATCGTGTCATAGTGTACTTCACAAAAGAGAATATGGAAATAATCATAGGTTCTTTAAACAATTTTTCGATAAAGTGTGGATATGATGATAATAGTCGTGACATAGATCATATCATCGAATCTTATTCAAAAAATGGTTTAGTTGGAATAGAAGAAAAATCTAGTAAATCAGAAAGTAAGGGATTACTTAGATTTAACCTACCCACTGCATCAGAATCGTAAGAGCATTCGAATACGTACAAGATACAAGATTGTTATCTGATTTAGCCTGCCGTACATTGTTTCACTCATAGTAAATGAGCAGTATATCTACTGCTCTAATTTTTATATAAATTTATGACCGCTAGAGCAGAAATCTCACTTAACGTTTGGGATAGATGATCACTCCTCAACGCCTTGAACGGAAGGTGTAGAGTTAAGTTTGAATTCTACATAGGACGTTCGGTTTCGCTCTAAAGATAACTTCAAGTCTACAAATCCTAGATATATATGCATAATTTTGTTATAAAATTTATAGTTAACATAAATAATGCTATTAATTATATTACAATGAAGAATAGAACTATACCTATTTTTTCTTAATTTTATATTCATTTTTAGTAAGTAAAGTCTATTTTATTTTTAATTAGTCTTGTTGTCAGAATACTTACACTACAAAAATAAATCACACTAAGATTACTTAATATTTAAGTAATTAGCTATTAAATCTACTTACATGATAAGTAAATAAAAATGTTTAATTAAGGTATTGTTTTTATAATGTTGAATTTTATGGTTTTATTTATTGTTTCTTGAATATACTATTTATAAATTTATTTTAAATGTTAACTAAACTTTTATTTGTGTGAAAATAAATATTGAAAATCTTATCGTTTAAATTAATAATATAATTATCTAATTTTGAAGCAAGCTGTGTCTGCGCGTTTATTTGTCCCAAATAAAATCTCCGACAAATACTCCGCCCATTCTGGTTGGTTGCACTAACCCCCTTCGGTGTTAGCGCTGGTTTATCATATGCTGTTAGTCTTAGATCTTAATAGCTATATCTAATTATTTGAGAGGTGAGTATAGATACAATAAAAGGTAATAATTATGAACAACGATATGTTAGACATTTTAAGAAATGTAGGTTCAAAAGATTTTAGAGCTATTGAAACTGCCATTAAGACAGTAAAAAAAGAGAAATACAAATCTCGTAAAGAACCTGCTGATTTGCAGATTAAATCAGTAAAGACAAATCTCACTGAGAAAGAATATCAAGAGCTAGTTAAAAAGCAATGCATAGCTGGTTATTCAAAGCTTTCAGCATTTACTCGTGACGTCATCAATAATGCTGTAAAAGTCAAACCCATCATTTTAGAGGCATCTAAAGAGTTCTTCTCAGAAACTTCAGAACTCAGTGATCAAATTAAAACAATTGCCACCGATATTGAGAATAGTAAAGCTCTCACAAGAGAAGAAATAGAAAGTACTCTTGTAGTACTAGCGGGACTATTAAGAGAGTTTCAGGCCACTCGTCACTTGCTAGTGAATAGCTTTACTCAAGAAGCGGCTTATGAAATAGCAAAACAGCATTTAAGTGAAGACAAGCTTGTTCAGGCACTGAAAGAATTAAGAGGCTCAAGTCATGATCTATAAGGAACCTGCACAAAAAGGCGGTAAGCATACTGAGCTGACCGCAGATGCTCTCATAAAGTATGTTGCTGGTGACGATGAACGAGTGGCTAAATATTTAGTAAATTATGGTGCAGGAGCGACTAAAAGCGCTGATGCAGTAACAGAATTTATTTATGCAAATAATATTATACATATCCCTTTAAATGCTAAAAACGAACCAGGGGAGATGTTAGATATGACACTTGCGATAAGAGAGATGCAAGAATCTATTAGACTTAACCCAAGTGTTAAACAGCAGTTTAAGCACATGATAGTTAGCCTCGATACAAATGAAAGCTTAACTAATCCACAATGGTGTAAAACAGCTAAAAAGTTGATGAACCATTTAGGTTATGCAAATTGTAGATATATTGCTTTCAAACATAATGACACCGACGAAGAACATATACATGTAATCACATCTACCATCGATATAGTGACAAGAAAGCGCATCAAAGACTCTTATAGCAAGATACGAGCACAAGAAGTAATGAGGGAGCTAGAGATAGAGTTTGGTCTGCGACAATTAGTAAGTAGTAATGATATTGGTTACGATACTGCTGCTAATATTAATGACGCTAAAACATTTAACAAAAAGGCTCAAATCGCTCGACTGGTAAAAACTGGTATCAATAAGTTAAAGCCACGCTCTAATCTTGCAGAGTTTGTTACTGCTGTTGAGTCAACACATTCAAGCCTCAAAGTAGAACTACAAACAAAGAAGGGGATTGCGGTGGGGATCGTATTTAATCTCGACGGGGTTCGAATGTCTGCCTCTCAACTAGGCGGAAATCGAAAATATACACTCGGAAAGCTTATTTCAAATGGTATTCTACATGACGCATGTAAGGACCTGAGTAACTATGAAGAAGAACTTGAAAGAGCGGCTGCGCACGCTCAAGAACAATCAGATAATGCGCTTAGAGTTTATGAAAGTAAGCAAGATCAAGATATGATGACTTATCTTGTGATGCTTTCTGTGAATGTTAGATATCGTAGGGAAGTGGAACAATTAATAGATGATATGAAGTGGAACCTGAGAGCACGTAAAAGATTAAAAGGCGCTTCTGATGTCGTGTATGTCGTTGAGATGATTTCGATGCTTAAAGATGTCGAAATGGGTTTTGAAACAGTTATTGAAGCGCTATTTTTGGATACTCTTGATAAGGCATTTAGCGGCATCACTAAGCGAAAAGCAATGGTAAATGTATTTGAAAATTTAAGCACAAAACAGATTTCTGAGAGTGACTATAAGACTTTTATTGCTACTGCTCATGTTGAGATCTTACACAAGAATGATAAACCACAACGGAGTTCGGTGTACAAACTATTAGAAACTATCATTAGTCAGGATCACAAAGGTATAAATAAGTAGCCTAATATTTATAGCTGTCATTAAATGTAATGATATTACTTTCTACATATAATTCACTAGTCATTATTTTTTAACGTCTCGCTCATTATTAAAAATCAATGATTCGTCATAGTTAATAAATAGTTTATTAAATTTATCTGTCAATAATAATGAATATTAGTTGATTCGTAATAGATAAAGTTTACGAATCAACCTGTTACAATTATATTTTTTTAAATTACAGTTTGTTTACTTATATAAAGTTAACTGGTATCTTGTATTAAAAGATAAGAATAAATTGTACGGTTTAAGTTATGGCTAATTATGCAGATGCAATGAATGTCGCGATTGATAAGAAAAGAAATAATATACTTGATGATGGTAAGAACTACACTCCGTATCGACATAGGAAAGGAATGACTCTTTATCTTCGACTAAATATTAAAAGATGTGATGAAGAAGTAAGAAATGGCTGTCCTAAGAATAAGGTGGTCATTGTTGCTAAAAAACGTATTGATGACATTCCAAAATATACATTTGAAGAGTTTCTAGAAAACGATGTAACTGAATGTGTAAAGTCAGGCGAGTATAATGTTACTAAAGGAGCTTACGACAAGTTTATAGCTAAGCACAAATCTTATTATAGATTATATTATGAAGCAAAAATAAATGAATGTCGAGGGTACTTCGATATTGATAGAGCAGGCATTAAGAAACAAGCGGCAAACGTTTCAAAGCCAGTACATGAGGTCGCAGACATTGTTACAAAATTGGCTTTAGAAGGTTTGTTAACTGTAGTTGAAGCACAGGATTTGTATCAGGCAATGTATAGAATTAAACAAGTGTTAGATGCTTATGTTATGCCTGACGTGCTTTTTCATAATATGTTGTTTTTTGATAGAGCACTGGTCGAACGAATAAAAAATATTAACCATTTATCGAGTGTTAAAATTTCAAGCAAGCTTAATGCTACACGATTTTTAAAGCATAAGGATAAAATAGATTGCTTTGATCAAGGCGATAAGCCTAAAAAAATGAATAGTCAAAGAAAGTCGATAGAGTTCTTCTTTTAATAACTATGGTTCAAAGATAACTTTGACAACTGCCAGCTCAAAGAGCTGGTTTTATTCTTATATAATCTCTTTGCTATACTTTGAACCTAATTTTTAATTAGACACTCTTGTTTAACGCTAAATAAAGGATTACTATAATTGGGATATGTTATAGAGTAATGTAGGAAGATTCCATATGGATGATATTCATGAACAACTTGGTGTTAATAAGTCTTTTCTTAATGACACATTCGCAATGATCCGCATATCTAAAAATGGAGAAATTTGGGTGCAATATCAAGATAAGATGGATATACCATCTGGCACTAAAGCAATTAATATTACTGCTGATGTCCTGAAGATTATCGCCCTTCATCAAAGTAGTGAATAATAAGAGCGTGGTTTAAATAAATTTGATACTGAGGTATGATAAATCTGCTGTAATTTTTCATAATTATCACTGTCTTTCCTTTCCATTAAAGGGAAGTATTATATTTTAGATACGGATAGACTATGAAAGCTCGAATTGGAATAGCCGATGAAGAACTAGTTCGTAAGTATATGTTGAATGTTTCAGCTGGTAAATTAAACCATATCGAAAATTTTCCTCACTTATGGTTTACATCATTAACGGAGCTGGCACAGGTTTTAACTAACGATAATATTAAGCTTTTGTATATGATTTCTCGTGAGAGAGTAAATAGTGTAGGGAAGCTAGCAGAGATAACGGATTGTAGTGTCGAAGAGCTTGAGGTTTCTATTGAGAGACTTACATCTAAAGGTTTTGCTCGTATTGAGATACGTGGAAACGAAGAGCGTCTTACTGCTATTTATACATCTTTTGAGATCCTCATGGGCAAAGAAGTGGAAGCCCTGCTTCTATAGCTACTTTAATTTTAAAATCAGGTAGTCAATGCTTTTTGCTGATAAAGCGCAATTGATATAGGTTTTTCAAATTTAGTTCTAAAGAAAAACTCCAGCCACTTGATTGCGCTTAATTCTCCGTTGTTCGTTAAAGAGCGCTGCGTATCTCTGCATTTAAGATATCCTTGTCTCTAGGGGCAATTATAGGATCGAAAATCAGCCACTGTAGGGTCCAGAACCGATAAGAAAATTCGCTTGAGTTGGTAGATTTCGCTTAAAGGTATAGTTGTTATTTAGAATCGTCACTGAATTAATAGACGTATTGATTCATAGTAAATCTATTAGTTAAATTTAGTCAAAGAGCCGCGTGAAGAAATAGGGCATATATCCGCTGAAGTACAGTGAAACAAAGGCGAGTTTACCGCGATCATAGTTTGCCGTGATCAGCTCTGACACACCTCTGGACAAAAATGCGTTACGAAAAATTGAATATTAGCAATTCATTAATAATTTTTTGTAAGTCAAATATTGTCAGTTAGGCGTTGCTCTGTTGGCGATTCAAAGCGAGTTGGAGCTTAAGGCCACTTCCTATCTACTAAAAATTGCAAGACAAGACACTCCACTAAACATGAGGTCCTTCACTATATAGTGAAGTTCAAGAAACTATAATCTCGTACTCATAGGCTAGGAAAAAGGTGTGATAATGATAAAGCAGAGAGCAGAGCAAGATGTCTTTAGTCAACTAGAAGAAATTTGTAAATCAAACGGATATATATACGCAGTTGCATCCCTTTGTTTTAGGGACAACTTTCTTGTGACCTCTCCAGGGAGGAGTATTGCTGAGAATTTTAGCCATTGGTTTTCTAAAAATAAGTTGTGTAAAAATGAAATCAATACATTATTAGGTTTAATGGTTAAAAAACCATTAACGAAGTTAGCCATAACGCAAGAAGAAATAGATAAATTAGCAAATGATTCAGATAGTCTTCTTGAAGAACTTCATAACAGCATGACTTTTAACCCTAGTGCTATTGAAGCATTATTTTCAGATATGGATTCATCTAAAGGTTTTGGTGAAAGATTTATGAGTTCACCAGCTTCTATCCGTGAATCTACATTTTATTCTGCTGACAGTGCTTATGATTTTCAATATAACGATCTGTCTATAGAAAAATATGTACAGGATGAAGAGTGGATTCTTAAAAACAAGGGGTTCACAGTTAGAAATGCAGTTAAGTTAGTTAGCATAATAAAAGAAAACATTAATGAAAAAGCAAGTAGGTTTTACAAGAAAGTAACCAACTATGAAGACTTACTTGAAATATTTAGAATAGACATTGATGCTATAAGTGAAAAGATTGATTTTGAAAAATCAGAACTATCTTCATTTATAGAGTGCTTTACATGCTCAACAAATAACAGTAACTTCAATAACGTTACTGATTTGAACGATGTGAAATTACGACCTATAATTAATTTTAATGATAATTACTATATATTTAACAGCTATAGTTTATTAGAAAATCTATATGAATCTCCAATGTTCTGGATTCGTGATACTGATAAGAAATATTTGAAACAGGCAGAAAAACATCGTGGTGAATATGTAGAAAAAATGACCATAAAATACCTTAAGAAGGTATTCGGTGAAAAAAATGTATTTAGCAACATTGAAATATATAGAGACTCAAAAACTAGAATAAGCGAAATAGATGTCTTAGTTTTATTTGGAAACAAAGCATTAATATTTCAAGCAAAGTCAAAGGCTTTAACTCTTCCAGCTAGACAAGGTGATGGGGATGCGGCTAAGCGGGATTTTGTAGCAGCAGTACAAAATGCATATGACCAAGCTGTGAAGTGTGCTAAAGCTTTGCACTCCAAAAACGTAATATTAAAGGACGAAAATAATCAAAAAATTGAACTCAACTTAGATATTGATTGTTTCTATCCTATTGCCATTACATCAGAACATTACCCATCGTTAACATTTCAGTCTCTGAACATGTTAACTCTTGATAGTGACCTTGAACTTATCAAGAAACCTTTTGTAATGGATATATTTTTCTTGGATGTGATGAGTGAATTCTTAAACACTCCACTTTACTTCATTAGCTATATAGATAGACGAGCTGGTTATTTTAATGATTTTGTTGCAAGCTCTGAATTGACACTTTTATCTCATCATTTAAAGGATAATTTGTGGCTTTCATCTGATTATACATTCGCATGCTTAGATGAAAGTATATGTGGAGATTTAGATCACGCAATAATGTCTAGAAGAATACCTTACTGGGGAGGGAAAAAGACACCAGAGGGAATTCTCACTTATCATGTGAACACTCCTTTTTCAAGGTTAATATCGGTGATTGATAAAGGCGATGATAGGGGAGTTATTAATTTTGGTTTGGAATTGCTCAAATTTTCCAGTAAGGCCATCAATGATTTCAATAAAGCAGTAGACGGTTGTTCGTACAAATGTATTCAAGATTCCAAACTACACGACTTTTCGTTGCTTATGGACGAATACGGTGTAACGGTACATGTGGATTTATGTAAGAATAAAATCGACTTAGAGTACGAAGCTAATCGAATGTTGGCTCACATGAACATGAAGAAATACTCATGTAAATTTGATAAGTGGTTTGGTGTTCTTTTTGATGCTATTACTAAATATCCAGTATTCATGGGAGGAGTAGATTTTCTATGGGCATATGATGAGGATATGGAAAAAGCAATACCGAAAGAGATAAAAAATAACACAAAGAAAATCTCTCCGTCAGATATTCAAAAGAAAATGAAATTTAAAATTGGCAGAAATGATAAGTGTCCCTGTGGTAGTGGGAATAAGTATAAGAGATGCTGCGGTAGATAAAAGGCATCTAAATATACTTGCTTTAAACTAACCGCCCTAAAGGGCGGTTTTCTTTTATCTGAGTCCCGTTAACGGCATGAGGTTACGTGGAATATACCCCCATGATACAACACGGGGATTTACAAACGAACACCACTAGAAGAATGGATAAATTTTAGTAGGGGAAAGCCCATTAACAGGATGTGAATGAGTAAGAGGTCTACTAAATAATGGGGCACTTTTGCTTTAGAAAGTGCCCACTGTGAATGTGCCCACTGTGAAGGTTCTGGACAAAGGCGTGTCAGTGACTTTGCTAACTTAGCAATCCACAAATTACTTTAGGTATTGGAAATTTGAAAAAAGTGACTACGAATCTTCTGTATCATCAACTCTATGAACTAGAGAATATACTACTAGTTTAAGAGATCTCCACCACCAATATATAGCGGAATAACTGCATACTCTGTCATCGTCTAGAAGACCATGGGCTAGTTCATTCCTGAGATTAGGACCACGTTTATGTGTTAAAAAAGCTGTCATCTCAAACAGTAAATTGTCATCGAATATTTCTTCTGCTTCCTTTTTTTCCAATAAAGTGGACAATCCACATTCCATGTCTATGCCATCCGCATCAAGCATGGTTGTATGAACATCACTCTCTTTAAGAATAGTTCTGACTATATGCTCCCATTGAGGAACAAGTAGATGGATTGCAGAGGCAAAGTCATATTCAAAACCAAAATACAATCCCTTAGCAAACAATTTTGCTCTTTGTTCTGGGATGATTGGACAGACGGAGCATACAGTTTCCAATCCATGTAAAGTTATATCATGCTCCTCTAGAATGGCTGCAAGGCTTGGTAGTATTTGTGTTTTTACAACGAAGTCAGCTTCCATAATAGCATTATCAATAGCTTGTGCTTTGGGCGTATCCTCAGGTATTCCTTGTTCTGACAGCATAAGCGGAGCTTCTTTACCTATTTTTCGCCCATCGCCAGATAATTGCACCATGCCAAAAAGATGAGAAACAACACCTACTTTTAAAGTCTCAATAGCTGACTCAATAGATTGTGATTTTGATATACCCGAATAAAGCCCGCAGAAATATAATAAAGCTAAATCTAGAGTCTCTTTACCTGTAACGTGCTTTATAGACGCCTCTATAATATCTGATACATCAGGGCTTTTGACGGAAATTGTGGTCATTTCATCTACAGCTGCTTTTCCTGCATCACGGAGCTTCAGCCTTAGGTCACTAATTATTTCATCAATACCATATGTGCTTCTATCTGCATTAGGTATCATTCGATAGGATTGAATCGCATTTTCAAAAAAAGTCATTTTGACCAATGCTTGGTCTCGGATAGAGGCCTCTCTTTCCCAAGAGCTTGCTATACGAATCCTTGTTTCAAGCCAGTTTACATCATCTTCAATTTTTCTATATTTAGTTGATACATGCTCTAAATAAAGTCGAGCAGAATAATAGTCATCTTGCTCGCTCAGTTCTTGCGCTATAGATGTGAAACGTTCCGCGATTTTTCTAATTTCATCTTCATCTTGGGAAAATAATTCCAACAGTTCAGCTATCCAAAGTTTCATAAACTTGCTTTTGAGGTAATCAGGTTCAAGCGCTGAAACTAAACTGATTTTTATATTATCTAATTTGTCAGAGCACCCCTTACCAAGCTGTAAACCTAGCCTTATAGCTCTCTCATAGTAATACTTTCTGCTGTCTAGCCAATTGTCCTGACAAATATCATAGCTCGTATATAATTCTATTACAGTGTGTGCATCGCTGATCGACTTAGGTCTGTGGTGTAGCCATCTTAAATCACTAAGTCTGGCAATAAAGGCTTTGCATGAGGTATGTTTTCGTGCCTCATCAAGAATTTGAAAATCATTATTAGTAAATAGTCCTGAGATAGACTCTTTCCCATAGCATTCATAAGGCTCTAGCCTATTGCCCGATTTCAATCGTAACTCACACGCTTTTCTAAGAACTTTATATAGTTTTGCTAATTGCTCATTCCCATCTTCCTCAGCTCTTGTGATAAGAGAAGCTAATCGGTAGCCCGAACCATATTTTAGTAAATCTTCATCTATCTCATCAAATCTGCATTTATGAAAGATGGATTGTTCTATTTGAAGTGTATCATCGTAATCGCACATTCTAGGATCTCTAACTAAATAACCACTGAATCAGTAGATACATATGTATCACATGGATAGTCAATGTTAGGCATACTGATCCATTAACAGAATTTGGTCAAATGTGATGATGGTGACAGACCTGATTAATAACTCTAAATGGGAAAGGGGCATAAATTTGTCAGGGTTTTGCTGACACATCCTTGGATGTTTTTGAGTAACAAAGTACGAAGTGTGATGAAGCTGTCAATGTTCGTATGTGTTAGCTCTTAACTTACCTAGGTAGTTCCTAGTCCACATTCATTGTTTACCCATAGAGTTCCTAGTTTTTGGATGGTTCGTTAACGATGGCGACCACCTTTCTTTTGATACATATCGAGGTCACCTAAAGTGAGTAATTGTTTCGATGTCAATTTCTCATCGCCTTTCATGTTGTACACATAACTTCCAGTAGTGACGGTGATGGAAAGTGATGGACGAGCAAGTGGCAGTCGTTGTTTTGCGAGAATTTCGTGAAGTCGTTTATTATCATTATGGGTGAGTTATGGAGTTGATTAACTCATGACTAGCCATTACTGTAACCTGACATGGATAAAACATACTTAAATATGTTATTTATATCTGAAACTTTACCTAATTGCGATTTGATCGTCTCCCTCATATTGCTTAATCGTATCTAAAATTATTGGACAATAGTTTCTGTAATTGATTTATGTTTAAGAGGAGCTTTGTTGCGTAATCCAATAGAACTAAATCAATCAGTTTTGCTCCACAAAGACCAATCATTTGTTCTATGCGGCGTTAGCCGCTTTGAATCAGCACTGCTCTCGCAGTGCATTAGCCAATGTTTGCTTCATAGTCAACAAACCACCTTTACCCCTTATAGAGGGTAGTCTGTCGTTTACCCCCGATAAGGGGTAAAACCGATTCTTTGTTTTTATTAGATATAAATAGCCTTAAAAGTAAATAATAAGTCTTTGTTTTAATTGATATAAATTTTTGACAAAAAGATTTTTATACGTTTTAATAAGATTGAACACTCTCTATCTCAATTTGTATAAAGATTGAGTTAAATAAATTAAACAATATCAAATAATTCATCACCTTAGAGGTGAAGGGGGGACTTTACTAGTATATAAATGGAGAAAAAAAATGGTTAAACAAAAAAACAAGATTGTCCGTGAGCTACATGACTCAGAAAAATCTATAGTAGAGAGTAAAAAGGCTCAGCACATCATTGATGATGTGAAAGTGAGCGTAAGAGAAATTGTAGCGAACTCTAATAACGACTTTACTGACACAGTTAAATTGGCTTCAAGTCACGATAGAGAAGATATTGATACAGAAAAAGTTAAGATTATTACGCACTTTCAAGAGGCTTTTCCCTGTGATTATGGATACGGATTTAACGCTATTGTAACAGCTAGTATACAGAGTGAAGAGCATCAGTGGTCTGGTGACCTATTTGTTCAATTATACGATGGAGAATTCTCATCTGATTGCCAAGTTTCGGCCCTAGATTTAGATCACCAGAATTGTCTAATTTCTGACTATGATAACCTTACAGTATTCAGTTCATATACTGAAGAAACAATGACAGAGTTCTTTGAAAAAGTTATAGAAGCAGCAGAGATAGGATTTGCTGAGGAGTATACTTTTGAAGCGTTGCTTGAGGAGAGAACGGGCCTTGACGTTGAGGATTATGATTTCCATGTAGCGGGT
Source organism: Vibrio sp. YIC-376 (assembly GCF_052353105.1). Taxonomy (NCBI): domain Bacteria; kingdom Pseudomonadati; phylum Pseudomonadota; class Gammaproteobacteria; order Vibrionales; family Vibrionaceae; genus Vibrio; species Vibrio sp. YIC-376. Next base: position 76,818 of record NZ_JBBWFK010000005.1, read on the forward strand.
TGCGGTGTAGGCAATGACATCCGTTTAGAAAACTACAAAGCTGTCAATGGAGAACAAATTGTTTTAGTGGCTGTTGATAATCGAGCAAGAGCAGAGTTACGAATTAACCGCTTCAAACTTTTCGCGAGTAACGACGATTATAATGAATTTCTAGATGAGTGTATGAATTTAAATGGTCAACGATTGCAATGGAATGATTGGAATTATGCTCTAAACATTTACCAACACATGGATAAACCAAATAATGATTGGTAATTTTCTAAAAGAGCATGTTTAGAAGTATATAATTAGTTACTATCAGTGCTAGTAATAAAGCAACAGTCATTCACCATCAATTGAATCAAACCAGGATTCATATACTGCTAAAAGCTAGCACCTATTCTTCGGTAAATCGACCCTGCGGGGTCGTAAATTGCGGCGATATCATCTGACGCCGCATTGCCTACTTCGGCGATATCCCTTGTGCTGTTAGGCATACAGTCTCAGTCCCCAAATCCGTTGTTTCATCCTTTTCTCATCCTAGAGTTCAAGAGCTACGCCGTGATACATATGGTGCGCAGGCCACAACACGAAGCTCCATATCATTGTTTCGGTCAAAGCTATCCTTTAATCAGTCATAACGAATAATTCACTCCCCGTGATTGACGACCTTTAAGAGTGCCTTAAGTCACAGCCAACCAAATCGGTCATTTGTAATCTGCGGCGAGAGCCGCTTCCCGTGAACGAGCACTGTTTACACAGTGCATTGGTCAATAATTGAATAGTTTTAATCAAACCAAAGTTTATAGTGCAATTTACCCCCTCTAGAGGGTAAGTCGGCTTTTACCCCCGATAGGGGGTAAATAGGTTTCCTCCCGCTAGTTCATGTTTCTTATTAGATATAAACAAGCTCAAAAGTAAATATAAGTCATTGTTTTTAATGTAAATTGTGGTTGACTGGGCAGTTTTTATTGGTTTTAATATACCTGAAAACTCTCTATCTCTACTTGCGTAAAGATTGAGTTAAATAAATGAAACAATATTAAAAATATTCGTCACCCTAGCGGTGAGAGGAGGGTATCACTAGTAAATAAATGGAGTAAATATTATGAATTTCAATGTAATTAAAAAGAACAGAAAGTACTTTGCTGCGACGACGGGCAATAATAAATCTTGTAAGATTTTGATCGACGAGTGCTCAAAAGACTTAGAGTTAGGTGAGCATTTTCTTGCTGTTATAGATATCTCAGTTCGCTCAAAGTATGGGACTGATCTGATTTATAAGTTAGCAGCAAATGTAGAAGAACAAACTAAATTAGGCATTTGTTCCTTAAGGTCAGAATATAACACACTATTGATTGAAAAATGCCGTAAACTGGGTGGAACTTGGGATAAATCTCAGGGCGCTTGGATATTTTCCAATATCGTAGAAAAAGAAGTTGAAGAACTTGATCAAACCTTCAATAGCGATCTCATTACGATTGAAATTGAGGCTATCGAGGAAATACAAGAGCATGGCAAAGCGATAGAGTTTCTTGGGTATCCTATTTGTAAAGCATTTAGTCGTGATTCAGGTGCTCGAATTGAAACTGGAATTGCATTGCTATCGGGCTATTGTACTTCGGGTGGCTCAAAAAACCGATGGACAACCGTCTTGAGCGAAGGCGCGACTTTAAGGCTAAAGATCCCAGTGGATTTACTCAATATTTGTGAAGACAAAAGATTTCAAGTTAAAACCATAAATAATTCATAAATAGGAGTGAAAATAATGCCTAATCATATGTTAAATATTATCGAATTTAAAACTGAAGATATTGATCATGCAAGTGCTATTATTGAGTCAATTAGTAATGAAAATAATAAATTCGATTTTAATAAATTAATTCCTAGCCCTAAATATTTGAAGGTGTTGGAAGAAAAGAATAGTTCTTGTCATGTTGAGGAAGACAGTGATTGGAATTATAAACATTGGAAGTCACATTGGAACGCTTTGCATAGTAAATTCAAAGTTGAGGAAAGACCTTATTATGCTTACGGTAGAGTGGAGTTTATCACTTTAAATATTATTCCATATCCAATATTCATCGCGTTATCAGAGAAGTACCGTGAAATCCGCTTTAAAGTAAAATTTGCTGACCAATATGCTTTTGGTTGTGATTGTGGATTTCTAGTCTTTCAGAATGGACTGGAAATTGACTGTCATGTGTCACCTAATGAATTTGAGTCAGATGAGCAATACTCGTATTGGCTAGATATCGCAATGAGTGTTTAATAATTTTTCAGCTCAATCGTTAGAATGCAAGCAACCCCCCTTAAAATCTAGACGTTGCTTGCATCTTTAGTTAGATCAAAGTTTTACCTTGTGCAATCCAGCCTTTCCTTGACCACCAAAAATTAACCCACCATCATTTGTGATATAAAATGTGCCTTTCTCCCTTTTGCTCATTTGTATGGCTGTGTTGCCTTCAACGCTATGATTCATTACATTCGATTTCTCATGAGTTGCGGCCAGTTTAATCACATCAAAGCCGAATTAGTATGAAGTAAATATATCGTATCGTGATGACAATATCTTCTTTTCAAGAACACACCTCAGTACCAAGATAATTACGGTCATTCAATATTAAGTGGCAGGCAAACGAGTGGAGATGTGTATCATAGTTGCTATTTTTTGTGCGCAAATTTGTGTCGGTAAGCTCAGGGTTTTACCTCGGCTTTCTAATGCTGGCCTATACTTTCTGAGTAGAACTCGCAAAGTTTGGACTTAATTAAGAACTCACTCTCGCAAAAGGTATTTTATGGACAAAGTATTCTTTCTTGCTTACCTATGTAAAGTTCCTTCGTTAAAAATCTTATCCAAAGTGGTCAATTTGGCGAGGGGTCGTAAGGTGGTCATCTTTATAGAAGATTATCGGCGCAGTGATGAACACGTTTTTACTAACTTTTTACGCTCTGATCCCAAGCATATTGAAGACCGCATAGTAGAACTCCAAAACTGGACTGAAGAAGTGGCCAGAAAAATATCAGAGTATTGTACAAACGAAGAGATTGAAATTCCCGCTATCGAATTTACACCACTGGAGGGATCGCATTGGATAAAGTCCCTTGCTTCTAATTTAGAGAAGGGCGCTGCGGAGTTACTGCTAGTCGATCATATTGCCAAACCGATAGATGAAAGATTGTTAGAAAAATTGGCCACACTGGATGTTGATGTTCTTATGCTACAGAAATCTTTTTGGTCGGCTTCGCTTAACGTTGTTTGCGCTATTGATCCATTACATCAGGGAGACAAACAGGCATCGGTTGATTTGTCTATTGTGGAGAGAGGTAAGCGATGGCAGGATAACTTGGGTGCTCGTGTCACTTTGGTGTATTGTCGTCATGTTGCCCCCTACCTAGTAAAATACAAGTCACAAATCCTGCAAGAGCAAAAACTTCACATACAGGAATTTCTGTATGAACATCACTTAAATCATTTTTCTCTACGGCTCTTTGATGGAAACCCTGAAGTAAGCTTGCCTAAGGCAGTACGAACACTAAAAGCCAATGTATTGGTTATTGGCGCGTGTAAGCGCAGCGCCGTATCTCGATTTTGGTCTGGTAGCACTGTGGATATTTTGTTAAAACAGCCCCCATGTGATTTATTGTTAGTCAATGGAACTCGCTTTTTGACTTAAATGGATGTCACGGTTCGCAGTAGAGCGTGAATTTGTTTATCATCAGCAATACTGAACGCCATTATGTCGTTGCCCAATCGTTGCTAGAGCCAAATATCAGTAGCTAGTTAATCATATTAGGAAAGGTGAACTTGTTGTCAAAGTATAACTAAATCGGGACAAGTAACGCTGATGAATAAATAAGCAAATGATAAGAACACTCTTGAAAAATTCGACTCTACACCTTTAATTAAAGTCAATCGAGTCGCATAGTTATAACACTTCTACATATTAATGTCGCAAAAAGCAGTGGCCTTGTAAGCCATAGACTCATTGAGGGAGAACATATGCAACCCCCAAAGATACCTGACAACGAAGCAGAACGCTTACATGCATTAAGAGCGCTTGAGATATTAGATACCACGCATGAAGAACGCTTCGATCGCGTTACTAGAATGGCCAAACGTATGTTTGGTGTTCCAATCTCATTGGTTAGTCTTATAGATGAAAACCGTCAGTGGTTTAAGTCCGCTCAAGGCTTGGAGGTAACTGAAACTCCAAGAGCAATTTCTTTTTGTGGGCATGCAATAAATAATGACGGACTATTTATCATTCCCAATGCGATTGACGATAAAAGGTTCTGTGACAATCCTCTGGTGACTGACGATCCTAATATTCGTTTTTACGCAGGATATCCTCTTAAACTGAGACAAGGGATCAATATTGGTACTCTATGTTTAATTGATAGTGTGCCAAGAGAGATGGACGAAGAAGATCGTTTACTTCTGCAAGATTTGGGGGCAATGATTGAGCAAGAAATACAGTCGGTTCAAATGGCAACCTTAGATGAACTTACTATGATTTCAAACCGTCGTGGCTTTTTGTTATTGGCAGACCATACCTTAAAGATGTGCAAGCGCAAAAACCTCAAAAGCTCTATCCTCGTGTTCGATTTGAACAAGTTTAAGCCGATCAATGATACCTATGGTCACCATGAAGGCGACTATGTACTAAAAGAATTCGCAATGGCACTTCTTGAAACATTCAGAGAGTGTGATGTCATAGGCCGATGGGGCGGTGATGAATTTGTGGTATTTCTTACGGATACAGAATCAAACTCAGTAACGCGCATTCTGGCCAGATTTAGCGATAAGATAGTGAAATTAAACCAAGAAATTAATAAACCTTATCGTATTGAATATAGCTGCGGTGTCAGTCATTACAGCTATGATAGCCCGCTATCGATAGAAAAAAGGATAGAAGAAGCTGATAATGAAATGTATAAGGAAAAGCGTACGCGCTAAATTAAAAAGATAGTGCAGCGACAATGCGGCAATCATATCGATTTAGGTACGTTGGATTCGAAGCAGAGATGGTAATGTTGTAGATTAGTTAATGTTGTTTCGCACCTCTAATCCTGTATTTTTAGTCCATTTTTATCAAGTTTTAACCAAACCGCATTGTTAATTGGTGCTCTCAAATCATCACGATGTTGGCAAAATATGACTACTGTTCCACCTGCTTCAACCAGTCGATTGATTGCAGTTATACTATTCACGCTAATATTGTTAACATCGTCAATCACATAAGTACAGATTGTGTCAGTTATCTGATCTGAAATATCTACGGGTTCTGGATTGGTAGGGGCAACCATTTGGGAGCAATTAATAACCACAACATTTATACCATCAGCCTCTAATACGGAAGCCAACCCCGACTTTCCAGTCCCAGTGTCCCCTTCGATTGCAATCAGCTTGGGTTTATGATTGTAAATCATGTCAGCTAGAACATGGCTCAATACCTTTACGTGATCGGCAAAATCAATAATTTCTTCCGTTGGGTTTAAGGGACATACATGGTAAATGGCACTAGTGCTACTGGCAGTTATCTTTCTTTCTGACATCTGATTACCTGTTGTTTTATAATTGGATAGAGTCGTACCTGGTAATTTTTTCTACATTATTAGTTTAGTAAAATTTGGGAGACCACGTGTATTGATCTACTACAGCTAAATTAAACACTGAACGAAGTGATGCTACCGTACTAGTTTAATTCATGGATAGTCTCCTTGATTAAAAGTTCTTAGTCGTTTTTGTTCGACTTCTTCTCAGTCTCACCTAGCTGAAGCGTTTATGCCCAAAAATCATCTAGCGGAAGCATTTTGACCACGTTCTCTTGTCAGTTCTTGGCCTAGTTCCCCTTATAGCAGATTATGATTCTAGTTGTGTATTTGGGCTTTTACAGACATGTTCAGCAATTTGTTTGAATTGAAATCTAAAAACGTGTGAGAGCAATGTGTTACAAAGGCCGTATCTGTATTTCCTAAAAATGTTTTAAAGGAAATGTCCGTTAAAAGAACACTGTTATGTCCAGTGTATATAAGGAGTATTTAAAGAGTGCAGTTCATTCATACCGACCTTGGTCAAAGGAAACGCGGGGAAATTGTAGAAATTACCCTGACAAGTGGTGCTAACGTCCGATTGATGGATAGCTCAAATTTCAATAGCTACAAAAATGGTAGGCGTCATCGCTACACTGGTGGGCTTGCAAAAAAATCACCAGTTCGGTTGCAAATTCCTTCCTCTGGGCATTGGCATGTTGCAGTAGATATGCAAGGACTCAGAGGTAATACAAGGGCGTCTGTTCGGGTTCTGCCTGGCGCATTACCAGATATACAAGAACGCCCTTTAAGCGAAGTTCCAAGCCTTGTTCGAAAAGACATCCCACCGAAAACAGAGACTGGTTTAGAGGTTCACGATGTATTTATATCCCATGCATCTGAAGATAAAGATGAATTCGTTCGTCCACTTGCAAACGCTCTCATCAATGAAGGATTAAATGTATGGTTTGACGAAATGACACTTCGCATTGGCGATAGCCTCAGACAAAAAATAGATAAGGGCCTAGCGAGCAGTCGAGTAGGTCTAGTTGTTTTGTCTCCAGCCTTTATCAGCAAGGGCTGGACCAACTATGAGTTAGATGGAATTGTTACCCGAACAGTATCTGGTGAACAAATTCTTCTACCAATCTGGCATAACATTACCAAACAACAAGTAATGGATTTTAGCCCATCAATAGCAGATAAAGTGGCCCGCAGCACAGCAACACATACTATCGAAGAGATCGCTACGGAAATATCTGAGTTAATAAAGTCCAAGACATAACCAATCTAGGTATTGCGACGTACACCACATGCGCCTTAGGTTCCATTACGTGGGCGCGTATGATGTAAGCGTTAGGCGAACTAAGAGAGCAAATGGATTCTGTTCTAAGATTAGAGCTGGACAATACTCTGTTTCAGATGGCAGCTCTATTGTGAAGAAGGTTCGAGTTAATATGTACGAGGTTCTGGAGGGAAGCATTACTTAGTTCCAGTGAACAGCCACCGACTTTAGCTGCGACTAAACAATATGTATCTAATGGTTCAAATCTAATTGCTCAACATAGTTTGGCATCGAAAGATGAACGTAAACAAAGTAAAAAATGAATTTAATTCCTATTTAGCGTCAGAAGCAAAAACTGGCTGAAACATTCTTGCCCCATTTCCGCTTAGATCTCTTGTTCGTAACATTTCAAATCATCCTAATTTGACCCAATTTATTTAATGCTCCATTATGTGTCAAGTTGACTACTGTTCTAGCTCATAGGTGGATTAATAAGTTGGGAACAGGTCACTCCACCCAACGTTTTGGTAGAAATTTTAAAAACCGTATAAGGCGTTGCGGTACATGAATGTAAGCACAGTGTTTCCATATATTGAAAGCTCTGAAAAATAAGTTTCAGATAAATTAAAATTTAACAAGTCAATGCAATGAAAGGAATCTTCCAATGGATGTTCTACAAAAGTTAGATGTGCGTAAAGCATTTAAATTGCGTGTCCATGAATCAAATGGGAATGCATTCGAAGATTTGTTTTGCGATGTGATGCGTGCGTCAAACAAGAACTTTAAAAAAGTAAAGCCACAAGGGCGCATTGGTGACAGAAAAAATGATGGATTTATCCAATTGGAGGGAAAATACTACCAAGTATATTCCCCTCAATCTCCGGTTGGAAATCCTACTTCCGCCACTTCAAAGCTTGAAGAAGATCTAGATGGTCTAATTGCATATTGGGGTAATGAGCATAACTATGAAATTAGACACTTCTACTTTGTGTTTAATGATAAATATCATGGTGCCTATCCAGAAATTTACACGACACTTAGTAGCCTTAAGAGTAAGTACAACCTTGAAGTTTGTGATGTATTTCTTGCTTCAGAGCTAGAAGACATTTTCATGGATTTGCCAGAGGACAGTATCGCTTCAATTTGTGGTTATTATCCTAAATCAGAGGATATTGGATTTATCGACAATTCAATTGTTGCAGAAATTGTAGGTTATGTATCTACGAATTATAGAGGGTTTTCTTCATCTGAACCCAATGAACCCCCTGATTTTTATAACAAGATACACTTTAATAAACTGGGCCAGAGAACTGCGATGCATCTTAATGTAGGGGCTTATCAAGTAGGCTATGTTGAAGACTACTTTAGAACCAATAGTAAATTTTCTCGCCAACAGTCTAGAGACTCGTTGCATAAAATGTATCAACACTATTTAAAGACGAATAATACGGAAGTTGCGACGGCTATAGGTTTATCCCAGTCCGATATAGTTTTTAAGAATATGGTTGATGAAATGCTACCAGAAAATTTGTCTAATATGCAGAGGCGTGATTACGAAAGAAATGTAATCGCTATTATGGCTTTCTTTTTTGAAGCATGTGACATTTTTGAGGAACCACCACAAAATTATGATCCAAAGGTGATTAAAAATGCTTAGTCCTCAAAAACACATACGATTATCTGAGTCGATTTTGGGGCTAGGCGCGAATATTCTAAATTTACTGTCTCGTCCACAAACCCCAGAACAAATCTATGACAAGTTAAAGAACCTCAACTTACTCATTAGTCATGATTTTGAACATATCATTTTAGCGTTAGATTTCTTATTCGCATGTGGAGCGGTTGAGTTGAATGAACAAGGAAAAGTAGTCAAATGCAGTTAATTTCTCTAGAAGCAAATAAGCCATCTTTTAATACTGTTTATTTTAACCCCAAAGGGTTAACTCTAATTATTGGAAAAAGCACATCAGCTGATAAAAACAATACATATAATGGTGTTGGGAAATCTTTGTTGCTCCAGATCGTAAACTTTTGCCTTGGCTCCAACAAAATCCCAGCATTTGAACAGTATTTGTCGGAATGGGAGTTTACTCTTAACTTCAAGATTGGTGATAAAACATTTAACGCAAAGCGTGCTGCAAAAACTCAGAACAAGATTTACCTAAATAATAAGGAGTTCGGACAAGCAGCTTTTAATGCTGAAATGGAGCGGATGCTTGTAGATATACCTAAAGACTCACCATATCTTACTTTTAGGAGTGTTTTTTCACGTTTCTATCGTACAGGTCGGAGAAGTTATGTATCAAGCCTCGTAACTGCGAAAGAACAGCCATTTTCATCCTTGGTGAATAATGCCTTCTTGCTTGAATTGGACCTTGATTACGTCTATGAAAAACGAAACACGCGGAAGCGTTACCAAGAGCTAGAAAAGTTCGAAAAATCGTTCAAAAAAGATCCTGTAATAAGGGAGTACTACACTGGTGATTTGGATGTTGAATTTGAGATTTCTCGCTTAACACAAGATATAACGAAACTAGAATCTGACATTAAAAACTATAATGTGGCAGAAAACTATGCGGCGATTCAAGTAGAAGCAGATGATATGGCTGAAAAAACTGTCGCAAATTAAAAATAGGCTTTATTACTTAAAAACTAGTATCAAAAATATTAGGCACAGCATGAGCTTATATCAGGATATGGACTTAGAGAAAGTTTATAGTCTTTATGGTGAAATTACTGATCTGTTTAAAGAAGGCACGCTAGAAACACTCGAAAATGTCACTGCATTTCACAAAAATATTCATATCAAACGAAGTGAACGATTAGCTAAAGAGCTAAAAAAGTTATCTGCTACACGTTTGGAAGAAGAAAAAAGAAAAGATGAATTGCAGAAGGCTTTTGATGAAACAATGAAGTTGCTGGCAAAAAGTCGAGCATTGGACTTTTTCGTGGCGATCAATGCCCAATTAACAAAACTAAAGAACAAGCTTTCCAAACTACAAGATTACAAGAATATCTTGTCACATTCTAAAAAAGAAATGGCAGGGGCGCTAAAGGAATTATCAGGTCAAGAAGTAAATACAATCGAATATTTAGAAGCTTACAAAGAGCAAGAGCATCCTGTCTATCTTGGATTCGGCGAGTTGGCGAAAGAGTTTTATCCTCAAGTTCCTGCTGGCATTTCAATTCAAAATAATGAGGGCAACAACCAAGAACGATTCAAAATCAGTGCGAAAATTCAAAATGATGCTTCAGATGGAATTAACGAAGTTAAAATATTTTGTTATGACTTAAATAATTTAATTAATTCCAGAGTTCACCGTTTTCAAAGCATTTTTCATGATAGTAGGATGTTCAGTGATATAGATCCCAGACAAAGAGCAGTATTGTTGCAGCTTGCCCACAAATTAACGATGGCATCTGACAAACAATATATAGCGACTATTAACGAAGATCAGTTAACTTCGCTAAAGGATGTTCTTGCTGACGACGAATTTGAAGAAATATATGGCATGGTAAGACTAGAGTTAAGAGATGACTCTCCTGAATCTAAGTTACTTGGTGTTCAGATCGATATGCAATACGAAAAAGATTAAAATTTATTAAGCAAAGCAATCGGACGACTTTCAGTCGTCCCTGCTTGGGGTGTCACAGATAAATTTCCTAATTAATTCGCTCACCAGTCGAGCGGTAGTACTAAAACAGTTTTGTCCATAAGTTAGCTCTGCGTTTTCGAGTTGTAATTTTGCTATTAGGTCACACCATTGCCTGTTTAATTCGAATACTTCAACCAAATAGCTACTGCACTGAGTTAAAACTGTTGGCTGAGAACAGTCACAGACTTGATCTGTTGCCTGATTGCTCCATATTTACGAGTTTTTCTTTCAACTTCGAGATAGGAACAGGGCGACTTAGAAAAAAACCTTGAGCTTGTCCGCACTCTAACTCATCTAGAATACGTAGCTGTTGAGGCGTTTCTATACCCTCGGCAACGACTTGAATACCGAATCCTTTCGCTATATCAATAATGCCTGAAGTAATCGCTCTTGAACGATAGTTAACCGTGATGTCTTTGATGAAGCTTTGATCTATCTTGATTTCATCTATTTCTAACTTATTAAATATTTCGAAGGAGGTATAGCCAACCCCAAAGTCGTCAATCGAGAATGCTACGCCAGATTGCTTAAACTTTTTCACTAGATTTGCACATTGTTCAATATTGTTTAGCATGGCCGTTTCTGTAATCTCGAAACAAAGATATCTAGTAAACTCAGTATCTTGCCTTAGATAAGCTTCGATTTTCTCCATGTCTTCTACACTATTTATCTCGGTAGCAGAAATGTTTACTGATACGCTCTGAACTTTATACCCTAGGAGCTGAGCTTCTTTAAGTTGCTTTGATGCTTGCCTCATAACCAGTTCTGTCAAAGCACTACACAGATTGTTTTCTTCAGCTAACTTGATAAATAGTGCTGGTGAAATATCTCCGTATTGATGATGTTTCCATCGCGAGAGCACTTCCACTCCCGTAACCCTTTTGTCTTTCAGCGCATACTTAGGTTGAAAAACGATCTGTATTTGCTCCTCTCGTATTGCGTTGCGAAGGTCATTAATCATTTCTTGTTTTTTGAAATCCTGCTCAGCGAGTTTTTTATCGTGGTAGCGAATCGTATTTTTTGTCTTTTTCGCTTGGGTTAGGGCATATTTGGCCGAAGACATGAGCTGTTTAACACTTCTTCCATCAACGGGATAGAGTGCAACGCCGATAGAACATGTGACATCAATACCATGATGTTGTGAGTGTTCGTTGAATTGCCTTTGAACACGAGCTAAATGTGTATCAATCTGGTTTTTGTCACGCATGCGAATCAAACACGCGAACCCATCAGTGTGAATACGCGATGATAAAAGTGGGAAGACGCTCTGAGAGTCGATAGTTTGTGCGATGTCTTTTAAAAACAGACTGCTTTTTTCAAAGCCCAGTTGATCGGCAACAGGCTTGAAGTTGTCAATATCAAGAAGAAAGAGTACATAATGCTCAGGTTCACTCACACCACTGATTTTTTGCTCTAAATAGCGAAAAAAGACGAGAGGGCTATGAAGACCAGTCACATAATCGACATCATACGCCTGCTGAAGCTCTCGGTTGTTCCGTTTTATTAGCACCCACAGCAATAGAGAGGTTACAACGATAAATAGTATTCCCTTTAGTGATTGAACTAACGAATACACACCTAGACTTCCAGGTAACAGTTCTATCGCTTTATCGGAGAATAAAATCCAGAGTGAGGCAAATACAAAGTAGTGAAGAACTAATTTTTCGGAAGAGTGTGAGTTTTTTTCATATCTATCACGGTGGTATCAAGTCAGTAGTTATTGCGTAAAATGACAAATAACCATTATTGATAAACTCTTACCATGAAGGACAATGTTTATCAATGTAAAGAGTAAGTTTTTCATGATGTTAGCTCTTAGGAGGGGCGTATAACATTGGTTGAGGTCTAACGTGTCGGTGCTTTGCAATGGTAAGTAGCGATAGTAAGTCATACTGCCACTGGTTATAGTCTGCTCTTGGCCGCTACCATACAAGATGAATCATCACGGCTTGACATATTTATCGTGCGCTCAGACAAATTGATATTTACTAGGGGAGTTATCCAGTATCTGACGATATGAGAGGTATTGCGGATAATGGGGCTTTACTCATGTCTTTATTAATCTACTAGAGAAACACAGCCAGCGTTTTCACGCTGGCATTAGTCAATCTGGGGAAAGATTAACGTAGAGAGAAAGCCTGAACTTTATGAGCGTCAATTTACTTGCACGTGATGTAGCCAGTCGTGAAGCGAAAAAGAACACCAAAACGCATTCTCTTTGGAATCGTTAACGCCATCATCAAAAAGATAAAGCATTAACGGTACGTCTTCGTTAACCGTCTTTAAGCTAGACTTATGTACAGCAAAAACTACATTTAGAATATCGTCATCGCTTTCAATTTGACTTACGAACATTTTTGAAAAAGTTGCTTTGATTGCGAAACCATCACTCAGTTTTTGATGCGATAAAAGTACAAGGTTCATAGACTGAGCGAACGCAAGACAAAGATCGAGTGGGGTATTCACATGTAAATTTCTTCCGTTTAAACGGAGGTTTGGCGTATTTGAGCCTGCATGATTGAATGAATAGAAATGAGAGCTAAACTGTGTTTGATTGGTTTTAATGCTTTCCATGATAAATCCTCAATAAACTTACCCCACCGAACTCGTTTATTGTAGATTTATTTTATGACACGTCGGGGTGTTTAACGTGTCTGCAATTAAATTATAATCGACGGTTTTAAAAGTCAATGGATTTTTTGCAAAAAAGAAAAATGATAGCATTTTAATTATTTAATCATCCGCATCGAGTTCTTCATAATCGATAAGATGCATGTTTCTATCAATCCGTTTTAAATCTTCAAAAGCAAAAATCTTTTTAGCAAGCCTAAGCGTATCGTAAGGTTCGCTGGTATTTGCCAAGATGGTGTCTTTGCTGTGGGGAACGTGGACAAACTCAATGCTTCCAAACCTCGTTTTATAAAAGCCTGATGTACCTGTTGTTGCCAGAATCAAAACCATTGGCACCTGAGAGATCACACTCCACCTTGATAGGGCATCTTCGAACGAGATGTAACACAGCTCACCTTCACGTAAGGATAAGGCCAGTTGGTCAAAAAACTCAGGAGGCAGCGTCGAACGTAAGTAAACAAATCGTTCATAATCGATGTTGATGATGTAGTCATGCTTTGCGATGATCTGCTCGATATCATTACTTCTAAAAATTGAGCAGATCTCTTCACGTTTATAGATAAACTTTTCAGTACGTCGATACTGCATTTCGAAAATCATTTTCATAGATTAAAAGTCACAATGATTTAAACTGATCTGAATGATTACATATTAGTTTGCAGTGAATCAAGTGAAGTAACATCACGATGATAAACATAAAGTACAGATGGATACGCATTTGTGTTTAGACTGATGTTATACCTCCTATATTTATTGTTTGTTTTATAATCTCTCTGGCAATCAAAACCAAGTTTATACAGAAAGTCATTTATCGCTCGTGTTCGATAACTTTTAGACTGTGATTCGGAAGTGATGGGTTTTAACATTGTTTTCATGTTACTTAGTTTTTTACAGAGTTTAGAATTGTTATTTAATATCTGGTTGATGATATCATAAGCATGATAATAACTTGACTTAGATATCGATTGATTCTGGTTGATATTATCAATAGAAATTTCTAACGTTTTAAAAATAGTATCCATCAGTTCATAAAGGTCGTTACATGGTGTTTTCTTCGTGCGCCATTCCATATATTTCTGTAAATGTTCGAGTAAAGAGGCTTGGTCTCTAGAAAATGAAATCGCCTCGTTGGTTAGAGAATCAATTGGGATGCGCAGCCTTTCAGAAATCACTCTTTTTTCTGCTGCACAGAGTTGTAAGTTATTCGCTTGGCCTGAATGGATGACTTGATTTGCTTCATTCAGGTCACTAACGTGCTCGGGTGCCTTGTAGATAGATTCGTTGACAGAGGCTTTGTAAGCTTCTGTAATTTGCTTTTGCAACAAGGATTCACGGTAACGTTGTGCTGCAGAACACTCTTTGATTTTAACTCGAAAACCTAAACCTTCAGCCGTACGTTGTAGAGATAACGGCATATTGTGACGCGTATGTGTGGAAATATGATGGATAAGGTACTGCATATACTCAAAAGAAAAGGACTTGTTGAGTGGCTCACCATTGGTATTCATGTTTTTGTTCTGATAGCAAGTCACATGGTCTTTCTGTACAGCGAAAATAATTTCTTTGGCTTGGCGAAACCTGCGTCCCATTTGTATCAGTTCTTTGGGCATGAGTATGCTATGTGATACCACCAAAACCTTGTCGGTGTAATTCGCCTCGATACTGACTGCTGAATCAATATAAGGTGAGTACAAGATTTTTTTGTACAAGAAGCACGAATCGTTTGGGTTGGCTAAAAATTTCTTCACGGCATCTTTGTTACGGGTATCAGCCGTAATCACGAGGTATCCAGCTTCTAGCGCTTTTTCAGCGCAGCCTTTACCCGAAGATTGAAAACCCATCGAAAACAAATATTGGTACAACGCCTCTTTCTTATCGAAAGCCATCACTTTATAAGGATTGTGTCCACCCCCGATTTCGTTCAGTACTTCGTCTCTATTCGTGATTGTGATATTGATGTCGGAGTATCTTCCGCCTTCTACTTTATACAGCTGATAATCTTTAATTCCTGTAGATGCAATCAGTTGGCCTGTGATGCAGTTTGTGCTGTCTGCATCCATCATGATGACATGTTTAGCATCAGTAATGACCGTTCTTATTGCATCAAAGGACTTTGCTTTCAGTAAATCACTATTGTAATGACTGCCATCAATGGATATAAATCCTTTTTCACTTTCATCGAAGATAACTAAATCGCAGCGGAGTACATACTGAAGCATCTTGGGCAGCGAGTTAGTCGTTGAAACGATGAGCTGTGCATTCTCAAGCTTCTCTAGCGATTGGGTATTGTGGCTTGCTTGCTTCGCATGTGGTAAAAGCTTTGAAATCTTATTATTCATGTTACTATTGATGGCATCCTTATGGGAAATGGTAGCAATTTTTAAGTTTGGATTGGTCTTAAGTCGTTGGCGAAGATAATGGTCAATGACGTAGGTGGTTTTTCCAACACCAGTTTCAGCAGAGATAACATTAACGCGGTTTAACGCTAACTCGATTTGGTTTAAACAGGAAACTTGCTTAGCGCTTGAAAAATCCAGGGAGAGTTTGATTGCTTCCACCTCTTGTTCATTGATGGACGTTAACTGACGGACAATGTCATGACTACTGATGTTGAAGAGTGTTGAAGCGAAGAATATTGCGGATTCAATCGATACAAATGCGCTGTGAACTGCCTGTTTGAGTTGTTTTAGAGCATGTTCTATTAACTCACTATTATTATCGGTTAATCGGCATGCATGAGAAATAAGGTACACCTCTTGAAGCAAAGGTATCATGTTAAGTGAATCGATGGAATGGCCTGAAATTAACAATTCCTTTTTAAAATGAATGGAAGCGGCTATAGCATCAATCATATCTTGTACGCTAGTAGACGCATAAATCGCTATCGAACTGACCCAGTTTTGGTAAACAGGGATAGTAGAGAGTACTTCACTCGGAAGTTTCATGGCTAAATCATCACGGGTACTAGTACTTGTTATAATATCATTTTCATTCTTAGTGACATGTAGTTTGATGTTTTTAAATTCCGTTGCGCCACTAATATTTTTATAAAAATATTCCACTGTTTTATTCTCATTTAATTAGTTTTATAAAATTCTAATTAATAAATAATGATAAGATCAATCAATTTTTTTAATTTTTTATCGATATTGATTTATGGTTTATATTTCAATTGTTTAAGTGGTTTGGTTTTTATATTTAATTTATAATATCTCAGAGTATTTAAATTTAAATAGAAAATGAAAGTAATTTAGATGTGTTTAAGATATTTATTTTTAAATATCCATCTCATGATTAATAAGACTGAATCTGTAGCTAAGTTCGCTTCAAGAGGGAGAGGTTACTTAAGTGCTATGGGGTTATAAAAATGGATCGACTTCTCATTTAGTATGTAAAATAAATGAATGTGTGGGCACTGAGTCAACAGTTCTAACCTGAGAGTCTAACGTAACATCTCAACACCGAATGCTGCATGCGTTAGCATGCTAAACGTATTGGTGATTCCATTGAACGTCAATTCACCGTTACAAGGTAAACCACGAATGTGTCCACTTCTCTTAAGTATATATAATAATATAAATGGGGAAGTGGACACTGAGTGACAAGTCATAACTAAAGAGTCTTAAGCGGAACCTCAACATCGAATACTGCATGCGTTAGCATGCTAAACGTATTAGTGACTCCATTGAACGTCAATTCACTGTTACAAGGTAAACCGCGAATGTGTCCACTTCTCTTAAGTATATATAATAATATAAATGGAGAAGTGGACACTCAACATCAAGCGTTCAATTGATATCCCACCTCAAAGCCACCATACTCTTGTCGATATACTCGCTCTTCGAGCGAGAAGTTCAATTGGATGGTTACTTGCCAATAAACAGATAGTAATTGTTCCAACAATGAACTCGTGGTCAACTAAATTCGTTTAAAAGAGTTGTGCTAGTCAACGCCGATGGAGTATTAATGGTATTTAACCTTAGGCTAAAGGTTACTACCCTCAATAACTTCATCCGTTTTAAAATCTTTCTTAGTAAGACTGGTGCCATTGTCACTATTGTACTTTTCTATTGCTGCCGCCAGCTCGCGTGACGCTTTACCTTGAGACCTTTCTTTAAAAATCTCGTCTCCTACTTTAAATTTGACGAGTGGCGCTCTCTTACGCTGAGTGGTGGCAGAAGATTTCGAGCCAGACAAACTCTTTTGCTTGTGGGAGAGTTCTTCAGGGATCTCAATACCAATGGCTTTCAACGCTTGTATGGCCGTCTCAACTTTTTTAATCTCTTCAGCAGATTTTAGTTCTTCTATGATATATCCAACTCTATCACAGATAGCTTCTAGTTCGATAAGAGATAGCTGCAACCCTCTGATATTATTGCGATTACTAAATATTTCTATTGCTGCTTCTTGCTTTTCAGTAAGTGTCATTAGGTTTTTATTCCTATTAAATTTGCAATGGATAGAAACCTAATTTTAAACGAAACTAAAAAAGTGTGTTAGTTTTTAATAATTAAAAATTTTTCTTGATTTATATTTTTAATTTTATATTTACAATGGGTTTTTAATGTGGTTTATTAAAACCATATTAAAACACTACCTGGAGTTTAAAAGTTATGAATTTAAAAAGATGTAAATACGTGTATAACAATCCTAATTTGAAAGTTATTAAAAAACCTTTAAATGATGATTTAAATCTCGTTGAGGATTTAAGAGGAGAGAGACTTATAATTTCAGATAGCGAAGCTTTACTAAAAGCAAACAGTTTAACTGTAGAAGATCAACGTCGGATTTTTAAATCAAGATCATCAAACCCCAGCAACTGTTTTTCTGGCCACAGGTCTTTTGGTCAACGTAACGCTAGAACCAGCGAGTATCAATCAACTTTCCCAAAACAAACTGATAAAGAGTCTCGGGTTCCTGGTCTCTTTGGTTGTAATCGCTATAAATCAAAGAGAATCCAACAAGTAAAAGACACTGAAAGTTTTTGCTTTTTTTAAAATGAAGTAAGGAGAGGGGATGAATAAACAGCATCAATGCGAGCATATGCCGCAAGAAGTTCAAGTGTATCGCACAGATCATTACACAGCGGATAAGAAATGGTTTTTGTTTATTTCTGAGACAGCAAAAGAGATGGACCTTGAACTAAGCCATGAAATTAATGAAGTCGGTGAATTGCTTTGGCAAACCGCGTTTAACATAGTTCATTGTCCTTATTGTGGCTTAAAGCTAGAAACCACACAACAGAATATAGGTCACTTTCACAAGGCCGTTAACTATAAGCTTCTTTAGCCTATTAGCAATTGATGTTGTCCTGCTTATAAGCAGGACTGGGTGCCTATTATTGAGCGTGGAGTATGCGAAAAATCAGAAAACGTTAAAAATCAAAATTATCGCGAATGTATCAAATCGCAAATTCATATGACAGTAACAAAAACCATCGAGTTAAAGCATCGGGATTCTCACATAGACACAGCGAATCGTATAGCAGCCAAGTCTAAGCTGCTAGTTGATTGGTATAATTTTAGTTCCAACTGCTCTGCAATTACCGTCCCACTATGACTAGGTCACGGTCAATCTGTTTATTGCCTGTTCTCTTGAGCGACTTCCAGTAAAGTACGGTAATTGCCCTGGTGATATTGTTAAGGCTCAATTTACGATGGCTCTCGTGGAGGTGAGCTAATAACATACCAAAATTGTATTTTGTCGCCATTGTTGCTAAATGTTTCTGGAATGTTGTAATCTGATTGCGCTGACATGTTCAGTTTTGCGATAATTTAATTCAAAAAGGAAGGCCTACATGAATATACAATTGGAGGTCGTGTTTGTCTTGCTCTTGTTTATGCTACTCGTTTGGCTAATTCCGATGATATTAGTTTTAAAATCAACTAGAACACATGGGAAAGAAAAACTAGGTTGGCTAATAGCGATGGTTTTCATCTCTTGGTTAGCTTGGGCATTATATTTAGTTTTTGCTCCACTAAAGCCAAATGTTAAACGCTTTAGAGAGTAACACTGACCCCCAGTGGGATATTTTCAGGCGCGTAGAGTATTTTTGGCTTGTTTCACGTTGTCTTTGGACTATCCAGAACCAGTTTAATGATGTCTGCTGGAGAACGCCGCTATTTATCAAAAGCTTTTATTGAGCAGTTCGGCTGATACATTTTGGAACATTATATGTACTCAATATTTTTATGGATTTATTATGTCACGCAGTCAACGCCTACTAGAATTACACCAACTACTTCGACGCTATAGATATCCAGTCTCTGCTGAGGAATTAGCTAATCGGTTTAATGTCTGTGTGAGAACTATCTATCGAGATATTGCAACTTTGCAAGCACAAGAGGCAGATGTCGAAGGGGACGCTGGGCTTGGGTTTGTTTTAAAACAGAGCTTTGATTTACCCCCGATGATGTTCAGCGTAGAAGAGCTTGAAGCCCTAAGATTAGGAGCTGAATGGGTAGCAAAGCAGGCAAACGGAGAATTTAGTGAAGCTGCTATTAATGCACTTGCTAAGATTTCATCAGTTTTGCCTTCAGAGCATGAAGCTAAGCATACTGAGAGTATCGTTAGAATTGCTTCAGCCTTCAAAGCACCATAACTTTTAATTAAGCTAACTGATCTAAAAAACGATACAGAAAGGGCATAAAGCCGAAATATTTTACGAAGATGCAAAAGGAACTATAAACAAAAAGATTGTGTGGCCAATTCTCATAGGTATGTTTGAGCAACACAATATTTTAGTTGCATGGTGCGAAACACGAAACGAGTACCGTAACTTCCGTCTTGATAGAGTTCAGTCTTTCTTGCCGCTTGAAGCTAAATATGAGCGTTCTCGTCAGGCTTTACTTTCAGAGTGGGAAACTCTGGAGGAAATTGATCACAAGCGTTTTCTCTACTGACAAAAATTGTCACTGCCTTCCGTTACATTTATTTCATCAATTCAAAAAGTGAAGGCTTATAACTATGTTATCCATTGACTCCATTGTTTTATATGTAGAGAACGTTCAACTCAGCATGAGTTTTTGTGCGCAAGCATTTGAGTGTGAGCCAAAGCTTTTATCGCCTATCACCACAGCGAGTCAGTATGCCTATTGGCTGGCTAACGCAATCTTTGACTGTCGAACCGTTGGGTAAAATTAATGCTCAATCTAAATATGCTACTGGGTTCAATAAGCCAGAGCAACGGTAGGTTCATACGATTTCATAACGACATAAATATTGGGAATTGGATTGGAGTTGGTGACTTTTTCATGAATATTTGAGCGGTATAACTTTAAAAAACTAGACTTCGCTCATTATTTAATTCACGCTTTGAAATTATATTTACGCTTCTTTTCGCTTGTTCCAATTGGAACTGAACATGACACTATAAAAAGGTTTCCAATGTTTAAGAAACTGTCACTTAAAAACAAACTCGCGATTTCAGCGAGTACTGCCATTATAGTCGGGGGATTACTGGTAGAAGCACTTTCATTTAACGCTTCGCTAAGTCGCATGGATGAAGAGGTTGAGCAGCGCCTTGAGAGTACAACAGCATCTTATAATCAATACGTGGCTGACTGGTTACTATCAAAAGAGCGTGCGTTGACTTCTCTGTCTCAAGAGGTAGATAAAGCCGCAATCGTTACGCACCTAAAACAAATTAGTCACTCGGCTGCTTTCGACAACGTATTCTTGGCATATCCAGACGGTAGTCAAGTAAATGCGAATGGCGTTGTACTACCGCCAGGGAATAATGATCCGCGTAATTGGGGTTGGTACATCAATGCTGTCGCAGACCCAAACAAAGTCTTTATGGATAACCCAACAGTTGCCGCTGCTACTGGCGCAAACGTAGTTTCACTGGGTAAGGCGCTCAATCTACATGGTCAGCAAGTGGTGCTGGGTGCGGATGTAGAGATCACCGATATTCTTAACAACATGGACAAAGTGATCCTTCCAGGTGACGGCTACATGTTCATTGCTAATGAGAAGGGCAATATTTTTACCCATAAAGACACTAAGCTTCTTAACCAACCCGTTAGTCAGCTAGGGTTGGAATTCAAGACCATACAAAGCGCTTCACGCAGTGGTAATGATGAGTCTATTTCAATCGCAGGTGAAGAGTATGTTCTGTACGCTCAAAAAATTGATGGAACAGCACTAACAACAGTAACCATTCTCAACTATGGTTCTTTGGTTGCTCCGCTATTTGATGCGGTATGGAGCCAAGTGTTCGCAACAGCAATCGTGGTTGTTATTTGTACTCTGCTGTTCAACCTGCTGTGTAGCATCCTGTTTAGACCGTTAAACAACGTTTCTCAAGCGCTGGAGCAGATCGCCAATGGTAGCGGTGATCTTACTCAGCGTATTGAGGTGGAGAGTAGTGATGAAGTAGGGCGCCTGGCGAATAACTTCAATACATTTGTGGGTAGTCTGCAAAAATTGATTGGTCATATTCGTGAGCAAGCACACCTCATTAATGAGCAGTCAGACAATAACACGCATCGTTCGAACAACGCCGTTTCTGAGATCCATCAGCAGCAGCAGGAGATCACAATGGTCGCAACAGCGGTAACAGAGTTAGCGAGTGCTACCCGTGAAATCGCCTCTCATGCTGAACAAACTGCCAACGCGGCGCAGGATTCAACCGTGAGTACGAACAACGGTCAGTCTTTGGTTCAACGCACTATGGGTTCTATCAACAGTCTTGCGACGGAGCTTGGCGAAGCAAGTTCCGTTATCAGTGAGTTGGACCGCCACGCGCAAGAGATTTCTACCGTCCTTTCGACCATTCAAGGCATTGCAGAGCAAACAAACCTACTGGCTCTTAACGCGGCAATCGAAGCAGCACGCGCTGGTGAGCAAGGTCGCGGTTTTGCCGTGGTAGCGGATGAAGTTAGAGTACTGTCGCAGCGCACTCATGCGTCCACCGAAGAGATCAAAGCGACGATTGATACGCTTCAGCAAACTACAACACGAGCGGTGAGTTTAATGGATAGCAGCTCTAACTTGGCAAACACGTCGGTATCAGACGCAGACCAAGCAACGAATGCGTTGAGTGAAATTCATGAAGCGGTTTCGTTGATCAGTGATATGGCAACACAAATTGCAACAGCAGCGGAAGAGCAGACACACGTAACAGGTGAGATCACGCAAAACATCACCTCTATTAAAGATGTGGCCGATGAGCTTGTCATCAGTACCCAAGAAAGCTCGCAAGAGTCAACCAAGCTGAAACTACAAGCACAAGAACTAACGAACAAGGTGGCAACGTTTAAACTCTCGTAGTGATAGTCAGTATTAAAAAATTAAAAACGGCGAGGCATAGAGCCTCGCCGATTTTTTAACGGAGGTGTTGCTCCTGATGCGTATGAACAAACCCGTAAAAGAACATGGTATGAACCAGTAAAACAGGACTCCTAACTAACGGACTTTTCCATACCTGAAGTTAATATCTAGTCGTTTAATATGGACTCAACCATAAATGTGTCTGTGAGTCTTGCTTGAAACGGAAGTACCCCAACGCGTAAAGCTCCTCAGGTGAACTAAGGTGCTTTAAGAAAATTAACCAGCTCTAGTCAATTTCTACTAAAATAGCCAATCCTAGACCATCTGGGTCGGAGTCAGCATTAGCTGAAGTAGTGGTAAAAATTCCCAGACTGGCTGACTCATTAAAATACCCAGTCATCGTGAACGTCCCGTCATTATCAGTAACGGTTATCGTCGCTGCACCATTTGAGGCTACTGAAGAGTTCGCTGTGAGGCTTACTGATTCTTTCGTCGTCTCTAGAGTGCACCAAATGAAGGTAAATCAATCGTTGTGATAGAGCCAGTCAGAGTGGCGGAGGTTTCAGAGTTAAACTCCAGCTTAGTGGTAAAGTCAGAGTGTTATAACTCAAAGGCTGTATTGCTTAACATTGCAGCGTTAGTGAAGGTCAGTCGATAGGTACTCCCCGTTAGGACTGGGGTTTCTGACGGGAGTTTTACGGCTAAGGTACTATCAATTTCCATATCTGAGCCATGAATGCCGTAAGCATTATAAAACACTAAGTAGTTATAGTATGAGTTCACAAAGCCATCAGCCTCTTCTCCAACGACGGAGACTATATCGCCACTGCCATCAGTCACAATACTGAGTCCAAGTTCAGCCCCAAACTCTTCAGTAGAATAACCGCCGTACCGTGAGATATGTTGATGGGTAGTTGAGGAAACATCGACCGTAGAAGCACCAGAAAATGTTAAGACGTTGGTCTCCGATTCGACCTCCACGGAACCGTTATTTTCACTTAAAATAGGATCGTCAGTGCTTGTTACGATAATCTGCGTGTCTTCCTTCGCAACATAATAACGGCCATTAGACCGAAGGAGGATCTCCAAATGGCCCGATATACCATGGTTGACTGAGCATATTCATATCACTAGGAATAATCTTAAAACTGACTGCTGTTCTAGTCGAGAATAACCGAATGCAGTAATTAACTCTGTTTTACTGCCATTCCAGTACAGCCTAGTGTTAGGGGGAATAAGACTTAAGTATTACGCCTTTGATGGCATGGGGCGCACCGAAAAATAACGACGCCAAGCTTCGCATAGTCGTAGGTCTTCAATGTGAGATAAACTTATCGGCACCTCCTTCATTCCTTCCAACGAGGCTTGACCTCCGACTCTAACCCGACGAATGATATCTTGTTCGTAATCAATGGTAACTTGAATCAAAGATAAGGCCCCCATTGCGCGTCCTTGCTCTAAAGAGAACGTTAAGCTATCAGTGATACCATGCTTAACAAGATAACAACCTAAAGCCCCACTCGCACTGCCTGTAGCAGACTCCTCATTTATGCCATACAGCGGTGCAAAATTTCGGCATTGAGCAACGGTTGACTTCTCATTACAGAGTTCAAATACGTGGAAGCCGATAGTATTGAACTCTTGGCTTAGCTTAGATATCGCAGCAAAATTAGGCGTTAGGCTATCTAAACACCCATCTACTAAAGGAACGAAGACATCTGGTAGACCTGTCGAGATGATTTCAATGGGCAATCCCGTATTCGTAATAGCTTCGCTTTGAATACCAAGAGCATCCGCGATTTTCTCAACGCTAGGAGCGCGACGAAACTGAGGTTTGGTTTGATCCATTATAATAGATCCATCATCGATGGCTACATGGAGAATACCTGCTTTTGTTTGTTGTGTGTAACCACCTTGCTCAATGAACCCCTGCGAAGCCAAGACGAAAAATGCAGCCAAAGTTGCATGACCACAAAAGTCCACTTCTCCTTCAGCAGTAAAAAATTCCACTTTGAAATCAGTTTCATTATTGGCGTATACAAAGGCCGTTTCGGAAAAACCAACCCGTTGCGCGATATATGTTTTTTGTTCTGTACTGAGGGAGGGTGGGCCTAAAACAACGCCAGCAGGATTCCCTCCAGAGTCATCTTTGGTAAACGAATTAACCAGGTAGACGTTAATAACATGATCAACCGCATGTGTCGTATCAATGGTCACAGCTTCATTTCCTTAAAATTACCAAGTTCGATCTAAGTCTTGCGCGTAAAGCTTGATAGCTCGTTTGTACGTTAAAATTTCTTCTGAGCTTGTTGTGTCAACCAGAAGGTTCAACAACAGCTCAACCGCTTTTTTATGCTGTCCAAGGTTATACAAACACATTGCATAAAATGGCATCACCTCCTTTGCATTTGGGAAAAGAGCACGTGTTTTTTCAAACAAAGCGGCGGCATCATGATAGTTACCGAGACTTCTGTACGTACTAGCCAGTCCAAACAGAGCCTCAAAATGGTCGTGCTCATCGAGGTCACCAGCTAGTGCGGCGTTATAATGCTGAACCGCTTCTGACTCAAGCCCTTGATTATCATAAGACCATGCGATATGAAGGTGCGCTTGAGGTGCGATATCTTCGTTGCTAAGAAGGCGTGTCAATAATTTTCGGCTTCCCTCAAAATCACCGTTATTCCTTAACTCGATAGCCCGTTTAATATGCTCATTCATAGATTTCTCGTTTCCTTCCAGTCATTAAGTGGCCGCTTTTTACTATGTTTTAAAGTTTAAAGCTTGTAAAAAAACAGCACATAAGATTAGTGTGAGCATCGACGGTGTCAAATCAGGTGAACCATCACAAATTCATCATAGAAATGAGTAAATTGATTTATTAGCGACGATGAAATGAAGATGATTCTTCAATAAGACCATAATTTTTAGGTTTATGATTTATGGCGATTAAGGAGCAGGAATGGACGAATTGCAGGCTCGGATTTGTGAAGAGCTAAAAAACAAGTATAACCCACACACCATTATCCTATACGGATCATATGCACGAAATGAAGCGAACGAGTCTAGCGATATAGATGTTGCTTGCTTCTGTGATGATACGCAAGAGTGCAAAGATGCGAGAATGTTTCACGGTGTCTTTTTAGATGCGGTTGTGTATCCGACGGCTTACTTAGACTCGGTGCCAGAAGAAGCCCTTAGATTCGGTGATGGTGTTGTACTTTACGATGAGCGCGGACTTGGTGTCGAGTATCTCTCAAGAGTAAAGCAATGTTTAGAAGTGGGGAGAAAGCCTTTATCTGAAGATGACGTAGCGCATTTGAGAGAATGGGTAGAGAAAATGTTACTTCGAGCAAGCGCAGAAGATTTGGACGGCAACTATCGTCGAACATGGCTGCAATACGAGTTATTAAGCCTTTATTTTGAAGTGCGAGGTTTGTGGTTTCTTGGTTCAAAGAAAAGCTTCAATTATCTGAAGAGTCAAGATAAATCGACGTATGATTTATTTGTTCAGATGTATCATGAGCCTAACAATCTCGATGTATTAAGAAGATTAGCGGCGATTGTCATCAGAGTTTAATGGTCAATACTTGGGCTGTACGTCTAGTAATGGCGTTAACCTATACAATAAAGCTCAAGTAAGTGGTCAAGATGGAGAGTTCCCACGGCGTAGAGCTTGCTTTCACGTTGTAGGGTTAAGCCTAGATTAGAATGTTTTGCTGTAGAGTTATACGAATAATGGCTAAGGCGAACCGTTAAAGATAAAATTGGACTATCCCCCAGTATCCTTGACAATTTTCAGCCTCATTTTTAGGCTGATTCAAACGCCTCTGGGCTGACTCCTCCGAGGTGAATTAATTTTTTAAGCTATATGTCTTTAGGGGCTAGGTCTCTCCAGAACCTTTCTGGCACTGCAGCGATACTGAAAGTCGCGTACATTGTCTCTATCTTACCAGATTCATCCAGGATAATTTTGTCCCAGAACGGTGTATCGATTTGTGTTCCATCTTCTAACCACACTCTCAAAATGTCATCGAATGTGATTAAATTGTCCGAAACAAAAATCAAAAATGTCATTCATTACATGTTGATACTTAGGAAGGAGGTGATCAAATTGGCCCACAAATCCTATCCCTTGATCAACCCCTTTGAGCACGTAATGGGCAAAATACAGTGTAAATTTCTCAGAGTAAAAACGTTTTACGCCTTCAAAGTCTTTAGCGTCAATACACTTAAAAACCTCTTGTAGAAACACTGGCAGTTGCTCGGTTTGCTTTAACGTAATACCTGTAGTCATACTATTCTACGTAACTCTGAGCACCGGCCGATATAGAACGGGCACTCTCATTCAGTTTTGTTCGTTACGTTTTTTAATTTACAGTCGTAGGCCACTAAATGAAGGCCAACACCACGCGTTATGTATAGCCCTAAACTTGTGGTAAAGGGCTACGAGCTTAGCAAAATTTTATAAACTCAAATGCATATGTTTGACTTAAAAATCAATTTGAAGACGTGACCCAAGAACTAGTGGGTCATCAACTGATTTTACGCTCGATTGAAGCAGCTGAGCGTCAAAGGTAAGTTTAACTGCAGGAGTCAGGGCAACATTATAATAGGCTTCATACGCATTTTCAGATCTATCTATATTGATACCCAGTCGCTTCAAGTCTATACGTAAGTCTTTGGAAAAATGCGAGTTAGCCCATCCAATACCCCAGCTGTCGTCGTGTCGTGCAAACAGTCCTCCAGTACCGGCAATACCTAAACTGTAAAATTGGTCTATGGCAGAACGGTCTTTTGGTGCAGTGCCCCAGCGTGCAAAAATACCAAAGCCGACAGGCTGCATATCTGCTCTGGATGCACTGTTATCAACCCATAAATATTGAGACATATTAACAGCAACAGCCCAATTACCGGTCTTCTTATCTACGGGTATGATACCAGCAATCTCTTCGAACTCATGTTGTTCAGAAATGTGGAAATTAGTGGTGTCTTTATTGGTGTAACCAGCCATCATGAGATAACTTCCGGGTTTCCCGTCCCACTTAGGAGACCAAGAGAATTGTCCACCACCCGTCATTTCATCAATATCAAGGTCATCAAAGCCTGCTGAAGTTGCATTTGTACTGTTTGAGGTATAAATGAAACCGTACGCAACCTCTTCACTGTGTTGACGGAATAATCCCATACCCAAACTGGTATAAGGAACAAATGAGCCTAGGATTGCGTTATTAACTAAACCGGTATGCATGAATTGATTCCGCTCGTCATTGGCGAACATGTTCGTTTCCATGACGGACGTCCAGTTGATTTTACCGATCGTAAATGCCCAACCTGCTGGCAAGCCCTGCATTAAGTAAAACTCTGATAACGCGACATCACCCGGTTGTGTACCAGGCATCACGGCATCAAAGTTCGAAGGCAGTACCGAACCTGTACCACTGATGGAATTACCCCATGACCCTTCGATATGAGCAAAAATCAGACCGCCTGACCAAAGTTTAGCTCTTCCTGTATCTAAACCGAGATACACATCTGCGGAACCAACATATTTACTGCTGTCGCCATCACCAGAGGCTGCGCCGGAGAGAGTCTGTGTCAGCCCCCCTCCAACAAGCACCCCATGGTCTAACCATATATCCCTGTAGCCGCCAAAGTTCCCTGCGAGAAACTGTCTATCATAAATAGATCGCCCCGACTCATTAGGATCTAAGACGTTGCCATAATAGTTATTACCACGCATTAATAGTCCGTACATTGGTGGGACTGACTCTACGAAGGAAATGTAATCACTGGACTCTGTAGGTGTCTCAGCGAAGGCCATATTGATAGCACCGGACAGTACAATTGTCGAAATGAAGTAGTTCGTTTTCAAAGCATCTTCCTTTTACTTACATTACTATAATAATTAGAGCTTTAGTCAGCTTTATAACGCTGTCAAATATCGATAGTAAAATATTAATGGCCATGTTTGGGCTATACGGCCGGGTAAAAAATAATAGTTTTGAACCGATGACTAGCAGCCACGAAAGTGTTGAATTACTAAATTTAACCAAAAAATCATAGGATTATTGAGGTTTGTTGTATTTTTATATCATGAAAATGAAGCAAGAAGTGGCCTTAACTACTCAATCAGTGATAATTACAGTAAAAATCTAGATTTTTTGTTGAAAAACATAACGGTTATATTGATTTAAACTGATGGCGTTTTATTTTTTATGAATTGAAATAAGGACTTATATTCAATTGTCAGGCTTGTTCTCTATTTTTTTTTCGGATTTTTTAGGTTTGACGCATTACAAGGTTAATACGTTTTAAAACATAAGGTAATTTACACTACTTGTTTTCATTTAACCCAATTTAAATAACGTGAAGTTGGTCAAGGATACTGTTTTAAAAAACAAAATATCTTCAAAGCAATGAAATTTGAACTACGATTTTTCACATGGTTTAAACTTCTATTGAGTGGTGAATCCGCCTTTGAAATAGATTAGATGGCGAGTTTGAACGTTTATTTTGTTGAATATATCCCAACATGTACTTGAATAATACTTAAGTGATTAATTGTTAAATGAATTTAATGTAGGAACTGAACTGCAGGCACCTTATCCATAGTGGGTTTGGTACCATAGTGGGTTTGGTACGTGAGGCTGTGGTTTAAGTATTGGAGCATACTATGAAAAAAGAAATGAAAAGAATAGAGACACCCGATTGGCTAACGAGTCTGTTTAAGTCTATAGATGAGTTGGATTTTTCCGAAAATTCCGGCTTTTACGTGCTACGTGATTCGGTTGTGATGCAGTTTGGGCGTGAGGTCGTTGAAGGTATAGAAGACGCCAAAGAGTACTTCGTCAAATTAGACAGCCCCTACGATACGGTTCACTACGTGCATGATGTTTACCAAATAGGTGATAACACATTCGTCATGCATGGCAGTGCCACGATAGCCCCAAAAGACGGAAGCTCAGAAACGATAAAAGTGTCTCCGTTGATCAACATTCTTTGGTTAGACGAGAAAGGTCAAGTAGAGCGTTACGTTGTTGATTACCCACCGCATATTGAAGAGAAAAAGTAACCGATTAACTAATGGAGAGTAAACGGTATGAACAAGAACCAAGAGAAGATGTACGAAAGTATTGCAAGTGCGCTGGGGCTTACGACACCTTCAGATGCTATCGAAGTAGTGCAGACGCCGACTTACCTCAAGGAGAAACTTGCTACTTCTGATTACGCCACCGGTATTATTTCTGCGCTTGGTGCCAGCTTAATGGAAATCGGCGAGCTTAGAGGTTTACCTAAACAGAAAGCAACAGTCGATAGACGGCAAGCCACGTTCAGTTTGAACGACCCTTTATACCATTTTCTAAATGGCACTATCATTTTAGGCGGTGAAATTGAGGTCCCTGTCAACAGCATTCAACAGTCGAGAGACGGTAAATGGATGTGTTTGAATGGCGCCTATCCTCATCTGCGTGACGGCATTTTGAATTACTTTGATTGCGCAAACAATTATGAAAGTTTGACCAAGAATATTGCCAAGCATGACATGGCTCAAATTGAAGCTGATTTTGAAGAGCAGGGGCTGTGTGTTGCTCCGCTGATGACCAAAGATGAGTGGCAAGCGCACCCTCAAGGTAAAGCGATGGCTGAACATCCGGTGGTTTATTCTGAAAAATGGGGAGATGCGCCGGCTAAACCTCTACCAAAGGCTGTCCATCGGCCACTGGATGGTTTGAAAGTTATCGATGTAACCCATGTGGTTGCAGGCCCTTGGTCTACAAGACAACTTTCTGAATACGGAGCAGAGGTGATATCCATTCGTCATCCTGCTTTTCCATTCCTTTATCCTGTGATTTTTGAAGAAAGTTACGGTAAAAAACAAATCCAACTCGATCTTAAACACGAACCGCATAAGGACAAATTTGCAGAACTCATCAAGGGTGCGGACGCCTTGGTTTGGGGGTATGGTCCTGAGTCTTTAGAACGTTTAGGTTTTGATAAGGAAGCGCTTCTGAAACTTAATCCAAACCTAGTTATTGTACAGGTGTCGTCGTATGGCCCGACAGGGCCTTGGAAAAAACGCAAAGGTTGGGAACAGCTGGCTCAGACTTGCACTGGCATGGTCGATATCGCCTCTCAAGACCGAGACCAGTATCATTTGGTTGGTGCTTTACCATTGGATTTTGGTACTGGATTCCTCGCGGCTATAGCGGTTGTTGCGGGACTGATTAAGCGTGAGAAGGAAGGTGGCGGTTGGTACTATGAAGCTATGCTTGCTCGCTCTGCTATGGAACTATTGTCTCTCACTTACGAAGAAGAAGAAGCGGTTCCAATCTCAATGGATGATATGCACGAATACCTAGTCGATCAAGCCAGTGAGTTTGGCGCTGTTTTTACGCGAATCAAGCCTTACGTAACTTTATCTAGAACGCCAGGCTATTGCTTTACTGGCCCATCTATCATGGGGGCACACGACCCGGTGACAACAACATGGACAGGCGATTACATCGGCGACGGCACGGTTACCCATGAACCTTCGAAAATCGTAAAACGTGGTCTGTTTGGGTTTAGGCCGGGTTTCGGGCATGAAGATTTGATGCTCAAAGAATAAATGCTTTGTATCACACCTTGGTGATGTTAGTGGTGACTGGGCTAGCATCACCTCATTTCTGTTTTGATGGTCGAGGGGCCTATGAGTGAAAAACCGCTCGAGATTGAGCTAGGGGAGCGTATCACCTCATCTACCGTTGGCGCACTGTGGAGTGAAACTAACGCTCTATTAAAAGCAAATCCAAATAGACCAGTTGTCGTTAATGCCAGCAAACTAAAATTTATAGACATTTCAGGTATCGCCTTTATATCCGACTTACAAAGCCGACCAAGACAACCTGAGGCGGGCATAACTATCAGTGGATTGGACCCGAAACTCGCTGACCTCGTTCCGTCTCATAGTTCAGAAAGCAATGTGAATACTGATAGACAACCAGATGACTTTTTTGAAACTGTCGGTAAAGCAACAAAAGATGTTTTAATTTACGTTAGCTCGGTCGTTAGATTTCTAAAAGATTGCGTGCATGTGCTGAGGGTTGGTTTTACAGGGCGAAAGAGGCTCAATTGGGCAACTGTGTCAAGTTTATCAACACGCGCAGGTGCTGACGCGGTTCCTATCATATTGTTAATTGGCTTTTTAATGGGCGTTATTATTGCCTTTGAAATAGGTTTGATCGCAAGTCAGTTTGGTGCGGTTCTGTTTGTTGCCGATGGCATCGGTATATCGATGTTCCGCGAGTTAGGCCCACTAATGACAGCGATTGTTTTTTCTGGTCGTACCGGGGCTGCGTTTGCCGCAGAGATAGGTACCCAGAAGGTGAATGAAGAAGTTAATGCTCTACGGACATTTGGTATAAGCCCGGTCGAGTTTTTGGTGATACCACGCATCTATGCTTCCGTTATCGTGCTTCCGTTGTTGACCGTTTTAGCGAACGTTATTGGTGTATTTGGTGGTGCTCTGGTACTCCTAAAATTCGATATCGGGTTTGTTCAATATTACAACGAAATTTTAAAAGCACTTTCGGTGTGGGATTTAACCTATGGACTCATCAAAGCGGCGGTTTTTGGTTTTATTATCGCTGTTATTGGATGTGAACGTGGCCTATCTACAGGCGCTGGAGCCACTTCAGTTGGCATGTCTGCTACTAGTGCAGTGGTGAGCAGCATCATTTGGATTGTTGTTCTTGACGGATTTTTTGCCGTACTCATGAGTTGAGAGGTGCGAATGAAAGCAAAGAAAAGTAGCCAAGTTTCAGATGAAGCGATTGCTGTGACTCATTTAAAAATGGGCTATGGCAACAAAATTCTTTTAGAAAACGCATCATTTAGCGTTAATAAACGAGAAATACTGGTGATTTTAGGCGGTTCTGGCTGTGGTAAATCAAGCTTGATGAAGCACATTATCGGTTTGTATGAGCCGATGTCCGGAGACATAACAATAAACGGAAAGAGTATTGTTAACGCAGCCAAGCATGATAAATCTGATATTCAACGTGAATTGGGCGTGATGTATCAAAGTGGTGCATTGTTTGGTTCGCTTAACATATTAGAAAACGTCCGCTTTCCTTTAGATGAGTTCACCGACCTCGGACTTGAAGAGAAAAATAAGATCTCTCTCACCTTACTTGAACTATTAGAAATGGGGCATGCACAGAATCTGATGCCGAGTCAGTTATCAGGGGGTATGCTTAAGCGAGCTGGTATTGCGAGGGCCATGGCCATAGGCGCAAATATACTCATTTTGGATGAGCCTTCAGCGGGACTCGATCCGATAACGGCCGCCAACTTAGACCAAACCATAAGAAACTTAAGAGACAACTTAGGGTACACGTTTGTTATTGTGACGCATGAGTTGCAGAGCATATTTGCCATTGCTGATAGGGCAATAATGTTAGACCCGGTCTCCAAAAGTATTATTGCTGAAGGCTGTCCTAATTCATTACGCGATGAGAGCAAAGATCCACGAGTTCGTCAGTTCTTTAACCGTCAATCAGATGTTGAACACAGAGTAAGTGAGCATAGCGATGGATGATTCAAAAAGTAATTTTCGTTTGGGGTTATTTGTAGTTTCGACGCTGATATGTTTGTTCATCATTTTGTTCATCTTAGGTGGGCAATCGATGTTCAAGCCCAAACTTATGGTTGAGACTTATTTCGATAGTTCCGTCTCGGGCCTTGCTGTAGGCTCCCCAGTCCGTTATCGAGGGATCCCTGTTGGCGAAGTCGTGGCGATTGAACTGTCCGATACACTCTATGAAAACAGTGTAGAGAGGGAATCAAGAAAGTCTTATGTTGTGGTACGTAGTGAGATAACCGGACCGAAGCGAGCGATTAAGGAGTGGAATCGCAACATAGAGGTATATGTTGACAGAGGCTTGCGAGCGCAAACTCAACTAGCAGGCATTACAGGGCAGCAATTTCTCTCTTTTGACTATGTTTCCTCAACTGAGAATCTTTCCTTTGATTGGACTCCTGAAGTGCCCTATATCCCTTCCACCAGAAGTTCTGCGGGTAAAATTGTGTCAGGTGTGAACAAACTCATTGAAACGTTAGATGAGGCAAACATCCAACGTCTGAGCGAAAACTTAAACGCACTAGTTGTCAATATAGACAAAAGCCTTAAAGCAATGGATGTCAGCAATATGTCGCAAGAGCTGACGAGTTTAGTCGTTAATGTAAATAAATTAGTCAAAGATATTGATGACTTAGTGGCAAGCTCAGACGTTAGAAATTCCATCACTTCGATTTCAAACGTGACGTCAAAGCTTGACAAGTCGTTGGGCGATAAAGGAGAGATATCCCAATTAATACAAGACATGGACCGAGTCGCGCAAAGGCTAGATGTGATGATGGATGATAATCAATATGACATTAACTATATGATTAAAGATTTGAGAGCGACGGCTGAGAATTTGAAAAACTTCTCGGGAACGCTGAAAAATCAACCATCAAGTATCATATTTAGCACAGAGCCTGAAAAGTTAAAAATCAATAAAGAGTAGATGTTATGACAAGTAAAACGTATCTCATGATGCTACTAAGTCTATTTATGATGACGGGATGTAGTATCAAGAAACCGGTAGAAGCGCCAAAGAACTTCGCCATTGTAGCGAATCAACCCGTTGAAACCTTGAGTAAACGGTATGACACGGTATTGATTGACAGTGTGCAGGTAGATGAACCGTTCAATGATACTCAGATGGTTTACCGATTATCTGACGTGAATTTTGAAAGTGACTATTACAACCGTTACATCACCGCCCCAGCGGCAATTGTGGAGAATCAGCTTTCGACTTGGCTTACACGCTCCGGTGTGGTTTCGAGCACACTCCCTTATAACGCGAATGTTTCATCAGATTACGTGTTAAAAGCGGTGATCACCAAACTGTTTGGAGACTTCAGAAATGAGGTGACTCCATCTGCAGTTATGGAAATACAGTTCATCTTGATCGACAAGAAGGAAATACGGCCTTTAGTCATTTTTGACAAGAAAATTTCAAGCGAGGTAGTACTCGCTGAACGAACACCCGATGAGCTAGCTAAGGGATTAGGAAGAGCATTAAGTCAGATTCTTGAAAACCTATCGCTGGAGATCAGCAAATCATGACTTTAAACCAGCGTTAATGACTGAATGGTCAGTTTTATTAACAAGGAGAGTTTAAATGCAAAACGTAACCAAAATATCATTTAGCGCATGTGCGTTAATGTTACTTTCATTAACCCATGCTTTTGCCGCGCCAAACACAGGACAGGATGCGACCCAACCATTAACGCGATTCGATATACGGTATCAGCACGACAGTTTACCGTTCGATTCCTATCATAATAACTTTAATAAAAATGATGCAGATACCATCGTATTTAGAGCTGATGCCCCGGTTTCTCTTGGAGAGAGCGGTGTTATGTATGTACGCATGGATGTACCATTTTTATCGTCATCTTCGTCCACTCCGGGAGAGAGTGGGAATTTTGATTTGGGAAGCATTTACGCTCAGGCTATCTATATTTCATCAAAGGATCTACGTATTGCTGGCAAGTACGCATGGGGGTTAGGTATGTCGGCTAACTTAGGCTCTGCGACAAACGGAAGGCAAAAGGAAACATGGGCACCAACTTTCGGCATGTCGATCCCTATTCACCCATTTGGAAGCGAACATGAAGGCTCTGCGATTATTCCGTTGATAAAATACCTCACTGCTCCCGAAGAGAAGTTAAGACAAGGGACACTCAATTTTGATGAAATCAGTGAGCTAAGTTTCAGACCGACCATCAACTTTACGTTGCCATGGGAGTATTTTGAAGTGTTTACTTTATGGGGAGAAAATGAGTGGAGGTACAATTTCGAAGATGGAAAATACACTCAAAAAGAGAGTGGAGACTATTTCATTCCCTATGACGTGACTGTAGGTAAAATGCTAGCAAATCATTCAGTTATCATGTCTATGACGGCGTCTGGTCCTCTTTTCTATTCGGATGAATACAAGGTTTTCGATCACCGGTTGATGTTCAGGTTAGGCTTCTTTTTCGGCCAGTAGGTGGAATGGAAGTGAGCGTTACCAAATCTACCTACAAAAGGATTCTATGATGCGACTAAGGGATACGATGGCCATATGTCTGGCCCTTTACTCAACGTCCTGTTTAGCGGAAGAGATGGGGTCGGGGCAAGCCGAAGGGGGGATCGCTGAACGTTTTAGTCAAGAGCGTGACACGATGTTTAACCCTTTCGTTATCACCCCACACGAGATGAACTATATCTTACCCGTTTTATACAGTGACGATATCAACCAAGAGGCTTACAGTGAAACCGATTGGTACGGTAAATTGAAGGACGTGGAGTCCAAATATCAGTTAAGTTTTAAAGTCCCGTTAAGTCCGAAAGATCTCTTCTTTACGGATGACCGCCTTTTCTTTGCTTTTACTTTAAGGTCTTGGTGGCAATCTTATGCAGGGGACATATCAAGGCCATTTAGAGAAACCAACTATCAACCAGAAATATTTTATTTAACACCGTTGGCGAGTAAGTTTTACGGCTATGATTTTTATCTGGGTGCGGGTATCAAACACAGTTCAAATGGACAAAGCGGCGAGCTATCAAGAAGTTGGAACTATGTGCATAGCCGATTAATCGCTGAAAAAGGCAATTTTGCATTCAGAATCAAACCGTGGGTGAGATTGTCAGAGTCAGCCAAAGATGATGATAATCCAGATCTACTCGACTATATGGGGCATTTTGAGGTTGGAGCAATCTATAAATGGGAGGGACTCGCGTTTAAGTTTCTGGGAAGAAACAATTTTTCAGAACATCACGGTTATGCAGAAGTTGGGATGACTTTTCCTTTTATCGATCACTTGAAAGGGTACATTCAGTATTCTAACGGCTATGGTGAAAGCCTTATCGATTACAATCATAGCCAGCAGAGGATAGGGATCGGTGTAGCGTTAACAGATATGTTTTAAATAGTATTCAGCATTAATGACGGTTTGATGAGGTATATTTTGACCATTACACGTAGGATGACCTTTTATATCTCATCATTTTTTATTCTGCTTTTTATCGCTATTTATTACTCAGATAGCCTGACTCGTCCGTTTCAAAATCAAGGGCATTCTATATACTCCAGTCGTTTTATTGAACGGATGTCCATAGTGGAAAATATCGTTGATATCGAAAGGGTGTATACCAGTCAAGATGACATCACGTTGGAAATAGAAAACGTTAGGGAGAGAATCAAAGAGGTCAGTCGCGAATATGAATTGATAAGGGCCAGCCAGCAGCTACTTGAAGAAGATTTAGAGGTCATCAAAGATAATCTAGAATGGTTAAGGAAAACGACAACGTTTAGCGATTATATTTATAACAAATTACGAGATTTACCCGAAGAAACGAATTCTGAAATAGTCAACGCTTATCAATCCTTTGTTAGAGTAAAGCATCATGAGGTAAAGAAATCTCTAATGATGATTAACAAGTCGGAGGATGGATGGGAGAACTTGACAGAATTAGCTGTCTTGTATGAAGCGCTTTCTCAAGAACTGTCGTCTTTGATAAAGTTAACCAATGATTACTCGATATTGATCCAAGAATCACGAACGTTACTTCAAGAACAACAGGTTTGGACCTACACCAATGCG
This sequence comes from Vibrio sp. YIC-376, assembly GCF_052353105.1. Classification (NCBI taxonomy): domain Bacteria; kingdom Pseudomonadati; phylum Pseudomonadota; class Gammaproteobacteria; order Vibrionales; family Vibrionaceae; genus Vibrio; species Vibrio sp. YIC-376. Next base: position 113,856 of record NZ_JBBWFK010000005.1, read on the forward strand.
CCCATCTGGGCAAATTTAAGCCATCTTGACAGCACCCTCTTATTTGGTACTGACGATCCAATGGGGAAAATTATCAACAATATTGGTGATAATAAATCTCACATTCTCACCTTCTACTTTATCTTATTCACCCTAATGTTGCTATTGGTAAAGTGGTGGTCGAGGCTTAAGTTAAATATTATTTCTATTCATCAAGCCAAGATCATTGGTAACCCTTTAAAGGACGGATTCTCGAACACCGTCACTGTGTTAGCCATGACATTTTTGGCATCTCTTATTCTTCCTGTTTTTTATTTAAATTGTGTATGGCTTTTGAATAATTTGATTGGCAAAGAGTTCTATACTTCGTTTGATACCATATTCCTTTCGAGTTTAGGCTTATTATGGGCGTTCGATTTTGTTTACCATTTAAGTCGTAAGCAAGGGATGCTCGAATTACACTTCGGCTGGGAAGAAGAAACGTGCCTTACTATGCACAAAAAAACACGTTTAATCATATACCCACTATTCATATTAATGCTCGTTTTCCTCTTGTTTAGATTAGTGTCTGATGGAAGTAAAGCAGAGATCCTCAGAATCGTATTTTTGTTGATCGTGCTATTGCTTTTTGTGGCTTGCACATACACTTTGAAATCTAAAAAAGTAAGAATGAATTTCCCAGTGTTCTTCCGAAGTGGCCTGGGTTACCTAACCCTATTTTACGCCCTGTCAGGTTCATTTTTACTTATTGTTATTATGGGCGTCGTCGGTTTATATGTGGCTTCTTGGAAAGTGTTCTTACTCCAACAGCTTAATATATTGTGTTTGACTGGGGTGTTTTTATTGTTTCAGCTGGGTGTACGTTGGTTGATATTAGAGCAGCGGCAATTAAGTTATCAGCGGTTTGTCGCCCGTCGAGAAGAAAAAATAGCGCGGGAGAGCAGTGGTGTCATGGATGAATCCACCTTCATTGAAATGGAAGGCCAAGGTCTAAACAAAGAAGCCATTAATGAACAGTCTATGACGGTGCTAAAAGGTCTCTGTCTGATAGTACTATTTACCTTGCTCTCTACGATTTGGTCTAGTCAGCTCGAGTTAACCAACTGGATGGACGAGGTGGTTTTATGGCAGATAAACCAATCCGTCGGTGGAAGCACTCAGTTGGTGGATATTACTTTAAAGGCCGTCTTATTTACTCTATTAACGCTGATTATTACCTTTGTGAGTATCCGTAACTTACCCGGTATTCTCGAGTTGCTTATCCTACGTCGAATATCTTTACCACCGGGAACCGGCTATACAATCACAACATTGGTTCGATATGCCCTCACGTTAATTGGTGTCTCAATTGCTTTTACTACCATAGGGTTGGAGTGGGAGCGTTTGCAGTGGTTAGTTGCGGCAATTGGTGTAGGTTTGGGTTTTGGGTTGCAAGAAATCTTCGCTAACTTTATTTCAGGGCTTATCTTATTATTTGAGCGACCTATCCGAATTGGGGATACGGTCACTATTAATGAGTTATCCGGAACGGTGAGCAAAATTAAAACGCGTTCAACGACGATCATTGACTGGGATAATAAGGAAATAGTGGTTCCCAATAAAGTATTCATAACAGATAAGCTTGTAAATTGGTCATTGACCGATTCAGTTACTAGAATTGTTATACCCGTCGGCGTAGCTTATGATTCCGATATCGATTTGGTTGAAACGTTGCTTTATCAATCCGCCAATAGGGTGCCTGTGATCCTGAAAGTACCACCGCCAACGGTTTATTTTCTCACATTTGGTGATAGTTGCCTGGAGTTTGAACTGCGTGTACACATAAATTCGATTGACGACCGATTACCAACCATTCATTTGCTCAATAAAAGTATCAATCGATTATTTAAAGACAATAATGTTGAGATTTCTTACCCTCAACTGGATGTTCATATGAAATAGGCTAATTATTTGTTGTGACTGATTTTTCTACCTACAATTAATTATAAAAATCATAATAATTAATTGCCTATGAAATCCAAACTATATAGAGTATTTGTGCTGTTAATTAGTTACTTAGTATCGCCGCTGGTACCTGGACAAACGATGGTCAGTAGTGTTAGTGCAGGGATTGGCTACTCGCTGGATGAAGAGGTGTTGGTTCGTGTAGGTATTCAACATTACTTCGATTCTGCGTGGTGGGGCAGTGATACTGGGGTGCTTTCAGCGTATCTGGATGTTTCATACAACCATTTATTCTTATCTGAGAACCATGACCTTACTATCTACGCCTTATCACCAGTGTTTTATTACGAGTTTCATCAAAGCATATATCAAGCTAAACCGAGAGTTGAGTTTGGGATCGGCGCGAGCTATATCAGTGAAAAAGAAATCATCGACCGTAATATGGGTGGGCATTTCCAATTTGAAGACCGAATTGGAGCTGGGTTAAAATGGGAGCAGGTCTATTTATCACTACTTTACCTCCATTACTCCAATGGAGGTATTTATCCAGCAAATGCGGGTTATAACATCTTACAGCTCAACCTGCAGTTAGATCTTTAGATAGTTCACCTCCTGTTAGCAAAAATATCTTAAAACCATCCTAAAATTCGAATTTGGCATATACTGGATTACTGGTTGTTTTATATCTGTTCTACAAAGAGAGAGTGCAATATGAAAAAGCTGTTGATGATAGTCATGTTAATTTTTTATTCTCAGGTCAACGTTGCCAATGCAACCCCGTCGCTGGCTTCCGAAACCCAATTGACGATAAGTAAATTCTCACAAGCTGAAAATCTGAAGAAGTTATTTGAAGAGTCCTATGGTTATGCGGTTTTTCCTAGCGTGTCAGAGGGGGGGATTGCGCTTTCTGGTGCGTTTGGGGAGGGAGAGGTGTTTAAAGGTGGTACCAAAGTCGGCAGAGCCACTTTAACGCAGGTGTCTTTTGGCGCAACACTAGGAGGCAAAACTTTTGATCAAGTAATGTTCTTCGTTGACGAAAGGGCGTTCAATGAGTTTACCAGCGGAAAATTTGCTCTTTCTGCCGATGCGTCTGCGGTAGCGTTAGATTTTAGCGCACAGGCTTCTTCCTCAACGGTTGGCAATACGGCTAGCACCGACAACACGAATCAGCACGGAGATTTTGTTGATGGGATAGCGGTATATCAATATGCCAACGGCGGCTTCATGCTCGACCTGTCAATCGGTGGCCAGAAATTTGGTTATCAACCTTACTAGATAAAAGCCTGCTGTTGCCGTTTCTCCCACCGCATCTTTTAGCGGTGGGATTTATATAAATCTGTTCTCGTTTTTCATATCATCGTGACCTACCTCAAGCCTCACTTCTTTAAGCTAACCCTTTTCGCCAATGTGGACTATTACTTATCTATGCAGTTGTTTACTTGTAAATAAATCCGGTATTAGTATTAAGGAAACTACTCTTATGAAAAAGCTTTATGCCTATATGGTCTCGGGACTGGTTGCATTGGCTAGTTCCTCTCCTTTTGCTCAGGATGAGAATAACGTCACGCTTTTTACCAACGTTAATGTCTTTGATGGTGTTAACGAGAAATTAATTCAGAATGCAAATGTGGTCGTGACTGGCAATATGATTACGCAGGTTTCCAAAGAGCCATTAGCTGTGGCCGGAGGGAAAATCATTGATGGCGGTGGTCGCACGATGATACCAGGCATGATCGACGCACACTGGCATACCTCATATTGCTGTGCTCCCCAAGCGACGGTGATCACAGGCGACATTCTTGAAATCGCCATTCGCGGTGCTATTGGCGCAGAAGCAACTCTTCTACGTGGCTTTACAACGGTTCGGGATGTGGGTGGTAATCCATTTTCCACCAAAAAAATGATCGATTCGGGTGAACTCGTTGGCCCACGTATTTTTCCTTCCGGCCCTCCAATGAGTCAAACTTCCGGGCATTTCGATTATCGTGCTAAACAGGCGGTACCAACAAACAATGGTGATGCATTGGAGTATTGGAATCGAAATGGATTAATGTTGATCGCTGATGGGGTCCCCGAGGTCACTAAGCGCACGCGGGAAATACTCCGTATGGGCGCTAGCCAAATTAAAATTGCCGGTGGTGGTGGTGTCTCATCCGTCTATGATCCACTCGATGTGCAGGAATACACATACGAAGAGATGCGTGCCATTGTAGAGGTCGCAGAAACTTGGAATACCTATGTTGCTGCCCATATTTTTACCGACAAAGCCACACAAACCGCCCTCAAAGCTGGGGTCAAATCGATTGAGCATGGCAATTTGTTGAGTGAAGAAACACTCAAGATGATGAAAGAAAAAGGGGCGTGGCTGTCAGTACAACCACTGATCAACGATGAAGATGCCTTCACATTTAATGACCCTTTCAGCACACAGAAATGGATTCAGGTAACCGATGGTACCGACAAAGTTATTGGCTTGGCGAAAAAAATTGGAGTCAAAATGGCATGGGGTACCGATATGTTGTTCGATCCGGTTACGGCCGCAAAGCAAGGCAAGTTTGTCGCTAAAATGAAACGTTGGTTCACACCTTACGAAATCATGAAGATGGTGACTTCCGATAACGCGGAGTTAATTTCTTTGGCTGGTCCTCGCGTTCCATACCAACAAGGGGCACTGGGCGTCATCAAAGAAGGGGCTTATGCCGACCTGATATTAGTAGATGGAAATCCGCTAGAAAATATTGACATTGTTGCTGATGCTGAAGCTAACTTCGACTTGATCATGAAAGACGGAAAGGTATTTAAAAACAGCATGTAATGTTTCATTTAGCGAGAATCTAATCCGCGATATAGGAGTAAGAGGCTTATGCAACGTTCAATGAATACGGTGTTGGCTGGAATCGTGTTGAGTTTATGTGTGGTTCCAACTTTACTCGCCGCTGAAGCGACACTGACATTAATTACCAATGCTCGTATCTTCGATGGTCAATCCAGCAAACTCCTCGATGGTTACGATGTGTTGATTAAAGAGGGCAAGATAATAAAGGTCGGGACAGATATTGACCCTAAGGAAGGCGCTCAGGTCATCGATGCAGGGGGGAGGGTTATGACTCCGGGGTTTATCGATGTCCACTATCATTTGGGGATGTGTCGAACCTCAGTCGCGGATTTAGGGGGGGCATTTGCCCCTGATTTGGACTACGTTGGTATATCTGCATCTATTGCTGCTCAAGAGGCCCTAATGCGCGGTTTTACCAGTTTACGTGACGTAGGTGGCGCATCTTGGGGGGCAAAGCTTGCTTCAGATAGAGATGAAATCTCTGGGCCTCGCATTTGGCCAAGCTTGCGTGTTCTCTCTCAATTTGGTGGACATGGTGATGCCAGTCCGCGATTCATGGAACCACGTGAGTTTGGTGGTCCAGAGAATTACTTAGAGCGCGTAAGCTACAGTCGGATCGTCAATGGCCGAGATCAGGTTCTGACCGCGGCAAGAGAAAATCTTAAAAAAGGCGCGTCTCAGCTCAAAATGCATTTGGCGGGTGGCGTGGGTACCGAATTTGATCCAATTGATGCCACTCAATTCACACACGACGAAATCAGTGCAGCCGTTGAAGTCGCTACCGCTTATGGGACCTATGTTGCCGCTCACACCTACACCCCTGAAGGTGTGATGGCCGCAGTCAAAGCAGGGGTGAAGTCCATTGAACATGGCAACCTGATTGATGAAGATACCGCGAAGCTTATGGCTGAGAAAGGCGTGTGGTTAAGTCCGCAAGTCGTCGTTTACAAAACCTTTAGTCCTGACTTGGGGCCAGTACGTTTAGCAAAGGGTAAGATGGTTGAAGCAGGTTTGGACAATATGTTTACGCTGGCCAAGAAGTATAATCTAAAAATTGCCTTTGGTACTGATGTGGTAGTCAGTGATTCAGCCTGTGCAGATCAGGCTCGTGAGTTTGTTGAGCGGACGGCTTGGTTTACTCCAGCAGAAGTGTTGCGTCAGGCAACCTCATTATCTGGAGAGCTTCTTCAACTTTCAGGACCTCGTAGCCCGTATCCGGGGGAAATTGGTGTAATAAAAGAAGGAGCGCATGCCGATTTGTTGCTAATTAATGGTAACCCTCTGGAAGACATCTCCATCCTTCGTGATCATGATGCTAATCTGGCATTGATCATGAAGGGCGGGAAAGTATACAAGGACATTCGATAAAGTTCGCGTCTGGAGGTCGATAGCTATGTTGAAGTTACGCAGGCTGATTGTCTACCAGGGACTATTTGCGTGTGCCTCACTCACTTACCTTGGACTCAGCTATTGGCACTTAGAGGAGACAGGGGAGGCATTGAGTGCGGCCGCTATCGGCCCCTCTATTGCGCTCTTTGTTGCTTATTTGTTTACACTGGCATTACCGCACTTCGGTTTTGAACGCCTCTATCGTATAGCTATGGTCTTTGCGTTGGTACTTTTCGGTGGTGGTGGCGTAATCGGTAATATCATGCGTTATATGGATTCTGGGCTTGAATACTATGCGAGTTTATTCGCGTTTGTCATTGCCGTTACTATTAATGGGTTGGGTTCACTTTTGAATCTTATCGCGTTGTTTGGTTGGTATAGTAGGCGCTAGAACACTAAAACGTAAAGTGATGTTTTTGCTAAACATGAATGAAACTATGGGGGCTGTTTCAAGTGATATTCAGGTTGATTTGTGTATTTTTTATGGGTGCTCTCGGAGCGAATTCCTCATATGCAGCTGACACGGTTAGGGAACTGTCTTGGAAAGATTTGATCCCTCCCGCAAAGGAGTTTGACGATCCGTTTCGACGTTTGTCTTCTGGGCAATTGTATGATTTATCGGTTATTGCGGGGTATCGAGCGCAATTGGCGAGTGGGGAGAAACTGTCCAAAGAGTCTGAAGAAATGCTTAGTGAATCGATGATTTCACTTTCATCACAAAATATCGATGTGGATGGGTTGCTCGCGCAGCGAGATCAGATAGCCAAGAAACGACGTGCTGCTTCAGAGAGGCTTGACGTAACACTAGATAAACATAATGTTCGTATTCCAGGTTATTTACTGCCTTTGGATTATAGTGATAACAAAGTCACTCAATTTTTACTCGTGCCGACGGTGGGTGCATGTATCCATGTCCCGCCACCACCGCCAAATCAAATGGTCTACGTTGAATTTAAAGATGGCTATGAGGCTGATGGCATGTATCCACCTGTTTGGGTGGAAGGTAACATGTTGGTCGGAGCAGGGCAATCACAACTGTATCTTTCCGACGGGGCTGGAGACGTGACATTTGGTTACCGTATTGACGCTTACCAGGTCACCGATTATCAATGAAAAGTATCGTGAGTATAACAGCTTTACCGCAGCGTACGACCCACTCGCAAATTAGTCCGTTGACATGTGACCTTTTTATTACGTCTGCTAATCTGTGAAATGCTAATTTAAGAAAAAGCGGTAACTCATAAATGTCCACCGATGTTTCAGCTGCTCCTGACCCCTACTAAATGTGACTGCCAAACTTCATGTTGACCAACAACATTGAGAGCAGGTCATCATGAGAAAGTTATCTTCTGGAAAATGCAGTGGCATCAAAAGGCCATTTAAGTTTGAAGAAATCTGGCGAATCAGAACTAGATTGGAGATTGATAAAAAACCTAATGCAGCTTGCGTTACTGAACCTCGCTATTGATAGCAAGTTAAGAGCATGTGATTTGCTAAAGCTCCACGTATACGATGTTTCTTCACAAGGAGTTATCTATGAAAGGGTTCAATGCATTCAGCAGAAAACGGGCACCGACGTACACTATGAGATTACTCCAAGAACGCAACAAAGCATTAGCCGACGGATCTTTTCAGCATCCCTAGAGGCAGTAGTTTTTTATTTACGAGTGGCCGCCGCAAAGAGCAACCTATTAGCTAATCATACTATCGATCAATTATCAGGAATTGGGCTGTAAAACTTGGATTGAATGCGGACTATTATGGTACTCATTCCATGCGCCGCACCAAAGCTACTTTGATCTACGCCAAAACAAAAAACATCAGGGCGGTACAGATCTTACTTGGGCTTTCGAAGCTAGAGAACACTATTCGGTACCTTGGCGTTGAGCTAGAGGACGCTCTAAGAAAACAGACTGCTAATAAGCGCTGATACAGGCTTTTCTTCTCTTCTAAAAAGCCTGTGCCCCTTTCCTTCTCAGAGTTGAAGCTCATTGACAACCTGTAACTTTACGTTTGCCTTACAAAAATTAATCTTTAGGAATATAGAAGACAGCCTTTCTAAAACTATGTGTCTTTCACACATGTAGAGAGAAGATCAATGGCTCTTTTTTGTAACGCAACATTCTGGGGAAGTGTCTTACTTGGCCGTAACGTTCGTTGATTACACAAACAAAAACCTTACGAGCTTTAGGATATGACTGGGATATTTAGCAAGGAACACAAGATTGACATGGTTCAAGATTCGCTGAGCTAAATTGGCAAACGAATTCAGATTGTTAATTTGGTGGGAAGTGATTTGAATTTTGCTATGGTCACTACGAGTCGTGGTACAAAGTTATTCGTGCAATTCTATACGCCATATATAGATGTGATTACCTTAAGAGCGATTCATCGTATTAAGGGTAAGTGGCTAGGCTATTCCTACCAGCTAAACGGGCAGGGTAGTCGTAACCTTAGCACGCTTTTGTTCAACGGCGAGACGGGTAATATTCGCTGGGCTACGGTGGAGGAATACCGACAAAGCATTCGATGTAATATGACCCATCTCTCGGATGATGAGTTTGAAAAATACTTTGTAATGAGAACTGCTGGACCTTCGACCAACTTATAGAGTGGTTCCGAGAGGTAAGCCCAGAATAGTTTATGGACGTATCCCGCTTTGAGACATGTTGGCACTTCAGAAAGCCTCAATGAAGGAATTGTCCGACAAGGCGGTTCGTGATTTTGCGTTAGCTAAGGCGCTCAATAGGGTGAAAGTGTGGGGAGAAATCGAAGACTGTAATGCCTTGAGGTCTGAGTTAGATATCGATCTAATGCCGCGAGAAAAATGTCGTTGCGTAGTGTATGCACACGTTTGAGCTAGGTGGGGTATCACAAAACCCAACGTTACAGTTGGGTTTTTGTGGGAAAGTCACCCAGTATTTTTTTGTTTAGGCTACTTCAGGGGAGGTGACTGACTTCGATTCGTTACGTCGTCCTAATACAGTTAGTGTGAATGCACACAGATACATACTGATGCTGTAAACGATGATTGGGATAGACATGGTTTCTGAACCAAGTATGGTCACGCTGACCATAAGAGCTAAAGTGCTATTTTTGACACCTAGCTCGACACCAATCGTAAGGCCATCTCTTAGTGATAAACGACAATATTTTGCCGTTAGAATACCTAGTAGTGCGCCTATGATATTGAGTGAAATTGATGCCGCCCCGGCCTGCAACAGTAGCTGGAAAAGGTTATCCCCAATGTCATAAAGTATCGCAGTGATCAATGCCAGTAAAGTTAATCCGCCAAGCTTACTAACACCTTGCTCAGCTTTGATCGCCCATTGAGCCCAAAAATGTCTAATCAGCATACCCAAAATGACCGGTACCAAAACCACACCTGCCATCATGGCTATCATTTTCCCAACAGGGAGTTCAATTTGCACAGAGGTTGTGCTAAATAGTGACATGGCATAAGTTGTAGCTAGTGGCAATGTCACGATGGTTATCAGGCTGGCTATAACCGTGAGCATTATAGAAAGGGCGACATTTCCTCTTGCCAGAAGTACAAACAGATTCGATGCTGTTCCACCAGGGCAGGCAGCAATAACAACAAGGCCCACTGCCATTTCCGGCGATAAATTAAAAACAAGTGCCAAGACGATGCCGATAATAGGCATACCCACTATCTGCGCAATGCTTCCGAGTATTAGGCCTCTTGGCTTTTGGGTAACCTGACGAAAGTCATTCAAAGTTAACGTCATCCCGATCCCTATCATGATGATGATGAGTGAAATCGGTAGGCCTATAGAGATGATTTGATTTGATTCCACAATTGCCTCCTGCAAAGTTTATGGAATTGACCAAAGATGCCGATTCTTGGCATTACTCCGGTGTTTGTCGATGTTCGATTTGCTGTCAGTCATAGAGTTCTTAAGACCAAACAGCTCTAGCGATATGTTAACAACTTCTTAACATCACACAACACAACCTTACTAAAGTACTGTTTTATTGAATGTAAAATTTTTAACATTCAACGCACTTTAATCATGCTTCTATTAGTAATAATTTAACAAGGGAGCAACATATGAAGCCAACTAACCGACCAATCGCTAGCTTCACGCACATGGAAAATGGAACATCCCAGGACTGGCAGATAATCGCTAACCAATTTGTGGACTATGCAGAGCAACTGCCTGACCGAATCATTCAACACTTGTTGTTACTTGATGGTGATTTCGGTGGATTTCAGGTAGACCGGCTCACTCATAGTTTGCAAAGTGGAACCTTGGCGCACCGTGACGGGAAGGATGATGAATACGTCGTTTGTGCGCTTCTGCACGACATTGGTGATACGTTAGGTTCGTATAATCATTCGGACATTGCTGCTGCAATTCTTGAGCCTTTCGTCAGTGAAGAAAATCACTGGATGATTAAGCACCATGGCATATTTCAGGGGTATTACTTCTTCCATCACCTGAATATGGACCGCGACATGCACAAGGCCTATAGCGACCATCCTTGCTATCAGCGAACTATCGAGTTTGTCAGTAAATACGATGCACCAGCCTTTGACCCGAATTTAGACACGTTACCTTTGGAATTTTTTGAGCCGATGATCCGTAAGGTTTTCGCTAAACCGGTTCGTTCGCTCTACAAGGAAGGGGCAGAACACCTGGAAGCTCAAAAATAATCGCCAGTAAGTGCAGTAGAACGGGAAGTCTATCAATGAGAAAAATACATAAAATTACAAGCATCTTGGGCTTAGGGATTGCGCTGAATGCCCCAGCATTGGCCGCTAATCACCTTATGGAATTTAAAGCTGAGAAGCGGGGCAGTGACTTTGAGCGACACTTTGCGGAACTCCATAGCAGTTGGGGAATGCAGGGGGTGGGCCTCCTCGGGACCACTTTAGAGTTGAATGGCACAACGTGGTTTGGCAATACGGTTACTCACATCCATCCAGGCTTCACCTACATGATCCCAGTGGTCGGCAAATTCTATGCTGGTCCGGTCATGAAATACGACTATGTCGTTGATAAGGACGACGCATTAAAATCAGGCTTGGGGTGGGCTTATGCGGGTTTTAAGGGGATCAAATTAGCAGGTCAGTTCCGTTATGATTACCAGCTAGGTGATGATGGCTTTGATCTGATTCGAACCGATGTCCTTGCAGGCTTCCCAATGACAGATGTCGGTTATTTAACCGCGACGTTCACAAATATGAATCCATTAGAGGGTCCGCTTTCGGAGTCCTGGCAAGAGTTGGAGTTGGAATTCAAATACACGGGTTTTAGTGGCATTCATCCTTATGTGGCTACAACGATCACTTCAGATAGTGAACCACTAGGTCAAGGTGATGATGCGTATATTATCGGTTTCTATATTCCGTTCAGTTAACGGCTTTGACACGAGCCTAAATGGTTAAGATAGTTGAAAGGCGTAACAAACACGTGCTTGCTACGCCTTTTGTTTTCGCTGTTTGCCGTTGCTGTAAGAGCTAGGGTGGATAAGATCAAAACTCAAATAACATCGCCTCAATGGATACATAATCCGTGTAGGCGCTCTGCCATTTTTCTACAGTTAAATCTTCAAACTCAGTGTTTGCGCATTGCCCGCTGTATCGAACGCCAGCGTCGCCATGTTTATAGGCGTTTTCCGGTGAACAATAGTCAGATATCCCCTGCGAGTATCCTTGCTTGTATTGCTGAAAGCCTTCATTACCAATGTTGTTCAGTGCGGTAAGTTCTACTTTGGCTCGTTGGTAATGACCTTGTTGGCCATCTATGACACCAACAGAATGCCACTCGCCAGATTGCGCAAGCATCGACTGTTCTGAACCTGTTGAGCAACCAATTAAGGTAAGGCTCAACATGATTAAGAGTGGAAATTTCACTTTAGCCTCTCTTATTCGAAGTTAATGACAATTGTGTAACTACCAATAGTGAGTATAGAGCTGCATATGATAATTGGTAGGCAACGTGTCTATTGCTAGTGGAAGAAGGGGACATCAGCTATGTTATGCCTGGAATCTCGGCGGAATGAGGCCACATGAGGTATTTAATGCTTAGTTAAAAAACCAGATTAGTCTGGCTGTGTTGGGTTCACTATATCGAGAGCGCTGCCTATTACAGAGTAGGTTTGCTGGATCTAGCTCGTCGAGCTTTTCTGTACCATTTGGAAACTAAATATCAATCAAATAACCATGGAGGTAGTGGTGGAATTATGCCCCCTTTTCTGCTTGTGAGTTTATACGTTCATTAAGGTTCTGATAGTGTTCATGTAACTCACTCAATTCAAAGATGATTAGAGGTGGAAGGTGTTGATTCTTATCCACTAGTCACTGGAATAAGCCTTTCATGCTAGCGTGTCCCTTTGGCAAACTTATCCCGAACTCTAGAAGGGTAGAGCCGATTCTGTTCATACAAGCGGTGTGCTCTCTAATATATCCGCTGCGTATTTTTCGAATGACAGAGACCACTTGAGCTGATTCGGTCTTTGCTGAAGAGAACCTCATTGTTGGTCGCGAAGCTGCCTCTGCAATAGCGTCAGCATCGATGAAATCATTTTTATTGGTTTTAACGTATGGCTTCACATATTGAGGGGGAATTAGCTTGGTAGCATGACCAAATTCAGCGCACTTCCTAACTAGCCAATGAGATCCGCCACATGACTCCATGGCTATAATTACAGGCTCATGGAAAGACAAAAAATCTAGCAATTTCTGGCGAGCAGTTCGACTTGCTCATAGTAAACTTGAGATCAACAAACGATTCTTTCTAATCGTAATTTTCTAGGGACTTACGCATAATGCTTTACCTAAGCCGTATTCACCCGAGGATTGTGTTATGAAACATCAATCATAAAAAGCCCACTATGATGTATTAGAAACTCAGTATAAGCGCGAATTTCTAACCTTAATGCATAAAGATGTTGAAGAAAACAGCCAGAACCTATCAATCGTAACGCCTGCACTTAAGCAGGAACTGGAGGAGATCATCGGTGATTACAAAATTGATCTCGGCGGAGAGTTCTAGAAAACCTACTTTAGCCGCCCAGTTAATCTCGTTGCAAAACATACGAGCATGCGTTTCTAATCTCGAATTGCCGCAAACTCAGTGGCTATCCAATAGCTTTTTGATCTGCTAGAGCTTTATTTTGCTATGGATTCTAAGCGAGTTGCTGACAATGGAATCTATGATATGAGCAGGAAAGCCGTTGGGTAGCTGGTTAATTACTTGCTCAATAGCATTCGGAAAGGAGTCAACAAACTCGTCAAGTATCTCTTGCATTCGAATTGTGCAGAAACCAACGGTTTCTGCTGTTGCAATAAAGTGACGCGGGTAGATTTTTTCTAAATGCCACTTATTGCCACTTGAAGTGGATTTGAGAGACATAGCTAACTTTAGTTTACGCGTGTTAATACCTTTGCCATTTGATGCGGGGAAGGCTGACATAATGTCGTAGAAAGGTGTTAATCGATACGTACTGTCGGCCTCGATAAAAATTGAAAAGTTCTTTGCATGCCCGTCGGTTGCACCGACCAACCATTGAAATACTTGAAAGCGCATAAAATCGTCGCAGTCTTTGTCTGCGCATCTAGAACCACTCAGTAGTTGCATGATTTCTTTAATACCAACGCCACTATCACTCTGATATTTCAATCGGGAGGGAAGCGAGAATACTTGGCACATGTCCTCTTGAGACAATCGAATAAGTGCGTTTTCATCTTTCGACCAGTGTCTATCGAAGCGTTCAATGGCTAGAGTTTTCATTCCTTCGACTTCTAGTATCTCAATCTTTGGAACTTGGAAGTCCATTGCTTCTGCCAGTTTTATACAAAAATACTCATTCTCAACACTATCTGTCATATCAAGTGTAGCCGTTGGCTGCTGAATAAAGCCAATTGGGAATTTGAGAATGTGAGTGCTTGGGTAATCCAAACTGGGTAAAAACCATTCATCTTTAATATTAAGTAGAGCAGTTTTCTCTTGCGCCCCAGATATTGTGATGCGGAAGTCGTGCTTATCGATCATGCCAAGAGGGACCTGATACTCATGAGCCGTAAATATATTGTGTAAATTACGAACTGAAAGTGGCTCTAGCCGCGTTGAAGCAAGACCATTCTGTACTTCATTTTCTGGCAGCAATGAGAGTGAGCCAACGCAATCGCGGCCGATTGCATGCAATAAGTCCAAGGTGTTTGTTGAGTCGGTGCTATAGCGACGCTGTATGTTCTTACGTGTTGAAGTTAGGTCGGGTAACAGATTATCAAAATAATTTGCGACAGGGTCACCTTTATGCGGTTGATGTTGAAGTGGAAGAGACAGCGAAATCGGGTAGGCATGCGGCTGATCTAACCATTTCTTATCGTAACAAAACTGCATTTGACTATTGGTAATCTTGGTTAGATGGCCAACTTTGGTGTTGTTGATGTGTATTAGTAAACTGGTCATCTGTTTCTTCTGAAGAAAATTGAAGGCGGATAGGAGTACCTAAATCTTATAATTAGTTAACAAAATAGCTAGTGCTGATTTTATAGCACAGTGGACTGACTATTAAGGGATACGGTAGGTTATACGACAGCCAGCAATCAAAGTGCTGGCTGTCAATTGTGTTAATAGTAATTAGATTTTTGAATGAAGATAAGTTCGATAACCGCCTATAAGATTACGAGCTTTGTAACCATTGTTAACTAACTGACGATAAGCAACGTTACCACGTAACCCAACTTGACAGTAAATCACAATCTCTTTGTCTTTTGGTAGTTCGTTCATACGATGACGTAATTGGTCAACAGGAATGTTGATTGCACCTTCAAGATATCCTACCGACTCAAGTTCACCTGGATTACGTACATCAAGAAGGACCTGGTTTTCAGACAATTTATCGATTTCATCATAATGAATCGCAGTTGCGTCACCTTTGATGATGTTGTTTGCGACAAACGCAGCTTGGTTGATCACATCTTTTGCACTGCCGTAAGGTGGCGCGTAAGTCAATTCTAAATGTTGAAGTTGCTCTACCGTCATACCTGCGCGTTGAGCCACGGCCATAACGTCGATGCGTTTATCGATACCGTCTTTACCGACAGCTTGAGCACCGAAAATCTTACCCGATTTTGGATCGAACAACATTTTAAATGAAACGACTTCTGCACCAGGATAGTAACTCGCATGGCTTGCGGTATGGACGTAAACTTTTTCGTATTCAACGCCAGCATGTTTCAATTGTTTCTCATTTTTACCTGTTGAAGCCACAGCAAGGTCGAAGATCTTACAAATCGCAGTACCTTGTGTACCTTGGTAAGTTTCTTTGCGACCTAGCATGTTATCAGCAGCCATACGACCTTGACGGTTTGCTGGTCCAGCTAGAGGAACAAGTGTCTGCTCGCCAGTGACAAAATCTTTTTCTTCAACTGCATCACCAACAGCGTAAATTGAAGGATCGCTAGTTTGCATGTATTCATTGGTATAAATACCACCTAGAGCACCGATTTCTAAGCCAGCTTCTTTTGCCAATTTGGTCTCAGGGCGAACACCAATTGCCATAATCAAAATATCGGTGGTGAGTTTTTCACCGTTATTCAGAGTGAGTTCCAGTTCACCTTCTAAGTGTTGGTGCTTTTCGCTTTCACCAGCCTCGATACTTGCAATATGCTCGTTAGGTAAGAACTGAACAGATTCAAGCGCCACCCCAAGCTTCAGGTCGATCCCTTTTTCACGGATTTCTGCGTGAGCGAAACCTGCCATTTCACGGTCAACAGGTGTCATGACTTGCTCTGCCATTTCAAGCAAAGTGGTTTTAATCCCCAGTTGGTGGAAGGCTTCCATTACTTCTAAACCAATGAAACCGCCGCCTACAACCGTGGCGTGCTCTGGCTTGTTCATCTGGATCGTTTTAATGATGCGATCCATATCAGGGATATTACGTAGTGAATGAGTCAACGGATTATCCAGACCAGGGATTGGTGGAACGATAGGGCCTGCACCTGGGCTAAGTAATAGGAAGTCGTATGTCTCTTCGTATTCTGAGCCATCAAGAAGATTTTTTACTGTCACTGTTTTGTCTTGACGGCTTATCGAAACCACTTCATTCATTACACGAACATCAACGTTGAAACGCGCTAAAAAGCTTTCTGGTGTTTGTAGCAATAATTTACTGCGATCTTTGATGTCGCCACCGATGTGATAGGGAAGGCCACAGTTAGCAAAAGACACGAAACTACCTCGTTCGAACATAATAATTTCTGCATCTTCACTTAAACGACGAGCGCGGGCTGCTGCTGATGCACCGCCAGCCACACCACCGACAATGAGAATTTTGGTCATATAGACACTCCAACTTAGCGAGTTAAAAACAAACGACAATACACTCAAAAAAAGTGAATTTTTGTTTGTTTTTAAGATGATGCTGAGAGCAATGTAAAATCAACTTAAATGTCGTCAATCATCTAGTTGACTAAAGAAACAAATGGGCCACGCTCAAACATGATAATTTCTGCGTCTTCACTCAGACGACGAGCACGCGCTGCTGCAGATGCGCCACCAGCGACACCACCGACGATCAAAATTTTAGTCATTATTAACTCCAAGTTTTGAGATGAGCTGACTCCTTATTGTAGGGCCAGCTCGAAATATGCAGGTTATCTAAAACCAAATTTCTTTAAAAAATAAGCGGCAGGGCAAATTCCGGTATAAGCACTTTGAATCAGATTAACGCCAATAAACACAGTGAACCAAATGAAGTTACTGTGAACGTATACAGTGAGCAAGACCGAAACTAAAACCATGATGCCAGCAAAAACTCGTACAGCATTTTCTAACGACATAACTCTTCTCCTTAGAACTATCTAACTGAAACAGCCGTCCTTCAATTATTCTCACTATAAACACCTAAATTAGAAATGTCTAATGTTAATTTAACTAAATTCATCTTTGCTAATTTAGTGTTGACTAAATACTGTTTTTTAGTAATATCTAATTTAGTTTTTTATGTAGAGGTGAGTCATGAGCTATACAGCAATGGACGTAGCGGCGATGAAAGGCAACGCAATTGAAGCCGCAGATCTACTTAAAGTTATGGCGCATCCAGAAAGGTTGATGGTCTTGTGTCAGCTTACTCAAGGTGAAGTTGGGGTTGGGGAGTTACAAAAACACTCTTTTCTGAGCCAATCAGCCTTTTCGCAACATTTAACGGTGTTGCGCAAGCACAAATTAATCAGTGCTCGTAAGTCATCACAACAGGTATTTTACTCGTTGTCTGAACCGAGAGTTGAGTCATTAATTAAAGCACTTCATGGTGTTTTTTGTGGCGAGTAACAACTTGCCCTAATCCGTGCTTATCGCTTAAATAAATCAAAAAAATTAACTAACAAGGGCCAACTGGCTAGAAAACTATAGAGGTAAATAATGTTAGACGTTATTCCATGGGAATCGTTGTTTGGTGGCATTTTATTGGGAATCTCAGCCACTATTTTATTATTGGTAAACGGCAAAATTGCCGGAATAAGTGGAATTATGAATGGCATTATGTCGCCTAAGAAAGGTGACTATTCATGGCGACTTCTATTTGCAGTCGGCATGATTGTAGGTGGCCTTGTTAGTGTTTTGTTGCTCGGCGTAGCAGTACCTAGTACAGCAAATCTGTCTGTTGGTTTGGTGCTAGCTGCTGGTGTACTTGTTGGTATCGGAACCAGACTAGGTAACGGATGTACCAGCGGTCATGGCATTTGTGGCATCGGGCGTTTGTCTAAGCGCTCTATCGTTGCAACATGTGTTTTTATGGCTGTTGCTGGCTTAACCGTTTTTGTTCGACTTCACCTAGTTTAAGAGAGATTCCATGAACAACACTGTTTTTCGTATTGCTGCGCTTGTGAGCGGTATTTTATTTGGGTTGGGGATGTCGGTTTCTGGCATGATCGATCCCGACAAAGTCATTGGATTTTTAGATATTTCTGGAAACTGGGACCCAAGTTTAGCTTTTGTGATGGGCGGCGCACTGGCTGTGTTTATGCCAAGCTATTTTTTAATTATCAAGCCGAGAAAACAATCAGTTAGCGGTGCAGAAATGTGTACACCGACTAACACTAAAATAGATGCTCGATTGTTGTCTGGTGCTGCCATCTTCGGTTTAGGTTGGGGATTGGCAGGAATCTGTCCTGGCCCTGCAGTGGCAAGTCTGGCTTTAGGTAATGTAAGTATTGTTCTGTTCTTTGTTGCGATGTTAGCAGGCTCGATATTTACGAAACTGTTGATCAACTCTCGTGAAGAGAAAATGAAAACAGCCAAAGCATAATTTATGTGATCAAAAACTGGAGGGAAAAGGATGCCCGCAAATCAAAAGCGAAGCTTTGTTCAGTCTGTGATGAACAGCTTTTTCCCTCCGATCATGATCTTGTTGGCCTTTATGGTCGGTGCCGCAGCGTTATGGTTAACTCCGAAAGAAGAAGACCCGCAAATTGTGGTACCGATGGCCGATGTTCTCGTATCTGCTCCGGGGCTGAGCGCGTCACAAGTCGAAAACCAAATCACAGAACCGTTAGAAAAATTAGTCAGCCAGATTGATGGCGTTGAATACGTTTATTCTTCGTCGATGGAAGGCGCTGCGCAAGTCATCGTTCGCTTTTACGTCGGTGAAAACCGTGAAGACGCATTAGTTAAGCTTTACAACAAACTCTACTCCAATTTAGACAAAGTCCCACCTTCTGTATCCAGCTGGTTAGTCAAACCGGTCGAAATTGATGACGTGCCTATTGTGGTTGCCGCGATTTACTCGACGGATCCATCGATCCTTGACCGTCACCAACTGAGAAGAATAGCTGATCAAGCGACCTTAGGTATTAAATCTCTTGATGCGACCAACCAAGTCGAAGTAATTGGTGGTCAACCGAGAAAAATTCAAATCGAACTCGATACCGTCGCTATGGCTAACTTTAAAGTCACCATCGACGATCTTGAACAAGCAATCCAATACAGTAACGCCAAAACTCAGGGCAAAAATGTCCGGGTTAACGGTCGTAACTTTACTTTAGAATCCGGCCAGTATCTTACCAGTGCTCAAGATGTGGGCGACCTTGTGATTGCGGTGTTGAATGGTAAACCGGTCTATCTAAAAGATGTCGCGCGAATATATGATGGAGCAGGCGAGGCTGCGTCTGATACATGGTATAGAGACAAAAACAGTGATCAGGCTCTCCCTGCCGTCTTCATTTCAGTCGCGAAGCAAAAAGGCTCCAATGCGGTTCATGTTGCTCAGGCCGTTAATGACAAATTAGCTCAGCTTCAATCAGAGCAGTTCCCACCTCAGGTTAAGGTTGCCATCATTCGTGACTATGGCGAAACCGCGAACGCCAAAGTGAACAATCTGGTTTCCAGTCTTGGTGTTTCAATTCTGACCGTTGTGGTGTTTGTAGGACTGTTCCTCGACTGGCGAAGCGCGCTGGTTGTCGGGATTGCGATTCCGATCAGCTACGGTGCGGCACTTGGCATGGACTTGCTTTTTGGTTACTCGATTAATCGTGTGACCCTGTTTGCATTGATCTTAGCGCTGGGTTTGATCGTCGATGATCCAATAGCAAGTATCGATAACATAGAACGCTTCTTAAAACGCAAAGACTTAACCCGTACAAATGCCATTGTTCTGGCAATGGCTGAAATTCGCAGCGCACTATTAATGTCTACAGTGGCGATTGTCATTGTGTTTACACCAATGTTCTTCATTACCGGGATGATGGGGCCTTACATGGCACCTCTGGCTTTCAACGTACCGATAAGTGTGATGTTCAGTACCGTCGTGGCCTTTATGATCACGCCTTGGCTGGCGAAAAAAATCCTCACAGGTGCTGAAGAAAGTGGTCATTACGATATCCAGTCATCAACCATGTATCGTTTGTACCGAGGTGTGTTGATACCGTTATTGGAAAGCCGCAAAAAGGCCTGGGCTTTCCTCGGACTGGTGGCCATCTTGTTCGCCTTAGCCGCATTGTTGCCCGCGTTACGTTTGGTGCCACTCAAGCTGTTGCCTTATGACAACAAGAACGAATTCCAACTGGTGTTAAACATGCCAGAATCATCGAGCTTTGTAGACACGTCCAATGCGTTATCCAGTTTTTCTGATTACCTGATGACGGTTCCTGAAGTCACCAGTGTGTCTGGTTTTGCTGGCACTGCGTCACCAATGGACTTTAATGGTATGGTGCGTCACTACTTTATGCGCAGCGAACCGTATCAAGGAGAACTGCGCATTGTACTAGCCCCAAAAAATAACCGTTCCATGCAATCTCACGCAATCGTAACCCGACTACGCAGTGATTTAGAACAGTTAGCGGAGAGTTTTGACGCCGATATCCAATTGGTAGAAGTCCCACCTGGACCGCCGGTTATTGCGACGATTACCGCGGAAGTTTACGGTGACGAGACAACCTCTTATGACGAATTAATGGTTCAGGCTCAGAAAGTGGCGGATCGTCTGCGCAAAGAGCAGTTGGTATCGGAAGTGGATACCAGTGTTCAAGGCGATTTAGAAACTTGGCAATTTATAGTTGATCAGGAAAAAGCGGCGTTATCGGGCGTATCTGTTGCGGAGGTTAACAACACCTTAATCACGGCGGCTAATGCCAAAGTCCTCGGACACATTGCTGACCGACGGGAACTGAATCCGCTGCCGATAGAAGTTCAGCTTCGTCGAGAAGACAGAGATGATTTGAATCGATTGGAACAATTGTATGTTCGTGGAAGACCGGGGATAGCAAAAGTGGAAGTAAGTGGTGCGGTCGTTGATGCTCCGCAACCACTCGTCCAGCTATCAGAAATTGGTAAGTTTGTTAAACGCGCAGCGGATAAACCAATATTCCATAAAAACCTCAAGCCGGTGGTTTACGTGTATGCCGAAGTAGTAGGTCGTGTACCCGGCGAAATCATTGCTGATGTTATTGCCGATCAAGATACCGATCATGCGAGTGACGCTCACGTTCACTGGCAAGACCGCACTTATTTAAGCAATGGCGCTGGCGTAGCTTGGAGTGTCCCAGAGAATATTAATGTTGTCTGGAGTGGGGAAGGCGAGTGGAAAATTACTGTGGATGTATTCCGCGATCTCGGTATCGCTTACGGTGCTGCGTTGTTGGGTGTATTCGTTGTAATGTTGATTCAGACTGGTTTGCCAGCGGTTTCCGGAATCATCATGTTAGCCATCCCGCTTACCGTCATCGGTATCATGCCGGGGTTCTGGATATTGAATGTTTTAAGTAGTGACATTGGAAACTACCCAAACCCTGCGTTGTTTACTGCAACTGCTATGATTGGGATGATCGCTCTGGCTGGCATTGTTGTTCGTAATTCATTGGTTCTTATTGAATTTATTCAGCAATCGCTTGAAACTGGCAGCAGTTTGCATGATGCATTAATTGAATCTGGCGTTGTTCGCATGAGGCCGATACTACTGACGGCAGGCACTACGCTCTTAGGTAACGTCGTTATCACACTGGATCCAATATTTAACGGTCTTGCGTGGGCAATTATATTTGGTATTACCGCGTCAACGATATTCACTCTGCTTGTGGTTCCGGTGGTGTATAACCTTGCATACCAGAACACGAAAGGACACGGATTACCTCAGATGGAGGAAGAGCAATGAAATTAGATAACAAATGGTTGGGCGTCATTTTATGTATCGTACTTGCGCTTCTTTTTCTCTATATGGCTGGTTTTTTTTCGGAAAAACTGCCGACTGAACATTCAGCTAAAACTAACGTAATTGATGTTAACTCGGTAGAAACCCATAAGATGATACTCACCAGCGAGCCTGTTGTGCGTGAATTCCCGGGGGTAGTGGTCGCTGATCAGCAAGCCGATATTGCGGCTCGACTAACGGCTTCAGTTGTAGAGGTTCTGGTTAAAGTTGGCGATCAAGTAAAGCAGGGAGACGTTTTAGCACGATTGGAAAGTGATGATCTTGATGCTCGTGTTCGTCAGAGCGAGCAAGCGCTGTCTTCTGCACAAGCTCAGCTCAATGCGGCACGAAAAGAATTCGCGCGGGTTAAAGCGTTATTGAACAGAAAATTGATTCCACAGTCGCAATACGACCAAGCCGAAAGTACCTTGCAAACCGCGCAAGCAAACTTCAATCGTTCCCAAGCAGCGGTGTCAGAAGCAGAGACAACGTTTGGTTACAGTATTATCACAGCGCCTTTTGACGGATTAATTACGCAGAAACCGATCAATAAGGGGGACACAGCGACACCCGGCGCTCTTTTACTGTCAATGTACAACCCAGAGTCACTAGAAATAGAGGTTAATTTCGCCGAATCAGTAATGCCTTATGTCAGCTACGATAAGCAGGTGGACGTGGCGTTTCCTTCATATGATGTGAACGCTTCTGCGACTATCAAAGAAGTGACACCTTCTGCAGATGCTAACTCCCGAAGTTATACCGTCAAATTGCAATTTAAATCACCAACCGCAGTTTACCCGGGAACATTTGCCAAAGTTTCTCTAACCTTAACAGACGACGTGGTTCTGCGAATTCCCAAAGAGGCGGTGTATCAAGTGGGACAACTGGACTACGTGAAGGTGTTGCAAGAAGATGGTGAAGTAGAAACGCGATTAATTCAGTTGGGTGATATGGATCGAGTAAGGACAGGGCTGAAACAGGGCGATGTTGTGATCCTAAACCCCAGAGAGCTTTAATTTGGTATGGATTAAGCGTACAGGATTCCATTCAATGCCGCTCGATTAACCGCGAGCGGCATATTCTAATCAACCCGTCTTCCTGAACAGCGACGAAGGAGCGAGATTCAGGATCTACTTTCCGAGCATGTTTTTACTAAAACGATTTCTAATATTTTTCAGCACGCTGATCTTAGATTCCTAGTCTCGCGAGGGCTCGCTGGAATGACTCAGGTGGGTGAAAATAGTGTATGTCAATTATTAGGAAGCCTTATCACCGTACTCACAGGACAGTGGTCACTTAATTGGTAATCCAAAACGTCTTGCGATGTAAATACGCTTTGCTTGGCTGGCTTAACATCTAATTCGCCGCTCACAATGATATGGTCGATAACGGATTTGAACTGGTGCGTTTTGTTTGGATTGCGGTTAGAACGAACCTTGCACTCTGCTCTGGTGTTTTGCGTAACGAGTTTGGCGTTTGTGTTTGCTGTCATTGTCGACCATAGCCAATCTCCCTGATAGGCCAAGTTATGGTTGAAATCGCCTAACACCGCATATTGCTGATGATTCTTTTCACGCGCTTGTATCCATCTTGCCAATGCTTGACCTTGCTGTTTGAGAGTCTTACATTCACGATTGTTCTGAAATGCTCCGCTGCATCCTGCTTTTAGGTGGACTGAAAGTAGGTGAGTTTCACTTTTCTCATCGGGTTTTAACACAATATAGCTCGCGAAACGCAACTTGCTATTGCCTTGCGTAATAGAAAAGTCTGATGGGTCAGACACGTTCAGTCCTTTACGAACTGCGAAGCCTGTGTACTGGTTTGTGTCTGAAAACTGCAGGTGTTTATTTTTCCGCTCAGCTCTATCGGAGAAATAAATGCGATAGTCGCTTCCAACTACTTTCTTAATTGCGGCTTCACTATCTACTTCTTGGAATGCCAATACGTCGGGTTGGAAGTTATCCACATAGTGACTGAGTTTATCAAAATCTTTCTCTGTTCTGGATACTTTTCCGCCGTTAATGGCTAGCCATTCAATATTCCAACTGGTTAAGTTGATTGAGTTTTGAGCAAATGAGGCGGAACAAAATACTAACAAGGTTGTTGCAAAAAGTGATCGCATAGTGGCTGGTTTCACTCCCTTTTTTTTATGATTACCTTTTCAACCTTTATTCTACAAGTCCTCTAAAAAATGCAAGTGGATTACGTCCAAATTTTGAAATTTTCATGGATTACTTTTCAATTAAGTGCCGCAGTAATAAGATCGATTTCTTCTTATCCTTCACCCCATTTTTGTTGATCAAAATCAATGTTTTAGGCTGGTGCTTTTCGTTAAATACGCCACAATATATTGTGTCTAAAGAATAAAAAATAACCCCATATAGTGTATTTGTGGATAAGTCTGTGAGTATGCTGGGGGAAGGAGAAGAAAGTGAAACCAATCGTAATCAAGCGTGACGGCTCAAGAGCTCCGTTCAACAGGGATCGTATCCAGGCAGCAGTAGAAGCAGCCGCGGAACACAAAAATAAAGATGTCGCCATTTATGCTCTAAATGTTGCTCTTGCTGTCGAATTACAGCTAAAAGATTACGATGAAGTTCATATTCATGAGATTCAGGATCTGGTTGAGAATGAACTCATGCAAGGTCCTTACAAATCTCTCGCACGATCTTACATCGAGTACCGCCACGATCGCGATATTGCCCGTGAGAAACAAAGCTTTCTAACACGTGAAATTGAAGGTTTGATAGAAGAAAGCAATCTTGACCTTATTAATGAAAATGCGAACAAAGACGGCAAAGTTATTCCAACTCAGCGTGACTTGCTTGCCGGTATCGTAGCGAAACACTACGCGAAAACTCACATTCTTCCTCGCGATGTTGTACAAGCGCATGAAGTTGGTGACATTCACTACCATGACTTAGATTACGCACCATTCTTCCCGATGTTTAACTGTATGCTGATTGATCTAAAAGGCATGCTGACACACGGTTTTAAAATGGGTAATGCTGAAATTGATACGCCAAAATCGATTTCTACAGCAACGGCAGTAACGGCACAAATCATCGCACAGGTTGCAAGCCATATTTACGGTGGCACAACGATCAATCGCATTGACGAAGTGTTAGCGCCTTACGTAATGACAAGCTACGAGAAGCATTTAAAAATCGCGAAAGAGTGGGACATCTCTGAGCCAGAAGAGTTTGCAAAAGCGCGCACAGAGAAAGAGTGTTACGACGCGTTCCAATCGCTGGAGTACGAAGTAAATACGCTACACACTGCAAATGGTCAAACGCCATTCGTGACTTTTGGTTTTGGCTTAGGGACAAGTTGGGCATCACGCCTGATTCAGAAATCGATTCTGAAGAACCGTATTGCCGGACTTGGAAAAAACCGTAAAACGGCAGTATTCCCGAAACTGGTATTCGGTATTAAAGACGGCCTGAACCATAAATCTGAAGATCCCAACTACGACATCAAACAACTGGCACTCGAATGTGCGTCTAAGCGTATGTATCCAGATATTCTCAACTACGACAAAGTTGTAGAAGTAACCGGTTCATTCAAAACGCCAATGGGATGCCGAAGCTTCTTGGGAACATATGAAGAAGATGGTGAGCTTGTTCATGAAGGTCGTAATAACCTTGGTGTAGTCAGCTTGAACCTGCCACGTATCGCTATTCGTGCAAAAGGTAGCGAGCAGAAATTCTACCAGCTATTAGATGACCGCTTACGTCTGGCCCGCAGAGCGTTAGAAACACGAATCTCACGTCTGGAAAATGTGAAAGCACGGGTTGCTCCTATTCTGTACATGGAAGGTGCTTGTGGTGTGCGTCTGAAAGCGGATGATCCTATTGCTGAAATATTTAAGAATGGCCGTGCATCCATTTCACTTGGCTACATCGGTCTGCATGAAACAATAAATGCACTGTTTGGCACAGAAGTACATGTGTATGACGATTCAATTTTACGTGAAAAAGCCGTTGAGATTATCAAGCATCTTAAAGATTCGGTAAATCAGTGGACTGAAGATACGGGTTATGGTTTCAGCTTATACGCGACACCAAGTGAAAATTTATGTAGCCGTTTCTGCCGTATTGATACCAAAGAATTTGGTGTGATCGAAGGCGTTACAGATAAAGGTTACTACACAAACAGCTTCCACTTAGATGTAGAGAAGAAGGTAAATCCGTACGACAAGATTGATTTTGAAATGCCATACCCAGAAATCTCGAGCGGTGGTTTTATCTGCTACGGGGAATTCCCGAACATGCAGCGAAACGTTGAGGCGTTGGAAAACGTATGGGATTACAGTTATTCCCGAGTGCCTTACTACGGTACCAATACGCCAATCGATGAGTGTTACGAGTGTGGCTACAACGGTGAATTTGAATGTACCAGTAAGGGCTTTACCTGCCCAAGTTGTGGCAATCATGATTCAACAAAAGTATCGGTGACGCGCCGCGTTTGTGGTTACTTGGGTAGTCCAGATGCACGCCCGTTTAATTTCGGAAAACAAGAAGAAGTTAAACGCCGAGTGAAACATCTTTAATCAATACTCGAAACTGCACATTGAAAATCAACCTGTTGCGGGTTGATTTTCTTTTGTCACAAACGCAATGAGACACGACGATGAATTATCACCAATACTATCCAATTGACGTTGTAAACGGCCCTGGTACCCGCTGCACGCTATTTGTTTCCGGTTGCGTGCATCAATGCCGAGGTTGTTACAATCAATCGACGCAACGTTTGGATTCTGGTGTGTTCTTCACGCAAGGGGCGGAAGATAAGATCATTGCCGATCTTAACGACCCGCGAATCAAACGCCGAGGTTTATCTCTGTCAGGAGGCGATCCACTCCATCCAGCAAACGTGCCACATATTCTCAAGTTGGTTAAACGTGTAAGAGAGGAGTGTCCGGGCAAAGATATTTGGGTTTGGACAGGGTACACCCTAGGTGAACTGAATCCGGCGCAAAGAGAGATCACTGAATACATCGATGTGTTGATCGACGGAAAGTTTGAGCAAGACAAAAAAGATCTCAATTTGGAATGGCGTGGCAGTTCTAACCAGATCATTCACCGTTTTTAAGCCGAATATTCAGCTAACCGTAAAAATGAAAAGGGCGCAATCGTACATCGCGAATGTGCCCTTTTGGTGTGAGTTCGTCATTGTCTAGGTCATTTATGGTTACGCTGCCACGGTTAGGTCATCGTCAACCATATTGTTTATCCATCGTTTGGACTGAATACGCTGAGTGGTGAGTAAACCTTTCACAAATTCTTCAACAAGCAAAGCCATCAGTACGTAATGCAATGGCAAGCCTAATACCATACCTGTGTAGTAGGTAAGTGGTATACCTATTGCCCATTGCCCAAATGTGTCGATGAAAATGCTGTATCTTATGTCTGCTCCGCTTTTCAACACCCCACCAATACCAACCATATTAAACACGCGTAGTATCATACCAAGTGCCATGACAAGACAAACGTTGAGTGCCATTTCTGTATTGGAAAGAGGAGTGAGTTCCAATAATTTGTATATCAAAGGGGAACAAAACCAAACCAGCAGGGACAAGGTTATCGCTAACACAGAACTGGTTAAAACATACCACCACGCGGTTTTTTCAACTCTGTCGTACTGTTTTGAACCGATGTCATTGCCCAGTAGAACAGATGCAGCGACAGCAAAACCCATAAAGGTCGATATTAATACCCCTTCGATAGGTGAAAGGAATGAGATAATCGCCAGCTCCGACACCCCAAGTTGACCATATAAGATGCTGTAGACGATTAATCCGCCAGTCCAAAGTGAATCATGGATGAGCATTGGCAGCGATATTTTTAAATACTTCTTGCGATACGGTTTGAGCGCACCTTGAGCCCAATCGAACTTTGTTGGCAGGAAGTGAGCGTATCGTTTGCAAAAGAAATAGACCAATACCGCAGTTTGCATAAAGCGGGAGATGAACGTTCCTACGGCGGCACCAAATACCCCCCATTGTGGAAATCCCCATAAACCAAATATTAAGACTGAGTTAAAAATAATATTGATTATGATGGCAAAAATGCTGACATTTGTTGCCAGTTTTGCTTCACCAACCGAACGAAGTACCGACTCTATAGGCACAACAATAGCCGTACCAATCAGGCTTATTCCGGTAACCACTAGGTAGTCGCGGGCATAGGCAACGTACTCAGGATTCTCGGACATGAACGAAACGATTTCATGATCAAAAATCAGATAAATAATGATAAACGGGACAGTTACAATGATTGAAAAAAACCAAGACTGAGCCAGCGTCCTGCGTATTCCGTCAATGTTGCCAGACCCATAGTACTGGGAAGACAACACCGTTACCGCACCACTAAGTCCTAGGATCACTGCAAGGTTGAAGAAAAAGATACGGTTACCAACACCGACGGCTGCAGTTGCGGATTCACCCAATTGACTCACCATAAAAATATCGACAACGCCGAGTAAAGCAAACAGCGTGGATTGAAGCGAAACAGGGAGGGCGATTGAAATAAGCCGCTTCCAAAATGCTTTGTTGATGTACTCACTTGTTAAGAGCATCGCATTTCTCCATTAAGAATAATGCGAGTAGTTTATCCCCATGATTTCGCGTTGTATTTTTCAAAGGCATCCAAATCTTTTGCAAAACTCTCAATTCGTTTGAGCCGTTAAATCTGATGTTGCCAAGACGCAATAAATACAGTGTGAGACATCGAAATATGG
Organism: Vibrio sp. YIC-376; assembly: GCF_052353105.1. Taxonomy (NCBI): domain Bacteria; kingdom Pseudomonadati; phylum Pseudomonadota; class Gammaproteobacteria; order Vibrionales; family Vibrionaceae; genus Vibrio; species Vibrio sp. YIC-376. The sequence continues at coordinate 142,402 of NZ_JBBWFK010000005.1, forward strand.
AAGAAAAACAAGAGTGTTACTCCATTTCCGAAAAAACGTATCAGGAAATGATCGACCACACACGTGTTTTGGCGTTAGAAGAACGGGGAATCGTTCAATGCGGTATCGCAACATGCCGAGATTTCTTTTCGGTGTACAGGAAAAACCAAAAAAAACACATGCTGCTCTATACCGTGCGTGGAAAAGGTTGGCTAGAAAGCAAAGCATGCCGCTATGAACTAGAACCAGGCTCTTTGGTCATCGTCCCCGCAGGTGTTGAAAACGGATTTGGCATGGACGACGAAACATGGCAGATAGCGTGGGTTTTTCTTTCACAACATACAAACTGGTCAATGGTAGGTGATGAAGTTAGTTACCAACTCACATCTGCACCAGAAGTCATGTATGCGTGTATTCAAACGCTTTTACGTAGTATTAACTTACCGATTGACTATGGTTGTAAGGTAGGCGCTCACAGCGTCGCTCAACTCGAATTGATTCTAAACATGCCGAAGTCCGAATCTGTTTGCCGTAATCTATTGAAGTTGCGCCGTGTATTTGATCTTGTCCAAAGACAACTACATAAAGAGTGGAATGTTGAGCAATTAGCGGCACTATATCCTTGTTCAGAACCGCATTTCTATCGAGTTACTCAGCAGCAATTTGGACGAAGTCCGATGGCACATTTAACGCGTATGAGAATGGAGTATGCCGCACGATTGCTACGTTCTAGCGAGTGGCCGATTCAGCAAATTGGTGAGATTGTCGGTTATCCAACCAGTGCTAACTTTAGCACGCGGTTTCGATCCTGGTCTGGAATGACGCCTAGAGAGTTCAGACGAAACGGGCGTCTTGAAATAGAAACAGAGCAGTGATTTGTACTCTTTATAACCAATAGGATGCACAGGGATTCATTACATACAGAATTTTGTCCTCTAATTGACGAAATAAGTGAAAAATCGTTTCGTCAATTTACATGAAAATGTTAACTTGAAGCCCATACTTGAATTTCAAAGGGTTGTGACTTTCATGTTTTCTAATCTACCGACTCCCGTATTAGATCCTATTTTATCTTTATCCGTTGCATACCGTAACGATGAACGTCCAAACAAGGTTGACCTTGGTATTGGCGTGTACAAAAACAGCGCAGGTGAAACGCCAATCATGAAAGCGATTCAGATGGCGCAAGATATTGTTGTTGAAAATCAAAAGACTAAAGCTTACGTTGGGCTTGCTGGTTGTGAAGAGTTTAACCAAAGCATGATTGATCTGTTGTTGACGGGAACGTCTGCGATGGATCGCGTTGCGGCAATTCAAACACCAGGAGCGAGTGGTGCATTGCGCATGTTGGGTGACTTAATGAAAGTCGCTCAACCGGACACCACAGTTTGGATTTCTAATCCAAGTTATGTAAACCATAAACCTGTGATGGAAGCTGCAGGCCTCAAGGTTAAGTTTTATCACTACTTTTCACCAGAAACGAAGCAAGTAGATACCGCTAAAATGCTGGACGATCTTTCTAAAGCAGGTCCTTCAGATGTGGTGTTGCTCCACGGTTGTTGCCATAACCCTACGGGGGCTGATATCGACTATGCAGCTTGGCAAGCGATCACTGAGTTGTCTCAGAAAAATGGTTTCACGCCTTTTGTTGATATTGCCTACCAAGGTTTTGGTGATGGTCTGGAGGAGGATGCTAAAGGTCTTCGCTATATGGCAGACAACGTTGAAGAGATGCTGATTACAACGTCATGCTCTAAGAATTTTGGTTTGTATCGTGAACGTACCGGGGCCGCAATTGTAGTCGGTAAAAATACTAAAGATGTAACTAACGCTAAAGGTAAATTGTTAACATTAGCGCGTTCTACTTACACAATGCCACCAGATCACGGTGCTGCGCTGGTAAAAACAATTCTTCAGGATGCCAATCTGACAGTGATTTGGAAGCAGGAACTGAGCGAAATGCAGCAGCGTTTGGTTAATCTTCGTCAAAATTTATGTAACGAATTGAGAAACAACCATAATACAGATCAATTTGACTTCATTGAGAGTCACAAAGGTATGTTTACTGTGCTAGGCTTTACTCAAAACCAAATGGCGCAACTGCGTGAAGACTATGGCATTTATGGTGTCGGTGATGGCCGAATTAATATCGCGGGTCTAACTGAAACTCATATTCCTTACGTAGCCGACGCGATCAAGAAAGTCTCTCAACTTTAATTCGGAGTGTGGATGAAAAACTGGAAACTGATTCTACCGCTTATGATGAGTGGTAGTTTAATTGCTTGTACGTCAACTCAAACGACGACACAGCCTGTTGAGCCAGAAATGCCAAAAGTAGAAGAACCTGTCAAGGTAGAACCAGAAATAACACCTGAGATTAAGCCTGAGCCAGAAGTGAAACCTAAGCCGGAACCAGAGCCAGTAAAGAAACCTGAGCCAAAACCGCAGAAGCCGGTAAAGGTACAAAAAACGCCGGATGGCATGCTTATCCTTGGTTCGGAAGAGTGGGTTTATGTTCCGGGTATCGATGAAACGTTTAAAGCACGTGTAGATACCGGAGCGACAACTTCGTCAATCAGCGCCATTGATATTGTTCCATTTGAACGTGATGGCAAAGATTGGGTACAGTTCAAAATCGATCTCGGCGATAAGGCGAGTAACGAGTTTAAATTACCTGTAGAGCGTTGGGCTAAGGTGAAACAGTCTTCTTCTGATGACGTAAATAAACGTGCTGTTGTAATGGCTTATATTCAAGTTGGCGATTACAAAGAGAAGACGGAGTTTACTCTAGCCGAGCGTGGGCATATGACGTTTCCTATGCTGCTAGGTCGTAGCTTTTTCAGAGACATTGCCGTTGTGGATGTTTCTAAGAAATACGTTCAAGACAAGCCAAGTAAAAAGTAGCGTTAATCCTAATAAAGAAATGGCCTCCTGATTGGAGGCCATTTTCGTATTCAAGTGATGCAGATAGCCTAAAATCCAAATCGCGCAGACATCACCAGTTGTTGCCCATAGATGCCATTGTTTTTTAAATCAGCGCCAAGCGACAGTTGTGGCGTGGAATGGAATCGGGCACCAAGGTTATAAATGGTATGAGAATCGTCACTGCCCATCAATTGACCGAGGCGAGCATGGAGCTCAACGTTTTGCATAAACCAAATACGAGTTCCGATATTTACTTCTGTGCGCCATTCCTCGCCGCTGCCATTTTCTTTAACGTTGTGAACTAGCATTTGACCGTAAATATCAGCAAATTGACCCGCTGGACCGTTGAAGCCAATACCACCTGCTGCATCCCAGTCACCACTGAATTCACTATCTGCACGACCGATAAAGTGTGAGTTGTCAGTAAAGTATGTTGTGAACTCGCCACCGAAGGTTCCTGGGCTGGTACCCATACGGATTTCCACTGAATTGTAGTTAAAATTATTGGCATATGAGGAAAGTGGCAACATTGCGCACAAACCAAAGGCAGTGACCTTTAGCGCTTTACCTAGCATGGTGACTCCGAGCAAGATATTTAAAAATAAAAAAGGGCTGTAGCAATAAACAGACCATAAATAATGAAAATGTCATTATTAGTGAATTTGGCGTTGTGGGATATCACTTCAATCGTTCATATCCTGCTGTAGTGATTAGAAAAACTACCGAATAGTAGCTATTCACTTTGATATTGACTCATTTACTTGAGAAACCGATGACGATAACGTTATGATTGCTCATCTACTTCTATCTCATATTAATATTCATGAAATCAGCGATTCCCTCTTTAATGGTTCAGGGCACCACCTCGGATGCCGGAAAAAGTGTACTAGTGGCAGGATTGTGCCGTGTATTAGCGAGGAGAGGGATCAAAGTTGCCCCATTTAAACCTCAAAACATGGCACTGAATAGCGCCGTTACGAAAGACGGGGGCGAGATTGGCCGGGCGCAAGAAGTACAGGCACAAGCCTGTAATATTGACTCAAGTGTGCATATGAATCCTGTCCTAATAAAACCGAACAGTGATACTGGTGCGCAAATCATTCTACAAGGAAAAGCCTTGTCCGACATGGATGCCGCAGGGTTTCATGATTATAAAAAAGTGGCAATGAATACCGTTCTTGATTCTTTCTCGCGACTTCGTCAAGAGTTCGATTCGATAATGATTGAGGGAGCAGGCAGCCCAGCTGAAATTAACCTAAGAGAGGGTGACATCGCCAACATGGGTTTCGCCGAAGCAGCGGACGTTCCGGTGATTATTATTGCTGATATTGACCGAGGCGGCGTATTTGCGCACCTGTATGGCACGTTAGCGCTACTGTCTGAATCTGAACAAGCGCGCGTGAAAGGTTTTGTGATTAACCGATTTCGCGGGGATATCCGTTTGTTGCAATCGGGGCTTGATTGGTTAGAGGAAAAAACAGGTAAGCCTGTGTTGGGCGTATTACCTTACTTGCACGGATTTAATCTCGAGGCAGAAGATGCGATTACGGATCAGCAGGAGCTAAGTTCCGAAGTAAAGTTGAATGTTGTGGTCCCAGTGTTAACTCGTATCAGCAATCATACCGACTTCGACGTATTGCGCCTGAACCCTGATATCAATTTACGATATGTTGGAAAAGGCGAAAAAATCGATAAAGCGGATTTGATTATTCTTCCTGGAACAAAGTCTGTACGTGACGATTTAGACTATCTGAGAAGCCAGGGTTGGGATAAAGACATTCTGCGTCATATTCGACTGGGCGGAAAGGTGTTAGGAATCTGTGGGGGATATCAGATGTTGGGTAAAGCCATTGATGACCCTGATGGCGTTGAAAGTAAACCTGGCACGAGTGAAGGCCTTGGGTTACTCAATGTACACACCGTTCTTACCGGTAGTAAGCAACTAACCAAGACAGAAGCAGTAGTGACTATCAATGGCAAATTTGCCAAAGCGAAGGGCTATGAGATTCATGTCGGCAGAAGTGAAGTGTCAGGAGAACAACCACTTCAACTTAACCATGGTGGTTATGATGGCGCGATGAGTGAATGTGGTCAGATCATGGGTACTTATTTACATGGGTTCTTTGATGAAGTGGATGTCCTGAACCTCATCACTGAGTGGGTGAATGGTTCACAAGTTACACAACAGAACTTCGAAGAGATTAAAGAACGTGGCATTAATCGCATCGCCGATACGATAGAACAACATATGAATCTCGACTTTCTGTTTCGGTAATTGCGTTATCTACCACATATTTTAATTAATGTTCAGCTCGCCTCGAAATGGAGTAACCCCATGAATGCATGGAAGAGACATGTTTGCCTTACGGTACTGCTAAGTATTTCATTTACAGTAAATGCAACAAATGACCTAAAAGTATATGCAGCGTCTTCTATGACAAATGCAATTGATGATATCGCTCAAGATTTTAAAGAAAAATACGATGTGAAAGTCACTCCTGTTTACGGAGCCTCATCGTCAATAGCTCGCCAAATCATGAACGGCGCTCCTGCGGATATATTTATCTCAGCAAATACTAAGTGGATGGACTATTTGGTGGGTGAAGGAATAGTTAAAAGTGACAATGTCACTGAGCTGGTGCGTAATAGCTTGGCTCTGATAGCGCCGACATCTTCGAGTGCTGTCACTTTTGATTTCTCAAATGGAAAAGCCTGGGAGATGGCCTTGAACGGTGGTCGTCTCGCACTGGGGAATCCGACTTCTGTACCTGTTGGGATGTACGCTCAAGAATCTCTCACTACACTGGGTGTATGGAATGACATTCAAGATAAAGTGGCACCTGCGAAAAATGTGCGTCTTGCGTTGGCGTTAGTTGAACGTGGGGAAGCTCCGTTAGGCGTGGTTTATAAAACCGATGCAAAATTGACAGATAAAGTAAAAGTCGTCGGAGAATTTTCTAGCGATACACATACCGCTATCGTTTATCCTGCCGCAATGGTAAATGATTCGTTCGAATCTAAACAATTCTTTGATTACTTGAAATCGGATGAAGCTAAGGCCGTCTTTACGCACTATGGTTTTCAGTAGTAATAGGTTTTTCAATAGCAATACGGTTTTCAGTAGTAAGGATACAGAGTGACAGAACTAGAATACCAAGCCTTAATGTTAAGTCTGAAAGTCGGCTCGTATGCAGTGCTTTGGCTTATACCATTGGGAGTTTTGCTTGCTTGGTTACTGTCTCGCAAGGAGTTCTTTGGTAAGACGATTCTGGATAGTTTGATTCATTTACCGTTGGTGTTACCTCCGGTTGTGATTGGCTATTTACTGTTGGTGAGTTTGGGACGTCAGGGCTTCTTGGGAAGTTGGTTATATGAGCATTTAGGGTTGGTATTTAGCTTTAACTGGAAAGGTGCGGTTGTCGCTTGTATCGTAGTGGCGCTACCACTCATGGTTCGCTCTGTTCGATTGAGTTTGGAAACCGTGGATCCGAAACTTGAGCATGCTGCCGCGACACTTGGTGCTTCACCGTTAAAAGTCTTCCTCACTATAACGTTGCCGCTCACTATTCCCGGCATAATTACAGGCACAATGCTGTCGTTTGCACGCAGTTTGGGCGAATTTGGCGCAACGATTAGCTTTGTTGCGAATATACCCGGAGAAACACAAACAATACCACTCGCAATGTACAACTTTATCGAAACACCTGGTGCTGAGATGGAAGCGGCTCGCCTTTGTATCATTTCAATTGCACTGGCGTTATCGACTCTGATGCTGTCTGAGTGGCTGAATCGCAGAGCCTCGCGTCGATTAGGTGCTAAGTGATGAGTATTAAAGTTCAATTTAAGCAATCACTTGGCGAGACTGACTTTGATATCAAGTTAGAGTTACCTTGTAACGGAATAAGTGCGTTATTCGGACGTTCAGGCGCAGGCAAGACAACGTTAATCAACGTAATAAGTGGATTGGTCACTCCAGTACAAGGAAAAGTACAAATAGGTGAGCATGTTCTATTTGATAGTGAGCAGGGAATAAATCTCCCGACGCATAAACGTAAAATTGGCTATGTTTTTCAGGACTCGCGTTTATTTCCACATTACTCAGTGCAGGGAAATTTGATGTATGGAGTAGAAGAGAAAGATGACAGTTACTTTGACGCTGTCACAGATCTTCTTTCCATTAAGCCGTTACTGAAACGTTTTCCTGCCTCACTTTCTGGTGGAGAGAAACAGCGCGTTGCTATAGCGCGTGCACTTTTGTCTAAACCGAATTTGTTATTAATGGATGAACCGTTAGCATCATTAGACATACCCAGAAAGAGAGAAGTGATGCCATTTCTTGAAGATCTCTCTGATAAGGTTAACATTCCTATCGTGTATGTAACGCATAGCCTGCAAGAGATCATCAGACTTGCTCAGAATTTAGCGATCGTCGAACAAGGCCGAGTGGTGACTTGTGGAAAGCTCGAAGAGGTCTGGGCGTCACAGGTCATGAGACCATGGCAGTCTTTCTCAGAGCACAGTAGCCTATTTGAAGGCAAGATCGAAAATCATCACCATCAATATGCGCTTACTTCGGTAAAGCTTGGGCCAAATGCTTCTCTTTGGGTGCAAAAGATCGATGCAGAACCAAATACACCTATCAGGCTTCAGGTTCGTGCGAATGACGTGTCTATAGCGTTAGAACGTCCGATAGCCACTTCGATCCGAAATGTACTGCCGGCTATTGTCCATTCTATAGAAGAATATAATGTCGGCGAGAGTAAGCAGAGCATCACGGTGTCATTGCAGTTAGATGAGAATTGTCACTTATGGGCAAAAATCACGCCGTGGGCATTGGACGATCTCGATCTAAAAGTAGGTGACAAGGTATATGCACAAGTAAAAGGGGTGAGTGTTACTCAGCGAGATGTAGCATTTGCTCCTCACTCAGAGCATTGATATTCATTACGATTTCTAAAACTGAACGTTAAAAAGGCCGCAAATTGCGGCCTTTTCGTTAATAAAGCTCAACGTTATTTCGCGAATACTTCTTTGAATTCACGCTTTAGAAGAGGGTCACGGCGCGCTTTTTTCAGTTGCTTAACCATGTCTTTCACACAGTTGTGAAGCACGTTATCAAGCAGTTGAGCACGGTACTCTTCTTTATCTTCATCTGTCATGTTTTCTGGCAGTTTAAGAGTCGGGAATTCTTCCATTACGTTAATACCAGCAAATGCCTGGCCTACCGATACTAGAGCATGGAATTGTTCAAAGTTATCCAGGATGTTTTGTGCGCTAGCAGGCATCTCGTCCCAAGACGAGCGAACCGCTTCTTCAGACACTTCATGGATAGAGGTAACCATTTCGAACATTTGCTCTGGAACTTCGTCAAATTCGATAACTTTACGCAGTTCTGGAGAAATGGTTTCTAGATCGATTTTTTTGTTTTCGGTGTTAGTTGCTTCTGACATGGTGTGTCTCTCGTTACAAAAAGGCGGGAATAGTAATATCAAATGATTCAAATATCTACCATTACTGTTATTTGATTACGCGACAATTAATCAAAAATATAGCACTTAATTATTAGTTCAATGCACCATGTTGAGGAATATGATATATGGTTAATGAAGAGATGATTAAAAATTGGAACACGATATGCTAACCAACGGAACCTCGATGCGTATTCTTCTGGTTGACGATGTTCAGCTAGACAGAATGCAGCTTGCTATCCGTCTAAAACAGCTTGGACATATCGTAAAAACGGCGGGTAGTGGTGAGGAAGCTTTGAGTATCTATGAAAGCTTTGACCCAGAGTTAGTATTACTTGATATCTCTATGCCTGAAATGAACGGCTTTGAAATTTCGTTAACTATCAGAGAAACCTTCCCAGACTGGATTCCTATCATTTTTCTAAGTAGTCATGAAGAGCCTGAGATTATTGCGAGAGCAATAGAAGCGGGTGGAGATGACTACTTGATCAAACCAGTCGATAAGTTAGTACTAAATTCTAAGCTTATTGCAATGCAGCGTATCGCCCATATGAGACGTGAACTAAAGCAAGCAACAGCGCAGTTAGAAAAAGCGAATCTGCTATTAACCCAACAGGCAAATGAAGATGGGTTAACCAAGCTGTATAACCGTAGATATATTGATCAAAAACTCGAGTCCATGGTGGCATGGCACGGGCGTCGTCATCTGCCAATGGCAATGATTCTGTTAGATGTTGATTTTTTTAAGCCGTTTAATGATAACTATGGTCACATTGAAGGTGACCGTTGTTTACAGGCTATCGCAAATCAGCTTAAAGCGACTTTTTGCCGATCTGGTGAGTATGTCGGTCGTTACGGTGGGGAAGAGTTTGTTGTCCTGCTTACTAGCACCGACGGCTCGGAAGCAGTCAAAGAAGCGGAACGCATTCAAAATGCCATGTCTTTACTCGACTATCCACATGAATACTCGAACATTTCCGATAGGGTGACGGTGTCACAAGGAGTGTTTGTTTTCGAACCAACAGGAAAGGAGAGTATTGTAGAATTGTATGCGACCGTGGATAGTGCGCTTTATGTTTCGAAATCTTCGGGTCGAGATAGATATACTTTAATTAACATGAATTAAATCAATAATATAAATTAAAATTATAGATATTACACTGTCACGTTTGTGGTTGGTTATTTATTGAATTTTATACAATTGCGCCCTGCATTTTTCGCTTTATACAATGCTTCGTCAGCCCGTGTGATAACCTCTTCTGGTTCCAGACCATTTCGACTGTCTGCCACACCAAGACTAACCGTTACTGATACCGACTTTCTCTTTACCTGGCCATCGCCACGCTTCATCTCTCCTTGTCTATTGTCATCTGGACGAGAGGCTACATCACGTAAGATGACATTATAATTTGCTATTGATTTATGTACTTCTTCTAACTGCTTGAGGCACTCTTCAGCGTATCTGCCTTTAAACACGATCATGAACTCTTCACCCCCAAAGCGATAAACTTTTGCTCCTCCGCGGGTTTTCTTTAAAAGAGTTGCGACTAATTTGAGGACATTGTCTCCGGTATCATGCCCATATGTATCGTTAAACTTTTTGAAATGGTCGACATCTAACATGGCGATGGTGAACTTCCCATCTATATGCTTAAGATCTAAGTCGAGCGCTCTTCTGCTAGGAATAAGGGTTAAGCTGTCTGTGAAAGCGAGTTGATGGCTTGCAGTAGCAGAGTAAACAATCATAAGTAACCCTGCCAGACTAAACATGGTACTTGAAATGTATTGTACGTCGAAGAAAATGAATGTCGCAGAGGAGAGCGCCATAGCGGAATAGGTCATAGCATGGATGGTCTTGTTAGTCCTGAGCACCAGGATACCCAGGCAGCAGACAATACCAATACTATATAGGACAAGAATAAAAGGCAGTTTTGAAATGCTAGGGACGATAAACAATATGCCACTTGTCCAGTCTTCGAACCTGCCCTTAATGTGGTACTTGAGCGTAACGTAAGACCAAAGCAAAAAGATTATCAGCATAAAAATGTAAACAAACATTGCTTTTGAGTTGGCGCCATCTTTGCTGAAGAGGAATACAGCAAGAAACGAAATTGGCAGGAGTGTTGCCAACATCGTCAATTCAATAAGTGCAGTACCACTTTGAAGCGGGACTTGTAGTCGCTGTTGAATAATATAATAGGCTAGAAGCATAGCGACACATATCATTGACTCTCGTCCTTGTTTGAACGAGTAGCAGAGCAGCAGCGCACACCCTAACAATACGTAGGGTAGATTTGCAGCAATTCCCCAGTTTGACTGGGTCATCTGAATGATACTATTCATGCCAGAGATTACTAAACCCAATAGCGCTATGGGGAATATGAATTTAAACCCTGACGATGACATTAAGGATAAGGACATTCTAAAAAATTGCCTGCAAAAATAGTTGATTACATAAATAGGTCACGATACGCACCATGTTGATATTAACATTGTAGGTTATATGCTTTCAGTATCTTAACAATTTTCAACAATAAGTACACTCATGTGGTTAGTTAAGTGTTAAAGCTGCTTCTTTGTTGTTGATCTGGACTAGTATTACCTCAGAGCTATCAATGGGTTGTTATCCAATGTGGATTACGATGATTGTATACAATCATAAAAGAGGCGTCATCAATGAAGATCAGTTCTGAAGTACATAACTATATGGAAACCTTGGTCGGTCAAGTTCTTAGTAACAACAAATACGCCAAACAATTTGACAATGATCAGTTAGCTGACATCGCTTGTTTGTCACTGATTCAGCTTAAACCGTTATATATTCGACACGATATCGACCTCCTATTATCACTTCCGGAAGATAAAATCACACAGTACAAACGAAACGCTGAAATCGCGGTGGAAAATGCGGCGGCGATGATTCAGGAAGACAGACGAAGAAATCGTAGTGATGAAGTGCCTGTTATTTTCTCATACACCCGTTATGATGGAGACAAAGAACTGGATTGGTATGAAAAGCCGATTCTTAACGTAAATATCAGATAATGAACATTCAACTCTTTATTCAGGAATAAAAGTTGGTCCAAGGAGGCACAGTGGGATTCTTTTCACGTTTGTTTGGTGGCAGCGAAAAAACTGTCGAAGTAAAAACTGTAGATCCAGTGGAGTACAAAGGTTTCTTGATTTATCAGGAAAGTATTGCTGAAGGTGGACAATTTCGAATTGCTGGTCGCATTGAAAAAAAACTAGATGGGGAGATAAAAACCCATCGTTTTATTCGTTCAGACTTACTAGGTACGCAAGCAGATGCCAACGAATTGATGCTGAAAAAATCCCAAATGTTTATCGATCAAATGGGTGACAGAATCTTCGATTAACAAATCGCTGTAACTTGATACGAATCATCTTAATGAGAGCCATTAGTATATATGCTGATGGCTCTTTCTTTTTAAGGCTTAAACAACTGTTAATTAAGGAATTAGTAATTATCTGGTTAGACCTCTGATTTGCGATATGTATTTCCCTCATTTGTCATGGTCAAAGAGAGAATTTTTGATTACTTAGTGCTATATGTAATGAAATTTCGTATTTCTATAACAAAACACTTGAAGTCAAGAGTCGCGTTAGATACAAACAGAATATAACAGGCCTGTAAGTCAAGGTAATACAGTGCAAATAGATGAACCCAAACATCGTTGTTTTATTTGCAATTATCTTGTGTAGTAAACAGATAGAAATAAAAAAGATATAGAGTAGAGCTTAGCTCTTTTTTGGGCTCATTAATTGATATGTATACAAGGAGTATGCGTTTTGCAAATCGGTGTACCTAGAGAGATACTCGCGGGTGAATCGCGAGTGGCTGCATCGCCAAGTTCGGTTGAGCAGCTAATTAAGTTGGGATTCGATGTCGCTATCGAATCTCAGGCGGGGGGGCTAGCGAGTTTCGATGATGCCGCTTATGAAGCGTCAGGTGCGAAAATCGTTTCTAGTGATGAAGTCTGGAAATCTGATGTCATCCTAAAAGTGAATGCGCCAATCGTAGATGAAGAAAAAGACATCGACGAGATTGCGTTACTGCAAGATGGTGCGACACTTGTTAGCTTTATCTGGCCAGCTCAAAATCCAGAACTAATGGAACAGCTTTCTAGCAAGAATATTAACGTTCTGGCGATGGATTCCGTTCCTCGTATCTCTCGAGCTCAAGCATTGGATGCGCTTTCTTCAATGGCAAACATTGCGGGTTACCGTGCGGTCGTTGAAGCTGCTCATGAATTTGGCCGTTTCTTTACTGGTCAAATTACTGCTGCAGGTAAAGTTCCACCTGCAAAAGTTCTGGTTGCTGGTGCTGGTGTAGCTGGTCTGGCTGCTATCGGTGCGGCAGGTAGCCTTGGTGCGATTGTACGTGCATTCGACGTACGTCCTGAGGTTAAAGAGCAAGTTGAGTCAATGGGCGCTGAGTTCCTAACAGTCGACTTCCAGGAAAACTCAGGTTCAGGCGACGGCTACGCGAAAGAAATGTCTGATGAATTCAACAAAAAAGCCGCTGAGCTGTATGCTGAGCAAGCCAAAGACGTTGATATCATCATTACAACGGCATTGATCCCTGGAAAACCTGCACCGAAGCTTATCACCAAAGAAATGGTCGACAGCATGAAAGCAGGTAGCGTGATTGTTGACTTGGCGGCGGCGAATGGCGGTAACTGTGAATACACAGTGAAAGATCAGGTCTTCATGACAGACAACGGCGTTAAAATTGTTGGTTACACCGACATGGTAGGCCGCTTGCCAACTCAATCTTCTCAGCTTTACGCAACAAACCTTGTAAACCTTCTGAAACTGCTTTGTAAAGAGAAAGACGGCAACATTGATATCGACTTCGAAGACGTTGTACTACGTGGTGTGACTGTCGTTAAAGAAGGTGAAATCACTTGGCCTGCGCCACCAATTCAGGTTTCAGCTCAACCTCAAGCTAAGCAAGAACCTGTAGCTAAGAGAGAACCAAAAGTCGTAGAGCCAACTTCACCGACGAAAAAATTGGTTGGTTTGGTAGCAGCTGTTGGTGCCTTCGCATGGGTTGCATCGGTTGCTCCGGCTGCGTTCTTATCGCATTTTACGGTATTCGTGTTGGCGTGTGTGGTGGGTTACTACGTTGTTTGGAACGTGACTCATGCTCTACATACTCCACTGATGTCGGTTACTAACGCAATCTCAGGCATTATTGTTGTGGGTGCGTTACTTCAGATTGGGCAAGGTAATGGCGTTGTTTCCTTCCTGTCGTTTATTGCTGTGTTGATTGCGAGTATCAACATCTTCGGTGGTTTCACCGTCACCAAGCGTATGCTTGAAATGTTCCGTAAAGATAAATAAGGAGTCACAATGTCTGCAGGATTAGTACAAGCAGCTTACATTGTTGCTGCATTATTTTTCATCATGAGTTTGGCGGGACTTTCTAAGCAAGAGTCTGCACGTAACGGTAACTACTACGGTATCGCTGGTATGGCGATTGCCTTGATCGCAACGATCTTTAGCCCTGATTCGCAAGGATTCGTTTGGATCATTATTGCGATGGCAATAGGTGGTGCAATCGGTATTTTCTACGCGAAGAAAGTAGAAATGACAGAAATGCCAGAGTTGGTAGCGATTCTTCACAGCTTTGTAGGTTTGGCTGCTGTTCTGGTAGGTTATAACAGTTACTTGGATGCTCCTGAAGCTGCAACTCACGCTGAGCACGTAATCCACCTTGTTGAAGTATTTCTGGGTGTGTTTATCGGTGCAGTAACGTTCACCGGTTCTATTGTCGCATTCGGTAAGTTACGTGGTGTGATTTCTTCTTCACCGCTTAACCTTCCACATAAGCATAAAATGAACCTGGCAGCGGTTGTTGTTTCAGCGCTTCTAATGATTTACTTCGTTAAAGCTGACGGCAGCATGTTCGCCTTGATCGTAATGACCTTGATTGCATTCGCGTTTGGTTACCATTTAGTGGCATCAATCGGTGGTGCGGATATGCCAGTAGTGGTTTCGATGCTGAACTCATACTCTGGTTGGGCAGCAGCGGCAGCAGGTTTTATGCTTGCAAACGATCTACTTATCGTAACAGGTGCTTTGGTTGGTTCGTCAGGTGCGATACTGTCTTACATCATGTGTAAAGCAATGAACCGATCTTTCATCAGTGTTATCGCTGGTGGCTTTGGTCAAGAGATCATCATTTCAGGCGATGAAGAGCAGGGTGAACACCGTGAAACTAATGCTGAAGAAGTTGCTGAAATGCTGAAAAACTCAAAATCAGTGATTATCACTCCGGGATACGGCATGGCGGTAGCACAAGCTCAATACCCTGTGCATGAAATCACTGACGCACTGCGTTCACAAGGTATCGAAGTACGCTTTGGTATTCACCCGGTGGCGGGACGTTTACCAGGTCACATGAACGTACTGTTGGCAGAAGCAAAAGTACCATATGATATCGTGCTTGAAATGGATGAAATCAATGATGACTTCCCAGAGACCGATACAGTACTTGTTATTGGTGCGAACGACACAGTAAACCCAGCAGCTCTTGAAGATCCAAACAGTCCAATCGCAGGCATGCCTGTACTGGAAGTTTGGAACGCTAAAAACGTTGTTGTATTCAAGCGTTCAATGAATACAGGTTACGCTGGCGTTCAAAACCCGTTGTTCTTTAAAGAAAACACATCAATGCTATTTGGTGATGCTAAAGAAAGCGTTGAGAACATTTTTAAAGCATTGTAACAATTTATTGTTTTAAAACTATCGAGGGCCAGCAATTGCTGGCCCTTTTTTATTCCGCATCAATGTTATAGTAATGCAAATCCTGAAGTTAGCAGATGTCAATTGAATCTGGTTTGTTGTATAGTTTGGCCTAATGTAATAAGTAACGGTAACAGTTTGATTAACAAGATTTTGCTCGGTTTTGCATCGATCTTGCCGATTTTTTCGGCAACAGCATCAGCCGATTCATTACCAGAAAGAATAGATACGTTTACTGAGCTATTTAACTATGAGGTAGCTCTGAAGTCGTATGATATTCGTATTCTGCAATCAAATTATCCGACAAAGTTACTTGCGCCTGATTCACTTCTTCCGCAAACGGCAGACTATCCGCTGAAAGACATACAACAGCTATATAGTTTGGCGAAGACTTGCCGTGGTAAACTGCCACTCAGCCCCTTGATTACAGAGCCACTCGTCTTCACTCGTGCCATCTGTAAAGGAACAGATCTCACGCCGCGTTGGTTCTCTCGTAGTGGGCTTATTCATCCGGGTGGTGGTACTTATGCCGCGCGCTATGTAGATAAATATCCAGAGTTAAAATCCAAGCTGGCTCAGTACATGCATATTAAAGAGCGTGATAATGAAGAGGGTGATGAATTACTTGAAAGCTTGCAAAATATGAATGACGACGCCATAAATGCGTTGATTTCTGGTGCGAGCATGTTCATTGAAGGCAATGAGTTCTGGCTTCGTCGTGGTGACCGTTATTTCTTATTTGAGAAAGAGATATGGCAAGAAAATGTCGCTAGTGCAGGTCTGTCTTATACCTTAGCGGCAGAAAACAAAAGCTGCTTTGTTAAACGAGGTAACATTTGCTGGGATGTAGAAGATCATTCACAAATTCTTCGCATCAGTATGATCATCTTGGTCATCGCGAATATTCTCCTTGTGATTGGCTGGGCAGTATACCGATGGAACAGTAAACGTGAAGAGCTACGTAGTCGTATGTTGGTATTACAAATACTCACTCACGAGTTAAGAACACCAATTGCGTCTCTGTCATTAACGGTTGAAGGTTTTCGTCGAGAATTCGAACACTTACCAGAGAGTGTATATGATGAATTTCGTAGACTATGCGAAGATACTCGTCGTTTGCGTCAATTAGCGGAGGCTAGTAAAGATTATTTGCAATCTGATAACCAAATGCTTGCAACCGATTGGGTGCCATCCGTTGCTGAATGGTTAGAATATAAGATTGAAGAAGAGTTTGATAATGCTGTACTTATAAACATAAACGAAGATGTGGCTGCTAAAGTTAATGTGTATTGGCTTGGGACCTGCATTGACAACCTGCTTCGTAATGCTCTTAAGTATGGTGTTCCACCAGTTGAACTTAATGTTCAAACCAGTGAAGAAAAAATCGTTTTCCAAGTCCGTGATGCCGGTGGTTTGACCGCCAAAGACTGGACTAATTTGAAAAAACCGTTCGTAAGTAAGAGCGGATTAGGACTTGGACTGACAATCGTTGAATCTATGGTAGGCCGCATGGGCGGAAAAATGTCCCTTATTGGACCACCTACAACCTTTATATTGGAGATACCTTGTGAAACAGACACTGCTTCTCGTTGAGGACGATAAAAACTTGGCTGACGGCCTGTTAGTAAGCCTGGAACAAGCAGGATATGAGTGTTTACATGTGGAGCGTATTGCCGACGTTGAACCGCAATGGAAAAAAGCCGATTTAGTCATACTGGATCGCCAGTTGCCTGATGGCGACTCAGTACAATATCTCCCGGAATGGAAAAAGATCAAAGACGTGCCAGTTATCTTGTTGACGGCACTTGTTACTGTAAAAGATAAAGTGGCTGGACTTGATTCAGGTGCAAATGATTATCTAACTAAACCTTTTGCGGAAGCCGAACTCTTTGCTCGAATTCGTGCTCAACTGCGTTCACCGGATGCAGGAGAACAGGGTGGCGCTGATAAAGTTGTCACAAAAGATCTAGAGATTGATCGTGCAACCCGTGAAGTCGTTTTTAAAGGTGACTTGATTACATTAACGCGTACAGAGTTCGATTTGTTGCTGTTTTTAGCATCAAACTTAGGTCGAGTATTTACACGTGATGAACTGCTTGACCATGTTTGGGGTTACAATCATTTCCCGACAACTCGTACTGTTGACACTCATGTGCTCCAACTCCGTCAGAAGCTTCCTGGCTTGGAAATAGAGACACTTCGTGGTGTCGGCTACAAAATGAAAGCATAATGAAAATACTACTGTCAGTAGTTTTGTCATTAGGATTAGTGAAACCAGTCCAAGCAATGGATTGGTTTCAAACTAATACACCTTTAACACAGGCTCATCAACACCTTCTTGAAGATGATCTTTCATCAATGTTCAACACCTTAGTGGAACTGTGGCAGACTGAACCAAGTAGAGAATTGACCACTCACCTGAATGAATTACTTGGTCAATCACTTACGAAAGATTGTGGCAAGTCTCTAACAGGCGTGACTTTACCTGAATGGATAAGTGGAGTGAACGTTATTCGCCAAACTATCCAAAGCCCGGGAAGAGATACTTTTAGACTTGTTATCAAGCTCCGAGCTACTAAAGATATAGAAGAGATCTCTTTTAAGCGTTGGGTGGATACTTCTATTTCAGCTGACAGTTCTTTTGGTATCGAAGAAATACCAGAGGGCGCCGAAATAGCGAATGAGCGAGGTTTTCTTAAGCGTTACAATCTCACAGGTAAGCTGGAATCGGGGTTGTATCATTTATCGGTAGTTGCTAAAGATAAACAGGAATACAGAACGTGGGTTATTTTGGGCGATAGTGATTCAAGCCAATACGTACGTTGGACGTCAAAAGAGAACTGGAAAGTTGAAAAGAGCGCATTAAGAAATCCGCACTGTCCATTACCTCAACTTGAAGTAGGGCTTTTTGACTACATTGATGGTCAGTATGAGCAAATGTGGAAAAAGACTTATGAGTCAAACTATCCCGACTCGCTAGAGCTTGCCGATGTTCCTAATGACAGATATGTACTAGCCGTAAGCATTAATAGTCGCCGTTGGCAGGGTGACATTATAGTTGAGCAGTCGCAAACTATCAGCCGTACTTACGACCTTTCGCAAGAAGAATAGTTAAAGAAATTACATTTGTGCCGATATAAGTTCAGGAAGAATGAAATCACAAATGTAATATGAAAATTCAGTTCAAATTTTTAGCCACCACCATTGCCGCATCTCTATTTTCTAATGTTTCATCTGCTGCTACTTATACAATCGAAGCTCGTAGTGATGCGATGGGTGGTGTGGGTACTGTATCAGCCAGTTACCTCACCGCTCCGTTCTTTAACCCAGCACTAGCGGCAATCTATCGTCGAAATGATGACGCAGGTATGATTGTTCCAAGTTTCGGTTTCAGTTTCGACGATCAAGATGACTTAATTGATGAGATTGATCGAATCAGTAAACTTACTGATGTAAATGAAATCGAAATTGCGATGGATGCTATTAGAAATCAGAAAGTAGACTTTGATCTTGGTGGTGTTGTCGCTGTAGGTATCCCTAACAAATTTCTATCTGCTACGGTGTACGGAAAGCTTTATACAGAGTCTTTTGTCCAGCCAAAGATAGATACGACTGGGTTCAATCCGTTAAATGATAGTTATGTACAAGGCGTAAGTATTGGCGTTGTAGAAGCTGGTATTTCATTAGCTAAATACACAAACTACTTGAACCAACATCTATCATTCGGTATCACACCTAAGCTTCAACGTATTTACACTTACTCTTACGCAACGAGCTTTAATAACTTTGATGCGACTGATTTACGTGAAAACGAAACCGCGGAAACTATGTTTAACTTGGACGCAGGTGCTCTTTGGTTCTACGGACCTTACCGTTTAGGCATATCGGCTAAAAACTTAATAGGAAGGGATGTTGAAACTAAGGCTATCCAGTACAACGGAAATCCTATTCAAGCTTATCAATATAGTATGCGTCCAGTTTACACCGTTGGGGCTGGCATCGTAGCGGATTACTTTTCCGTGAGTATTGATTACGACCTGAATGAAGAAAAACGTTTTTCATCATTTGATGACAATACTCAAATGATCCGAGCTGGCCTGGAGTTTGATATTTTGCGCCAACTGGCTCTTCGAGCTGGCTACATGAAAAATCTAGCGCGAAGTAATGACGAGGGGACTTTAACCGCTGGTATAGGACTGTCTCCACTAAACTTGATAGAGCTAGATATTGCTGCTCGCTATACAAATGAAAATGCCATGGGGGCTTCGATTAATTTCCTTGCGACCTATTAAACGAATCGTTATAGTCTGCTCCTCATAATGAGGAGCTTTTTTATGTTTGACGATTTACCCCCTCTATCACACGAAGAACAACAGCAAGCCGTAGAACAGATTCAAGAGTTAATGTCTAAAGGGACAAGTACTGCTGAAGCGATAAAAATTGTTGCTGGACAGATTCGAGCCAAGTACGCCGAAAAACAGAAACAAAACTAAAGATAGTAAGAAGCAGGGCATAGGCCCTGTTTTTTTATGCCTCGTCAAATCGATTGTTCAGCCCCTCCTTCACATACCTTTCATATCTAAAATTAGGTGACGATGTCACTCCACCTCAGAGATACAGCACTTAAAGTAGTGTGGTAACAACCTGCAATTCGTAAGGTAAAATTTTACTAACATCAGTTAACCTAATGTTTTTCCATGACCGCTATTAAGGTAAATCTTTAAATTAAATGGATTAATTTCTTAATAAACAATTGGTTATTATGGATTTAAATACTGATTGTCGGGTTGCTGGAGACTCTTTATGTAACTTAATTACATTCATGGTTTTGGTGTTAATCTAATGTAGTGGATTATGCTGAAAATTTACATATGCTACGTTGTAACTAAACTATTTTAAATTCCAGTCATTGTAGATAGGTAGATTTGAGAACAGTGAGCACTTGCACATGCTCTTATGAGTTAAATAAAAGATCTTTACTTTGTAGCGATAGATTTTGAATTGTAGTAAGTGGTTTCTAAAATTTTGATGGTATAGCAACAAGGTATGACAAAGCGTCTACATATGTACCTACTGTCTGACGATAAAATCTGAGTTAATCAATAATAGAATTGTGGTTACGCTGTAACATTGACTGGCCGTGAAATATACATAGGTTTGTGTGACGCTATTACGATAATTGCGAATTCTAGGGTTTCGTATATATCGTGTTGATATAGCTGAACTAGACTTAGGGGACGTCTATGGGTTACAAGCCGGAGAAAAAGTAATGAGCTACAAGCATATATTAGTCGCTGTCGATTTATCTCAAACTAGTAAAGCTGTCATAGATAAAGCGATCGGCCAGGCACGAGAATCAAACAGTAAGCTTTCCTTCGTATACGTCGATGTCGACAGAGTGATATTGGAGCCTAGAGAAGAGCATAAGTTACATGCAGAGCTACAAGTTCTTGCAGACGAGTGTGAATATCCAGTTGCTGATATTGCGGTCGTATTGGGGGATCTCCATACAAAATTGCAAGGAATAGTCAAAAAGGACGATATAGATTTAGTAGTGTGCGGCCATCATCATAATCTACTTAGCCGGTTTTTTTCTTCAGTTCCGAAAGTCGCTAACGCTGTAGAAGCTGACTTATTGGTTGTCTACCTTCATGATGAGTAGCAAAGTCTATAAAGCCGAGCTTGATAAGCCCGGCTTTTAAGTTTGTTGTGCTCTTCTGATATATCGCTTTGGGGGGAAGTTAGCGCGAAGAACGCAGTAGATTGTTGGAGTTTTTGGACCAGATAGACGCTGATTCAGCATTGGAGTCCATATCGAAATGTACGTTAACTTGAACACCTCCTCGCTCAAACGTCACGTCATCAAAATCGGTCATCGCAATCTTGAATCCATTTCGAGCGAAAAAGCCTGTAACCATTGTCCGCTGTTTAATTTGTAATGCAGAAGCTAACAGTTTATTCATCGCTTTTATCCTTATATTGTTTGGGGGTATCTACTGACCATAGCGTCTATTTGATATGAAATCAATTTAATGGTGGATTATTGCAATACTATCGACCTTATTGAGATAAAGGATAGACGCCAACTGTTACACATTTGTTCTCTTTGTATGAAGAAGACGCTTAACCCCGCCGAATATAGCGTCGTTTAACTATGAGACGCGGAACAATTGGTATTTCTCACGACCATTGGGTTTTATAGGATTGTCGGACAGTTGGAGACCGAGCAAGCAAGTAGGGGCCTTGGATGGAAAACGCCTCATTTCTGAATCCATCGTGATGTTTGCGCTTATGGCGATGAATTTAAAGTATCAAATTGCCATCACCAAGGACTACAAGATATATAAGAAACGGTACTCGTATTAGAAGCTAAAGATTAGATTTATAGTCAACATGGCTCACAACTTTGGTGTATTTTTATGTGCTCGGTCCCATATTGGTAAATACTTAGTACTACAAAAATATAATCAATTAGATGGAGTATATTCAGTGAAATATACAATGTTAGTGCTAGCTGTAATGTTGTCGATTACCAGTTTTACTTCTTATAGCCATCCGGAGCGCACTGCTTCAGATGGCTGTCATTATTGCCGCACAAACTGCGCAAAATGGGGAGTGCCCGAAAATCAGAGGCATTGCCATTTCTACAATGAGCCGACTGAAAAAGATTTGGTTAACTCTACAGTAGTAAAAGAATACAGCGATGATGAAACTGCGTTCGTGACGCTTTTGAAAAACGATACTTGGACTACATTCGAAACTAAGCACGTTACTGCCCACCAATAGCATTGTAAGTGTAGAAGCGAGGTATAGGTGCTGGTCCTCAGGGTACGGGTGTTGAAGTCGTTTTTGGATAACTGACTGAAATTATTTTTCTTATTGTTTTAGCCCAAACCGAACGCATCATTTTGTGGTGGTCGGGCATTTCGGTGTTTTTCGTAGAGTGTTCTAAACAAGCGCCACGGATAGTACAAGTAACTTGAACGGAAAAAATCACAGAATATAAATTTACAGCCGAGTTATCAGACACTTATGAAACGACTAATCAAATAGTTAGCAATTGTTAAATCCTAGCCCAGATTATCCCTTTTTTGTTATTCCCACTTTAAAATGTCCTATTGTCAGCAAAGTAGAAATGTCCGGTTAGATAAATTGAACGAGTAGGAGAGTCAACGTTTATTGATACTGGCTTTGAAGGCCTCAGGGTTGATTAATACCGGGTTGATGATTCGTAACTGTCTTTTGGATAGTGTGCCAGTTTGGCAAAGCGTCGGTTAAAATCAGCGATGAAGTAGGGAAGCCAGGCATTCGCTTGCTCCATATTATCAATACCTTGCAGACGCATTTCTTTCACTAAGCGATCCTGTAACGTTTGATTGGCTCGCTCGACACGGCCTTTGGCCTGCGAGCTGTTGGCGCAAATCAGTTCTATACCCAGTTCGCGTAATATACGTCCATATTGGGTTTGACCAACTTGCTTGTGTTTTTCCTGGTTGACCCGAAATATCGAGTGCTTATCACTATAGAATGCCACCGGTTTACCATGTTCGTTGAGGTATTCTCGTGTTGCAACCATATAGTCGAAGGCGGATTCGGTCTCGCTAAAACGCAGGTTCATCAGGCGACCGGTCGCATCATCGATGAAAACCAGCAGGCAACACTTGTCGCTGCGTCCTTCAAACCAGTCATGATGAGAGCCATCAATTTGGATGAGCTCACCAAAGCAGTCACGGCGATAACGAGGCTGATAAACACGAGGCTTACGCTGAGAATGTGGCACCCAAAGACCATCAGCAATCATCCATTGACGGAGAGTTTCTTTACAGACGGCGAGATTATGATGTTCAGTCAATTTTTCTAAGGCAAATGTAGGAGAAAAATCACTGTAGTGATCTCGAATGATCTCTAGGACTGTCGCCTTAAATTGACTTGAATAACATCGGTTACTGGGACGACCTCTGGCTGAGTGTGCTAATGCAGAGGCACCTTGTTCATTTAACAGAGACAAGAGCCTACGAACTTGTCTTGTTGAAAGATGTAGGATGTCAGCGGCATCCATTTGGCTTAATCGATGGTCACGTAGATCATTAAGCACTTTAAATCGCTGAATATCACGTTCACTCATAGCAATCAGCATCGGTTGATGTCCTCAAACGAATGGATTTCCATAAGTATAAGAGGACATTTTAAAATAGCTCATACCGGACAATTCTAAATAGCTCTTACATTTTTAGTGCGTATTATATGTGTTATGTTAAATGCATTATGACGCTACGTAAGATCTTATCCAGTTAAGCCTCCTATCCCTCTCAGATTTAAAATTACGAGGAATAAATCTGTATGGCATTTGGTTCTATTAAACATAACGGCTATTTACCATAAAATAGCTAATATCGATCTATCAATCTACGATTGCTCAATCTTCAATTAGCTTTCTAACAGCCCATACTAAACGAGAGTCGTCTTCTACTTACAAAAACGCAGATAGAAAAAAAGCGTCTTAATTGACGCTTTTTTCTGTTTATCCGCCAGCGAGCTTTACGGTCATGCCTTTCTTTTCAAGATGTGCTTTGATTTTATCACGAGCGTCACCTTGAATTTCGATGTTGCCATCCTTGACAGATCCACCACACCCACAAACTTTTTTGAGTTCTGCGGCAAGTAATTTAAGTGGCGCATCATCGAGATCTAGACCTGTGACGATACAAACGCCTTTGCCTTTACGGCCTTTTGTTTCGCGCTGAATACGCACGATGCCGTCACCTTTAGGACGAGTGACTTTCTCTTCTTCCGGTTTAATACGGCCAGTTTCTGTAGAATATACTAATGTCATGTTGTCATTTCTTTTGTTGTTGGGCTTGCAACGCTTTTTGTTTCGCAACTAAAAAAGCTTCGATATGACGCTGAATGGCAACTTTACCGCCTTTAATCAATTTACCATTGAACATGCAGTACCACGCATTTGGCTCGCCAGTATCGTTTTTCAAAGTATAGCCGTTAAAACTTTCTGATTGTGCTTCTGCAGAGCTTAGTTTTTTTTGATTAAGAGATGCGAACTCTTTCGGATCTATAATCGACGCAGTATCACACCACCAATCAATACTTTTTTTTACTGCCGTTAGATTGCCTTGTAAAACGTGGTTTTTGATTTTCACTTTCCAAAGTTTGCCATCCAAGCCAGATTTTAGGTTAAAACCTCGATAAGTTGTAACTGCCATGCCAATGACCCGTCTTTTTAGTTCGTTGCTAAAACCATTTTTTTAATGAGCGTTGCTCTGCTAGATGCTCCGTAAAGGTACGTCTTAATATAGTGTGTTTCTAAGTGACGTTAATTACATTGCACTATTGATACAGTCTTCAAGAAACTCGTGGAATTTATGACCATTGTTTTGAAGCATCTTCGGGAACATAGATATTGGTGTCATACCTGGGAACGTATTAACTTCGTTTAAGTAGATTTCACCATCTTCAGTCAGGAAAAAGTCGATACGAGACAGATGACGAAGGTTCATCTGTTTAAACACTGTCTCTGACTCTTGCTTAATCGTGTCGATTTGATCTTGCGTCAGGTTCTTTGCTTCTATTTCCGTCAGTGAATGGCTAGTGCTGCTGTACTTTTCATCGTATGAGTAAAACGTACCATCAGGTGCGATCACTTCGCCTGGTTTGGTGATATACAATTGACCATTCATTTCATAAGCAGCAACTTCTAGCTCTCTAGGCCTAACGGACTTTTCTACTAAAACTTGTTCTGAGTATCCAAATGCTGCATTAACCGCATCCGAAATGGCTTCCTTTTGAGTGACGCTGTAACAACCTACAGATGAACCTTGTCTAGCTGCTTTTACGAATACTTTGCCCCACTTATCAAAAGCTTGCTTTGCTTTGATATGGGCTTGCTCATCATTTTTAGTTAAGAATAAATATGGAGTGTTCGGGATACCTAACGCATCGTACCAAAGCTTTGATGTGATTTTGTTGAAGCTGTTGCTGCTAGCTTCTGGCCCACAACCTAGATAAGGAATGCCTGCAATTTCAAACAGTGATTGAATATCTCCCGTTTCTCCAGGAAAACCATGAATGCATGGTACGATGAAGTCGATTGCCTGATTAGAGTTGTCAGAACATAAGCGTTTGGTATTAAGGTCTAAATAAACCAGTTCGCCTTGGTTGGTCATCCAACCTTCGTTTTTGATTTCTACGCGCGTTACGTTGATGTTCTCAATCAGGTTTAATTGTTGTTCAACAAAATTAGCAGACAGCAATGAAATCTCATGCTCTGAAGAACCACCACCGCATAATAGAAGAATATTTTTAATCATGAATCAATCTTTCCGTGACCTACAAAAGATACTAGTCGTTATGATAACCCTTTGAGGAGTAACGTACAGTTATTTTACTGTGAGGTGTTTCGTTCGGGTACGATTTAAACAAATAAAAAAGGGAGCAAAACGCCCCCTATTTCGTTTGATCAGTTTAGCTTGCTAAGTGTTGGGTAAGCTGAGTTTTTAATCGCATCAATACTTTTAACAAAAGGCTTTAATTCGCGGAACTGGGTTGGAAGTGTTGAGATAGCCTGCTGAGCCTCCGCACTTGTTGCGTAATCTCCGTATAAGATCGAGTACCACTTAGTTCCATTAACCATCTTGTAATTCTTCCAGATTGGTTGCTCGTTCTGCGGTAATTTATTTGCAAACTGAGTTACTTTTGATTCACTACCGACCGCTACAACCTGGATTGTGTATCCAAAACGTTGAATGCCCGATTGTTCATTACTTGGCGGAATGATCTTAACTGGTTTTACCTGCTCTTTTGGAGAAAGTTTTACGACTCTTTTCTCTTCAGGTTTAGCCGTCATTTTAACCACTTTTTGTGTGACGTCTTTCTCAACTACTGCATTCTCTGATGTCATAATAGGTTTTGATATTACGTCTGGAGTGAACTCCTCCTGATAACTCTCTGAGCTCACATCTGTAATGTAAGTTTCAGATGCACAAGCGGAAAGAATAAGGGTTAAGCCGATGATTGCGGTCTTTTTCATGAATTAACAAACGCTCTGAATAAATATTAAGATAAATCATGCCGATAGCAGACTCGATTATCAAGCATCAAATACAATAATCTCCCTATTTGATGTGATGAGTGACACAAACTACGCAAGCTTGGTACAGATTTTCTTCAATGTTCATTGTGTGCGTGTTTTATCTAAGAGTTATTCGTTTATGATTATTGATATCCGTACAATAAAGCTCTGGCCAGTATCGCGTTAAAGGCAAGGAATCTGAATGAATAAACTACATAAGCTATTTAAACCTGATTCAGTTGCGGTAGTAGGCGCATCACAAAGAGAACTACGCGCTGGGCATGTGGTCATGCGTAATCTGCTTCAAAGTGGTTTTGGTGGAGCGATTATGCCAGTGACGCCAAAATATAAAAGTGTATTGGGGGTTATCGCTTATCCAGACATTGCTTCCCTGCCCTATACCCCTGATATTGCAATTCTTTGTACCAATGCTTCTCGTAACGAACAATTGTTAAAAGAGTTAGATGAGCGCGGGACGCAATTTGCAATCGTTATCTCCGACGATGCTCGAGTTATTGATGTATCGTCTCTCAATATTCGGGTTTTAGGACCGAATAGTTTGGGGATAATTCTCCCATGGCATAACTTTAACTGCACATTCTCTCCAGTCGCGGCCAAACCTGGCAAGATAGCTTTTATTTCCCAGTCAGCTGCGGTTTGTACCACAGTGCTCGATTGGGCAAACGACAAAAACATTGGTTTTTCTTCATTTATTTCGATCGGACGTGGTCAGGATATCGATTTCGCAGATCTGTTAGATCACTTAAGTATGGATGGACATACAGAGGCCATTTTGCTCTATGTCGATTCAATTCGGGATGCTCGCCGCTTCCTGTCTGCAGCCCGAGCCGCTTCTCGAAATCGTCGAATTCTCGTCTTAAAAGCCGGCCGTTCTAAGGCAATGAATACGATTGATCAGCAAGACGGAGACCCTTTAGACATAATTTATGACACCGCGATTCGCCGTACTGGTATGTTGCGTGTAAGTAACACCCATGAGCTTTTCGCTGCAGTAGAGACCCTGACCCATTCTGTGCCATTGCGTGGTGAGCGTTTGGCCATAATCACTAATGGTGGCGGTCCAGCTGTGATGGCGGTGGATACACTATTTGAGCGCGGCGGTAATTTAGCGACGCTTGATGAAGCGTCAGTTGAACAATTAAGATCAGCGCTGCCTTTAAATTGGCGGGAATCTAACCCTATAGACCTTGCCGGGGACGCGACAAAAAAACGCTATGTCGACACCGTGAATGCGCTGATGAATAACGACTGTGCAGACGCAATTTTGATTATGCATAGTCCGTCTGCCGTTTCCGATCCTTTAGAAACGGCTCACGCCGTGATTGAGGCGATAAAATCACACCCAAGGCACAAACATTTCAACATTCTTACTAACTGGTCGGGTGAACAAACGTCTCGCGAAGCTCGTTTGGCATTTACACAGGCAGGGATTCCTACTTATCGGACGCCTGAAAGTTCTGTAGTTGCATACATGCACCTTGTGGAATACAGAAGAAACCAAAAGCAATTAATGGAGACGCCGACAACAGCAGAACCATTACACTCGGGTAGCGTTAACTCTGCGATTGAATGGGTAAATGAACGACTACTGGATAAATATACAGTATCACTAGATACACATCAAACTAGCCCACTATTTAAGTTCTTTGGTTTTAATGTGCTACCAACCTGGATTGCGTCTGATCCTATAGAAGCGGTACATATGGCGGAGAATATCGGCTACCCGGTAGCGGTAAAACTTCGCTCTCCCGACATCCCACATAAGTCGGACGTACATGGGGTTGCGTTGAACTTACGAAACAGTAATGAAGTCTCTGTAGCCTCTAATTCTATTTTGGATTCAGTGAAACTCAGTTATCCATCTGCAAACATCCATGGCCTGTTAGTGCAAGGCATGGCAAAGCTTGGTAGCGCAGAAGAGATACGGATCAGTATTGCGGTTGACAAAGTGTTTGGGCCGGTAATTTTGCTCGGACAAGGCGGTTCTGAATGGAACATTGCTCAAGACGCCGTAGCAGCCTTGCCTCCTTTAAATATGACGCTCGCACGTTATTTGGTTGTCTTCGCACTAAAATCAGGAAAAATTCGCTTACAGAAGCATAAAGATGCCCTCGATATTACCGAGCTTTCAAAATTCTTAGTTCGTATCTCGCAAATGGCCGTTGAGTTACCTGAAATACAAAGACTGGATATCCATCCAGTTCTAGTGTCTGGCAGTGATCTAACTATCATTGATGCTGATGTTACGTTAACGAAATACGAAGGCGATGCACAGAAACGTCTGGCTATTCGCCCTTTCCCTGCTGAGTTTGTCGAAACCATAACTTTACGCGATGGTCAGCCCGTATTACTTCGCCCTATCTTGCCCGAAGATGAACCTCTTCATGCTCAATTCATAAATAGTGTGTCAAGAGAAGATCTCTATAAACGATTTTTCTCTGAAGTCGGAGAGTTCAACCATGAAGCTCTGGCTAACTTTACACAAATAGATTATGACCGAGAAATGGCATTTGTAGCGGTTGCTTTTGATAGCAACGGCCCATCAATTATAGGTGTGGCTCGTGCACTGATCACACCAGATAATAGTGA
Organism: Vibrio sp. YIC-376; assembly: GCF_052353105.1. NCBI lineage: Bacteria > Pseudomonadati > Pseudomonadota > Gammaproteobacteria > Vibrionales > Vibrionaceae > Vibrio > Vibrio sp. YIC-376. The sequence continues at coordinate 171,238 of NZ_JBBWFK010000005.1, forward strand.
TGCCGAGTTTGCGATCCTTATCCGTTCAGACCTTAAAGGTAAAGGGTTAGGTAAAGTACTTATGCAAAAAATTATTAGCTATTGCAAAGTAAAAGGAACTAAACAAATCTCAGGCATGACGATGCCTACTAACCGCGGAATGTTAATGCTTGCCCAGAGCCTTGGTTTTAAAATTGATGTGCAGTTCGAGGATGGCACTGCGGATATGGTTTTACATCTGAACTAGAAGCAGCAAAGCAAGACTGAAGCCTTAAAAGCAGGCACCAACGATTAAAAAGAGTGCGAATAAATAGGTATTCGCACCCTTAAAGTGACAATGTCACTTTAATGCCCAATTTTTCTTTAAGTACTGAATACACCAGGATTTAGCCTCTCCCATGGTGTTTCTTCGCCAAGCTAGAATGATCTCCATAGGTATAGGCTCTGTACCCTCTATTCTCTTTAACACGCCACTGTCAATCATAGGTTGGGCGATTTGACTTGGAAGTGTGCCAATCCCTAATCCTGCAGTTAGTGCATCAACTTTAGCGGTAAAATTGGTAACCGTTAATCTTGGTTGTTTCTGAATTATATTGATAGATAGTGCTGGCTGCTCTCGTGCAGTATCTGCAATCGCAATGATCCGGTATTTTTCGCGCGCAGCATCATCAAACTCCCCACTACGCTTATGCACGTAGTGATTTGCAGCCGCTACCCAATACATGGTCATTTTACCGATTTTTTCTGACTTAACTTCTTGAGGAAGCGTATCCAAAGACGGGCAAATTAAAAGATCGGCACGACCGGTGTTCAATGCTTCCCAACTGCCCGCTAATATCTCTTCCTGTAGTCTGACTCTGGTAGAGCTGACCTCAGATAGAGCATCAACCATAGGGAAAAAATTTGAAACTGGAATAATCCCATCGAATGCAATAGTAATATCTAGCTCCCATCCGTTAGCTAGTACTGTTGCATCGTTTACCAACTTCTCGCTGGCTTTCAGGATATCTCTTCCTCGTTCAAGGATAAGTTTACCTGCTTCAGTAAAATGAGCTTTGTGGCCAGAACGGTCAAAAATAATGATATCTAAATCTTGTTCGAGCTTTTGAATTTGATAACTGAGTGACGAAGGTGCTCTGTCTAATTCATTCGCTGCAGCAGCAAAACTTCCTCTTCGGTCGATAGCATCCAGTATATGAAGTGCCTCTAAAGTGATCGGGCTATGCACATTAACTCCCTTTATGTGACTGTAGTCACATTGATGGTATTTGGATAGATTTATCAAAAAACAAGGATAAACAATATAACACATTGATTAATAAAGACTACCAATCCTTTAATTGCAACTAGATGTGAGATTAAAAATTACAAATATTAATGGTAATGATAGTAATTATCATTAAGGTAAAGTAATATCCGAGTGTTGTTATTACCTATCATGGATTTAAGGTATTGAAAGTAAATGTATAAAAAATCATTATTATCAGCATCAATTGTACTAGCCTTCACTAACTCCGCTCAGGCTCAAGATATTTCGCAATTCAAAGAAGTTGTTGTTTCTGCCACCCGTACCGAACAAAACATTACTGACGTTTCATCTTCTGTTGAGTCTATTTCTTCAAAAGACATCGACCGTTCTCTTTCCAAAAACCTTTACGATGCCGTTCAGTATACCCCAGGTGTAGAAGCGACAACCTCTGACCGTTTTGGAATCTCAGGATTTAATATACGCGGTATGGAAGGCGATCGTGTAAAAATAGTTGTTGATGGCGTTCAGCAAGCTACTCCTTTTAACCCAGGCGGTGGAGCGGTACAAGCTATTTATCCTAATGCTATTGAACTTGATACTTTAGTAAATATTGAGATCAACAAAGGCCCTTCTTCGACTCTCTACGGCTCAGATGCAATGGCTGGCGTTGTTGTTCTGAAAACAAAAGATCCTTCAGATGTACTAAAGACAGATGGTGACGAAAGTCGATTTGGTATCAAATCAAGCTATTATTCTTCTGATGAGCAATTTAAAAACACTCTGACTTGGGCAATGCGTCGTGGTGCTCTAGAAACGCTGTTAATTGGTACATACGCTAAGGGAAATGAGCTTGAAACATACGGTGATGGCGCTGACATCGATGGCAGTGACCGCGGTCTTGAAAACCCGGCTGATAAAGACCTGAACAACGTGCTTGCTAAGATGTATTACCGCCTTAATGACTCTAATAAGATCGGAGTCGTTTTTGAGCGATACAACTACAACTATGACGAAAATACACGTAAAGGCAATTACACTCTCAACTTCGGATCCATACCTGGCGTAACTTACGCGAATACAAATAGCGCCGACGAAACCACACGTACTCGTTATGGTTTAAATTATGAATTGACTCATGAAAACGTAATTTTCGATTCCATGAAACTCAGTCTAAATTACCAAACGACGGAAACAGTAAACGAAAACTTTTCGAACGTGGCTGATCACTTAGGTTATATCGGTTACTCAGGTGACCGAACTCGGTTACGCCAGGCCGAAGATAAATCGATTCAATTCGATGGTCAGTTTGGAAAACTCGTCACGTTGGGCAACTCTGTTCATGAACTTACCTACGGCGTAAGCTACGTAAACACTGAGTTTGACCTAAATAACATTGATATCTATCACGACACAAATACCAGTAATCCCGGTTCGACTACGATACCAGACGCGAAAGTAAATCAATGGGGCGTGTTCTTGCAGGACAATGCCTTTCTATTTGAAGATACACTTGTGCTAAACGCAGGTATTCGATATGACTCGTTTGAAGCAGACCCATCTTCAGATGAAGGATTTACCACAGTTCGTAAAAAGAACAGCAATGATGCGTTGACTGGCAAACTGGGGGCGGTATACCACTTCAATGACAAGCTAAGTACCTTTGCCCAGATCAGCCAAGGCTTCAAAGCGCCAACAATTGAACAACTTTACTATGAATACAATACTGGCGCAGAGTTTGTTCCAAACCCGGATCTAGAAGCAGAGAAAAGTCTTTCGTACGAAATGGGCTTCCGTGGTCAGAATGACTTCGCTAAGTTTGAACTTACTGGGTTTATCACCCAATACAAAGATTTCATTGATTCAGAGAATCTCGTCAGCGTAGATCCAGACAAAGATCGCTTTACTATTGTAAACCGCGATGAAGTTAACATCTCCGGCGTAGAGTTCAGCTCTACTCTGCTGTTAGATGAAAGCTTTTCTGCACCTAAAGGTATGTACACGAAAATTTATGTTACCTATTTGGACAGTGAAGACAAGTCGACTGGCAAGGAGTTGGAATCAGTGGCTCCACTCTCATCTGTGTTCGGTTTAGGCTACGATAACGATGAACACCAGTTTGGCGCGCTAGCTTCCCTTAAACTCTCAGCTAAAAAAGATAACTGGGCAGATGAAGATCAAATCGATTCTTCAGGTTACGGTGTGATGGACGTTACCGCTTACTACACACCAGTGAGAGACTTAACTATTTCAGCAGGTCTATTTAATGCGTTAGATAAGAAATACTGGACGTATCAGGATGTACGTGGCTTGGATAGCTCAGATAATAAAGATTTCTATAGCCAACCTGGCCGCAATTGGGGTGTTTCGGTAGATTATCAATTCTAAGGTGATTACTTAATTTTAATGGCGTTTTTAGCTACAGATACAACAAAGCCAGCATAATGCTGGCTTTTCTAACAGTTTTCATTTCAAAAAGGTAAATAAAAGTATGAAAAATGAAAACTTACTGTTGTGCCATCTCTTTTTTCACCATCACAGCGGCTGCAACGATGAATGCGATGATTAGACCTAACTCCATAAACGACCTCAATAATGAAGATAAACTAAAGACCTAAATTTAAAATCGTACATAGTCTAGCAGTTCTAATATCCGTTGCTACCTTTTAACTTCAAATTTACGATTTTTACGAGTTAGATCAAAAAAGGCACAGTAATGCGCCTTTTTTGTTATTAACATGTGAAATACATTAATTTGAGTCAGGATACCCTTGTGGATTATTCGATTGCCATCTCCACGTATCGGCTGTCATCTCTTCAAGTGTGCGCGATGCTTTCCAGCCTAATTCAGAGGTTGCTTTATTAGGGTTAGCCCAACATTCTGCAATATCACCAGGTCGACGTTCAACCAATTTGTAAGGAACGTCTTTACCACTTGCTTTTATGAATGCATCGACCATTTCTATAACACTATAACCATTACCAGTGCCTAAGTTATAAACATGTAAACCCGCTTTACGGCCTACTTTATCTAATGCTGCAACGTGCCCATCAGACAAGTCCATTACGTGAATATAATCACGTACTCCAGTACCATCCTTTGTTGGATAATCACTGCCAAATACAGATAGGAACTCTCGGCGACCTACCGCGACTTGAGAGATAAATGGCATCAGGTTATTTGGAATACCCTGTGGATCTTCACCCAACTCTCCTGTTGGATGAGAACCTACAGGATTGAAATAACGTAGAAGTGTGATGCTCCAGTCTGGGTTTGCATTTTGAAAGTCAGTTAAGCACTCTTCTACCATCAATTTACTGCGTCCATATGGATTTGTTGCGCTAGTTGGAAAGTCTTCTGTAATTGGCACAGACGCCGGGTCACCGTAAACGGTTGCCGAAGAGCTAAATACCAGTGATTTAACACCCACTTCTCGCATCGCATCAACTAAAACCAATGTACCGTTTACGTTATTATCATAATACTCTAAAGGCTTAGCGACAGATTCCCCGACGGCTTTTAGGCCAGCGAAATGAATAACCGCCTCAATATTATTTGATATAAGCGCATCAACTAAAGCAGCTTTATCTCGAATGTCTGCCTGAATGAAAGCTGGACGTACGCCACATACCTTTTCAATCCGCTCTAGCACAGTAGGTTTACTGTTATATAGATTATCTAAAATTACTGGTGTCATCCCAGCTTCAATCATCTGAATACAAGTGTGGCTTCCGATATAACCCATACCACCTGTAACAAGTACCTTCATTTTATTGTTCCTTCTGACGCGAATAGGGATAGTTTAAAGCTTTAGTGATTGAAATTAAACACTCTCTTACAGCTCATATCCGGCTAATATTGCTCGACCTTTTCCTGATTTTTTGGCTTGATACATGGCTTTATCCGCGCTTTTTAAAATGCGGTCTGCATCCCTTTCATTCAAACCGACCAGTTTAACGCCAATACTGACACCAACGCTAAGCGTATGACCGTTATATGAAATCGAAGTACATATGCTCTTGAGTAACTGTTCTGATACGCGAGTGACGACGGGTTGATTCGCTGGGTTAATCAATATGACAAATTCATCCCCCGATAGTCTGGCGATTAAATCACTGTGTCGAGTAACGGAGGTCATACGCTCAGCCACTACTTTAAGTACTTCATCTCCGGCATCATGACCATATGTATCGTTGATCGCTTTAAACCCATCTAAGTCCAGATAAATTACCGCAAATTCATCCCGAACGTATGCTGATCTTTGTACGAGTTCTTCTAATACAAAATTAAACTTAGAACGATTTGCTAACCCTGTTAGTGGATCATGGTGTGCAAGATATTCCAGCCGCTCCATCTCTTTAGCTTCGGAAAGATCGGTGAGAACGATAACGGAATCATACAGCTCATTACTCTCACACTTCATTATCCGATTCACTTTCGCAAACATAGGAATGAATTGACCGGACTGAGTCTGCTCGATGACTTCTCCTTGCCAGAGACCGTAATTTTCGATGGACTTAATGATACTTGGGAGCATCTTTCGAAGTACTGGGCTGCGAATAGTGCTTATAAACGTATGCCCTACTAACTTTTCAATGTTTTTACCGAGCAACTTTGTCACCGCTGGATTGACCATTGTGATGACACCCCTTTCATTGAGAACAATCAAACCATCTTGGCTACTTTCAAAAACACGTCCAGCGATATGCTCCCTACTCGTAGCCGCTTCAATTTCTGTAATATCTCTAATTTCAAACAACAGATATCCTTGTTTAGATAAAAAACGGCTGGAAAGGCTATATTGCTGTTCGTTATCAATACGACTCAATTTGATTTCAGTACATTCTACCCACTTGTCCAATATATAGTTCAGTTCAATGGAGCTCTTGGTACTAATGAGATTGCGGATGTCGGTATGCAGTAGTTCTCTACTGTTTTTATTAAACATGTCGTAGGTCGCTGAATTGGCGTGAATAATAGTGCCAAGATTATCCGTAATGACCAGCGCATAACGGATAGACTCAATAACTTCATTGGACACTGTACTTTTCTGTTTGAGAGTTTCTAATGAATGTTGGCGCTGCTTGTCGCGTTGAAGTAACTTAAGCACCATGCGATCAAACGAACTTATCAACTCACCTATTTCATCTTTGGTGTGATAGCGTATTTCAGAATAATTGGTGTGCTCATGTGTCAAATCTTGAACCGCACCATTAAGTTGAAGCAGTGGTTTAAGAATTAAACGTCCGATGTAGATATAGAAGAAAACGCTACTAATGCTTAGGAAAATTAGGAGTGTTGCGATATCTTTCAAAAACGAACAATAATTCATGACGATAGGTTGATTTGTTAGGGTTATGCCCAACTGCGCCACCACATTACCCGCTTGGATTATTGGTTCAACGATATACAAATAGTTTTTAGTCTGGATATAACCCAACGCTGAGACTTCATCTGGATGAAAAATAGGCGTAACACCATTACTCCTATTCAGCAAAACGATGGTTTTATTCTCTCGATCATAGAGTTGGGCACTAACGATCGTTTTTTGTGTGAGTAATTCAGCCACAATTGTTTCTGCTTTTTTCTTGTCGTTCGCGATAAGCGCATCTTTAATTGAATGAGAGATGTTGTGAGTTAAAAGTCGTGTTTCTTTAATAAGCTCGAGTTGTAACGGTTGATGTGTGGTGTAGTAAACGTAACCGTGATTAACTACAAAAATGGCAACGATGAATACCAGAATTGGCCAAATAAGCTTTATTCGTAATGACATATATAATCCTGTCGCCAGACAATAATCAAACAACAGAAGGATTGTTATGCAATCCATCTCTCATAAAGGGCGCCAAGAATAACATGATGAATATACAATTCATTGCCAACCTCTGAAAAAAAAAGGTTGTAGTTGAATGAATTAAGTTAAAATTCGAAACATATCAAATAATCGGAAAACTTATTGGTGTAACGAGACTAACCACACTAAAACGCACACCAATTCGGAAATAATGAACTAAATTACTGAACCCAAGGATGGTTTCCCGCATCGTGAAGTTAAGACTTGGGTAGAAGCAGAACTATGACATTGAATAAACAACAACTTACATTAAACTGCGATATGGGCGAGAGCTTCGGTTCCTGGAAAATGGGCGCCGATGAAGATGTTATGCCTCACGTGGATTTGGCTAATATCGCCTGCGGTTTTCATGCGTCAGACCCAAACGTTATGCATGATACTATCACTCTGGCCAATATGCATGATGTGGAAATCGGTGCCCATCCAGGCTATCCAGATTTGCAAGGCTTTGGAAGACGCTCATTGAGCATGGCAGGTGATGAAATCACCAATATGGTTGTTTATCAAGTCGGTGCCCTACAAGCGCTTTGTCGTGCACAATATACTGACATTGGTTATATCAAGCCCCATGGTGCACTGTATAACGACATGATGAAAAGTGATTCGGTGTTTCGAGCTGTCGTTAAGGCTGCTGCCCTATTTAAAGTACCGCTGATGATCCTCGCTTCACAGGAAAATGAAAAATATTTAGAAATCGCTGACGATTTCGATGTCCCATTATTATTTGAAGCGTTTGCCGACAGGTTGTATCAAGACGACGGAATGCTTACTCCAAGGACGCAGCCTAATGCGGTACTAAAAACAGAACACGCTATCCTTGAACAGGTTCGTACGCTTGCAGAATCTGGCCGAGTTAAAACTGCTTCTGGAAATTATATTCTCCTCGAAGCAGACACGATTTGTGTACATGGAGACAACGAAGAATCCATTGCGTTGATCAAGAAAATCCGTCAGAGCCTATATGCTGGAGGGAATTAATGCATCGGGAAAAATTTAGTCTTTCACTTGTTTCAGAATGCAGTGTTTTTGTCAGATTTGACGAGAGCTATCCAGAGAATGTCGTTGGTGAAGTGGCGCACCGAATAAGGGAACAGTTGGAAAGTATTATCATGAATGTCGTTCCATCCTACAGAACGATCTTAATTGATTACTTGCCCTTTAGAATTGATGAGACGACTCTGATAGAAACATTAAACAAGATTATCAGTCAGTTTGACCCTGAAAAGCATAGTTGCCCTGAGCCTAGAACTATTGCTATCCCTGTTTACTATGCAGAAGAAACTGCCTTGGACTTAACGCGATTTAACGAGAGTGGTTTGTCGTTGCAAGATATCATCAAGCTCCACACTCAGACTGTTTATACGGTCTCTGCTATTGGCTTTGCTCCGGGATTTGCATTTCTGTCTGATGTTTGCGAAGAACTAAAAATGCCGAGACTGACATCCCCAAGAACCCGTGTTCCAGCTGGTAGTGTTGGAATCGCAGACAGTAAAACTGCCGTCTATCCTTCTGATAGCCCAGCAGGTTGGAACATAATTGGCCGAAGTCCTATGGCTTTGTTTTCTGACACTCCTCCTTTTATTCCGTTCGAAGTCGGTGACAGGGTGACGTTTACTTCTATATCCAAACCAGAGTTTATTGAGTTAGGAGGAGTTTTATGAGCGAGGCTGGATTGTTAGTCGAGAAACCAGGCCCTCTTTCACTGATTCAAGACTTTGGTCGTTTTGGTTTAGGGCATATCGGCATCACCCAAGGCGGACCTGTTGATGGATACGCTTATAATTGGGCAAATTATCTTTTGGGGAACCCTGTAAATTGCTCAGCAATAGAAATTACATTAGGAAATGCTAGCTTTGTCGCATTGCACAATTGTCACCTCGCTATCTGTGGTGGTGACTTAAACGCGACGGTTGATGGTACTCCTGTCTCAAATTGGTCTGATTTTGCATTAAAGAAAGGCCAAAAGCTTCACTTTGGAATGCCTAAAAACGGGTTGCGTGCTTATCTTGCAGTTAAAGGTGGATTCGATGTTCCACAGCATCTTGGAAGCTCATCGACCATAACGCGAGAGTCACTTGGTGGACTTGATGCTAACGGAAGCGCACTAAAATCTGGCGATGTTCTGAGGTTTACAGCTCATCATCTGCCACAGCATAAACCAAGACAAATGACCTTCCGTTTCAAGCCTGATTACAATTTACCGATAAAGCTACGCGTAATAGAAAGCTACCAATATGAGGATTTTGATACAGAAGTGGTAGACACTTTTTACTCAAGTGAGTTTACCATTTCGCCAGACTCAAACCGCATGGGGTATCGCTTGGAGGGCAATACCATTAATCCTCCGTACAATGGTGTGCTTTCGGAGGGCATTGCGCTTGGTGCAATTCAAGTTCCAAGTGACGGGAATCCGATAGTTTTGCTTAATGACCATCAAACGATAGGTGGATATCCAAAGCTTGGATGCGTTGCGAGAATTGATTTACCTAGGCTGGCGCAAGCGAAACCCGGTCAAAAGGTGCGCTTTGTTAAAGGTGATAGACGGAAACTGCAAGACTTGTGGTGCCAATGGGCTCAGTTTTTCGGATACTAAGCCCGTCGCGCGAATAATCTTAGACCAAAAAGAGTTACATACCGTAACGTTCCGCTAAAGATTTCGGATAGTCGCGCTCTTGTGTAAGTTGTATTGCATATTGCTCGACTTCCTCTTCACTCCAATGCACCGCGACCGGATGTTGTAATTCGACATTACGTTGAGGTTCAATATCAAACCAATGCTGCAGCATCTTTTGGGCAGCGAGTAATGTAGAAGAAGCTTTTACGATTTCAATACGAGCATAGTTATTTCGCTCGAAAGAGACGTCCGCAGCCCTTAATACCGGGTCAGTTCCTGGGATCTGTTGAGCGCCGAATAGTGCTTTTCCACCTTTTACAGCTGAGCTGTAGTCAGGGATGAACTGTGCCATATGCTGAATAGCATTATTAGTTCTCTCTTCTAATGCTTCTTCTCTCCAGCCCTCACGAATTTTGGACAATAAAAGCCTCGGAAGCTCCGGTTGAGCCGATTCACCAGTACTCGCAACCAAGCCATCGTCAAACAAGGTAATCCCCTTTGTCATACCATGTAGTTGGAAATAGCCATCGCCATAAGGCGTTAACTGTGCCATTCCTTTATCAGTCCCGCGAGGACCGTGGAAAATGACTTCAGGCCATTGCTGGTCACACGCTTGCCACTGCGTAATGTAGGCTGCTTTAAACTCAACCAAGCGTTCGCGTTTAGCTCCAACAACATTATCAACAGATCCAGTCTCAAAACCACAGGCATTGACTAAATAGTCACCCGTCAAAGTATGATTTATTCCGTTGTGCTCATACTTGAGTTGCCAATGATCGCCCTTCCAATCCGCTTGTTTAAGCTCTGCTTGGGTAAGGACATTGGCGTTAGGTAGTTGCTCTAAAGTCAGATTGGCAATCGCCGCAAGGCGAAAAACGCTCCAGCCGTATTCTTGTACCGCAACGACCGGATATTTTAACTCGTCTAAGTCTGTATGCTGAGCAAAAGGAATACACCAGTCATCAAAGGTAGATGGCTCGGTTGGCTGAGAGCACTTCGCTAGTTCCACTAACTGTTCTTTTGAGTACAACTTGTAATACTCGTTAGGTTCGCCCAATACCTTGTTGCTTACGTCTCTATCAACGAGTGATTGGTAAGCGTTTTTAATTACCTCAAGACGAGGGATAAGCGCTGCAGGATCACCGCCATCTGAGTGCGGAACTGCAATGATTGTAGGACGAATATTCAGTGAACGCGGATATAGACGAATGGTATCTATAGATTGAGAAAGCAAGTCTAAACACTGTTGCTCAGAAATCTCTCGGTATAAGTTGCCGCCAGCATGCAGGTGACAGATGGGAGGACCATTCACCAGTGACACGCCTTTTTCGATCACGGATACTTGAAAACCTAGTTCTGCAAAATGAATTGCTGCTGTTGCACCGGCAACTCCGCCGCCAACAACAACGATGTGTTTTTGTTTGTAACTTGGAAACTCAGACTTCATTGCTTCACTGATAATTTTATAAGGGAAATTCTTTACTATTGGTTAATTCTACTCGTCTTTGAGCATGATTAAAATCACAAAAAGTTCATGGGTTTGCATAGACCTCAAAACTTGTTTTTTTAAAGAAAAAAAATTGAGAAAAAGTACTTGACGGCCTTATGAGTTAGAGAGTGTTTTATGCTTTTGTGAATAATATATTTACCACAAGACCCACGGCATAAAGCCTCTCGTATTACCTTACTTTTTCCCCCTCTCAGTTATCCCTAAAGTTATCCACTGTTTTTGTGGATAACTAAAATAAAAGTGTCATGGAGCGCTTATAACTCTTTTAGATCTATACCGATTCAGTGTTTATTGGTGTTAATAATCTTCTCAATAAACTCATTACAACAAGTGCCAACGTAACAAAGGTCGCCAGAGGTAAAGCTATCCATAGTTCAGGGTGAATTTGTGAATTAAGGTCAAGTCCATATACCATCACTGCAGCAACGCAAAGTTCTGATGCCAACACAGCGACACTACTGGCTACCAACGCCATAATCCCATACTCAACCCATAAAGTGGTATTGATTCGCTTTCTGCTCGCACCTAACGTGCGATACAAACGAATTTCTTGTTGGCGCTGAGACAAGCTTAAGCGCAACAACGTGAAAATAAGCAGTAAACCAGCCACTACACCTAATAGGGCAAGAATAGTAATCGCAGACACGATTTGTTGGATCAGCGCCTGAATTTTTTGCCCCATAGTACGAATGTCTAATACAGACACTGTTGGGTGTGCGCGAGACATAGTGGTTAGCAATTCTTGGTCTGCTTCTTTTATCCGGTAACTAATAAGATAAGAGCCTGGCAAACTTGCCATCACGTCAGAAGAAAATATGAAGTAAAAGTTTGGTTTCATGTCGCGCCACTCTACGTGGCGAATAGTATCGACTTTAGCATCGAAGTTTTGACTGTTAATCACAAACCTTAGCGTGTCACCAATCTTTATTCCCAAATCTCTCGCTACATCAGCCTCTACAGATACACTTTCTTTATTTGACCACTCTCCAGAAAGTACCTCATTATAGTCCGGAAGGCTGTCACCCCAGGTCAAGTTGAGCTCACGACGAATAGCGTCTGATCCTTCTCCTTTATGCTCAATATCTTTGACATTCACGCCATTTATTTCGGTTAACCGCCCCCGAATTATTGGGAATGCTTGTGACCTTGTAACACCATTTTTATCGAGCGTTTCTAAATAATTAGCAAGCTCATACTCCGCAATATTTAATGCGAATACATTGGGAGCATTGGCTGGTAACGTTCTCTCCCAATCAGCAAGAATATCGCTTCGCACTAACCAGATGATAGATAACAACATCAGGGACAGAGATAGAGCACCAAATTGCAAACCGCTAGTAACTGGCGTTCGGTTGATTCTGCTAAGCGCCAATTTCGTAGCTGGTTGTGTTGAAAAGCGCGCGATCAATTTTGTCAGTGTGACGCTCAACGCTGCTAGAACAGCAAATAACGTCGCAATACCGATGAGAACAATCCAAACTAAAGTGTTGTTTGCGTATAGAACTAATAGTGGGACTACAGGAACTAAAACTAACAACATCCGTTTCCAAGATCGTTGTGCTTTGCCTTGTTGCAATACTTCCAGAGCGGGCGTTTTAATAAGCCCGAGCAACGGAATTCCCAATGCTGGTACAGTAATCAACACCGCTGACGTAAAAGCGACCAAAAACGGTGTGACACCGTAACTTGGTAGTGGGTTAGGTAGCAGATCTTTTAATGGAATACGTAACAGATATTCGAGTCCACTCCCTAAAAGCAAACCAACAATACTTGCGCTCAGGAGCAGTATTGTCACCTGAATAAACAGCCATTTCTCTATCCAACGACGACTGGCTCCCAGACTCTTTAGCATCGCGATGGTTTGAGTGCGGCTATTCACATAATTCTGGCATGTAAGCACCAATGTTGTTGATGCCATAATGATAACAATCGCTACTGTTAAGGACAGATATTGTGTCGTTCTTTCAAAGATTTCATTACTTCGGTTTGCACTGTCTTGCGTACGCCAGCGATCGCTTGGCGATAGCTCCGTTGTGTCTTGCAGTTGCTTTAATGTCTTGTCATCAGCTTTCAAGAACAATCGGTATTGCACACGGCTACCAACTTGTATCGCTCCCGTTTTAGCGACATCACTTTGATGAATGTAAGCCGACGGCATTTGCTGGAATGGATTGAAGCTTAAACCGGGTTCCAGCAAAACTGCTCCTGAAACGGTAAAATCCGCGTCGCCAATAGTGACAACGTCACCCTTATGAACTTCCAACTGGGCCATAATGCGCTCATCAAGCCATAGCTGACCAGATTTCACTCGGCCTGAGGTGGTGTCACCTAATACTAACTCCCCCATCAGCGGATAGTAATCATCCACCGCGAGCACCGATATCAACTGCATGCCTTTTTCACTGAAAGCCATTGTTGGAAAGCGTGTCATTGTTGAACGTTCAAGTTTGTCTGTTGATGCGAGCAACGTTTTTGGAATTGGATTAGCAGACACAAATACCGCATCAGCAGTTAAGGCATCTTTACCCTGCTTAACGATCACCTGCTCCATTCGGGAAGCTAAAGCAGACAACGCAAAAATACTCGCAATCACCAGCACGAGAGCCACGCTTATCGGCCAAAGGCTCCCCTGTTTTATTTCGCCGAAACTCCAACGAATTAAGCTTTTGTTTGGAGAATGCTTTTGTATTGTTCCTTGCTCAGTCGAGCTCTGGTCACTTGAAGATACTACTGACATTACACTGCCTCCTGAAGCTCACCAGCCTCCATGCGATAAACGCGATCACATCGACTTGCTAAATGACTATCATGAGTGACTAAAATGAGAGTAGTGTCATGCTGCTCATTGAGATCAAAGAGTAACTCGATGACTCTATCGGCCGTTTGGTGATCGAGATTACCGGTAGGTTCATCGGCAAAAAGCAGTTCTGGTTGTGTCATAAATGCACGTGCCAGTGCAACACGCTGTTGCTCTCCGCCAGACAACTGACTTGGTAGATGGTCCATACGTTTCTCTAATCCAACCGCTTTTAATAGCTCTGAAGCCCGTTTTTCATCTTCGACTTCGCCTCTTAATAAACATGGGAGCGTTACATTACGCAGTGCTGTCAGGCTTGGAATAAGTAAAAAGCTTTGAAAAACGAAGCCCAGCGATTCAGCCCGGATCTTCGCTCGAGCTTCATCGTCCAATTTAGAAAGTTCGTTACCAAGCAAAGTGATTTCACCTGATGTTGGCGTATCAAGGCCAGCCAATAGCGTCATTAGCGTCGATTTACCAGCACCAGAGGTACCAACTATCGCTATTTTTTCACCTTTCCTGATGTCAATATTTACATCTTTTAGGATTGTTAATCGTTCGTTATTAGTAGAGACTTGTTTAGAAACTAAATTCGCTTGAACAATAGGTGCTTTAAGTACAGGTGTTTGCATGATTCGATTACTTTCCTTAGTTCTCTTTTTTTGTCTTTCTATTACCGCGCAAGCGAACGAAAAACTGCTTGTTTTGGGTGATAGCCTGAGTGCTGGCTACAATATGCCGATTGAGAATAGTTGGCCTAGCTTACTCCCCGCAGTGCTGTTAGAACATGGTCAAAATGTAACAGTTATTAATGGTAGTATCTCAGGAGACACTACAGGTAACGGTTTGGCACGTCTCCCACAACTTCTGGAACAACATGCTCCAGACATCGTCTTGATTGAACTGGGTGCAAATGATGGACTACGTGGATTCCCACCAAAAGTTATTACGGCAAACCTTTCGCAAATGATTACTATGATCAAAGAATTTGGTGCGGAAGTCATCATGATGCAAATCCGTGTCCCACCAAATTACGGTACCCGCTATAGCGATATGTTTTACGATATATACCCGCAATTGGCTGAAAATCAGCAAGTACAATTAATGCCATTTTTCTTAGAGCATTTAGTGACAAAGCCCGACTGGATGATGGATGACGGGCTACATCCGAAACAAGAAGCACAGCCTTGGATAGCGGATTTTGTCGCACAAGAATTGATCAAACATTTTTAATTTTAATGGTCTAGCTCAATAAGTGGTCTCTGACTTTACGTTATTCTAGTTGAGATTTCATTCATCGAGGTTAGATAACAACATGCGAATAGAACCTTTAATTCAAGGTGTTGTTGCTCGTTCTGCGCATCCATATGGATGTCATGCATCGATAAAAGAGCAAATTGAATACGTAAAACAAGCTCCACAGATCAAAAATGGCCCAAAACGGGTATTGATTATTGGTGCATCCTCTGGATTCGGGCTGGCGGCTCGTATTGCCCTTACCTTTGGTGGAGCAAAAGCTGACACTATTGGCGTTTCTTTTGAGCATGGTCCATCTGAAAAAGGGGTTGGCAGCGCAGGCTGGTACAACAATGTATTTTTCAAGCAAGAAGCGAATAACGCTGGTCGCACGGCGATCAATATCGTCGGTGATGCATTCTCTGATTCGGTACGCAACGACGTAATTGAAGCGATAGAAACGTATTTCGAAGGTGAAGTAGATTTAGTTATCTACAGCTTAGCTACAGGTGTTCGACCTAAACCAAACAGCGACGAATTTTGGCGCAGTGTGATTAAGCCGATTGGTAATGCTGTAACGGGTGCTTCTATCATGCTGGAAAATGACCAGTGGGTAGAGACCACCCTTCAGCCTGCGACAGAGGAAGAAGCAGCGGCAACCATTAAAGTAATGGGTGGTGAAGACTGGGAAAGCTGGATTGACACGTTGATTAACACGGAATCTCTTGCCGAAGGCTGTAAAACTATCGCATTTTCGTACATGGGGCCAGAGCTTACCCACCCTATCTATTTAGATGGAACTTTAGGGCGAGCAAAAATCGACTTACACCAAACCAGCCATGCGTTAAACCTTAAAATGGCTAATTATGGTGGCGGCGCTTACGCGACGGTATGTAAAGCATTGGTAACGAAAGCAAGTGTTTTCATTCCTGCGTTGTCCCCTTATCTGCTTGCACTTTATCGAGTCATGAAGGCCAAAGGCACACATGAACGATGCATAGAACAGATGCAGCGTTTGTTCACAACTAAGTTATTCACTGGGTCAAAAGTACCTTTGGATGGCGAAAGGCTGATTCGTATAGATGATCTGGAGCTCGATCCACAAGTACAAGAAGAAGTGAAACAGATTGTCGAGCAAATGAACGGAGATAATTTCAAACAGATTGGAGACTATCAAGGTTATAAAGATGAGTTTATGAAGCTCAATGGCTTTAACTTTGACAATGTTGATTACTCGCAAGAGATATCAATAGAAGACCTAAAGTTACTTGAGCCTTAAGCTCTACCCCAATGTTTCATCTTTGAGACAGTTCGTAACAATAAAGAGTCCTGAATCGTTTTCAGGACTTTTTTTTGTTTCGCGATGACCCACCTCTATACTTAACAAGTATAAGTAATGTTATAAAAACAAAAACTGAACAAAGCCTAGATTCACAGGATGTGAACTCACTTTAAAGGACGAACTTATGGGGAGATTTCAGACTCTAGATTATAAAATCCCTGACTCCATGCAAAGTAGCTGGCAGGACATTGTTAATCTGCTTGGTCAAATTGCCGAAGTGCCGACAGCACTCATTATGCGAGCTCACGATGACTACATTGAGGTCAATACGTCGAGCGATTCACCTGACAATCCATACAAGCCTGGTGATAAAGAGACTCTGGGAAGTGGTTTGTATTGCGAATATGTCATCCACAACAAATGTGAGCTCAATGTTCCCAACGCCCTGTCTGATAAAACTTGGAGTAATAACCCAGATATAAAACTTGGCATGATTTCTTACTCAGGTCTACCCTTGCTCTGGCCCAATGGCGAAGTGTTTGGAACCATCTGTATGCTTGATTCAAAGGCAAATGATTTCAACGATACTTATCGCCAATTGTTAACCAAATTTAAAGACTCAGTTGAAGCCCAACTCGCTGTTGTTTTCCAGCAACACAAGTTATTAAGATTGAACCATGAGCTACAGAATCGTGTAGAGAACCGCACCACAGACCTTGCGCAACTCAGTTTTTCACTAAGCAAAGAAATTGATCGGCGAAAAGCGGCCGAAAAACAAGTCAATTATCAGAAAACTCACGATCAAGGGACTGGATTTTTAAACCGCTCAGCGTTAGAGAAAGTTGTTGAAAACACGCTGTGCTCCCTTGAAGACGATCAACAATCACTCATCGTTATTAATATCGGTTTTAGTAATGCACGTAGTATACAAACACGATTCGGCTTTGAAGCCTTCGATGAAGTACTCAAAGAATTTCATTCCCGGCTAATCCAACATGATTCCAGTTTTGTAACTGGTCGTCCTAGTTCCAATGATCTGGTTCTATTAATTTGGGGAGACGATGTAGATACTAAACTACACAAGTTACTCGAAGAAATTACTCACATCAGTTTAGGTGATTTTCACATCAACGCGACTGAAATTCACCTGCACTCTTACATTGGTGTCGTTAAGGCTCATCGAAAAAGTGACGCAAAACAACTGCTCCAAAATGCCTGCTATGCCATGTTGCTTTGTAAAGAATCAGGAGAAGCGTACCGATACTTTTTTGAGAGTCACTCAAACGAACTTAACAACCACAATGAGTTGGAAGGTTACTTATTACAAGCGGTTCGTAACGACGACCTAATGCTCTATTTTCAACCTAAAGTTAACCTGCAGACTCATAAGTGGATTGGCGCAGAAGCATTATTGCGTTGGCGTCACCCTGTATTAGGTGATGTATCTAATGAAGCGTTGATACGAATGGCAGAACAGAACGGGCTGATATTTGAGGTCGGTTTGTTTGTGCTTCGCACCGCGATTGCAAAAGCAAAGCAGTGGTCAGAATTGGTTGATAACTTTAAAGTTGCAGTTAATGTCTCTCCAGTTCAACTACAAAATGTTAACTTCGCCGAGCAGGTGGAACATCTGTTAGAAACCTATCATCTTCCGGCCCACTTTCTTGAATTGGAAATAACGGAAAGTGCATTAATCGCAGATGAAATCATTGCTCAGGCAACCTTAAATAAATTGCACCAGACCGGAGTGACGCTGTCACTTGATGACTTTGGTACAGGCTTTGCGTCTTTTAGTTATTTGAAAAAGTATCCGTTCGATGCAATAAAAATCGACAAGAGTTTTGTCCAGCAAATGGCAAAGTCTGACAATGATCGCGCCATCATTTGCTCTATTATTCACATCGCTAAAAAGCTCGATCTGCAAGTTGTTGTAGAAGGCGTTGAGTCAACTTCACAGGAACAGTTTTTGATTCAAGAAGGTTGCGATGTAGCACAAGGTTTTCTCTATGGTAAACCCATGGCTTGTAATGAGTTTGAACAAGGTTTGCTTAATCAACGTCCGCTAGGTGGAGAGTATGCTTATCCACCAGAGCTTTTGCCGAAATAAGTTGAAAGTCCCCTGCTCGGTATCGGTTTGTGCCATTGATACCTGCATATTAAAGTCAATGGGGTATACTGCTTTACTCTCTTGGCGGTGATTCCTATAATCGCCGCCCGCTTCTAATTAAAAGGCCAATATTTTCATGGATCAGTTAACTGCCGCACTAAAGAAAATCGAAAAGCAGAACTACCGTGCTTACCAGCAAATCAAAGGTCAATATGACTTTACTGATTTCACGCTGTTTATCGATCATGTTCAAGGTGACCCTTACGCGTCAGCATCTCGTCTAAGAGCAATCAGAGCGTGGTCTTTAACTGGCCTAGAGTGGCTGAAAGATGAATCACCTGCTTTCCAACGTGCTGCTCGCGATTTTATTGCTCGAAGTTTTGATCAGTTCGCCAAGCAGGAGAATGCCGTTTCGATCGCTCTAAGTGGCCAAACCGTGTTGGATAGCACAGCCGTTCTATTTACTGAAGAAGGGATAGAATTACGTTTTAGAGTCGATCTTCCAGCAGAAGGCCGTTCTGTGCTAGGCAAAAAAGCCAACAACATACTGACGTTCCATTTGCCTAAATTCATTCGTCGCGCAACGCTAGAACGCGAGTTAGATAAAGAAGCGATGTTAAAGCACTGCCAGGTAGTAGAAGATCAGGATGCACTTAGAGAGCAATTAGAAGCGCACAACTTAGTCGCGTTTGTTGCTAATGGAAGTATTCTTCCTCGTGTTGCTGGTAACTGCGATTTACCGATGAAAGATGCCGTTGAATTCAGAGCTCCAGAATCGCTACAAGTTACATTGCATGCTCCGAATAAGGGTTATGTGACCGGTTTGGGTATTCCTAAAGGTATCTCTTTGATCGTTGGTGGCGGTTTCCATGGTAAATCAACCTTACTGAATGCAATTGAGCGCTCTATTTATGACCACATTTCTGGTGATGGTCGTGAGTATATTGTCACGGACAACAAAGCGATGAAGATTCGTGCTGAAGATGGTCGCTGTGTCCATCATCTGAATTTGTCGAATTACATCAACCATCTTCCGATGGGGAAAGACACCGCTGATTTTGCTACCCAAGATGCATCTGGCTCTACTTCTCAAGCTGCGTGGCTGCAAGAATCGATTGAATCGGGTGCTACGTCTTTACTTATCGACGAAGATACGTCAGCAACGAACTTTATGATTCGTGATGAACGCATGCAGGCGCTGGTTGCAAAAGGCGATGAACCGATTACACCACTTGTTGACCGTATTGGTCAGCTGCGTGATGAACTGGATATTTCAACAATCATTGTAATGGGTGGCTCTGGTGACTACCTTGATGTTGCCAACACCGTGATTCAAATGCATGACTACCAAGCTGTTGACGTGACAGAGAAAGCCAAGCAAGTTATCGACCAGCATCCTACTCAGCGTCACAACGAATCTGAAGAAGCGTTGAAAACGTTCCGCCCTCGTGCTCTTAACCGTGTGGCGTTAATGAACATTCTCACTGATGGAAAGTTCCGCATTAATGCAAAAGGAAAAGATTCACTTCGATTCGGCAAAGAATTTACCGATCTAAGCGCGTTAGAGCAGTTAGAATCCGCAGACGAAGTGAATACCATTGGTTGGCTGTGGTTCCAGTTAGCACAACTTCCTGGCTGGTGTAACAATCCTGCGAAAGAAATCGAAGAAATGCTATCTGGTGAATGGCATGCACCATTACCAAAACAGGGTGACTTAGCAAAGCCTCGTACTTTGGATGTGATGGCAGCTCTAAACCGCATGCGTAAATCTCAGTTCAAACCATCTCATTAAACGACACGATACGTTTAATCAAAAGGCAGCCATGAGAGCTGCCTTATTTTTTGCTTCAAATTGCGTATTAAATAACGCCAAGCTCGCGCAAACGTTCCATTAAGTAACTGTGCGCGGTGTAACGTTCTGATAGAACGACGTCTGGTTTAGGATGTAAGAACAATGGTAATGAAATGCGAGACTTATCTTGACGTCCGCCAGTCGGATTAATCACACGGTGCGTTGTCGATGGGAAATACCCACCCGACGCTTCTTGTAGCATGTCACCAATATTGATGATCAAGTTACCGAAATCACAAGGTACATCAATCCAATCACCTTCTCGGCTCTTAACCTGTAGACCCGGCTCATTCGCAGCAGGTAGCACAGTAAGTAAGTTGATGTCTTCATGCGCAGCAGCACGGATAGCCCCTGGTTCTTCTTCGCCAGTCATCGGTGGGTAATGCAGTACTCGAAGTAGCGTTTTCTGGCTATTGTTAATCATTTCTGACAACTCGATTGAAAACTTCTCTTGAACCTCTTTCGGCGCGTATTGCTCAACCCAGCCTAAAAGCTCTTGCGCAAATGCATTAGCACGTTCGTAGTATTCTAGGATCTCAGCTTTCAACTGCTCTGGAATCTGTCCCCAAGGATAAACATGAAAGTATTCTTTGATATCTTTTACACTATGCCCTTTTGCCACTTCAGATACCGAAGGAGGAAAGTAACCATCTTGAGTTTCTACGTTAAAGTGAAAATCATTTTTTTGCTCTGAGCAGAAAAACGCATGCCAATTTTTATAAATTGATTCCACCAACTCTTGAGGAATCGGGTGGTTTTTTAACACACCAAATCCGGTTTCGCGTAGCGATGCAACAAATTGTTGGGCAGCATCATCAGCAAGGTAATCGACAGTTTCCAGTTTCATGACTTTACTTCTTTTTTATTAGATTGAATCTCGAATTCTATGGATGGATATGTTGTAAATCAAACTTTAATGAAATGTATATGCACAAACGGTTCATTGTTGAGCGCTCTGTATATTATTCAACAATTATCGTGATCAATTCGCGCCTAAAAACAAACAATTGCACAGCGTTCAATTCAGTGTAATTATATGTGCCTCAAGTTGAACAATGCTCCCTCAGTTCGACTTTTCGTAAGAAACCATGTGAAGGATCGAAAAATTTATGAAAAGCATTTCTACACTTTTGGGGCTGACGATTATTTATGCCGTCGTTTTTTTGTTCTCAGCGTTAGAACCGAACTCAAGAGCCGTTTGGTTTGCTGAAATTTTCCCCGCGATTGGTCTCCTTATTTCGATATGGGTCATTTCGATTCGTTACCAGTTTAGTAACACCGCTTATATCCTGATGTTTGTCTGGCTGTGCCTTCACACAGTCGGGGCTAAATATACTTTTGCTGAAGTCCCCTTTGACTGGTTTAACAACTTGATCGGATCTGAAAGGAACAATTTTGACCGAGTAGCACATTTCTCTATTGGTCTGTACGCCTACCCAATCGCTGAATATTTAATTTATAAGAAAAAGTTCAACGTTAAATTTTCTTGTTGGTTTGCTTTGTTTGCGATTATGTCGTTAGCGGCAGGTTATGAAATCATTGAATGGTGGTATGCAGTGCTTGCTGGTGGTGAAGAAGGAATCGCATTTCTGGGCTCACAAGGAGACGTCTGGGACGCCCAGAAAGACATATTATGTGACACTTTAGGAGCAATCGTGTCTTTGGTTTTAATGACGACTCAACGTCGACTCGCGAAGCCATTCTAGGTACGGATTAAATCCGTCAACAATCGGTACTTGCACGATCTGAGCAACTTCATATTCGTGCAAGCTCTCGATTTTCTCTTCAACTAATTCGTACAGTTCACGGCGAGTTTTAATAATTAAAAGCCACTCAGTGTCGGTACAAATTTCCCCTTTCCAAACGTAATGACTTTCGATTGGCATGGTTTGAATGCACGCCGCTAACTCAGCACCTAAAAGACCTTTTATGATTTGATCTCGGTTTTGTTCATTACCCGTGGTGCTTAACACTATGCAGTAATCGTTCTTTAGCGTCATCATTTGTCCTTACTTCATTGTCACTTTGCCGCCAATCATTTTATAAGCGGGTGTGCCTCTTACCAATGTATCTCGCGCAAACTCTTGTTTGCAACCAGGGCAGATGCAAGGTGTATGTGTGAAATTCTCTACAATGCGCTCTTTAAAACATTTGACCAGTGCACCTTTACCACCTTTGCGATATTTAAACAGCTGAGTTTTGCATTTCGCACAATAGATCTCGACGGTTTTCGTCGGTTGCTTCTTATTCGGTTTCGCCATTGTCGGTTATATCAGGTTTTACCCATACATTACTGAAATCGAACCAGCCCAGTGCGTTACATTTTGCGTTTTGTAAGGCACCACTATGGTCTTTGTTTACGCCAAGCCAACAGTGAAACATAGGAACTACCTGGCGACTTTTCACCAATTGTCGTCCAAGCTCACGAGCAGGGAACTCTTGGTATGATCCTGCCCTCCACTGATCAACTAACGCCGCCCAGTCAGAAAAATCATTACCAGAACTGAATGTCTCGATATCACTATAGTCCAGTAACCAACCAGCAAGTGCATCATCTCTGTTTGTTGCGATTCCCATCGCTTTAACCCAGATATCGACCTCGGATGGTTCTGGTGGTTGACTGTCATATCGAATAAATTCGACCTCGATGCCATGTGGCCTTAAGAGGCTCTTAATGGCTTTGGCAATGACAGGAAACATCGGATGCTTCTTCTGATACGCAACCGATATGGTTTTACCTTGTTGCGGTACCACACCAGCCTGAGTTGGTCTCAAATCAATCCAGCCCGGTTTAATACCAAACGCTTGCAAAACTCCAAGCTCGATTACTTTATCTTGTGGTACGTGGGCATATATCTGATGGCTGTTTAGCGTTTGACTGATAAATTCAGCCCATCGAGGATCTTTGGCGACACCAGTCTTTTTGTTGAGTAATAAGAAGGTACAACCAGGATCGAGTTCCACCTCATCTGATGATGAGTGTTTGTCCATTTGAGGCTTTGACAAACTTGGATAAACCATCGATGAATAGGCTTCATCTATCACCCAGACTTCAACTTGATCCAATAACGGTCTGAATCCGAAGTATCCATCGAACGCTGTCAAAATAAGGCGTTTATCGTCATTCACTTTAACTTGAAACGGCCCTGTGCCGACTGGTTCTCTGTCAAAATCTTCAGTTCGCAACGACTTCGGTAGTAATATCTTTGCCTGAGATTCACTTAATGCCAGCGGTAAGTATCGATCTGGGCGCATGAGTTCAATGTCGATTGTCCAAGGCTGTGGTGAAGAGACTTTCGAAATGTGCGCAAACAGATTTAAATTACTCAGAGATTGGATACTCTCCAATACACAATCCGTTGTCAGAAGTTCACCATTGTGAAAGCGTACGCCACGACGCAAATAGAAGCGCCAGTGTGTATCACTTAATGATTCCCATGTATGGGCTAAATCTGGTTTAAGCTGCTCATGTTCATCGAGACGGGTGAGGCCACTAAAAACCTGTCTCGCGATATGTTGCTCTGAACGACGCATCGGTTTTTGTGGATTCAGCATTGCTAAAGGTCGATAGTAAGGCAAACGGATAACCTGCTCACCTTGTCGATGTTGCAGCCCAAGATAGCCTTGAATAACCTGAGTTAGTCTCGTCGCATCATTGTCCAGCGCTTCCAGTGCTTGACCAATTTTACCTTCGTCTAAATATCTTCTGGCAAGATTTTCACTAACGTCACTGCGGTTTCGCTTAAATACCAGCTTAGAGAGTTTTCCTCGACCAGCGGCAGGATGCCACTCAATCCAGCCCTCTTCTTCTAACTTATTGAGGACGATACGGGCATTACGACGCGTACAAAAAAGCGTTTCAGTAATGTCTTCGAGCTGAACTTCAGTATCGTTACCGGCAAATTTTTCAAATAGCGTTTCAAACTGAACACGTAAGCGCGGGCTACTCATAAAGAGGAAAATCTTGTTTATAATTCAATAAGACAAGTTTCCTCATTTTTATAAGAAAGTGCAAATTAAGATGGGTAATTTATTGAATATCTATGCCTATTTCTTTCGCTAGCTGGCTGAGCTGGCTTTCGTTATCCAGCTTAATTGACCATTTACATTCAGCACCATGAGATAAAACGACATTCGCACCTCTCCCAAGCAATTGAATGGCATCAGTTTGAGCTTGAAGCGTGATCATCGAGCCTCCAGTGAGTTTTATAACGACTTCACGCTGAGTTGCGATGATTTTGCCCAGAGAGAATTCAATGACCATTTTTCTGTGCTCACTTCGCTTTTTGCTGTTTCACAGCAATAGTCAAACGACTTGTACAAACTAAGCGTTCGCGCTCGTCGGTAATATTGATCTGCCAAACCTGAGTTGAAACACCTAAATGCAATGGCTTAGCAGTGCCAATTACAAAGCCACTACGCATTGCTCTGACATGATTCGCGTTTATATCCAAACCTACGCAATAGCTCCCTTCACTCACACAGAAGTTTGCAGCAACTGAACCGAGCGTTTCAGCCAGTACCACCGAGGCGCCACCATGTAATAAGCCTAGAGGTTGGTGGGTAAAGCTACAGACAGGCATCGTTGCACTAATCGAGTCTTCTGTAAAACCGGTATATTCAATTTGAAGATGCTCCATCATTGTATTTTTTGATGTTGCATTTAGTATCTCTACACTGATTGGCTTTTTCCAAATACTCATTGTTTGCTCTTGTTTTTAAATGTTAGTAATCATGGATTAGGTGTTGCTTAGCATAGTCGGTATCGCGTCTAAACATCAAGATATAACTCCAAGGGCAAGATGCTCTTTAATAAGCGTTATTTGGGTATATACTATTGTCTCAAAATAGAAAATAAACACGTGGAACCAATTATGAAAGTATGGATTAAAGCTTCTGCTCTTTTGGTCGTTGCAGGTTTGACAGCTTGTAGCGCCTCTCCTACTGGTCGTAACCAACTCTTAATGTTTTCTGATCAAGAGATGTCTTCACTCGGTGCCAAATCTTTTGAACAAATGAAGACAGATACCCCAATAAGCAAAGACAAAAAGACAAATGCTTACGTTCAATGTGTAGCTAAACATGTTACCGATGTCATTCCACCACAACCAGGGTTTCAAAACTGGGAAGTTGTTGTGTTTGACAGTAAACAGGTCAATGCTTTTGCTCTGCCTGGCGGAAAAATAGGCGTGTATACCGGGCTTTTAGGGGTTGCCAAAAACCAAGATCAATTGGCAACGGTGATTGGTCACGAAGTAGCACACGTGTTAGCCGATCACAGTAATGAACGTTTGTCCCAGAGCCAGTTAGCAAACACGGGGCTGTCACTTGCGAACATTGTTATTGGAGCCTCAGAATATAGCCAATATCAAGAGATGACGATGGCAGCATTAGGAGTCGGTGTTCAATATGGTGTTATTTTGCCATACGGTCGAACTCAGGAGTCCGAAGCCGATATCGTTGGTTTAGATTACATGGCTAAAGCCGGGTTCGATCCAAACCAAAGTATCGCTTTGTGGAAAAACATGAGTGCAGCATCCGGTGGCTCTCAACCACCTGAGTTTTTCTCGACTCACCCTTCTCACAGTACGCGTATCAAGGAATTACAAGCGACAATAAATAAGCTACCACATTACAATGTTAAAGCGCCAAAATGTGGCTAAAACCTTATTGCTACTGCTATTAGTACATTAAAAAACATAGGAAAAAAGCTCCAATCGGAGCTTTTTTCTGTATTGATTGAGTATGAATAACTACGTTCCTAATATTTGCATCGGTAAACTGAGCAGGTTATCCCCTAGTCCAGCGAAATACCAAATGATGGCTACGAAACCGCCAACGGACACCAGATACCATATAAATGAGAATAACTGCCCATAACGTGTTAATGGCAATAAGTGACTGTGATGACGCGTACGCCACTCCATCACAACTTCCAACATCCCCATAATCAATAAAAAACCGAGTAACGTTAAGCCCAGTGAATAACTCAGTACAATACCTAAGATTGCTGTGACAATGCTGCCAGCTAATCCAACCCAGGTGTTCATTGAAAACGTAATGCTTTTAAGTACATGTCCACCATCTAAAGGCAGAATTGGTAACAAATTGAATAAGTTTAACAGCGCATTAAATACTGCTAAGCCGGCAAAAGTAACCTCTCCTGTCACCCAGTACAGTAAGGTAAATACAATACTCAGCACCAAGCCAAAAAATGGCCCCATGATTGAGATAACTACGTCTTGCCAGCGTGTGTTGATTTTTTCGTCGCTAAGTGCCAGTCCACCCATAAACGGAATCAGATAGATTCCTTTCGTCTTCATACCAAAATACTTCATCGCTTTGATATGCCCATATTCATGAAAAACAAGACAAGCAATCAAAGCAAGTGCAAATTGAACAGAGAACAACCAAGAATATGCAGCCAAACTCGCAGTAGCTAAAGCTACTTTAATCACTTTAGCGCTTTTTAACGCCTTCATACCTAAAGACACAATACCGACTAAGCTCAAACGCTTTTCGCTTGGCGGCGCGATTTGTGGCGTCTGGCGTTCGATGTCTTTCTCGTTGCGAGAGCCTTCTGTCACTAATTCGTCGTTCACTGTGACACGGTATGACAACATAAACGGCTGCCAAAGCACTTCGCAACTTAGCTCACATAACAGGATGGCATCACCAGCCTTTAGCTTAAATTGATGCGTGCTTATCTTTGACTCTTTTTCACCAGCATCAATCTGTGATACTAAAGTATGATCCCAATACAACTGTTGCCAACCTGCCATTGATCCTTCTAGTCGTAGCGGTCGCCCCAAAAATTCTATATGTAATAATTCCAACGCGATTCCTAATGCGATAACCACAAAACGCGAATTATGCCTTTTGTGCTCTTATGACTTCAATATTCAAAGTTTCCACTTATTTGGATAACTATGAAACAAGTAAAGCATGACCGTGAGCCCGTTTGAACACTATTTAGCCATTAGTATTTCAAAATAATTCTGGTCTAACCATTCAGAAAAAAAATATAACGTTAATACATAACGTTATCAGTCGGCATTTGACCTGTGCATCAAATTTAAACTTCCAAACTCGTACAAGCTTTGACAATTTATTAAACATACGTTTAACATTGCATTTACATTGTACACATGTTTCATAACAAAAAAGAATTAGTTGCACTACTTCACAATAATTACAAGGACTCCGGTCTGCATAAGGATACCCTAGGAGGGTCAAGGATGAACAAGAAGCGCTGCTCTCTGCTTGCAATATCAATATTGTTTGCGTGTAATGCCCATTCAGCGGGTTTTCAGGTTGTTGAACATTCAGCATCTGGTCTTGGTCGAGCATTTTCAGGCGAAGCCGCAGTCGCAGACAATGCGGCCGTTTTGGCAAGAAACCCGGCAGCAATGACACTTTTCAAACAAGCTCAGTTTTCAGGAGCTATTACGGTCGTTGATCCTGAAGTGAACATTTATGACACTTTTTATGATGAACACTCAGACGATATCGCACCGTTGGCAATCGTACCTGCGGTGCACTATGTAAGCCCTATTGATGACAAGTTCGCCTGGGGTATTGGGATGTTTACAACTTATGGTGTATCGACTGATTATCCAGATGACATCTCCGCCGGGGATTTGGCTGGTGATACGTCTCTAATGTCTGTGAGCCTTAACCCAAATCTTGCTTACCGCATCAATGATGCGTTCAGTGTTGCTGGCGGTGTAAGTTTGGTTTATGCAGAAGCAGAGCTGACTCGCCATAAAGGTTCTTTGGCTCCATTGTTTGGTCCAGGAAGCAAAAAGTCTGACAAACTCATCGGTATGACAGATGAGACATTTGCTTGGGGTTGGAACGTAGGTGCTCTTTATGAAGTTAATGAAAATAATCGTTTTGGTTTCGGCTACCGTTCTAAAATCGATCTCGATTTTGATGAAGGTGAATTCAGTAGTTACGACTCAGGCATCGCGACGGCCGCGAAAGTTGATGGCCGTTTAAAAATCACGCTTCCTTCCATGTTTGAGCTCTCCGGTTTCCACCAAGTGAATAGCCAATGGGCATTTCATTACAGCTGGATGCTAACAAACTGGAGCCAGTTTACCGAACTACGCGCAACCAGTGACCAATGTAATGATGGTATATGCTTCTCCAAACCAGAAAAGTATGAAGATAACAACCGCTATTCCTTGGGTGCGACTTACACACTGAACAGTGACTGGACATTCCGTGCTGGTGTTGCTTATGACGAGCAAGCAGGTAAGGCCACATTGAGTATTCCTGATACTGATCGTTACTGGTACAGCGCAGGTTTAACTTATGCGTGGAACGACAACCTCACAATCGACGCAGGCTTCGCTTTAGTCCACTGTGACGATAGCTCTTTCAGCGAAGTTAATGCGTCTGGACAAGAAATCACATTCGATTCTGACGGCAAAGCGTACATCAGCTCAGTACAAATGAATTACACCTTCAATTAGTAGGTTTAACGGAGTAAACCAATGAAACATACTTTTAAATTATCACTGCTTTGTTCTGCGATCCTGCTTGCTGGCTGTGGCGATGAATCAGAGAGCCGAGGCACTTCTGAACAAGTAAGCTTTGAGCCTGCTGTTCAGGCACTTCTTGACCGCCAGACTTCTATTCAATTTACACTACAAGGTAGTAAAGCTGTTGTTCCTGCCCCATCTTACCTTTTAATGGATTCGACAGATGGCACTTTGGGATTGCCAACTGGTGGAGATAACTCGCTTACCAACCCTAGAGCAGCAATGAACACCATGGATGGTTGGTCAACCACTATGCCAATCGTGTTGAACTTTGAAGGGGATGGTTTCGCCACTGGCATGGTGACATCTGGTGTGAAAATCATCAAAATCAATACACGCCTGACTGAATGGAATGGTACAAGCAACCCTATTGAGCAAGTTCTTACACTTGGTACTGATTTCATTGTTCAGTCAAACGGTAATTCTCTTTACATCCAATTTATGGATGCGCTTGATGAATCGAGCGAATATATCTTTGCTATTACACAAGACATAATTGATGTTAACGGTGACCCGATTGGAACGTCGTCGAATTATGCCATTGCGAAAAGTAAAGAAGTGGTTTATGAGTCGGGAGATCTTGCTTCTGTACAAGCAGTAACGACTGCTGTGGAAGGTATTTTCGGCTTAGCGAATGTAAACCCGGACGATATCGTGTATTCATCTTGGTTCAGTACGCAATCTGTTGGTGATACGCTAGCGGCAGTCAAAGGCGTAACAGCAACGGGTTTCTCTACTGGTGCAAACACGCTCAATGACCTATACAAAGCGGATTCAAACGATAGTTCAGTTGATCTCGCGACCGCATACACCATGACTTATGGTACTACACAAGATTTCGTCACCGCTCTGGATAATGATGAAGATTTCAACCAATACATTAGTGATCTGGATGCCGCCAAGACAGCGATCAAGGGGCTTTACAATGCTTCTGGCGCTAGCGTTAATGTCACTCAAGGTTCGGTGAAGTTGCCTTACTACCTTGAGAAAGGTGCGGACTGGAATATGCAGCCAATGGTTTCTGCAATGCCGAGCCTGGCAAAACTCAGTGCAGCACTTGCTGACCCAACTGAACAAGCAAATATGGTTCAGCAGCTTTCTACTGGTGTGTTTGCTGAAAATCCAGTGGATCTGACAAAACTAGCGAGTGATCCTACCGAGCAACTGAAACTAGTCGGCTCAACATTATACCTATCTGATGGAAGCCAACTGGATAGTGAACGTGTTATTACACGCTACTCGCCGGTACCAGCGGTGAAGTCTCTTGAGGATGTCGAATTTCTTCTGTTCACGCCGCAATCAGGTGTCGCCACGGATGTTGTAGTTTACCAACACGGCATTACCTCATCTAAAGAAAACGCCTATGCGTTCGCTTACAACATGGTCAAAGCTGGTGTAGCCGTTATAGCTATTGACTTGCCGCTTCATGGAACACGTAGTCTTGATGAACAACGTTCTGCGAATGCGAATGTTCTTGCTTATCTGAACCTGTCTAACTTAGCCGTTGCACGTGACAACCTTCGTCAAAGCGTACTGGACGTACTAGGTCTTCGTGCTAGCTTAGTCGTATCCGCACAAGGCGGCCTTCTGGCTGGAGGACCTCTTCAAGGGTTCAATCCTATGACAGGCTCTCAGGTAAAAATGTTGGGACACTCTCTTGGTGGTATCGTAGGCACATCAGCGGTTTCTGCAGCAAACAATACACTAGGAAGCCCGTCTGCGGATGCACTCTATTCATTTAGCGCTGCTTCTATCCAAAACTCAGGTGGCCAAATTGGCAATTTGCTGTTGGGTTCCTCAAACTTTGGTCCTCAGATCAAACATAACCTGGCTTATGCGGCCTCAACGGGTTACATGTCTTTTGCAGATGCACAATGTACCGCGTTAGATGACAGTACCTGTTACGAAACGTTTGAAGGGCTGGCAACAGCTGAGCAACTTGCTGAGCTAAGCTCTGGATTCTCTCAATTCATCTATGCAGCACAAACAACGCTGGATACCGTTGACCCATTCACCAATGCAAGTGATTTGATGTCTTCGGGTACACTATCTACGCCATTTTTTATGACAGAAACCGATGGCGATGTAGTGGTTCCGAATAGCGTCGTTAAAGCACCATTTGCCGGTACAGAGGCACTAGCGGCTAAACTTGGCCTGACCCCTGTAAACAGTTCAAACACGGCGGTGTTGTCACCTGCTGCAAGCTTCGTTCAGTTTAACTCGACAGCAACACACAGCACGTTTGCCTCTCCGGGCGGTACCTTAGCTGACTTAGATCACCACATAGAGATGCAAACAGAAAACGTAGATTTCCTAATAGATAATGCGTTATCAGCGGTATCTAACACGTCAGTTCTGAGGTAAACACCCTTGAGTTCGTATTAGCTCTAACGCCCAGTTTCTACTGGGCTTTTTTATGAACCTCATAAACTCTGAGGGTTGAGCCAATCTACTTATGGATGCTTCATAACTGAAAGTAATAAAGCTAAGCGTTGATAATTCGCATATTATTTATGAACTATTGTTTTACATATTTCCATTATTCAGGTTGGAATATTGTAAAAATCGGGGCTTATTTCCCCAACACCCTTTTATTTATCAGGATAAAGTGGATAATACCGCCACAAAATAACTTTACTAAGGTGAGTCCTTATGTCTATCGAAGCTACTTTGCTTGCACGTTGCGAGTCAAAATGTGAACTATGTTCGTCTGAATCTCCATTAACTGCTTACGCTGTACCACCACACGGTCACGTAACTGTTGATACCGCTATTATGGTTTGTGACAAATGCCTGGGCGAGATCGAAGAACCTAAAGACATTAATCACTGGCGTTGCCTAAACGACAGCATGTGGAGTCAGGTTCCAGCAGTGCAAGTTACTGCATGGCGCCAACTAACTCGCCTAAACTCAGAAAACTGGGCTCAAGACGCTCTTGATATGATGTACATGGAAGAAGAGCAGAAGAACTGGGCGATGACAGGAATGTCAGCAGACGACAAAACTCTTGACTGCAACGGCACTGAACTGAAAAAAGGTGACGATGTAACGGTTATTAAAGACCTACCAGTTAAAGGTACTAACCAAGTCATCAAGCAAGGTACTGTTATCCGCGGTATCAGCCTTGGTAGCGATCCAAAACTGATTTCAGGTAAGGCAAATGGCGGTCAGTCTATGTACGTGATCGCTGAGTACTGCCGTAAGAAGTAATTCCCATTACTTTTGATATCAAGCAGGGTTCCAGGCGGGACCCTGTTTTTATTTGGGGCAAAGTAAAGATTACTAGCTGCGATGTCAAAGCGTTGTCACCGAGCAAATACAAAAATGCCAGCAATTAAGCTGGCATTATTCCTTCACTGAATTCAGGTTAACGATACATACCGATATCTTTCTGAATGTGAGCTGACAAGTCTTCTGCGTAGTAGCTGCGAGGTGCAGAGTTATCTACGAAAAGAATGTCTAATAAGTGAGCAATCAATCCTTTGAAGTTAACCGTATAGGTCTTCTTATCCATAGAGGTTGGTAAAGCTACATTTGTCATCTGCATTGCTTGTGCCATGATTGCCTCTCTTTAAAAGCAGTTGTATGTTTTGTTGCTTGTATATTAGTCACTTAGCATTCGTTTAAAAAATGACAAAATTTAGCTATCCGAATTAGTTTTTCTAATGAAACAAACCTTTTACACATAAGAGAAATACAAATTCTCACTCAGTGACTATTCATTCATTTAGACCTATTTTGGGTTGAATAACTTGAACTTAAGCTGTCACAGTTCATATCATTCGCAACATTTTATTAACCAAAATTTATTTTAGTCATCTTCAACAAACAAAACTCATCAATATTTTTGATTAGTAATATTAACGTTGTGCTCACTACTGTCTCTGTTCTTACAGATTGAGGCAACAACTGCGGTCGTCATCACGGAGATGAGAAATGACAGTGACCAAATCGTAGGTATTTCATATGGTGAACCAACCAATAACATCTTCATACCGATAAACATCATGATCACAGACAAAGCTGGTTTTAAGTAAACAAACTTATCGAGCATAGCTTGTAATACGAAGTACAACGACCGTAACCCAAGCAATGCAAACACGTTTGCGGCCAAAACCAGAAAAGGTTCACGTGTGACAGCAAAAATAGCGGGGATTGAATCCAGTGCAAACATGACATCCATCACCGCGATCACGCCAACGACAATCATCATCGGAGTAGCTACCCACTTGCCTGCCCGCTTTAACATTATGTGGTTGCCTTGATATTCATCGGTAACGGGAAGAATTTTCCGGATGATTTTTTCCGGGTACGGATTGACCTCTTCCTCATCATCATCTTTGTCCCGCGCGAGTTTAATACCAGTCCAGATTAGAAATACTGCAAAGAGGTACAGTACCCAGTGATATTGAGCCAACAACTGAGCTCCTATTCCTATCATCACAGCACGTAGTAACAATGCACCAATAACCCCCCACAGTAAGGCTCTTGGGCGTAAATGTTCCGGGACTTTGTATTGAGCAAAAATGATTGCGAACACGAACAAGTTATCAACGCTGAGTGATTTTTCTAGCAGGTACCCCGTAAGGAAAGATACCGTTGCCTGTTCATTCGAGTAATGACTGTGTGGAGCGTAAAGATCCCAGAAGAAATAGATCGTGCCAGCAAAAACAAATGCGAGTAAGAACCAAAAAAAGCTCCATACAATCGCCTTTTTCATGGGAATTACACCACCACGCGTTTGATATATATCGAGCGTAACTAAAATCAATGTAATTAGGCCGAAGGTACCATACATTGTGAGTGTTTCTTGAAACAGAACGGACTGGCTTAGCTGAGTGGTATTTTCAATTAGAGACATGCTTCCTCCTACGCGGAAGAACCACTTATTTGGTGACCTTCCGCATACAATACAAACCAGCATCCGCATTTAAAATGCGTCTACTAGTAACTGAATGCGTTGGTCTCGTTGAAGTGCCAAAATGAAATATAAAAGTGGCACCTTTACTTACCGGATAAGCTTATGCTTAACGAGATGACGATAAGTAAACTTGCGCTAACTACTCCCCAAACAGCAACATCATACGCCTGAAAGAACTGATATCCAACAAAGATCTGCTACCGATAAGTTTGGCGGATTTTCTAGGAGAACACTAAGCAGTTTATTGAATGCCATAAACAAAAAAGGAGCTCAAATATGCTCCTTATGATTTATATATTTAGAATATGTTGATTGGTACAAAATGAACCAGCATTGTCCAAGCAACAATCCATGCAGCCATTACCGCGACGTCTACCCAAGCATTTTTCCACATACCTTTCACCTTTTAACCGCATGTCACGTAAAAAGTTAGGCAAAATAGATACCAAAAATAGCTATCGTTGCTGCTGAGAGTAAAATCTGTGATTTAGGTTCAAACAGTTAGGTTCATCGGTGAGTAATTCTATGAAGCAATCCGCCATAGATAAATTACTTACACTGCCTTCTCCTGCCATGTCCAGCAGTGCTTCATATCCTTCCTTGCCTTTCATCGTATATGCGGATGATGTACCTCGATACCAAACCTCGTCTTTGACTCTCATCCAACGATTATCCCTAAAGATTTCTAATACCGTGATTCGTTTACCTTTAGGGAGATCCGCTTTGTACTCAAAGTTAAGGTTGTACGTATATGGGTAACTCCCGGAACCCGTGCCTTCCACACCATTATTTAGTGCATTATTTATCGCCCCTTCCAACGCTCTGCGAATAACGCTGCCTTGAACGTCATAAAATCCGATTGGAACGGCAAATGGCAATAATCGTCCGGCAATGTCGGCAACGGTTATATTACCTGGATTCAATGACGTACGAACTCCACCGGCATTATGTATCGCAAACTGAATGTCGTGCCCACGCTGATTTAAACTGTGCAGAAATGAACGAGCAACGGCTGAAGCCAGTTCGCTTCCACCAAATTCATCGGGAATACGCACATGTCGCTTCTTATTTTCCACTTTGGCGATCACTTGCGACTGTAGTGCGCGCACACGTGGAATGTACTTTTCAGTCAAAATTGCTTGAGTTTCAGGATGCTTTTTACATACGACGACATTGGGTTGCCCATGAATGAAGTCACAAGCCGTTTCGAACACACCTTGGTCCAACTGTTGGTTTAGTGATGAATCCCAGAATATACGACGGCCAAGTAATAGTTCATTTTGTCCATTCAACATTGTCGCCTTACCTTCTTTGTCGAATTCAAGCAGACAATGCCCCATCGTTAACGCGTGATAACCAGCTTGCACTACGTAAGTACCATTAATATTTACGCCGTATTGGTCATCTTTCCCTAAGCCTATCGCTGAAAAATCGCCTTGTAATCGATGACTGTGCCCACCAACAATAATACCAATCCCTTCCACCTTCTCTGCGAGTTCTAAGTCACCTTCATATCCAAGGTGACTTAGTAAAATGATGTTTTTTATCCCTGCAGCATGAATGTGTTCAATCGTCGCTTGTGCGGTTTCAATTGCAGTTACAAACGGTGTATCTGCATCAGGGTTGGCGATATCACTCATTTTGTCTATTGATAGACCAAAAATCGCGACCTTTTCACCATCAAATTCTTTCACCAAGTATTGAGCGGTTTGAGTTTTAGGCTGATAACTCAATACATTGTCACAATCACTGACACGATGAGATTTAGAATCTGACTCGTTGGATAAGTCCCAGTTGCCGGCAAGTAAAGGGAAGTTTGCTCGCTGACAAAACAGCGCCACAGGTTCGTTACCCATGTCTAGTTCATGGTTGCCTAATGCCATCGCGTCTATCTTTAATGCGTTAAGAAGATCCGCATTGGCTTTACCTTTAAACAGTGAAAAATATAGGGTGCCTTGAAAGCAATCACCGGCATGAAGGAAAAGCATACCGTGCCCTTGACGCTGTGCGTCATCACGGAGTTGTTCCACACGAGTCGCAATTCGTGAGAAGCCGCCAGCGCTCACATAAGGATCCAGGGTAACTTCGTTATTGATTTTTAGTTTTAGCTGTAATGACGTTGGCTCAAAGTAGGAATGAGTGTCATTGATGTGTGCCAGTTTAATTCGTACTGGCTTATGATTTTTATTCATTTTCATCTTCTCTCTTTTCATTCCTTATAATAATAAGAAGTGAATGATGACAGAATCATGAATTTTATGAAACAGCGAATTTTCCATTTCATATTAACGTGATCTTAAAAAGAGAATGTCGATTTTGAAAGCAAGTACTATTCAAGTCGATCTTTATTCCGTAGCAGGCTCTCGTAATTTTGTGAACTGAACTTATCTCCATAATTTAGAATTAATATATGCTTAGAAATAGCAAGATAACTCTCTATAATTCAAATAATTGCAAGGAGGATTGAGATGAGACTAGAACGCATCGAAATCTCCGGATTTAGGGGCATCAAACGCCTTTCACTATCTTTTGATGAAGTCACCACGCTCATTGGTGAAAATACATGGGGTAAGTCTTCATTACTGGATGCCCTATCCATCGCATTACCAATTGATGGGAAACTGTACGAGTTTGAACTCAGAGATTTTCACGTTGATTACTCAGTTTCCCATCCACAATCACAACATATTGAAATCATCCTTTGCTTTAAGGCACAAGATAAACAAGAGCTAAAGGCTGGTCGTTACCGCCGTATCAAACCAGCCTGGTGCACAAAAGATAATGGCGAACATGTCATCTACTACAGACTCAGTGGTTCACGTGTTGACCATGACATTACGACACAATACAGCTTTCTTGATGAGGACGGGAAATCAAAGCAAATTCACCATTCCGAGAAACTTGCTATCGAGTTGATGACACTTCATCCTGTTATTCGCTTGAGGGACTCTCGTCGCTTCCCTCGCTTGTCTCATGTCAATGGAGACGGTAAAAACGCTCGAATTGAAAAACGGATTGATAACACCTGTCGACGATTAGCGGCTATGCCAGGTCAAGTTAATAAGGGAGAAATTCGCAGTAGCCTTTCTTCTATGCAAACCCTGGTCGATCACTATTTTGCTTTTGGCAGCGTTAGCAGAGGTAATCCAAGACAACCAAGAGATGGCCTGTTTTATAACATCCATCCTTCAGACAAGGGCTTGAGCCAATATCTCAAAGAAACCAATGACAAACAGAGCAGATTGCTTTTAATGGGTATGCTCAATGCCTATTTGCAGGCAAAAGGCCCCACGGAATTAAGACGCTGTTCTCGACCAATATTAATCATTGAAGACCCAGAAGGTCGCTTGCACCCTACGCATTTAGCAAGAGCCTGGTCACTGCTACAGCTGTTACCAATGCAAAAGATCCTTACCACGAATAGTGGGAGTCTGCTTGGTTCCGTCCCCCTGTATTCTATCCGACGCTTGTTCCGTCTTTCCGATAGAACTATAGCTAAGAGTCTGAATTCGTCTAAATTTGGACGGGATGAACTAAGACGCATAGGATTCCATATTCGATTCCATCGGGCGGGTGCCCTATTTGCACGTTGCTGGTTGCTGGTTGAAGGTGAAACCGAAGTATGGCTTTTTAATGAGTTAGCTCGTCAATGTGGTTACGACTTGGCTGCAGAAGGTGTTCAAATCGTAGAGTTTGCACAATCCGGACTAAAATCGATTATCAAAGTCGCCAAAGAGTTTGGGATCGACTGGCATGTTGTAACAGATGGCGATGCTGCAGGTAAAAAGTACGCTCATACCGTTCGTTCGCAGTTAGAACACGATCAGGAGCGTCATCGCTTAACCGAATTACCTGACCAAGATATTGAGCATTTCCTTTACAATCATGGCTTCGAGCTTTTCTTTAAGGACATGATAAAAGTGCCTCACGATCATCAGATACCTGCCAAGAAAGTCGTGAACCGGGTACTTAAAAAGCATGCTAAACCGGACTTAGCCTTAGCAATTGTTTCTCATTGTGAAGAAAATGGCGTGGAATGTATCCCCTTACTCTTGCGTTGGACACTGAAACGCATCGTTTCGATGGCTAGTGGTAATACCTAGTGCAGGCAAATAATAAGTTAAAAAAAAAGCACACTATTAAAGTGTGCTTGTATCAAATATCAATAATTTTGATTAAAGGTATTGAGATGGATAATAGTCAATACCGAGTGGATACCAATAAGATTGGGGGTCTACTGCACTTGCTCGGTGAGCGAAGCAGAAGTAGCGGTTGATTTCGAGTGCAACCATAAACCAGTAGTTTTCATCAGGTAGCCAAAAACGCCACCTAATACAAGTGATGGAACAACAAGTTGCCAATTACCATCTGAAGCGAAAGTCGCGCATGAACCAATGAAAGTACCAGGAATGTACGACAACCAAGCTTGTTTAGCTTGAATACACATAAAAAATGCCACTACAGCTGTGATTACATAGCCAAAGATCTCTAGTCCAGCGTAAGTTGAACCATAGATAATGACCATTGCCCAGAACACACCAGTTAAATTGGTAATCAAGCTAATCGCCAGCCCTTTCAGCCCGCTTGTCGGTGAAGCAAAAAAGCTAGTACAACCTAAGAAGCCTGCCCAAGATAAAAGACCAAGGGAGATAGCAATCCACCCCCAAACGCCAGACAAAATCCCAGTCGTAATAGAAATAGCTAAAAGTGTTGTCATGGTATTCGTACCTGTTCAGCTTGTATCACACCTTTCTGGTTTGATAACTGCCTTCATATATTGAAATCAAGTACCGATACTACGGGTATCCCCCTGTCTTATCGGTGACATTGATCACAACAATACCATCATTCATTTCATGTTTTACATAATTAATTTGATGCAACCGGTAAATCAACAGATTTAGTAAATATCATAGATAGCGGTTTTCACCTTAAAATACTTGCTTAAAGGTCTGTGATTAAGTAACTAACCGAGTTGTTGACTAGCCTATAACACTGATGGCTTACCTTTCATCATTCGTAATCCTTCGCGCTTAATGCACTCTACAAGCGGATTTTCTGCCATATCAGCGCGCCATATAAATGAAAGAGTACGTTCCATTTTTAACTCGGGAACATCTAATGCAACCAGTAGGCCGGCTTCAATGTAGCGCTCAACATCCAAATATGGCAAACAGGTTAGATATTGCCCATTCGCAACCAGACTACGGAGTACCGGTACGTGTTCATACTCACGCCATACATCTAAGTCTTCGATAAGTTGACTCACTGAGCTGTCAAAGGTTTTACGTGTACCCGAGCCATGTTCACGCAGAACCCATTTGGCTTGCTCTAGCTGTGCTAAACTGACTGTTTTGTTTTTCGCAAAAGGATGATGTGAAGCAGCCACGACAGTGAGGTGATCACGGCACCAAACTTCTTGGTGTAACCGGTTGTCGTCACAACGACCTTCAATAATTCCTAAGTCGTACTTGTAATCCAGTACTCCTTCAAGCACACCTTTGGTACTTTTTACATCGAGGGATATCCTCATTTCAGGAAAGTCGTTATCAATAATACTGATAAGGTCAGGGACTAAGTGCTCAGCCGGGGTTTGACTAGCGCAAATCCGAACCTCACCACTTAGCAAATGTTGCTCGTAGAACCCCATTTCGATCTGCAAAGCGTCTTGTAATAATCGCTTTGCTTTAGGCCTCAACCACATTCCCCAATGCGTTAAAGCCATTTGTTTGCCCTGCCTTTCGAATAAAGGCCTTCCTAGCATTTTTTCCAACTGAGCCAGCGACATACTTGTCGCAGACTGTGTAAGGGCCAGTTTATCTGCGGCCTGACTTACGCTACCGGAATCGGCTACTGCATTAAAAACCGCCAACTGCTTTAGTGAATAGCGCAACGTGTCCTCCTTTACGAGCGAGTATTACTCATACTCTCACTATTTTTATAAAACAAATCATCAGACCTAAATCTCGTCATGAAGCGAGGTTCAGCTGTTTGCAAATCCTTCAACCCATTTTTTGAACCTTTCATCTCTCATCTAATTAGGCATATATACGCAACGGAATTCATTTTACTCATCTTAGGCTAGTTATCAATTGAATTGATGTGCACCTTAAACAATATCAATTTTCCCTGTAGTACTTTTCCTATTAGCCTGAGTGTGCGGCTCAGGAATGCCGTAGGAAAAACAACAATAACTTTAAATTTGAGTTTATATATCAAGGAGTTTTTATGGCATCAAAACCTAAGGAGTCAGTATGGCGGTGAGCAGTTCAGAAAGTCACCAGTATTTTTCTCCGAAAGAAATGATGGCTGAAGCAGAGAAATTTGCTCTGAGTAAATCCCAAAAGACCAGCAGTATGACGTTGAGTCTTGCCACGATGGCAGGTGCATTTATTGGCTTAGCGTTCTTGTTCTATATCACTGTTACTACAGGCAGTGCTGGCGCTGGATGGGGATTAAGCCGCCTTGCAGGTGGCGTTGCGTTTAGCATGGGATTGATTCTTATCGTCATCTGTGGCGGTGAACTGTTTACAAGCTCCGTGCTTTCAAGCATCTCGTGGGCAAACAAACAGATCACGTTCGGCAAAATGCTGACGATTTGGGGCAAGGTTTATGTGGGTAACTTTATTGGGGCAATGATTCTGCTTGCTTTAGTCACTGCTGCAGGCTTGTATCAGATGGACGGTGGCCAATGGGGATTGAACGCACTAAATATTGCACAGCACAAACTTCATCACACATTAGTTCAGGCATTCGCACTTGGCATCTTATGTAACCTGCTGGTTTGTCTGGCTATTTGGCTAACATTTAGCTCTGCCAACGCAATGACAAAAGCAGTGATGACCATCTTACCTGTAGCAATGTTTGTAAGCAGCGGTTTTGAGCACTGTGTAGCCAACATGTTTATGGTGCCACTAGGTATCGTGATCGCAAACTTTGCGCCGGAATCATTTTGGGCTTCAGTAGGCGTTCCGGCTTCGCAATACGCAGACTTAAATATCGCCCATTTTATTACGGCAAACTTAATACCCGTAACTCTTGGAAATATCGTTGGCGGCGCTGTGTTAGTTGGCTTAGCTAACTGGTGTATTTTCCGTCGACCAGAGTTAAAAGCAGCCAACATTTTCTCTATTACTAAGACAACACCACTCATGTCAGTTAAGGAATCCAACATGAAAAATAGCTCATTTGTTAAGGACATCATGAATCCTAACCCAATCACTATCAACGCAGAGATGCCTGTTGTTGCAGCACTTGATACCTTGCTTGATAACCACCTTACAAGTGCACCTGTTGTTGATTTTCACAATCGCTTGGTTGGTTTCTTCTCTGCACACGATGTGATGGTTGATCTATGGTGCGAAGATTACATTCCAGTTGAAGGTCAGAAAGTTGTCGATTTGATGTCTCGTGACGTTGTAGCGATTGATGCAGATGATCGTTTGGTGGATGTTGTAGAATTCCTGTGCATTGATAAAGACAAGCTTTTTCCAACAAGCGATATGGGCATCGCGACCCGCTTAACTACTCTCTCTCTGGAAGAGCGCGCGAAGAGTATGAAAGTCAGTAAGCCGCAAGTATTGCCAGTATTAGAGAATGGACATATGGTCGGCGTGGTAACGCGTAATGAAGTACTTAGTGCATTACGCCCTATTTACGGTGAGCGACTAAATCTCGTTGAGCAAAAAGAACTAGAATCAGCATAACAATAAAACACTAACTAAGTTAGTTGGCATAAAAAAAGCGCTCTTCAATTGAAGAGCGCTTTGTTTTACTTTAAATAATGGATTACTTCTTAACGCCTTCGATATGAAGTTCCATATCTACGTAGCTTGAAGTGCCCATTACTGGAATATTAAAGTCAGCAAGTTCTAGTCGAGTTTGACCAATGAAACCAGCACGCTCTCCGCCCCATGGGTCATTACCAGCACCAATAAACTCAGCTTCAATGTTGATAGGTTTAGTTACGCCGTGAAGTGTTAAGTCACCCGCTACGTCCAGTTTACCATCGCCTTTCTCAGTCACTTTTGTACTAGTAAAAGTCGCTTGGCCAAATTTACCTGCGTCAATGAAGTCACCGCTACGGATGTGCTTATCACGCTCTGCGTGGTTAGAGTCCAGACTAGTAGTGTCAACAACAACGTTCACTTTAGAATCAGCGATGTTGTTTTCATCAAAAGAAAAGTCACCAGAAAATGTATTAAAACGACCTTTGATGAAGCTGTAACCAAGGTGGCTAACTTTAAAGTTGATAGACGCGTGAGCCCCTTTAGTATCGATAACATAGTCCGCAGCTTGTGCACCTAAAGGTAGTGCCATCGCCAACGCTAATCCTGTAGCAAATAGTGACTTTTTCATTTTGAAGCTCCTAACATTTTTCTTAATGTGTTGTCTTTATCGATAAAGTGGTGTTTTAGTGCAGCAAGAGCATGCAAGCCTGCGATCAGGATAACTGCCCACGCTACGTAAAAATGGATAGCACCCGCAAGGTCTGATTGATTAGGGAATAATTCGCCTGCCCCTGGTACAGTAAACCAATTAAATACTTCGATACCACGACCGTCAGATGTTGAAATGAGGTAACCAGATACAAATATGGTGATAAGCAGTAAATACATCAGACTGTGCGCAAACTTAGCAGCAGTGACTTCAAGTGGCTTACCTTCTGGTTTTGGGGATGCGCTCATATGTTTCCAAACTATTCTCACCAGAGTAGCGATGGCGAGCAAAATACCGACTGAGCGATGATAGTCAGGCGCTGTACGATACCACGCACTGTAGTAACTTAGATCGACCATCCACAAACCGACTGCGAATAGGCCAACGATACATATGGCTGATAACCAATGCAGGGCGCGAGTAAGAGCGTTGTAGTTTTTTACCGATCTATCCATCTAAATTTCCAGAAGTTTTCTATGTTAATGTTAAGCAATAAACATCACATTAACCGATTTACTGCATATGGCACAGATTATTTACTATTATTTACATCCAGCCAATTGCACCATATCTACCAACCTGTTCGAAAATTTAGAACAACTAAAATGTAAGAATTTTTGAATTTTATAGTTTCACTTCTTTTTCTATCTCATAGAGTTCATCAGACACTTCAAGCATACGACTTTCTATCACTGCCTTAGCATCTTCGACCCCTTTGTTGTAGTACACTGCACCAAGTTTATCTGTTATGAAATCAATCAAAAACTCGCTATCAAACTGACCAATTTCAATACTCAATTCATCTTGCATATAGTCTTGAATCGCAGTCGCTAGCGTTTCTTTTTGCGCCCTATCTAATTTAATCATTGGTTGCCCTTTAGGTATCTGCGTTCAATTATTTCGTGTCATACAAATTTATTTTTAGAACAATCGTCGCCGAACACTTTCTTACTTTGATGGGTAGAATTCCCAATTTTGATGTTTAGATCAAGAAGTTGCCGAGCGAAATTAGTCTATTCTAAAAAGACTATGCTAACCTTCTGCCGTTAGTTTCGATAATCGTTAAGGGATAATCTTTGCTACTCGACTTAGTAATACAAAGCGTTAATGACTTTCAAGAAGACTGCCTTAAGATCTGTGAAAAGCATTATCCTGCCGTTCACAATCAGGGTATGAGCGAACACCATCTGGGGCTGGCTTTCTCAAGACGTATGGAACGGACGCTTCATCATTTTGGCCACAGTAGTGTCATCAAACCTCTCGAAGTATTAAATGCCCCCGATCTGCCACACCATTATCGCATCACGTCTGAGATAGGCACAGTTTGGGTTTTAAGCTATCACATGGTCAGCGCAGGTAGATCTTGTCGTGAAAAGATGCTCTCTTCGATTACCGAATGGCAAAGTGAATATGGATACGCGTTACAACCTAACGATCTTCTTTTTTTGGTT
Source organism: Vibrio sp. YIC-376 (assembly GCF_052353105.1). Lineage (NCBI taxonomy): Bacteria > Pseudomonadati > Pseudomonadota > Gammaproteobacteria > Vibrionales > Vibrionaceae > Vibrio > Vibrio sp. YIC-376. The sequence continues at coordinate 215,076 of NZ_JBBWFK010000005.1, forward strand.
TGTGATCATTGGATAAGTAGAAGCAAGACTAGCCGAGAACTTTTGCATTGGTGGATGGGAGAATTACCAGAACCAATAAACGAATACACAGCTCAAGGTATAACGCTTTATACAAGTGAATCGCAACTGACTCAGTCCCTCAATATACGTTTTGACATCAATCCCTGCTACATAAAATTTGGCCATCCTTTACGTCGTTCGAACAAACAACAATTGGTACGAAAATACCTGCAACTATACGCAGTACTGCAGTGGTAACATCAAATTGCCAGCGTTAACTTATCAATCTATTCATATATTAATTTGATATGGCTCGATAAATCTGGTGGACTTTTATTAACTCTCTTGTTATTACCACTAAAGTATTAGATTCTCCTAATTCAAGTTGAGTTGATGTTCTCGCATCGCTGATAAGCATTGAACTAGGTTGTAATAATGATGAACACGTCGAAGCTGATAGGCTGTATTTCAAAACACGAAGATGGACAGTACATCGCGCATTACCAAAATTTGACGCTTAAAAGTGTATTCCAGCCAATATATAGAAAAAATCTTACGATTGTGGGCCTAGAAGCGCTTGTTCGAATCACCGACTCTAACGGAACCTCGATCCGACCGGATCAATTTTTCCATTCGCAGACGATTCCCGCCGCCGAGTTGTTGAATGTTGAACGTTTAAGTCGTTTAATTCACGTAAAAAACTTCGGCCAATCTCGTTACTGTAATAAAAAGCTGTTTCTGAACGTCCTCCCAAAAGCTGCCGAAATGATGGTTAAGGATTTATCTTATGGTCACTTGCTAAAGCAAACTATCTGTCAATCAGGCTTGAAAACAGACCAAATTGTAATGGAACTGGTTGAACTAAACACAAGCGAAGAATCGTTTCTTTATAAAGCGACGAAAGAACTTAGTCGGAGAGGCTTTAAACTAGCGATAGACGACTATGGGATAAATGCTTCAACAATTGAGCGAGCAAGGAGTGTCCGACCTGACATCATCAAAATGGATAGATCGCTGTTGCTGAAATACGAAGATGGAGATTTTTCTGCTTTGATGAGCGCACTTTCACTGGCCAAGAATTTACGCTCTAAAACCGTTATTGAAGGAATTGAAACTGAGCATCAACTTAATTTAATGAAAAAACTCGGCTTCGATATGTATCAAGGCTATTTTCTTGCGCTCCCACAACCTCTAAAGGTCTATGAGCAAGTGAAAACAGCCTGATGACTTAGTTGAACACTGAATAATTAGGTTGGCTAACTAAACAAACCACTTTAGTTAGCGACGATTTTTGCCACGGTTCTTGTGTATAGCAAGCTTAGCTTTTAGCTTACGTTTTTCCGAAGAGCGGCTTTTACGACGACCACCACCATTGTTTTCAGGTTCAACTTCTTCGATTAAGCTTGGTTCAAATCCAGTTAGCCACTCTTGAGGCAATCGTTGGTCTAGCAAGTTTTCTATAGCATGTAATAAATATTCTTCGTCTCGGCTCATGAGAGATACAGCAAGCCCAGAATTGCCAGCGCGTCCAGTTCGACCTATACGGTGAACATAATCTTCTGCTTTAAAAGGCATATCAAAGTTTACAACTTGCTCAAGCTCCTGAATATCCAAACCACGAGCAGCGACATCAGTAGCAATTAATGCACGAATTTTACCTTGTTTAAATTCGTCTAATGCGCGCTGGCGAGCACCTTGAGATTTGTCTCCGTTGATCGACACCGCTTTGATGCCATCCAACTTTAGCTCTTTTGCAAGTTCATCACTTCCCTGCTTGGTTTTCGTGAAAACCAGAACTTGTTGCCAGTTACGTGAACCGATTAAGTAAGCCAGTAATTCACGCTTACGCTTTTTATCTACGGGATAAACCATCTGTTTAACCGTTTCGGCAGTCGTATTTGGCGGTGTCACTTCGACTTCTACTGGAGACTCCATCAGCTTATAAGCGATAGTTTTAATACGCTTTTCGAATGTAGCAGAAAATAGCATGATCTGTTTTTCTGCCGGCAAACGACGCAGTATGCGTTGTAAATCTGGCCAGAACCCCATATCTAGCATTCTGTCTGCTTCATCCAAAACAAGCGTGGTCGTTTTTGAAATGTTTACATTGCCGTTAAACAAGTGATCCAACAAACGACCTGGCGTGGCAACCAGAATATCTGCACCCTCTTCGAGTTTGTTCTTCTGTACACCAATACTCGTACCACCGTAAACACATACAATTCGTAGCTCAGTTTTTGATGCGTACTGAGTCAGGCTGTCAAAGACTTGCTGCGCCAGCTCGCGCGTAGGCACCAAAATCAATGCTTTTGGCGTTCCGTTTAGTTTTTCTTGCTGAACCCTTTGGATAATAGGCAGACCAAACGCAGCCGTTTTACCTGTACCAGTTTGCGCCGCAGCAAGAAGGTTTTTACCCTCAAGCACATGGGGAATCGACTTTTCTTGTACTGGTGTTGGCGTGACAATATTTAAATTGCTCAGGGTTTCTACCAATTTTTGTTCAATGCCAAGGTCAGCAAAATTAACGGACATGATAAACCTCATAATTTTTGGAGCGCAGAGTTTACCAGAGCGCTTCTGACCATACTACCTTTTGACTCTATGCATTGATTAATTGCTTGTGATACTCAAGTGCCTGAACAAGAACATCTTGGTAGAGGACAGGAAATTTTGCTTCTAAAGCCTCATACTCTTCCTCTAATACCGAAAATGTGGTCGTAAGATCCGCCATTCTTGGACTTCTCTGAGACATTCTGTGCAGTGCAAATTCTATATTTTCCAGATCCTGATAGGACTGAAGCCATCCACCGCTCCACATCCTGCTGTGCAGCAATAGAAATCGAGGCGGTAAGCCATCAATTACTTCTCGGTCGACCTGTTGGTGCGCATAATTAACAAACTGATCAAGTGGTCCCTGATAGAAGAGATCCCAATGCTTGGCTAAACAGTGATCCCAAAACATATCCAACGCAATAGGAGCGAATCGGCGTGCAACACCAGTAAAGTGAGGTTTGCACTCTTCAACGATGGGATGTTGATCGGTGATGCGGTCGACAAAACGGTGGAGTTTGATGCCATTAGATATTTCGGATTGATACTGCTTGCTTGGATCTCCTTTCACGAAGTCTCCAAGCAAGTTTCCTAATAAATGACTATTGCAGTGGTCTGCGATGTGTAAATGGGCTAGAAAGTTCATTCGACGCCATGTTCGCCTTTAAGCCTGATGCGACATGAACTTAGTATAACGTCTACGATGATGAATTGAGAATACGTGCAGTACTATTCGGCTTCGTTTTCTGAGCCGAAGTACTCGGATAAGAGAATGCCAATTTCAAGCGCATCAAGCAGCTCCAGACTCTCATCATTTTGGTATTGGTCGCTCATTGTGACCTCCTTTACTTAATTATGAAGCGTTCTTGCTTCTTCCAACTGACACTGATCTTTCCAATTTTCTGCCAGCGATTCCTTTTTATAGTCTTTATAAGACATATTTATGACAGTGAGAAGTAAAGATTTTTAATCCTTTGAACAAAACCAAAAGTAATCGATTGCATATCGATTACCTCTAATGTTTTTGTCTTATCCATCGAATTATTGAAATCTATAAGTTGACATAGATCTCATTTATAAAGCTGCAAATCAGTTTTATTACATATTTTAATGAATTGCATCTCACGTTTTCGCTGGAAGTGACGATAAAGAATGATAAATACCTTACATCTCAAATGGAGTGTTAAATGAGAGAAGTTGAGTTTAGAACGATAGATCGACTGTTTATTAAGATGTCTATTAACGACAAAATCTGGGTTATATTCCTACTATTTTTAGTTGCCCTTACTTCTATAGCGGGAAGCCGCTACTACAATGAAGTAGTTCAATTTGAACAGCAATCTATTAAAGTTGCTCAATCAAGGCTTGCCGGGATCATCGAAGCACAACCCGTAGACATTTATCAAATTGCTGGCATCAATAAAGCCAGTAGTCTGCAACAGAACCTTTTTCAAGACGGCTTTGTCACTGTCTATTCAACCACTAACACTAATGAGATCGTTAAGTATTCGGATGATATTGCTACTGAATACGAAGAAGCTAAGTCCAACGCCCTAACCTCACTTCTTCTCAGCTTTATCTGGGTAATACCATTTGCATTGTTTTGCTACTGGGTTGCTACTTTCATTGGAGGGGCACTTTGGGTGCTTTACACCACTACTCAGAAAATCGGTGAAGGTGATTTGACCTCTCGTCTTGGATTTCACCCTGGACGCGATGAGTTTGGAACGATTGGATGCGCACTCGACAAATCAATGGATACACTTACAGAGCTCGTCAATAGCGTAAAAGATAGTGCAAATACATTGAGTGAGACCTCTTCAGCATTCGAAAGTGACATGCACCTAAGTGCGACTCAGATATCTCACCAATATCAAACCCTGGATTCCGTCGCGACTGCAATGGAAGAAATGACGGCGTCAGCAAAAGAAGTCTCAAGTATTTCTCAACAAGCGACTACACAGTCTGATCGAGACGCACAAAAGATCGAACACAGCCGTGGTCGAGTGCAGAATGTCATTGCAGAAATCGACACGCTTTCAGGCTACATTGAACAAGCTGCCACTTCAGTGACGCATTTAAATGAAAACACCACTCAAATTAATGATGTCATAACAACCATCAATGCAATCTCAGAGCAAACTAATCTTTTAGCACTCAACGCGGCTATTGAAGCGGCCCGAGCGGGTGAACAAGGTCGTGGCTTCGCTGTTGTTGCTGACGAGGTACGAACCTTGGCAAGCCGCACACAACAGGCTACGGTAGAAATCCAGGCGATGATAGAGAAGCTACAAATTGAAAGCCAGAATATCGCTTCTATCACCGACCGTACGGTGAAACAGGCACAAACCAGTAGCCAGTTAATAGATGAGGTTGGTCACGATATTTCATCTATCGCTGAGTCTGCTCGTTCTCTAATGGACATGAGTATTCAGATATCGACTTCGGCGGAAGAACAGAGTGCAGTCGCCAACGATATTGCATCTGAGTTGACAGACATACGTACACAATCGAGTACGATTAGAGAAGTCGCAGAACAATCAACCATTGGTGTTGCGAACTTAACCAAAGCGTCCGCCAATCTAGGTGAGGTGTTACTTCGTTATAGAACCAAATAGTTATTTTAAATCGTGACTAAAATGGGCTCCTGAAAAGGAGCCCATTTTTTGCACTCAATTATGTTTGAACAGAGCAACCAATTGACGTAAATCAATTTTTTGAAGTGAATCGAAAGAACGCTTTGTATCTGATGAAATAATGTTCATCAAGATTTTGTTCCGCTATGCTTGAACTAACCAATTCCAATTTGCTGCTGGAAAAACAATATGAATAATTACAACGATGCAAAAGACAATCAAAACCTAAACTGCCCTCTATGCCAATGTGACGAATATTTAATATCTTCGGATGGCGAAAAGTTCACTTGCGCGGCTTGTGGATTCCATACCAAAAACTTCTCTTCAATTCAGTGCTTACATCAAACACCTTACTTACAATCTAAACTCAAGCACATTCATAGCCCGAGCCGAATGCGCCACTAGGTTTTAAATTGAGCAGCTTAAAAGCTGCTCTTTTAATTCGTCTAAATGCTGGATTTGGATAACACGTTCATCATCAACGCGATTTACCTCTTCGCCGTTAAATAACTGTACTGTTTTAATACCCGCGTTCAGCCCTGCCTCAACTCCCTTTGGAGTATCATCTATATAAAGACAATCACTAGGCAGGAACCCCATGTTCATCGCACAGTACATGAGCAAATCAGGTTCAGGTTTCCAGCTATTTGCCTCAAAAGCAGAAAACACCTTTCCTTTAAAAGCCTCTGACAAACCTGTTAACTCAAGAGCATACTCGATTTTATCTCTTGGTCCATTAGATGCGACACAATATTCAATGTTATGAAAATCAAAAAACTTAAGCAGGCGTTTGGCACCATCCATGGGCTGTAAATGACGTACAAATAACTTCTGCACTTCTTGGCGATACTCGGGCTCTAAAACTTCAATTGGGACATGGATATTCATCAGCTTTTTAGTATCAATAAGAATATCGGCAAGTTTTCCACCTTTGAAATGCGCCAAGCATTCTTGCATGCTCAACTGAGCACCATGCTGGTTAAACACATTGACCAAAGCTTGGCAGCACAAGCGCTCACTATCAACCAGTGTTCCGTCACAATCAAAAATTACGCATTTTATATTGTTAATAGCCATAGAATTCCCCTGAACGCCTCAAAAATGTCGCTGACCTATTTTATTTTGTAGGTTAATAATATTTGAGTTTAGGATTGTTTAAACGATGGGCTTGGCATTTCACATAAATGGCATCGAACAATTATCTATTTTTAAAGCAAGATCACCGATTTCTCTCTAAATAGCAGTGAAACCGTGTTCTTTTCAATAAGATGTCCGGCACGGGGAAAATTGAGGTATTACCTTGATATGTTAATGAAAGGGAGAATTAAGAAGTCGGTAGGCAACGAAACTACCGCACCAATCGCGTCCCACTCAAAGAGTGAGACGAGCTTGAGTTAACATTCGCAGACAACGGTTTCACACAGTTTTTGTTCACCGTCTAATCGTTTCGCAAGATCAGAGATAAATTGACTTTTTTCCAGTGAATCTGACACAGCGACATCAGAAATCAATGTGTTACCGCCAAATTGACTGACGATAGCAGCTCCAACCGGAGTTCCTTCTAGGAATCCAACATACAGTTCAAAATCTGGCGTCAAAATGATTTGAGTAAGATACTCGACAATCATGTCTTTGTCGTACTGAGCATCCCAGCGCTGTGATTGCAGAATAGAAAACATGATGGTGAGTCGGTGAAAGTCAACGAGGAAAATATCTTCAGCTTTGCACTCCGAATCGCCCATTAACAAAGTGTGTTTTTCAACAACTTGGTATGTCTGCTTTTCTAACGACTGAAAGTAGATCTCTCGCCCTTTCAAACTTTCAGGAGTGGGAAACTCAACTTCGACCAGGTCATGCAGCCACACATTCTTGCGCTCTATGCTGACTAACTGTTGTTCATTCATTTAAATACCTTAATATCACAGGCTAGAAAACTCTAGCGAGTCAAAAACGAAAGCTAGCTGACCCACCCCAATGTGTCTCTTTAATTGGGAAACGCTAAAGAAGCCATTCGTTTGAGGCGGTACCTTAGCATGAAGCCTATAACAAACCTAGCTAAAGTCCTGAGGTAGCGCCAAATTTTGTTTTACATGCGAACGTCTGATAGATTGAGTCATAAACTTTTCTAGTTAAGGACCGAATAATGAAAAAACGCTTACTTGCTTTAAGTTTACTTACCCTGCTCGCAGGATGTGGCAGTGACGAAGTTGGAGATGTATCGCTTGGTATGTTCACTTTGAAAGACATCAAGTTGAATACGCTTGTCGACCCGGAAGTACCAGGAGTGACTTGTCACGTTGCCAGCATTGAAGCTGATTTTAGTCTGGCCGATCCAAGTGACAGCTCAATCTCATGTCGTCAAACTGGTGAAATCACCTCCGAAATGATCGCTAAAATCGATAAAAGCAAGTCTGGTGAAGTCGTCTTTAAGAAGTCCAAAAGTGTCTTCTTTAAATCGATGAAAATCCGTCGAATTTATGATCCGGAAAATCAAACCTTGATGTACCTTTCGTACTCAACCAAAGAGACCTCTGGTAGCTTTAAGCATAGTTTATCAACAGTACCACTATGGGGCACAAAAGCTTACGTTCAGCCAACCGAAGCAAAAAACAATTAATCTCGAATAAATGATCCTACCTAGCCCACCAAATGTGTCGGTGGGCAAATTTTCTTTGCAACAAATACCATTTAATTTCATTTTTTTGTGATACAATCCCGCTTCTTTTTTCTCACTCAAGAACAAGCATGAAGTTTCCTGGTCAGCGTAAATCTAAACACTACTTCCCAACTCACGCTCGAGATCCATTAGTTAACCAAATTCGTCAATCTCCAAAGCTATATCGCCCAACCATCATTGGTGTCGGTCAAACCATCGTAGATATCGAAGCTCGAGTAGATGACGCGTTTTTAGAAAAATACAACTTAAGTAAAGGACACTCTCTCGTTCTAGAAGAGAACAAAGCAGATGCACTGTATGAAGAGCTAGTTGAACAAGGCCTGATTACTCACCAATACCCAGGTGACACCATAGGGAACACGCTACACAACTACTCTGTGCTAGCAGATAGCAAATCAGTTCTGCTTGGCGTAATGTCCAAGAATATTCAGGTGGGTTCATTCGCATACCGTTACCTTTGCCGTACATCTTCTCGAATGAACCTGAACCATCTGCAAACTGTAGATGGTCCAATTGGTCGTTGTTATACCCTTATTACACAAGATGGTGAACGTACCTTCGCAATCAATGAAGGTCACATGAACCAACTTCTACCTGAAAGTATTCCTGAAGAAATATTCAGCAAAGCTTCAGCTCTCGTGGTTTCTTCGTACCTAATGCGTGGAAAAGAAGAAGATCCAATGCCAAAGGCTGTTCAGAGAGCGATTGATTTTGCTAAGAAGCACGATGTTCCTGTCGTACTTACACTAGGTACTAAATACGTGATCGAAGGAAATGCTGAGTGGTGGCAGGAGTATATTCGTGAGAACGTTTCTGTTGTTGCCATGAATGAAGAGGAAGGCGCTGCACTTACAGGACTATCTGATCCACTTGCAGCCGCAGATAAAGCGCTCGATTGGGTTGATCTTGTACTGTGCACCGCAGGTCCAAATGGCCTTTACATGGCTGGTTACACGGATGAAAAGGTAAAGAGAGAAACCACTCACGACATGCTAGAAGGTTCGATTGAGGACTTTAACAAGTTCGAGTTCAGTCGCGCAATGCGCAAAGATGACTGCGAACACGCAATAAAAGTGTATTCGCATATCGGTCCATACCTTGGTGGTCCGCTGGAAATTAAGAATACAAACGGTGCCGGCGATGCTGCGCTCTCTGCCCTTCTTCATGACATGGCAGCAAACTCTTTCCATCATAAAGAAGTGCCAAATTCAGAGAAACATCAAGTCCGTTGTTTGACTTACTCATCACTATCACAAATTTGTAAATACTCGAATCGAGTGAGCTATGAGGTATTAACTCAGCATTCACCTCGCTTGTCACGCGCACTACCAGAACGCGAAGACAGTTTAGAAGAGACCTACTGGGATCGCTAAATTCTGAGTCTTAGAATAAAAAAGATACTTAGGTCACCGTTTGGTGGCCTTTTTGTTTTGATCTAGCGCATTGTTTGGTTGATTTTGCTATTATGTAGCACAATAAGACGCATTAAATTCTTTACACTCATTTCCTTACCAGTATTATTCTCGCGCAAACGTTTGCGCAAAACATCGTAAGTTTTTCAGATAGGTTGAAGTTAAACACCACATGTTAGCCACTTTTTGGGAGTATCCATGCAGTCTGATATTGAAATTTGCCGAAACACACCTTTATCATCCATTAAGACTATCGCATCCAATGCGGGTCTAGAGCCTCATGAATATGACACACACGGCAAACACAAAGCCAAAGTGCACCCCAATTGTCTCAATCGCTTAAAAGATAATGAAGATGGTAAATTAGTACTGGTTACTGCTATCACTCCCACTCCACTTGGCGAAGGAAAAACCGTGACCACTATTGGTCTTGCTCAAGGGCTGGCAAAACTGAATGAATCTGTAATTGCTTGTATCAGGCAGCCATCTATGGGACCAGTGTTTGGTATCAAAGGCGGTGCCGCAGGTGGTGGCTACTCTCAAGTCGCACCAATGGACGAACTAAACTTACATTTGACAGGTGACATACACGCCGTTACCGCAGCACATAACCTCGCTTCAGCAGCGCTTGATGCACGTCTTTACCACGAGCAACGAGAAGGCTATGACGCATTTGAAGCACGTACAGGCCTAAATTCGCTAAAAATAGACGTTAACAGCATTACGTGGAAACGCGTGATGGATCATAACGACCGTGCTTTGCGAATGGTCAAAATCGGTTTAAATGAACCGGGTAAAAGCATCAATGGTAATGAGCGAGATGAAGGTTTCGACATTTCTGCCGCTTCCGAGTTAATGGCGATTATCGCCCTAGCTAAGGATTTAAAAGACTTACGAACACGTATAGGTAAAATAGTTGTTGCTTATGACCTGGATGGGAATCCAGTAACGACGGAAGATCTTCAAGTTGCAGGAGCAATGGCAGTAACCTTAAAAGAAGCGATTGCGCCAACACTTATGCAAACTCTGGAAGGTGTCCCAACACTTATTCACGCAGGCCCTTTCGCCAACATCGCCCATGGCAACTCCTCTATCATCGCTGATGAAATCGCATTAAAGTTATCTAGTTACACTGTAACTGAAGCTGGTTTTGGTTCTGATATGGGGTTCGAAAAAGCATGTAACATAAAAGCGGCGGCGGCGAACCATGCTCCTGACTGCGTGGTTATTGTTGCAACGCTTCGTGGACTAAAAGCAAACTCGGGACATTATGATCTTCGTCCGGGTACGCCTATCCCTGATTCCCTATTTAATCCAGATGAGTCTGCGTTAAAAGCTGGATTCGAAAACCTGAAATGGCACATTAACAACGTACACAAATATGGTATCCCTGCGGTTGTTGCTATTAATAAGTTTCCACAAGACTGTGAAGAAGAACTTTTAGCGTTAAAAGGGTTAATTCATTCTTTTAACCCTGATGTCAAAGTTGCGGTCAGCAACGCGTTCGCAAAAGGTGGCGAAGGAACATTAGAACTTTCTCAATTTGTAGTCGACGCATGTGACACCCCACCGAATTTCCGTCCGCTCTACGATAAAGGACAATCACTTAAAGAAAAGTTAATGTCTGTTTGCGAAGTCGGTTATGGCGCGTCTAATGTTGTTCTAAATGAGTTAGCCTCATCGCAGCTTAAACGATTCGAAAGTCTTGGGTTTAATGACTTAGCGGTATGTATAGCGAAAACACCACTTTCTATTACTACCGATTCAGGGATAAAAGGCGCCCCACGCGGTTTTACTGTACCGATTCGTGAATTACGCTTATGTGCTGGCGCGGGATTTGTCTATGCACTGACTGGTAGTGTAATGACGATGCCGGGTCTGCCTGATAAGCCTGCATTTATGAACCTAGACTTAGACGACGATGGCAACATTATCGGTCTTTCTTAGGACAGTAACTTCACTTTGAATTGATTAAAGCATTAATGATAAAGGGAGCAATGTGCTCTCTTTATCTTATTGTTTCTTGGCTACTTTACATTGTAAATCGCAATCACTTTATTTGACCTTAAATAGCACACCAATATGGTGCGCACCACAATAACCCTTCCCTAATGCAGTGCATCCACTACCCATTCTTAAATTAATCTCATTGATTTCTAAAAAATAATTCTATGGCGCGATTCTTGTACTAAAGTTTGCAGTAGAACATCAACACACAAGCACATGCCATTCAAAATATCTCTTGCTGTAACCAACTCTCCCCGGTTAAGCACTATTTTGGGTCATGTAAAATAAGGGAAAGGGAACACTATGCAAGACGCACTCGCTGTTATTTTAGCTGGAGGTATGGGCTCCAGACTTAGTCCACTTACTGATGACCGAGCCAAACCTGCTGTACCATTCGGCGGCAAATATCGCATCATCGATTTCACGTTAACTAACTGTCTGAACTCCGGTTTACGTAAAATCTTAGTCCTCACACAATACAAATCGCATTCGCTACAAAAACACCTTCGTGATGGTTGGTCTATCTTCAATCCCGAGCTTGGTGAATACATCACAGCCGTTCCTCCGCAAATGCGCAAAGGTGGTGCATGGTATGAAGGTACCGCAGACGCCATTTATCACAACTTATGGCTGTTGTCCCGAAATGATGCAAAGTACGTAGTCGTATTGTCCGGCGACCATATCTACAGAATGGATTACGCGGCGATGCTTGAAGAACATAAAGAAAAAGGCGCAAAACTCACCGTAGCATGTATGGATGTCCCTGTAGAAGAAGCGACAGCGTTTGGTGTTATGGGCATAGCAGAAAACGGACTAGTTAAATCCTTTATAGAAAAACCAAAAACACCGCCTACTCTGCCTGATGATCCTTCTAAGAGCCTTGCGTCAATGGGCATCTACATTTTTGATATGGATGTCCTTAAAGCGGCTTTACGCGAAGATGCAGAGCAAGAAGGTTCTAGCCACGACTTTGGTAAAGACATTATCCCAAAATTAATCGATACCGAGTCGGTTTACGCTTATAAGTTCTGTGGAAGTAAAGGTCGTGTTGATAAAGACTGCTACTGGCGTGATGTAGGCACGATAGACTCTTTCTATGAAGCAAATATGGATTTGCTCGAACCTGTACCACCGATGAACTTATACCAAGAAAACTGGGCGATTCGCACTTACGAACCCCAATTTCCACCAGCCAGAACGGTTTCTTCGGCAACCGGAAATGAAGGTATCTTTATTAACTCCATTATTGCGAATGGCGTGATCAACTCCGGCGGTTCTGTTCACCACTCAATTATCTTCTGCAACGTGCGAATCCATGACAGCGCGACGGTGGCGGACAGTATTCTTTTTGATGATGTGGAAGTTGGTGAAGGATGTCAGTTGGTGAACTGTATCATCGATAAACATGTTCGTATTCCTCCGAATACTCAAATCGGCATCAATAAAGCTGAAGACGCGAAACGCTTCCATATTTCGGAAAAAGGCATTGTCGTTATTCCTGAAAGTTACGAATTCTAAACGTTCTCAATAAGCACCCAATTAAAAAGCGCACGACAATCATCGTGCGCTTTTACATTGAGCTGGTACGGCTAAAACTTAGATGTTACATACCGTAGACCAACTTCCATCACTACCCGGCACTGAAGAAGTCCACCAATTAGCTTGATAAACCACGCCATTGTAAATGACCTTATCGCCTTGATTAGCGTGGCTTGGATTACCAGCCCAGTCAGTTTGAGGAAGATCAGGGTACGTTACCAATCCAGCGGTATTACAAGAGCCTGGTTCTGTCGTGCCACCATCGCCGCCAGTACCTGAGTTTAGGTCACCGATTGGTAGTTCTGGTTGCTCAAACTTAAAGGCAAACTCTTTGCCACCAGAGATTACCGAATAGTTTGCTGGACCAGAGATAGGTAGATAGTAAACCATATCCAGTTCGTAGGTTCCGCCAGCAGGAAGCTCTTTCCAGGCTGGTAGAGAGAAGGATACTCGGTGCATTACACCATCCAAACCACCAATGTTGTTTGCACGAGTATGACCAGATGCTATCACTTTTAAACCACCGCCAGACTGATCTTTCGCGTTATCCGGTGCAGAGACTGGAATGTCAAACTGGAATTCCGTGCCACCAGGGATCGCTTGACCAGTGTTGTTGGTAAACGTAATTTTTGGGTTAATTGGGTAGTTTTGGTCTCCAATCTTAAATCCGCCAACACTCACAGCGATATCGACAGCTTCTGTCGGCGTTGCACCCGTCGCCACTTTACTGCCGTAAGGTGTAGCAGATGTAAACTTGTCGTAAATCGCTTTAGTCATGGTATTACCCATGTGGTATTCACCATTACCAGTAGCACACGCCTGTTCAGTTGTATCAACAGTTGTACGGATGCCATTTGCATCAAGGACGTAACAGTTGTAGTCACCTGCCAGTTCCCAGAACATAATGCCGCCAATTTCTTTATCGATAACGTAGTCCGCTTTAACTTCGATAGAGGCTTTGTCTTCTGTAGACAGGAACACACTCTTGTCTGCGTTCCACAACCAAGATGCAACCGCAACTGAATCGTAATGACGCATGTATGTACCCACTAGTTGGTCACTAGGATCATTCGCAGGATCCAGACCGTAAGCATCAGCGTAAGAGCCCCAGATACCTTTTTCTAAGTTCTTCGCGTGCCACATTGGGTTTGACCCTGCACCCATTTCGTTTCCAGCAGGATCTAGGTCATGCCACATGTTGTCGATGCCCATTGCACCGTCGCCACAGTTGTTGCTCTCGCCCTCACCAGTACCTGCTGCACATTCAGCCTGATTAGGTAGCGGAGCTCGGCCCCATAAGCCGTTATCACCACCAGTCACACCTTGCCAACCACGAGTGTAGTAAGGGACACCAATGTTGATACGACCGGCTGGCATAGAACCTCGGAAGTAATGGTAAGCCCAATCCGTATTTAGGTAACCAATACCACCGTAAGCAGCCGTACCATACACGTTCCACTGAGCAAGCTCAGAATCTTTGCCTGTGTCAAACAATGCTGCGTTATGTCCAACGTGATCGTTCCAGGCACCATGCAAGTCGTAAGACATGATGTTTACATAGTCCAGGTACTTAGTTACGTCGAACGTTTCCATACCACGCAATAGGTAACCTGACGATGGAGCGGCGATGGTCAACATGTAGTGAACGCCATCTTGTGCCGAAGCCGTATCTAACTTCTCACGCAGTACTTTCATCAACTCTTGGTAAGACGCCCATAGGTAAGCTCGGCGAGGCTCCATGAATTCTTTATCGTAAGGGTTGCCTGCACCAGCCATTGAGGTTGGGTATTCGTAGTCGATATCCAGACCATCGAATTTGTACTTACGCATCATTTCAACCGCAGACGCCGCAAACTTCTCAATACCAGCATGGTTAACAGAGCCATCTGCATTGGTCGTCATCGTGTAAAAACCACCATCAGCCACGCGATCACCAGTTGCACCAAAATGACCGCCTGTTTCAGCCCATCCACCGATCGAGATGAGGGTTTTAACATCGTGTTTTTGCTTGTAAGTTGCCAGTGCACCAAAGTGACCCTGGAAGCCTAATGTTGGATCAACTTCTACACCTGGCCACGTCTTGCCAGTTGCAGGGTTATTTGGATCGTTCACATCACCAACGTTAACCTTTCCGTCGGAGCCAATACTCACGAAGGCGTAGTTAATGTGTGTTAACTGCTCCCAAGGAATGTCTTTCACCAGATAAGTTGCTTGTGGATCATCACCACTACGCCAGCTTGTGAAGTAACCAATCACACGACGAGGGTGGTCTGCCCCCATCTTCTCACGGCCTTCTTCGTCATAAATCGTACAGTAAGGCACATCTAAACCAGAAGTTTGATGTAAACCGTCTGGGCGACAGTTAGATGCTACTGCGCCGCCATTCACAGTCAGAGTAACAAGTGCTGATTCCGAAGTTGCACCAGCATCATCCGTCGCTTTCGCGTAGACAGCCAAAGAGCCCGCTTTTGAAGGAGTAAATTCCAAAGTGTATGGCGCGCTTGTTACTGTACCCGCTAATGCACCTGCAACGTAGAAATCGACTTTAGCCACTGTGCCATCAACATCTGCAGCATTCGCTATAAGCGTTACAGAACCGCCTAACTCAATTGATGTCGCTGACAGAGCCACACCGACAGTTGGCGATTCGTTTCCTGGTTGAGAAGCGCCCACAGTGAGCGTTACACTACTTGCTGTACTTACCGCATCAACATTGTCATACGCTACCGTTGAAAATTCATGCAGCCCTTCTGTCGCAGTCCAGGACGCAGAGAAAGGTGCTGAAGTCGCCTGACCAACGATGACCCCATCAACAAGGAATTCTACGTTACTAATGGTGCCGTCTGAGTCAGATGCATCAGCGGTTAAAGTAACCACCTCTCCCGCGGTAACTGTGTCTGATGCCGCAGGTGAAGTTAACACAACGGTTGGAGCTTCATTTTGTGGCGGGTCTACAGGACCAGTGCCATCACACGCGCCGAGACTTTCCCACTCACCCCATTGGCCAGATTGAGCTGGATTGTTATTTTGAGTCCAGTAACGCGCTTTGTATGCATTACCTTCATACTGAACCTGGTCACCACCGGTATAGACTTTTGATGATTCCCAAACCGCTAAAGAGGCACAATCAACAGCCGCATAACTATTGAATGCCATAAGACAAGACGCAGTTAACGTGCTTAGTGTGAAGACACTTTTTACTGCTTTGCCGTTTTTAAGGTGCATAATCGCTTTTCCTTAAGTTATTGTTAAAACAATAATAAACGCGGTTATTTCAACGCGTTTACACTTTTATTTCGACGTAAAATAACTTAAGTACAAGTTGAAAATTTCACACTATCAACTTACGTGTTTTCGCTGCCACCTCTCAATAATTCATTACAATATTGCAACATAACACCTTACATTTGGCACTAATGGCTAATTTCGTGGAGCAAATAAATAAGTGCGTCGCAAATTAATAAAAAAGGGAAAAAAAGTAACCATTTTTGAGTAAAGATCACTAAGCCTTTGTAGAACGAGGGGTTTCATTAAAATGACGCTTGTACTCGCGACTGAACTGCGATGGGCTACTGTAACCAACAAGGCGTGCAGCGTCGTTCACTCGTCGTCCTTCCAATTGAATTAGCTCACGCGCTTTATTTAGCCGTACCTTTTTAATGTACTGCAGAGGGGATTCAAGCGTCACGCTACGAAAGGCATGATGGAATGCAGAAACGCTCATGTTCGCATCTTCGGCCAACATCTGTACGTTCAGTTGTTCATGGTATTCCTGATGGACTCGCATTAGCGCTTTAGCGACTCTTGCGTATGATCCTTCTTGGTGAGCCAGTTCAAATAATACGTACCCTTCTTTGCTCACTAAGGTTCGGTATACAATCTCCTCAAGCAGTAAATCACCTAATATTGCCACGTCCAGGTCATTACAAAGCGCACTCATCAGTCTTTTGCACACATCAAGCATATTTTCGTTCATGCTCACCGATTTAAGTCCACACAGAGATGAGTCTGGGCATGTGTTACTAAACTGTTGAGCTTCTAGCTTTTTAACTAATTTGTGCAATAAAGTTGGCGAGATATCGATTGATATACCCAACAAAGGCTCGTTATTAGAAGCGAAAGCCTCGCACTCCAGTGGCATTGGTACACCAACAACAAGATAATCATCAGGTCCGTATTTCACTGGGTTGGAACCAATGTGGATATTTTTATGCCCTTGACCCAGCACGATGATTCCTGACTGATAAACAAAGGGTTGTCGGTTGTTTCCCTTGCTACTGCGATAAAACCATACCCCTTCAATCGCGGTTTCTTTAATACCTTCCAAATCATGTAAAGAATGCTTCTCGACATAGTGCTGCATGATTTCTGCAAGTGAACTCATTTTGCTACTCCTTAAATGGCCATAACTTCGGCTTATCAGGTGAATTTACATACTATACTTTCGTTTCCATTAGACTTTCCAGAGCACAATGTTAATTTTTGTAGAAATAGGCAAGTTATTTACAGAAACAGGCATTCTACAACAAGTTAACTAATACTAATATGCATGTATTCAATATCCTCATTAAAGAAACAAGAGGTCTGTAATGAACTTTTCTTATGTCAATCCAACCAAAATTTACTTTGGTCAAAATCAAATCGCTTCAATCAAAGATGCCATTCCCGCTGACCAAAAAGTCCTGGTAATTTACGGTGGTGGTTCTATTAAGAAGAACGGTGTCTATACTCAAATCACTGATGCCCTACAAGGTCATGATTGGTCAGAATTCTCTGGTGTAGAACCAAACCCAACCAAAGAAACGCTGGATAAAGCAGTAAAAATTGTAAAAAATCAAAATGTCGGCTTTATACTTGCTGTTGGGGGCGGTTCGGTAATTGATGGTTCGAAATACGTAGCAGCAGCGTCTAAATACGACGGTGACGGTTGGGATATCCTGATTGGTAAACACACGGTAGAAGAAGCTACACCATTAGCTGCGATTTTGACGCTTCCAGCAACTGGTTCAGAGTCCAATATGGGTGCAGTTATCACTAAAGCAGAAACTCAGGACAAACTTGCTTTCATGGCGCCTGCAGTTCAACCAAAATTCGCGGTTCTTGATCCTGATGTGATGAAAACATTGCCAGAACGCCAGTTGATCAATGGCATCGTTGATGCTTGGGTTCACGTTTGTGAGCAGTACTTGACGCTACCAACTGGTGCAATGGTACAAGATGGCTATGCAGAAACCTTGCTAAAAACGCTGAAAACGCTTGGCGAACAATTTGATGAACGTGATGACAACAAGTGGCGTGCAAATCTAATGTGGTCGGCTAACCAGGCATTGAACGGCCTTATTGGTAGCGGTGTACCTCACGACTGGGCGACGCACATGATAGGCCATGAATTGACGGCGATTTGGGGTGTTGACCATGCACGTTCACTTGCAATCATTCAACCATCTCTACTACGTAATCAAATGCAATTTAAGCGCGCTAAGCTAGAGCAAATGGGGAGAAATGTTTTTGCACTTGAAGCTGGAGATGATCTCGCAGAACGTACAGTTCAAGCAATTGAAGCCTTCTACCGCCAGCTAGACGTTGCGACGAAACTTGAAAATTACGGCGATGACCGTGAACAAGCAATCAATACCGTGATCGAACAGTTAGACAAACACGGCATGACCGTCCTTGGTGAAAACCAAGCGATCGATCTAGATTGCAGCCGTAAAATCCTTGAGCTTGCTATCGAATAAACACGATAATAAGTCAGCTAAGTAATATAAACGGCATTGTGCATTAAGAATCACAATGCCGTTTTTTTTATGCTACTCTTTAAGCACATATGAGCCTTGGTGAATCATTTGTCAGTACGAAAATGGATTCCAAGGGAGCTCAACAAATACTAAAAATAATTAGATTTAAAGTGGCAGCTTAGCGTAAATAAAAATATAACGGAGACGAGTGTACAACCCTTATCAAAGGTTAGTCTTTCTCTGCGCGATAGCACCATGCTGCTTAGTTTGTCTATTCAGAGAATGATCTATGTGGCTAGTCGTTGCTGTCTTGGCAGCATTACATGTTGTTAGCATTCGAAATGGCCCCAAGTGGCTGTTTTACTTATCGAAACCTTTACCTGTTCTTTTGATGATAGGGATACTGTTCTCGTCAGAAGCAACCCATTTGCCCTATGCTCAATGGATATTATTTGGACTTTGTCTCTCGCTAATCGGTGACATATTACTTATGTTACCCAGAGATAAGTTCCTATTAGGCTTAATTGCCTTTTGTCTGGCTCACCTATCCTATTGTTTCAGTTTTGCGCTTATTTCGGCTTGGCACCTAACCCCTTGGTTACCTGTCGCGGTGTTTGGTTTAGGTGGTTGCATTTACTGGTTATTCAGTCCTAGTCTCGGAAACGAAAAACTCCCCGTCGCAATCTATATATTAGTGTTGATGGCCATGTGCTGGACGGCTTTAGAATATTATTTGAGTGGCCAAACACAGTCCTCGTCCTTTGCCGTACTGGGATGTTTGATCTTTATTATTTCCGGTACGGTGTTAGGCTTTGGACGTTTTGACGAACAGTCTTTGTTTTCACGTCAAGTGGTGATGGTGACATACTACTCTGCACAAACACTCATTACTTTGTCAGTAATTGCTATTGTCATTCGCACGCCTTATTTCACCGTGATCAACTCTTAGTTTTATTTAAGACAGCAGCCAACGTAAGCAAGTAGGCTTGCAAATGATTTTATTCATAGCGACTCCCCAAAGTCAGTTGATCAGGGAGACTTCTTTTATGTCCCATTCATTATCTAATTATGTGCCCCCACTAACTAAAATCAGGCTCACAACTTGCTATTTTAAAATAACGGTTATCCTAAAAAGCGAGAACTTTTGAAAGACAACACTCCAGTCGTTGAATTTAGCAACGTAAACAAGTGGTATGGAGATTATCACGCGCTAAAAGATATCAACTTATCGATTCACTCTGGTGAAATCGTTGTGGTATGTGGCCCATCAGGTTCAGGTAAATCAACGCTGATCCGCTGCATCAACGCTTTGGAGTCGATACAAGAGGGACAACTTTATATCTTTGGCCAACCTTCGAATAGAAAAGTAATCAAACCCGGAAAAATTGGCATGGTGTTCCAACACTTCAACCTTTTCCCCCATCTGACCGTGCTCGACAACCTCACCCTTGCGCCAATGCGAACACTAAAATTATCCAAGCAAGACGCCGAGAAAAAAGCACGTCACTACCTCAAACGCGTGGACATTGAAGAACAAGCAAACAAATACCCTATTCAGATTTCCGGCGGGCAACAGCAGCGCGTTGCGATAGCACGTTCCTTATGCATGGAACCAGACCTGCTATTATTTGATGAGCCGACCTCTGCGCTTGACCCAGAGATGATCAATGAAGTGCTTGATGTCATGGTTGAGCTTGCTCAAACCGGTATGACAATGATTTGCGTAACCCACGAAATGGGCTTCGCGAAAAAAGTAGCACACCGTGTCGTGTTTATGGATGAAGGTCAAATCGTGGAAATCAATTCCCCTGCGGCCTTATTCGATACACCTCAGCACCCCAGAACACGCGCGTTTTTAAACCAGATTTTAAGCTATTGATGATAAGACGAGTATTCAAACCAGCATTCCAAGCCCTGACGCAAATAGTGGTCCTGTTTGTAGCCATTGCCTGGCTACTTGACTCCGGCGCACAAGCCATGGGTTATCAGTGGCAATGGGAACGTGTGCCTGATTACATCGCGTTTTATGAAGATGGCGAATGGTGGTCTGCAGAACTGATAAGCGGTTTGCTAGTAACAGTCAAGATATCCGCCATCAGTTTAGTTTTCACTTTAGTATTCGGTTTGGTCACCGCACTACTTAGACTAAGCGATTCAAAAATCGGTCAAGCCATTGGCAGCGCATACGTTGAGTTGATCCGTAACACACCACTGTTGGTGCAAATTTACTTACTTTACTTCGTATTTGGTCCTGTCATCGGACTCGACAGATTCTCCACCGCCGTATTGGCGCTATCACTTTTTCAGGGTGCCTATACCGCAGAAATATTTCGTGCGGGTTTAAACAGTATCCCTAAAGGGCAATTTGAAGCCGCCAAAACACTCGGTCTCTCACCATTCTATAGTTATAAAGACGTCATCTTGCCTCAGGTCTTACAACGTACACTGCCACCGTTAACAAACGAAGTTGTTTCGCTGATAAAAAACTCTTCGATCGTCAGCGTGATGGCCATCTTCGACCTGACAACCGAAGCGAGAAATATTGTTTCAGAAACGGCGATGCCGTTTGAAATTTGGTTTACTGTGGCAGCGATTTACCTTGCTCTCACACTCTCATTGTCCGGCTTATCTGCTTTGCTGGAACACAAATTAGGAGCCAGTTGGCGCAAATTATAAGGAGATAACATGAAGTTATTCAAAGCGACCATTACTGCAATATTAGGGCTTGCTCTCGCTGTACCTTCGTTAGCAAGTGAAGAACCAGCAACACCAAATTTAGACCAAATCAAGGAGCGAGGCACGCTACGCGTTGGTATGTCGACTTTTGTTCCTTGGGCAATGCGCAACAAGCAAGGAGAACTGATTGGCTTTGAAATTGACGTTGCAAAACGCTTGGCGGCAGATTCTGATCTGAAAGTCGAGTTTGTGCCTACTGCATGGGATGGCATTATCCCTGCACTTCTTGCTAAGAAATTTGATGTCATTATCGGTGGTATGTCTATCACGCCAGAGCGCTCAAAAAGCGTGTTATTCACCGATCCGTATTCCCATTCTGGCGTTCAGGTAGCGGCAAATAAAGAGCTAGCTTCAGGCTTTACTCAGTTGTCTGACTTTGATTCTCGCCGAGTAAATATCGCTGTTCGTCGTGGCGCGTTTACCGTTCAGGTGGCCAGAGAAACTTTCCCGAAAGCGAAGCTGCTACAGTTCGATGATGATGCTCAAGCGTTTCAGGAAGTGCTAAACGGAAATGCGCACGCGGTTATCGCCTCAAGCCCTAAGCCAGAGCATGAGACGGTTAAACACAGTGATAAGTTATTCCTGCCATTTTCTGAGCGTCTTTCAAAAGGCAATGAGGCCTTTGCTGTACGCTTAGGCGAAGAAGATAAGAAAGAGTTCTTCAACAAGTGGATTGAAGCCCGCACTCAAGATGGTTGGTTAAAAGATCGTTATGAATACTGGTTCTCGACGCTAGACTGGCAAGATCAAGTCGCTCAAGGGCAATAGCATTACGTGGCTCGCTTAAATGCGAGCCAAAGCCAATGTTAATAAAATCGGAATCAGATAGTTTGAGCGGACAAACCGGAACTCGACTCTCACCTAGCAGAGATAAGTCAAGCTCGTTACTGACACGGCTTAATCTACTCGATTTGGTGTTGATTGTTCTCTGTGCAGTATTTGTATTTTGGCTTTACTACCGCTCGACGGTTGGAGTTAATTACATTTGGCACTGGTCAGAAGCATTTGCATTGTTGTTTACGCCAAGAGCGGACGGCAGCCTCCCTTATTTTTTTCAGGGCTTAATTTCCACGCTAAGATTAAGCCTTTGGGGACTCGCCTTTGCATTGGTTTTAGGGACTCTGCTTGCATTAGCCCGCTTCTCCGAATCGGTATGGCTGAAAACACCTGCTAATGCGTTTATCCAATTGGTACGTAATGTCCCCCCATTGGTGTTCGTCTTCATTTTTTACTTTTTTATCTCAAACCAAATAATCCCACTAGTCGGACTTGAAGCATTGCTGCGAAATTACCGAGGTGAACCAAACACCATCCAGAACTTTTTGTTTGGTCCCGCTCAATTATGGGAAAACCTCGCTTCAGGCGTGCTCTGTGTTGGTTTATTGTCATCAGCTTACATTGCAGAAGTCATCCGAGCCGGATTGCAGAGTATTGCTCAAGGGCAGTGGGAAGCGGCGGATTCCTTAGGGCTCCCACGTTGGGTTAAGTATCGCTTTATTATCGCCCCGCAAGTTCTGAAAGCAATTACGCCCGCACTCGCTGGGCAGACTATTTCTCTAGTCAAAGACACCTCGATCGTCTCTCTCATTTCTATCCAGGAGATGACTTTCGTCGGAACAGAAATGGCGAATTCATCAGGTTATATTTTTGAAATTTGGTTGCTTGTAGGGTTAACCTACTTCTTAGTCTGTTTTGGACTCTCGCTCTTTTTTCGCTATGTCGAGAAAAAATCGAAGTCTTACTCTTTCTGATTTCAATGACAGAAATTAAAAGCGCCGAACATAATGTCGGCGCTTATTTTTTGATTCTTGTGCTCTGAGAGAAGTATCAGAAGAAGTCGATAGAATTACGTCCGCTTTTTGGATCGCGACTCGGCTTTGGTTTGTTTTCCGCTGCGTTCTTTTTATTGTTCTTTGACTTAGTCGCCTTATGACCTTTATCTGGGTTGCCTTTATTTGACTTGCTAGCTGGCTTTTGTTTCTTAGATGAAGGCTGAGATTTATTCTGCTGTTTTTTCGCTGCTTGTTGGTTAGGTTTCGCCTCTTTTGCTTCAGGTTCAGTCACAGGGGCATCACAGACAACAACATAGTACTCCTGGTTGAACTCAAAAAAGTCACCATCGTACATTTTACGGCGCTTACGGGTTTCCACTTCTCCGTTTACGGCAACATAACCTTCATCGATAATATGTTTTGCTTCACCACCACCGCTAACCAAGTTTGCGATTTTAAAAAGCTTATACAACTCGATCGGATGCGCATCGACCTCGATACCTATTGCTTCGATTTCAATCTCTTCGCCTTCTAGCTCTTCGTTATCTAAATGGGCTTCATGGTCGTAATCTTGGGTCATGTTCTTTACTCATTTAACTTGTTGCACGGGAGTTTAAACGGATTGCAGGTAAATAGATACCTAAGCGTAATTTTAGACGAGTCCCAGACTAAAGTTTAACGTGTTGTTTCTGTTCGCCAAGTCATCCTCGCTGAACCAAGCATCTTGAGGCTATTTAGGTATATACTGTCCAAATAATTTCTAAAACGAGAACGCATTTTGTCCAGACCGAGCCAGATAACCTTTGTTACTGCAAATCTATTTAATTTTATTGCGCCACCTGACGCTTACTATGATTTTGAAAACATCTACTCAGGTGAGCAGTGGCAAGGAAAACTAAGCTGGACTCAAAATCAACTTGAAAAACTCGAGCCTGATATTATCGGTCTACAAGAAGTATTCAGCATTGAACAAGCCAGATCTTACTTTCATGAACTGGGGTATCCTTATTTTGCAACCGTAGACAATCCACATGTGGAAGATGAGTATATTTACACACATCCTGTCGTTGCTATTGTATCTCGATATCCGATAGAGCAAGTACAACCCGTTACATTCAATAGTGATTCCCTCGCTCCATTCGGACTGAATACCGCACCAGCATTTAGCCGTAAGCCGATTTATGCGCAGGTCATTCACCCAACGCTTGGCCACATTGCCGTTTATGTCACCCATTTGAAGTCTCAACGCCCTGCAGATTCAAACAATACCGAATATGTGAGCCCTGTCATGGCTCGTTGGCTATCGACACAACAACGAGGGTGGGAAGCTGCAATGCTGAGGGATTCGATGCAGAATCAATATAAAGACAAACCCATGCCAACGGTATTAATGGGCGACATGAATCAACCCATTACACGAAATGGCGTGAACAGTGTATTAACCGAACCTTTTGGTGACAGCGTCACTGAACTACAGCTGCGAGATGGATGGGATTTACAGGTAACCCCAGCCTTGGCTGATCGTCCTGCGACTCACTACCATTTTTCACAAGGGAATGTGCTCGACTACATCCTTCTTTCACAGGAGTTTGATGCTCATTCAGAGGTCTCTGTCGCTGAAGTGGTCGACTATCAAGTGCTGGACGAGCATTTGATTAATCCATCCTATCAACGAGACAAGTATGCCAGCGACCACGCGTTTGTGGCACTGACCGTGGAAATAAAACTATAAGAATTCCATTTCCATCGGCTATCTAAACACGCTTTGTAGTAACGGTATTATTGTCGCTTCACTATCTTACGTGGGATTAACTCAACACCCGGTTTATAACGCTTTGCCGAAGCATTCAAGGCTAATTCCATTGCGCTGTCCGCAATCACTTCGAATTGCTGAGGTAGTGAGTTAATTTTGACGGGCAGAAAATCCAGCAATCGATTATCACCAAATGTCGCTAAACGCACTTTGCTCATCAAATCAGGTTTTTCTAACATCATGTCCAACACGCCTTCAAGCAAAGTGTAGGAAGTGGTGACAATAGCATCGGGAAGATTATCTTCAGCCAGCCATTTCGCGATTACCTTTTTCCCTTCTTCTCGAGAGAAGTGTTGACCATAACCGACCATGATGACTCTATCGCCTTTCTCACAAGCAGAGCGGAAGCCGAGTTCACGCTCCTTAGAAATCTGTAGATCTCTTAATGCTCCAATCAAACCGATTGAAGTTATCTCCTGTGAAAGCACCGAATCCGTCAGTTCTAATGCGGCATCAAAATCTTCACTGATCACGCAGCTAAAATGTTCATCATCCATCGGACGGTCGAGAGCAATTACCGGTGTCCCTGAGTTTTGTAATTTTAGATAGAACTCATTTGCCGATGGCATACCGCTGGCAACGAACAGCGCATCAACTCGACGACTGATCAACGCTTCCGCAACTTTTTGCTCAGTATCCGGGTCGTCATCTGAGCAACCGATCAAAATTTGATATCCCGCTTTGCGAGAATTTTGTTCGATAAGTTTTGCTAAACGTGCGTAACTGGTGTTTTCTAAGTCTGGAATGATAAGCCCAAATGAACGCGAGTTTCCTGCACGCAATGCCGAAGCAGCATGATCGGGCTGATAGTTATATTCATCTACCACTGCCATCACTCTTTTTTGCGTCTTCTCACTGATGCGGTATTTCTGCGCTTTCCCGTTAATTACATAGCTTGCAGTTGTCTTAGAAACTCCTGCCAATTTAGCTATTTCATCCAGTGTCATATTCTTCACCTTATTCTGTGCGCGCGATCATATTAATACATCAATGATCCTACGATAAGTTGAATTATATGCTGAACCGATTCAGTATAAAAGCTGAAAGGATTCAGCAAAAACTTAAAAATTGACCTAAATCACCAAAAAGCGGAAGTTGTCAGAGACTTAGTCTAGGATTAAAAAAACGATAGCTACCGTTTGATGAGAATATATTTTGCTGAGTAGCTTAAAAAATTTATCACAGTGCTGAATCGTTTCAGCACTGTATGTGAAAACAAAGAACCGCAAGAAAAATTTTAGACGTTGAGCGCTGGCACAGTTGTCTATAAAGGCGACGCTTAGCAGCACAACTGAAACGTATTTTAAATTGATATCTTAAGGCTGGAGAAGCACCATGCTTAAGCTAAGTAAAAACGACATTACCCTATCACAATCTGCGACAGATAAGTTTCAAGCAATTAAAAGCATTGCACAAAGCCTGACTGAAAAAGGTTTGGTTGAAGCTGGTTATGTAGAAGGCATGCTTAACCGCGAAAACCAAAACTCAACCTTTTTAGGCAACGGCATTGCAATTCCCCACGGAACAACCGATACGCGCTCGATGGTAAAAACCACAGGTGTTGCTGTTCATCATTTCCCTGAAGGCGTTGACTGGGGAGATGACAACAAAGTATTCGTTGCTATTGGCATTGCAGCCAAGTCTGACGAACACCTTGGTATTCTAAAACAACTGACCAAAGTTCTTGGTGCTGACGGTGTTGAAGAACGTCTGCGTGATGCTAAAAGCGAAGATGACATTATCGCCCTACTTCACGGAGATGTTCAGCTAGAAGCTGATTTTGACGCATCACTTATCCAACTGAAATTTCCTGCCAGCGACATGATTCAAATGAGTGCAGTTGCGGGGGGCCTACTTACTAACACTGGATGTGCAGACAAAGCATTTGTTGCAGACCTAGTGACTAAAGCACCAACCTCTCTTGGTAATGGCTTATGGCTGGTAGGCAGTAACAAACAAGTATCTCGCACTGGTGTTTCATTTGTTTCAACTGCAAATGATTGTGAATACGAAGGTCAGCCAGTACGCGCGCTCATCGCCTTTGCTGCATGTAACAACGCACACCAGTCTATCTTGAACACAATCTCAAACATTGTGTTTAACAAACAGCACAGCAAATTGTTGGATGCATCTGCGGAACAAATTCTTGCCCTGTTTAAAGGTGAAGAGATGGCACCTGCCGCATCTGAAGATGGCAACATCGCAGTATTCAAAATCAAAAACTCGCACGGTCTGCACGCTCGTCCGGGCGCAATGCTGGTCGCAGAAGCTAAGAAGTTTGAGTCCACGATTCGCGTAGCAAACCTAGATGGCGACGGTAAAGTTGTAAACGCGAAAAGCTTAATGAAAGTGATTGCTCTGGGTGTTAAACACGGCCACCAACTTCAGTTCTCTGCTGAAGGTCCGGATGCTGTTCAGGCGCTTGAGTCCATTGGTAACGCGATCGCTTCTGGCCTTGGCGAAGGTTAAGGAACGAATATGACTAGCACAAAAACAAGCAAAGTCGTCACGATTACGCTGAATCCTGCGCTGGATCTTACCGGCTCGGTTGAGGCGTTAAAAGTCGGTTCAGTAAGCCTGGTTAAACAAAGCAGTCTGCATGCCGCTGGGAAAGGTGTGAACGTAGCGAAAGTTCTTAGTGATTTGGGCGCAGACGTTACGGTTACTGGATTCTTAGGTAAAGATAACCCTGAGCTCTTCCATCAGCTATTTAAAGAAATTGATGTAAAAGACGAATTTGTTGAAGTTGAAGGCTCTACTCGAATCAACGTAAAACTTGTTGAATCAAACGGTGAAGTCAGCGACATCAACTTCCCGGGTGTTCAGGTCACCGCGTCAGATATTGCCCGTTTTGAAGATACACTTTTCCGTCTGGCAGAAACACACGAATATTTTGTTCTTGCCGGCAGCCTTCCTGGTGGTGTGACACCAGAGCTATGCGCTGCATGGATTGAAAAACTGCACCAACTTGGCAAAAAGGTTCTGTTTGATAGCAGTAAAGCAGCACTAAGCGCAGGTATTGAAGCACACCCTTGGCTTATCAAGCCCAACGATGAAGAGCTAAGTGATTTTGTTGGCGAACATTTGGAGACACCAGAACAGTGTCAAAAAGCAGCGCAAACACTTAGCGACAAAGGCATCGAAAACATCGTGGTATCCATGGGTGCTGACGGTGTGATGTGGCTAAACCAGGGTGAATGGTTGCGAGCTCAACCACCACGAATGAATGTTGTCAGTACCGTAGGTGCCGGAGACACATTGGTTGCTGGTTTGTGCTGGGGTCACATGCAAGTGATGCCAAAAAACGATTTATTACGCTTCGCCACCGCACTATCTGCACTCGCAGTCAGCCAGGTCGGCGTAGGACTTACCAGTCAGGAAGAACTGGAGAACATTAAGCTACAAACTCAGGTTAACGAGCTTAATACCAATACAAACTTAGACAATAACTAGGGAACAGAAGGTTATCAGTATGAATATTGCCATTATTACAGCCTGTCCAAGCGGTGTAGCAAATAGCATCCTGGCAGCAGGACTATTAGAACAAGCGGCCGCTAAACTTGGTTGGAATGCAAAAATTGAATGCCAATCAAGCATAATTGAACCTACATTGCTAACAGACGCTGACATCGAACAGGCTGAAGCTATCGTCATTGCGGCGAATACTCCAGTAGATACCTCTCGTTTCGTTGGTAAAAAGGTCTATCAAGCAGACATTAGCGCTGTTGCAAAAGACGCCACAGCATTTCTTCAAACTGCTGTAGAGAGTGCTGCCACTCTTGATGAAGCAACAGCAGTTTCAGCCCCTGCAGAAAGTACTGCTTCTTCTGCTGTTAAAAAAATTGTAGCAATCACAGCCTGCCCTACAGGTGTTGCACATACGTTTATGGCAGCAGAAGCGCTTGATGAAGAAGGCAAGCGTCGTGGTCACCAAATCAAAGTTGAAACTCGTGGCTCTGTGGGTGCAAAGAACCAGTTGACCGAGCAAGAAATAGCAGAAGCGGATTTAGTTATCATTGCTGCTGATATCGAAGTACCACTTGATCGTTTCAACGGTAAGAAAATGTACCGTACCAAGACTGGTCCTGCGCTTAAGAAAACAGCGGAAGAGATGGATAAAGCGTTTGAGCAAGCTACCGTGTATCAACACTCTGGCTCTTCTTCTGCCTCTGCGACCGAAGAGAAGAAAGGCGTGTACAAACACCTAATGACAGGCGTATCGCACATGCTTCCGGTAGTGGTTGCTGGTGGTTTGATCATCGCCCTATCTTTCGTATTTGGTATCGAAGCGTTTAAAGAGGAAGGCACTTTAGCTGCAGCTCTGATGAGTATCGGTGGTGGCTCTGCATTTGCTCTGATGATTCCTGTTCTAGCTGGTTTCATTGCATTCTCTATTGCTGACCGTCCGGGACTGGCTCCAGGTTTGGTTGGCGGTATGCTGGCTAGCTCTATCGGTTCAGGCTTCCTGGGTGGTATCGCGGCTGGTTTCATTGCGGGTTACTCGGCGAAATTCCTCGCTGATAAAGTTAAACTTCCTCAGTCAATGGAAGCACTTAAACCAATTCTGATCATTCCATTCGTCGCAACCCTGTTTACTGGCTTGGTAATGATTTACATCGTTGGTGGTCCAGTTGCAGGCATTATGAACGGCTTGACTGAGTTCCTGAACAACATGGGTTCAGATCGTGCGGTACTACTAGGTATTATCCTGGGCGCGATGATGTGCTTCGACTTGGGTGGCCCTGTAAACAAAGCGGCTTACGCGTTCGGTGTTGGTCTGTTGGCTTCTCAAACTTACGCGCCAATGGCTGCAATCATGGCGGCAGGTATGGTTCCTGCACTAGGTATGGGTCTGGCAACGTTCATTGCTAAGAACAAATTTGAAGAGAACGAGCGTGAAGCTGGTAAAGCATCATTTGTACTGGGTCTTTGCTTCATCTCTGAGGGTGCTATCCCATTCGCAGCAAAAGACCCAATGCGTGTTATCCCAGCCTGTATGGCAGGTGGCGCGTTAACAGGTGCGCTTTCAATGCTGTTCGGTGCAAAACTGATGGCACCACACGGTGGTCTGTTCGTGCTACTTATCCCTAACGCAATCACTCCTGTATTGATGTACTTGGTAGCGATTGCTGCAGGTACAGCGGTAACAGGTTTCTCGTACGCTTTCCTAAAAAGCAAAGCAGAAGCAAAACAAGAAGTGACTGCTTAATCTGATTTAAACAATTTAAAAACGCCACCCTCCACTTTGGCATCCAACGCCTCCCTCAGATTCCGGTAGAGGGAGGCGTTTTTTTATTGAGCGTTTGGTTCAGCTTCGATTTCCACATTTCCGCTATTCATATCTACTCTAGCGCGATAAATGCGGTCTGAGTCACCAGAATGTTTGAACGTAAAGTAGTACACATTCGCTGGTGTCCAAAGCACTCTCTCCTGCGCAGGCTGGATGTCATAACCATCTTCCTGATACAGATCCGACGCCATTACGTTGGCAATCGCCGCTTGCATATTCGCATCACGATTCACTGACGGTTCGAGTGATGGGTTGCTTGGATAAGCTACACCGTTAAAACTCATTAGTCGGTATGAGCCATTACTCCACACCATAAAATCCTGCCAACCATGACTGTAACTGTCCGCTAATACGACAGGCGTTTTTACAACGGTCATACTGTTAATTACTTTTCCGTTGTTATCGAAAAGGAATCCCGTACAACCACCACTTCCGCAGAAAAAACGACCTTGCATAAGAACGATATGCTCGGCACTTCCATCACTGTTTAGATCGGCGCTTCCCATTAAATATTGAATGTTGTCTTTCTCCAAAGAGAGGCCTGCTGGCGCTAAAACTTGTTTATCAATCCATGAAGAAATCATCTCGGGCGTCGCCTGGTTCACTTCCGCTTCACTCATTTGTGCTTCAGTCGAAGTACTATCCACAAATGAACAGCCAACCAGTGATAGTGACCCAAGAAGGTAAATCCCTTTTAATACGCGATTGTTCATACTTTCTCGCTTTGTTATGTGTGAAGTTGACTATTATACCGAAATAACCTGAGCTAGAAATCAACAAAGATGATCAGCACCACTCACTTCGATCTAACGTCGTTAACATCAACACCATAGCCTAGATAACTTATCGATGCTTACTCACTGTTTCTTAAAACTAAAAAAGCCCTGAGGAAATCCCTCAGGGCTAGGCAGGAAACTGACTTTAAAAAGTCAGGAGTCCTTATGCAGTGGTCGGTTTAATCCTATACAGAATCGCAAACATTACTGGCACAACTATGAGTGTCAATACTGTTGCAAAACCAAGTCCTGCCATAATCGTAATCGCCATTGAGCCAAAGAAGGCATCAAATACGAGCGGAATCATACCCAGAATTGTTGTCAACGCCGCCATACTTACCGGGCGCACACGGCTGATCGCACTATCTACGATGGCGACATATGGATCCTTGCCTGAATCCAATTCAAGGTTAATTTGATCGAGTAACACAATACCGTTTTTCAAAATCATCCCGCTCAAACTCAATAAGCCTAAGAAAGCGGTGAAGCTAAATGGCATATTTGTCGCCAATAAACCAAATGACACGCCAATGATAGCCAATGGCACAGTGAACCAAATAACCAGCGGCTTTTTAATCGAGTTAAACAACAAGATGGTAATGATGAACATCAGCAAGTAACCCATCGGCAGTGAACCGAACAGACCTTCTTGCGCATCTTTCGATGATTCGTATTCGCCACCCCATGTAATTTCGTAGCCATCAGGTAGGTGTAATGCCATCACCTTTGGTTGAACACGAGCAAATAGGCTTGCTGCAGTGTCCTCACTCAGTACATCGTGATCAGCCAGCACCGTCAGCGTTCGTTTTCGGTCACGACGCTGAATAAGCGGCTCGTTCCAATCTAACTTCACACCATCTATCACCTGATCCACAGGGATGTAGGTTTGAAGTGACGGGCTCCAGATCGTCACGTTTTGTAGCGATTCGAAATCCACACGTTCCGATTCAGGAAGACGCGTCATGATTGGCAGCGTATGCGTACCATCACGTAAATAACCTAGCGTGCTACCGCCAAATGACATCTGCAATGTACTAGAGAGATCTTCTTTTGAAATCCCCAGACGACGAGCCTTAGATTCGTTAAATACTGGAACCAACTCTTTAGTGCGTTCGCGCCAATCGTGACGAATGTTTCTCGCGCCAGGATCAGTATGCAGAATATCTTCCACTTTCACCGCCAAGTCGCGTAGCACTTGAGGATCAGGGCCGGTAATTCGAGCTTCAATCTTCGATGCTGGTGACGGGCCAAACTCCATCAGCTTAAATTGGAATGTCGGTTCGTTGAATTCCTTCGCTAAGTGTTCATCCAACTTATGGAGAAGCTTAAACATATTTTCACGGTCGGTCGTCCTAACTTGGAACTGAGCATAGGCTTCGTAGCTTTTCTCAGGTTGATAGGTCAGCACAAAACGCTGCATACCCTGACCAATCGATACCGAGACAAAATCAATATCGTCCTGCTGTCTTATATAGTTTTCAACCGACTCTGCTTCTTTGACCGTTTCACGGATATCAGTACCTTCCGGCATCCACATATCAACGTAGAACATTGGCGTATTTGATGGCGGGAAGAACTGCTGTTTTACGCTTCCAAATGCCACCACCGCACCCGCTAACATTGCAACCATGCTAACCACCGTTAACCAACGGAATCGTAGAGCAAACTTAAGAAATGCGCCAAACACAACGAACAACCAACCTTTATAAGGGTCTTCGTCGTCTGAGCCCGAATCTTTGTCCTCTTCTTTTAAAAGCAGGTCAGCAAGGAACGGGGTCAGTGTAATTGCTGTAACCCAGCTCAAGAACAGCGAAAAGCATAGAACCCAGAACAGAGAGCCCATGAATTCGCCTGTCGCATCTTGTGAAAGTCCAATTGGAGCAAAAGCGGTAATCGCGATTATTGTAGCGCCCAACAACGGCCACTGAGTCTGTTTAACAATATCAACGGCAGCTTGTAGCTTCGTGCACCCTTTCTTCAGCCCGACGAGTATCCCTTCGACCACGACAATCGCGTTATCAACCAACATACCCAGGGCAATGATTAAAGCGCCAAGAGAAATTCGGTGCAGCTCTATATTGTTGTAGTTCATCAAAATGAAGGTACCGAATACCGTCAACAATAGAACGACACCGATGATCACCCCGCTTCGTAAGCCCATCGTGAACAGAAGAACAATGATTACGATAGCAACGGCTTCACCCAGACTAACAACAAACGCTTTTACAGACTCATCAACTTCATTCGCCTGATTATAGAAATAGCTTAAATCGATGCCCGCAGGCTTGATTGATTCTAGGCTTTTAAGCTCAGCATCTAGACGCTCTCCGACTTCGACCACGTTTACGCCTGACGCGAATGAGATACCAATGTTGATCGCTTTTTTGCCATTATACAGAATGACGTTACTTGGCTTTTCCTGAATACCACGAGAGATGGTCGCCACGTCCTTTAAGCGGATCAGGTTACCAGTATCACGTCCGTGAATGATCAGGTTGCCGAGTGCCTCTACGGTATTAAGCGTACCGCTTGGGCGAATGATAAGGCTTTCGCCATTCACCATGACTTCACCCGCTGAAACCACATTATTTTGCTGGTTTAACAAGTTAGAAATCACGTTCATGTCCATGTTGAGTGCAGCAAGACGATCCAGTGAAATCTCGACGAACAGCATTTCTTGTTGATCGCCAGCCACATCGACTTTTCCGACACCATCGACTAACTCCAATTCACGAGTCAGGTGATCAGCATAACGCTTGAGCTCGACGTAGTTATAATCATCCCCTGTCAGCATCAGCATCACACCGTAAACGTCACCGAAGTCATCAATGATCTGAAGAGATTGCACACCCTGAGGTAAATTTGGTCGCAGATCATTTATCTTCCGGCGCATTTCGTCCCAGATTTGTGGCAACTCATCAGGACCGTAGTCCATCTTCATGCTCACCATAATCTGCGACATGCCGTCTGAAGACGTTGACGTAATATTATCGATATAAGGAAGTTTCCGGATCTCTTTTTCAAGCGGATACGTCAACTCTTCTTCCACTTCTTTAGAAGTCGCACCGGGATAAGTCGCAACAATCATTGCGTCTTTGATGGTAAACGCGGGGTCTTCCAATCGGCCGAGTTCAAGAAATGAAGTAACACCACCAACGGCAAGAATAACAATGAACAGCCAACTGATAACTTTATTTTTTATAGAATACTCAGCAATGTTCATTATTGGATCTTCTCCACAGCTTCCACTTGTTTTCCTTCACGCAATTTACGTAAATTAGAGTTAACCAAAACATCTCCTTGATTAACGCCAGATGAGATAATTGCGCCTTCACCATTAACTTGTGAAATATTCACAGGCACTTTAGTGACAACGTCACCATTGAGTTTCCAAACAGAGAATGCATTACTCCCACTCTCCGCCTGAAGAGCTGTGACGGGAATGTTGTAGCCGTCAATTGATGTGATACCCGCTTCAACCATGTCAACCATCACGCTGACGCTAGTTCCGGGCAAAATCTCTTTTTCTGGTTGTGGCATGGTCAGATACATTTCATAAGTCTGAGTTTCTGAATTGGGTTCACTCGTGTGCTCCAAGTAGTCCAACGAATACGAATTTGAATCACCAGAAAAAGTAGCTCTAGGCTTGTAGCTCATGTTCTCTGTATTTGGGTCAACTTGTGCAAGAACGTTATCTGAGAGTTCGATACGCACGTAGACCAAATCATTTTGATACAGATTAAGTACGCTTTCACCAGCGGCTACACGCTCAAAGCGTTCCTTTAAAACGTTAGAAACTTTACCCGTAAATGGTGCAAACAAACGCGTGTAGTTCAGTTGGTTGGTAGCGCTATAGAAGTTAGCTTCCGCCAGTTCTTTATTTGCTGTCAGTTCGTCAAGTTCCGCTTTTGAAATCATTTGACGTTGGTGCAGTTCTTCACCACGTTTTAACTGACGAATGGCCAAGGTATATTGAGCATCTGCATCGTTCATCGCTTGCTTTTCTTTACTGTCATCAAGCTTCGCGATCATTTGGCCTTGTTTAACCACATCACCCTCTTGCACTAGAACATGTCGAATTTCACCCGCACGTCGAAATGCGATGGGCGTCTGCTCTGCCGGGACCACAATGCCTTTAAATGCGCGGAACTGACTTTTTACCGGAGCATTAACAGATACGGTAGAAACGTAGAGGGGATGCTCGGAAACATCTTGGTTCTCACCTTGACATCCGGTAAGCACAGCAAGCGCGATAGCTGAGATCGTAAACAAAGAACGTTTCATTAAATGCCACCCTCACGCACCCAAGCCTTAACAACTTGGCCTTCTACCAAGCGCTCAACACCTGCTATAACAACGTAATCGTCGGTATCTAATCCCGCTTCCACACCGCCATTATCATCAAGTGACAAGGTCACCTTTTGAACTTGTTGAGTAGCACCGTCCATCACCCAGACCTCACCTTTACGTATGTCTTTATTCAGCCACGCAGTCTCAGGCAACGTCATCGCAGCGGACAAATTCTGTTTCGCGATATGGACTTGTCCCGTCATCCCTGTTAGCAAATTGCGATCAGACGGTCGAGTTATCGTCACAATAGCTTCATAGCTATTGGTGTCTGCATTTGGCTGAGTCGATATTTCTTTGAATTTGCCCGCTAAACGCTTACCCGGTTCGCTATCCATCGTCACCCACATGTCTGCATTTTTCAGAGAAGCAAGTGATAAAGACTCGACGTAAGTTACCGGCAATGTAAATGAGACATCCAAAGTGGTGTTATCGATAAGATTTAGGATTTCCTGCTTTGCACCAACTACTTGAAACGGTTTCACATACGTATAAGAAACCACCCCATCAAAAGGCGCATGAATTTTGGTGTAGCTCAGATCCGTTTTTGCTTGTTCGAAACTGGCTAACGCCGCTTTATATTGAGTTTCTTGCTGATCGTATTGGTCAGTGCTTATCAGTTTTTTGCTGTACAAACTCTTTGCACGTTGCCACTGAGTTTTAGCCAGTGCGTATTGCGCTTGAGATGAGTCAAGAGCTAATTGGAGATCTTTCGGGTCAAGCGTAGCTAAAACATCACCCTTTTTGACTTCATGACCCATTCTGACTAACAGCTGGTCCACTTCACCACCGACTTGAAATGAAAGCTGTGCTCGATGTGTTGCGTCGATGCGTGCAAGGAACGCATCAGAATCCGCTACAGACAAATCTTTCACCGCAAGTAGTTTTACGGGTTTGATCAGAGGCTCGGCCGGCTCCGATATGGCTTTATTACACCCAGTCAGCACACCAGAGAGACTCAATGTCACAACAGCGCCAACCAAAGTGCGTTTTAGATTTTGTTTACGCACCCGTTATCTCCATAAGCTAATTTACTACACAGATGTGCAGTATATTATCAAATTGAGATAGATCAACATATTTTCCACATGTATAGTAAATAAATTAGTCAAATAGGCCTGATTCTGGTAAAAAGTAACGCGTTGATTAATATTCGGGAAATTCGAAGTATGAATGAAAGAAAGCAAGGCCGAAGAAGTGCAGAAGCAGCAGAACACACTAAATGCGTAATCCTAAAAGTTGCAGCAGATATGTTTTGTGAGCTTGGTTACGAGCGCGTCTCGCTAAGAAATATCAGCGAAAAAGCCGGTGTTTCACATAGTTTGATCAGACATCACTTCGGAAGCAAAGAGAAGATTTG
The DNA here is from genome assembly GCF_052353105.1 of Vibrio sp. YIC-376. NCBI lineage: Bacteria > Pseudomonadati > Pseudomonadota > Gammaproteobacteria > Vibrionales > Vibrionaceae > Vibrio > Vibrio sp. YIC-376. The sequence goes on from NZ_JBBWFK010000005.1 coordinate 251,729, forward strand.
GCAAGCCGTCAGCGATGCAATGGACGAGTACATGCAAGACTACATGGCCGAATTGATCAACCAAATGCCAGAAGACACCCCATCTAACACGAAAATTTATCTATTTATAGTTCGTATGTTGGCGTTTACCTTAGTCAATCCGCACCCTGTACAGATGATTGCGGACTCTATTCGCCAGGATGACAACGCTCTGTTTGATTACTTCCTACGAACCAAGAAAGAATTTGAATCCATCTTTGCTCACATCTTTGAAGAGTACAACCTTGAGTTCCCTGACGCACCAGTGGATCATTGGGAATCAAAGTGGCAAATGATCCTGTTTGCTCATGGTGCAGTGACATTAGCACCGTTGATGCAGCAAACATGGCCTGATATTGCTGATGATCGTGAAAAGATGCTGTTAAGACACTGGGAACTGTTCAACACAATCATTGCGAGTCAATTCAGTATCAAAAAAGAAGACATGCTCCACCCTGCTAAGGTGGAAGATATCGTTATTGATATGTGTTGTGCGATTGATGAAGCTGTAGGCGAAGAACTTTAGTAGACCAGTCAAAAATAAAAAATGCCGAGCTTACTAGCTCGGCATTTTTTCATCTAATCTAATTAGCCACGGTAGTAGCGTTGAGGTACGAACGGCATTTTCTCTACCGTCATAGGTAGCATTTTGCCACGTACTTCAGCAAATAACTCCGTACCGATTTCTGCTAAATCTGCTCTTACATAACCCATTGAGACAGGCTTACCCGCATTAGGACCCGCAGTACCACTAGTTACTACGCCAATCAATGTGCCTTCAGCATCAAACAGTTCCGCACCTTCACGAACTGGCGCTTTCGTTTGACCAACTAAACCAACACGCTTACGCGCAACATCTTTAGTCTCGATCTGCTTTAGAATAACGTCAGCACCTGGGAAGCCGCCTTCGCGCTCACCACCAGTACGGCGAACTTTCTGAATACCCCATAGAAGGCTTGCTTCAACTGGCGTTGTAGTTGTATCCAAATCGTGGCCGTATAGACACAGACCACACTCCAGACGTAGTGAGTCGCGAGCACCCAGACCAATCCACTCAACTTCAACTTCTGCGGTTAGTTTACGTGCCAACTCTTCAGCATGAGTGTTAGGAACTGAGATTTCGTAACCATCTTCACCCGTATAGCCACTGCGGCTCACGATGCATTCAACGCCCAGAATTTCTAGTTTCTTCACGTCCATAAATAGCATATCTGCTGCTTCAGCATTAAAGCGCTTAAGTACTTCTGCTGCTTTTGGCCCTTGAAGAGCAAGTAACGCGCGATCTTCAATGACTTCTAACTCTACGTCAGCAGGAAGGTGAGCTTTAAGATGATTGATGTCCTGCTCTTTACATGCAGCGTTAACAACCACGAACAAGTGATCACCCATGTTAGCCACCATCAGGTCATCCATGATGCCACCTTGCTCGTTCGTGAAGAAAGCGTAGCGTTGGTTACCTTGTGGCAGGTCGATGATATCAACAGGAACCAATGTTTCCAGGAATGCCGCCGCACCCTCTCCAATCAAACGAAGTTGACCCATGTGAGAAACATCGAACAGACCTGCGGCATCGCGAGTGTGTAAGTGTTCCTTTTTTACGCCTAGTGGGTACTGAACAGGCATATCGTAACCCGCGAACGGGACCATTTTTGCGCCAACTTCAATATGAAGTGCATGCAGAGGTGTTTTCAGAAGTTCTTGAGTCATGTTCGTCTCCATTTAGATAGACCCGAGAATGCTGTCGGCATTCGCTTTCTATGTTTCCAATAATAAACACGCTTGATTCCATTTTGCACGAACAAGACGACTGTTGGCTTTCAAAAGTGTGACTTTTAACATTTTAATCACAACAAAATGCTGAAAAAAGGCGCTACATTGAGTGATGGATCATCAATAGAACGCCATTTTAACGAATTTAAAACCAATAGCAATCGTTTGCCTTCACTATAGGAAATTTACAATTTTTTATCATTATTTGGCAGTAACCCAAAGGATCTGTGCATCTTCCTCACTAACACTGGTCAACATATGACCCATGTTTGCATCGTAGTAAACACTATCACCTTCGCTCAATACCACTGGTTCGTAGAACTCCGAATAGAATCGCACTTCACCAGATAAGATAAGTAAAAACTCTTCACCGTCGTGGCGAATCCAATCTTTGTATTCATCAAAACTACGCGCACGAATCTGACTTTTAAACGGCATCATTTTCTTATTGGAAAGTTGAGTAGCAAGAAGTTCGTGTTCATAGGTTTGGGTTGGATGCGGTTTTCCTTCACTTTTTCTGGTGACATCCCTACGACCAGTAGCAACCTTTTTTCTAGGCGGTTCAAACAGTTGCGGCATATCAATTTGTAAACCAAGAGCCAGTTTTTGCATCGCCTGAAACGTAGGTGAAATCTGCTCGTTCTCAATTTTACTAAGTGTAGAGCGCGCAAGGCCAGTTCTTTGACTCGCCTCTTCGAGTGTAATACCCAACTTCGAGCGAATGTCTTTAATGCGCTGACCGAGCTTTAGTGGCTCTATGTTCTCATCATAGTTATCTTTCGTTAACGTCATCGATGGGTATTCATCATAAATACTTCCTGCCATAATTCCCTCTTTAAATGTTCTTATCTCTCTCCCTATACGCATTGTGCATGAACCATATAATGGATAAAAGTCCACCAGGTTAATTAAAGTGTGCGCTTGTTAACAAAACACGAAGTCGTGTTTCCTATAGGAAATTTTTTGTTGATTGTTCCTTTCTCAAGCGCTATGTTACAGCCTTGTTAGATGTAGAGATGCACTTTTCCGTAAACGATTAGGCGTGAGAGATTGGATTAGTAACGCAAAATCCGACGGAGTTTTTGCCCACATTTAGGGCTGGATGTTCGCTCTGTTCTGCTACGCAGTACAGCTGTTTTGAGGACAAATGAACCTAACCGCAAACCAATAATTCAATCTATTGCGGGTTCATTTTCAGATTTGGAAGGTCAACTACCATGAATAAGAGTTACCCTAACCACAGCTTGGAAAACTTTTTCTCTACCAACCTCTCTGCGACAGATGATGCAGTCTTTGCTGGAATTCAGGCGGAATTCGCTCGCCAAAACGAACAAATTGAACTTATCGCTTCAGAGAACATTGTTTCTAAAGCGGTAATGCAAGCTCAAGGCACTTGCCTGACAAACAAATACGCTGAAGGATACCCAGGCCGTCGTTACTACGGTGGTTGTGAGCATGTTGATACCGTAGAAGCAATCGCTATCGAACGTGCGAAAAAACTTTTTAGTTGTGAATACGCAAACGTTCAACCTCACTCAGGCGCTCAGGCAAACGGCGCAGTGAAGCTGGCACTTCTTCAGCCAGGTGACACTATTTTAGGTATGTCACTCGACGCGGGTGGTCACCTGACACACGGAGCTCGCCCTGCTCTTTCTGGCAAATGGTTCAACGCGGTACAGTACGGTGTTGACCGTGAAACATTAGAAATTAATTACGAAGATGTTCGTGCTCTGGCACTAGAACACAAGCCAAAAATGATCATCGCTGGCGGTAGTGCAATTCCACGTACTATTGATTTCGCCAAGTTCCGAGAAATCGCAGACGAAGTTAATGCAATTCTAATGGTTGATATGGCACACATCGCTGGTCTTATTGCGACTGGAGCTCATCCAAGCCCACTACCACACGCGCACGTTGTGACTACAACAACGCACAAAACTTTACGTGGTCCACGTGGCGGCATGATCTTAACTAACCACGAAGAGATCATTAAGAAAATCAATTCAGCGGTATTCCCAGGCCTTCAAGGTGGCCCACTAATGCACGTTATTGCTGCAAAAGCCGTCGCATTTGGTGAAGCTCTTGGCCCTGAGTTTAAGACTTATATCAATTCAGTGATCAATAACGCAAAAGTGTTAGCTGAAGTATTGCAGACTCGCGGTTGCGACATTGTGACCGGCGGAACTGATACTCACCTGATGCTGGTTGACCTTCGCCCTAAGGGTTTGAAAGGTAACAAAGCAGAAGAGGCACTTGAGCGTGCGGGGATCACATGTAATAAAAATGGCATCCCATTTGATTCAGAGAAGCCTATGATTACATCGGGTATCCGTTTGGGTACACCAGCTGGCACAAGCCGCGGCTTTGGCGCAGAAGAATTCAAGCTCATCGGTAATTGGATTGGCGATGTATTGGATGGGCTAGTTGAAAGCCCTGAAGGTAACGCAGAAGTAGAACAGCGCGTTCGCAAAGAAGTGAAAGCACTGTGTGGCCGATTCCCTCTTTACCAATAAACAATTTAAATTAAACGCAGTTATTTTTTGGAGATTAAGCAATGGACAACACATTGAAGTTTGCAGATAGCCACGAGTGGGTACGCGATAATGGCGATGGCACAGTAACTATCGGTATTTCTGAGCACGCACAAGAAATGCTAGGTGACGTAGTATTCGTTGACCTACCAGAAGTGGAAGACGAAATTGAAGCTGGCGATAGCTTCTCTCTAGTTGAGTCTGTAAAAGCGGCTTCAGATATCTATGCACCAATCAGCGGTGAAATCGTAGAAATCAACGAAGACCTTGAAGATAGCCCAGAGCTAATCAACGAAGAACCATACGAAGGCGGCTGGATCGTTAAAGTTAAGATGTCTGACCCATCAGAACTAGACAATCTAAAAGACGCAGAAGAATACCTAAACTCAATTGAAGAAGAGTAATTAGGAAGATTTGCAAAGCTGCCCCCGCCCGGAAGGCAGCTTTTTTTCAATGTTCGGACCTTAGTAACGACCCGATACGTTACCCGAACTATGGAGTAGGTAAAGGACAATGACTGAATTACTTCAAAGCCTCAGCACACAAAATGAGTTCGTTGCTCGCCACAACGGCCCAAATAAATCTGACCAACAAAAAATGTTGGAAGCGATCAACGTTGCTAACCTTGACGCACTGATCCAAGAAACGGTCCCTGCACAAATTCGTCTGGAAAAACCGTTAGCACTAGCAGAAGCGAAAAGCGAAGCAGACATGCTTGTCGCGATGCGCAAATTTGCAGACCAAAACCAAATCAAACGTACGTTCATCGGTCAGGGTTACTACAACACCTTCACGCCAAACGTCATTCTACGTAACGTACTAGAAAACCCAGGTTGGTATACAGCGTACACACCGTACCAGCCAGAGATTTCTCAAGGTCGTCTTGAAGCGCTACTAAACTACCAGCAAATGGTTATGGACCTGACTGGTATGGAAATCGCGAACGCTTCTCTACTTGATGAAGCAACTGCAGCAGCAGAAGCGATGACTCTGTGTAAACGTGCTGGTAAGAGCAAGAGTAACGTATTCTTCGTGGCTGACGATGTTCACCCACAAACATTAGAAGTTGTAAAAACTCGTGCGAAATACATCGGCTTTGAAGTTCTAGTTGGTTCACTTGAATCACTACCACAACAAGACGTATTTGGTGCGCTAGTTCAATATCCAGGTACAACTGGTGAAGTTCGTGATCTAACAGACATCATCGCAAAAGCACAAGCAAACAAAACAGTAGTGACGGTTGCCACTGACCTACTTGCTTCTACTCTGCTTAAACCAGCAGGTGAGATGGGTGCTGATGTTGTTATCGGTTCTGCTCAACGCTTCGGCGTACCTATGGGCTACGGCGGTCCACACGCAGCATTCATGGCAACTCGTGATGCGCACAAGCGTACAATGCCAGGTCGTGTAATCGGTGTTTCTATTGATGTAAACGGCAACCAGGCACTACGCATGGCAATGCAGACTCGTGAGCAACACATCCGCCGTGAAAAAGCGACATCGAACATCTGTACTGCGCAAGCATTACTAGCAAACATGGCGTCTTTCTACGCCGTATTCCACGGTGCAGAAGGCCTACGTACTATCGCTCGTCGTACTCACCATATGACTGCAATCCTAGCCGCTGGCCTGACAAAATCTGGCTATGAGCTAGCTCACAACAGTTTCTTCGATACCATCACAATCAACACTGAAGGTAAAACTGAAGATCTGTACGCGAAAGCGCAAACAGCAGACATCAACCTACGTAAGCTAGATGGCAAACTAGGTATCAGCTTAGACGAAACAACAACGACTGATGATATCGAAGCACTATTCGCAGTATTTGGTGTACAACAAGACGTTAACGATCTGTCTTCAGAAATCGCAAGTAACGAGTTTGCTTCAATTCCAGAAGCGCTACGCCGTACTTCTAAGTTCCTGACTCACCCAGTATTCAACACGCACCACAGCGAAACGCAAATGATGCGTTACCTGAAACAGCTAGAGAACAAAGACTTCTCGCTGACTCACGGTATGATCCCACTGGGTAGCTGTACGATGAAACTGAACGCAGCCGCGGAAATGATTCCGGTAACGTGGCCTGAGTTTGGTTCTATCCACCCGTTCGCTCCTCTAGAGCAAGCTGCTGGTTACGCAGCGCTAGCGAAAGATCTAAAAGAGAAGCTATGTGAAATCACTGGTTACGATGAGTTCTCACTACAGCCGAACTCTGGCGCATCTGGTGAGTACGCTGGTCTTATCGCGATTCAACGCTACCACGACAGCCGTGGCGAAGGTCACCGCAACGTATGCTTGATCCCAAGTTCTGCGCACGGTACTAACCCTGCGACAGCGTCAATGGTGTCAATGAAAGTGGTTGTCGTTAAGTGTGATGAAGACGGAAACATCGACATGAGCGATCTTGCTGATAAGATCGAGAAGCACAAAGATAACCTATCAAGCATCATGATCACTTACCCTTCTACGCACGGCGTTTACGAAGAGCAAGTGAAAGAAGTATGTGAAATGGTTCACGCAGCAGGTGGTCAGGTTTACCTGGACGGCGCTAACATGAACGCACAGGTTGCCCTAACGTCTCCAGGTTTCATTGGTTCTGACGTATCTCACCTGAACTTACACAAAACCTTCTGTATCCCACACGGTGGTGGCGGTCCAGGTATGGGTCCTATCGGTGTTAAATCTCACCTGGCTCCTTTCCTACCGGGTCACATCGAGAACGGTGTTGAAGGCAAAGACTTCGCAGTTTCTGCAGCGGATATGGGTAGCGCATCTATCCTGCCTATCTCTTGGGCTTACATCGCAATGATGGGTGAAGCTGGCCTGCAAGAAGCAACAAAAGTTGCAATCCTTAACGCGAACTACGTGATGGAGCGTCTGCGTCCACACTATCCGATTCTTTACCGTGGTAAAAACGGCCGCGTAGCACACGAATGTATTATTGACATTCGTCCGCTTAAAGAAGAGACAGGTATCAGCGAAGAAGACATCGCGAAGCGTCTAATGGACTACGGTTTCCACGCTCCGACTATGTCATTCCCTGTTGCTGGCACGCTAATGGTTGAACCTACTGAATCAGAAGATTTAGAAGAACTAAACCGTTTCTGTGATGCGATGATCTCAATCCGTGAAGAGATGTCGAAAGTGAAAAACGGTGAATGGCCACTAGAGAACAACCCTCTGGTGAACGCACCTCACACTCAAGTGGATCTTGCAGCGGCAGAATGGGATCGCCCATATTCTCGCGAACTAGGTTGCTTCCCATCGAAAGCAACTAAGATTTGGAAATACTGGCCAACAGTAAACCGCGTAGATAACGTTTACGGCGACCGCAACCTAATCTGCTCGTGCCCAAGCATCGAGAACTACGAAGACTAATTTCGTAAATCTCCGAGTAATTAAAACTTGGACTAAGTAATAAAAAATAGACAAACCTCGGTTTGTCTATTTTTTTGCTTAACACCCGAGAAAGTAGCTTTTTGAACGGCTTTATCTAGTAATAAAACAAATTCTTTATAGAGATCTTACTTACACATTCCTTCCCCAACTGAGTTACCGTAGTTGATCCTTAGCAGACAAAGCCTACCTATTTGCCATAGATTTATTGGCTCTTCTCCGCGTTGTTGAGTCGAATACTGTATTTACGCCTTCTACCATACTGATTAGTAACTTCTTTTAAGTCACTTTGGATGAATCTCCACAGATCATCGATGTATTTTGTTACCGAGATCGTCGGTTTAAAGTGATAGACCGTGAATCTAAGAAGACTTGTACCGTTAACACTTATGTTTCTCGAACAGTTTATGGCTTGCCGATAAGTGGGAAATGCGGCCGTATCAACATCCAACTTGCTAAAAGTTAGAACTGCAAACGGACTGCGGTGGGAATCGATTAAAAACATTGATAAAGCCACTGTTGCTGCCTTTAGTGCCATGTAAGCTTTGTGGATTAAAGCGTATTGTGTTGATGAGGAGGCTAAAGCCAAGGGACACGATCACAATAACAATAAAACCTTTATTGAGTGTTTAATTAATAATTGGCAATTTGGTTATTTTTTGTGCTATAAAGGTGCTCAAATCACTCCCAAACTGATTTTGGGAGTAAAATTGGAGTATAGATATGGTCAAATGGTATAAGTTTTATAGTTTAGGTGCGCTGATTGTTTTGACAGGATGTAACCCTGTTGAAAAAGACATTTCCCAAAAAAGCTCAACCCGAAATGAACAACAATTAGTGTACCCAGCTATGGCTGTACCATTGCAACCGAATGCAATGGCAGAGGCTAACATTGCAAAACTAAATCATCTCCTGACAGATCAAGAACTCAACGATAAGTCTCGTGCCGAAATATATTTAAAACGAGGTCTTAATTATGACGAGATAGGACTAAGAGATTTGGCCAGCACAGACTATGCAAAGTCACTGCAGATCGATCCACAACAACCTGATATCTATAACCTGCTTGGGATGTACTACACCCAAATTAGTCAGTTTGATGCTGCTTATGAAGCATTTTACTCATCTCTTGAATTGGATCCGAATAATAAGCAAGCCATATATAACCGTGCAATTGCACTTTATTATGGTGGAAGACCAGAACTTGCACTGGAAGATATCAAAACTTTCTATGAGGAAAACCCTAACGATCCATTCCGTGCCATGTGGTTATATATTATTGAATCTGACGTAGATAAAACTTCAGCAACGGCACATTTACAAGAGAGTTATAAAAACCGAACCGATGAATGGGGTTGGATATTAGCAGGTATACTTCTGAACAAAATAACTGAAGAAAATGTCGTCAAACTGGTCACTAATAGCACATCGGACAATAAAGTGATGGCACAGCGACTTACCGAAGCTTATTTTTATTTAGGTAAGTATTATATGGAACATGGCGATATGAACCGAGCTCTATCAGTGTACAAGTTAGCTATATCTTTGAACGTATGCAATTATAATGAACATAGCTATGCATTTTTAGAGTTAGAACGTATTTCGAAAGAATTTCAAGCAGCGCAAAAATCGGGTGATACACAGAAATTTGTTAGTTTAAACTAATGACATCTGAAGACCCCCAAATAGAACCCTAAATAGAAAAGGCGAATAACCCAATGAGTTATCCGCCTTTTTTAATGTCTGAAGATTAGCGACTACTTTCTCTAACTTTGTAGTTGTAATCTACGTCAACAATAGCACGATAGTGAATAGTATCTCGAGATACAGGCACTTCCTCAACCCTCACTTGAGCACTTTCTACATGCATACTTCTTCCGACGACATTCTGACCAGCTGGATTCAGTTTCCAACGTAACTGTTTGTCATTTGCGTTCGCCAGTGCGTCATACATATTGAAGCCAGCATTGATCGCATCCTGTTTACTAGCAAATGTATCTGAATATAGTTTTGTGTTATTTTGTACCATCCGTTCACCAGCGGTAGCGGCAAACGCAAACACCATACATACGATTGTAATTAACGCTTTCATAACAGTACCTTACAATGAACAGGATATTAGGCGCACACTAAGACTAAGTTCCAATTCATTTGTTCTTAATATCATCCTGATAGTAATCTTTTGCAAAATCTTGCAAGCTTTCTGCTATCTGAACATGAAAAATCAACTTCAACTTGATGGACGTACTCCCAAAAACAGGGGTTCCATACTTAAAAAGTAGCATCAAACTGACCTTGATCAAGTTTTCCAGGTTAATTTTTGAGTGTTTTATCAATTACAGACTAGCGACAGATAACCATGTTTAATTTTATACTCATCGAGATTATTCTGTATCTGCCCCATGATCCCACGGGGCGATTTGGTTTCAGCGTGAGAAGTTTCAGGGAAGAAGTGTGTTTATACCAATCACAGTAAGTAAGTGATCAGAAATAGCGTAGGAAAAATGCCTGAGAACAAGGCAGGATTTTTCGATAAGTAGTTATTCTACAATCAAAAATTCTAACGCAGTTATCGAGTATTTTAACAAGCTAGAATGACCAGTTATTTACTACGATTGGTATTATATCAGGCTCAGCCTTTGCCAGCTCTTTCATGCATTTGACCCTGTAATCGTAGAGTATTAGCCCGTTGGCTTTCGCTGTCTCAATGGTCCTGTACAACAGCGCACTGGAATCGGCACCATTTGAATTTTCGCTAATGCCACATCCGCTTTACCAGATTTACCTTTACCGTGAAGCTTCTTCACATCTATTAACTTACGACGAGCGTGCGCGAAGACTCCCACATTGGTAACTTTAGTTAATTCGTCATCGGCTCTGTAGACATCGCTTTGCAAATAACCGGAGTATTCACATAAGAAGTCCACCGGACAGGCTCTCGCACGGCTGTTTTGATAGCCGAACAGGACGATGTTTTTCATGTTAGATTTGAAGAACTAAAATACCGCCCTCTAGGAGCGGTATTTTAGTTATCGAAGTTGATCAACATAAGGCGAATATAACGGTGTAACCGCAGGACGTTAAGCCCTGTAGGCAAAAACTGGTTCGTTTTGCTCTACTATATTTTCTCTACTTGAGCGAACCTCAAGTAAATCCTGCTCTAAGTGCAGTATTTCACTCGTTTTACGTAAAATTTCTTGATTCAATTCAGGGTGTTCGATTAACGACAATCCATATGACGGAATCATTTCTTTAATCTTATGCTTCCACTTATCTGAAGCCATCTCGTCACTAAAACAACGTTCAAGTAATTGAAGCATTATAGAAGTTGAAACAGATGCACCTGGTGATGCGCCTAGTAAGGCGGTGAGGCTACCATCTTCTGCATGAACAAGTTCAGAGCCGAGGTGTAATTCACCTCCTTTACCGGGTACATGCTGGATGATCTGTACCCGCTGACCTGCTTGTAATAAAGACCAATCATTAGTGTCTGCCGACGGGAAAAATTCGCGCAGCGCATTCATTCGGTCTTCATTACTCTGTGTTAACTGGCCGAGGAGGTATTTGATAAGATCAAAGCTCTTCATTCCGACTTGTGTCATTGGCAGTAAGTTTGATGGGCTTACAGAATTAAATAAGTCTAATAAGGAACCGTTTTTAAGAAACTTACTTGAGAAGGTTGCAAAGGGGCCGAATAGAACCACTTCTTTTCCGTCTATGACTCGGGTATCCATATGGGGCACCGACATAGGCGGGGCACCGACGGGCGCTTTACCATATACCTTGGCTTTATGGGCTCTAACGATGTCTGGTTTTTCCGTCACTAAGAATTGACCACCAACAGGAAAGCCACCATAACCTTTGGCTTCTTTAATTCCTGATTTTTGCAGGAGCGTAAGCGATGCTCCTCCGGCGCCTATAAATACATATTTGGCATGTACGGTACGAGTTTTGTTATTACTAAAATCCTTCACTTTTAATTTCCAGGTGCCATCAGGCTGGTGTTTCAGTGAACGGACTTCGTGTTGCAAGTTGAGTCTGAAGTTGTGATTTTTTTTCAGGGAATCAACCATGTGATGCGTCAGAGCACCAAAGTTTACATCAGTCCCGAAACGCGAACGAGTGGCCGCAACTGGCTGATTTTGATCGCGGTTTTCCATTAATAATGGAGCCCAAGAGCGGATCTGTTGTTCATCTTCGGAATAAACCATTCCATCAAAAAGAGGAAGAGTTCGAAGTAATTTGAAGCGTTTACGCAGAAACTCGACATTGTTTTCGCCAGTGACGAAACTCATATGGGGAACACTTTTGATAAAGTGACCCGGGTTACTGATTGTGCCTTCCTCTACCAGATAGGACCAAAACTGACGAGACTGTTGGAATTGTTCATAAATATCAACAGCTTTACCTATCGTGACCTGGCCATTTGGCTTCTCTGGCGTATAATTCGATTCCGCGAGAGAAGCATGCCCCGTTCCGGCGTTATTCCATGCATTGGAACTTTCTTGAGCGATGTCATCAAGACGCTCAAACATTTCTATTGTCCAGTTGGGCTCTAATTGTTGGATGAATGTACCAAGCGTCCCGCTCATGATACCTCCTCCGATTAAGACAATATCAACCATTTTTTCTCTGTCAGAACTGAGCTGGTTTAATTCATTTATACCAGTTACGTTGTTCATTGGGGTGTAATCTCTCTCTAAAATAACAAGTAGTTGAAAGTGAGGGATACGTTATTGTCTTTAAAAAAGTCTGAGTATTTATTTTTGTTGTTATATACGATTGTTAACATCGCTTGAATCGATAATGTGTTAGGTCGACTATTGGACTGCGATTCGCTAGCAGGTCGGCCGCAAGTTGCTTTGCCGCTGGCCCTGTACCAAATTTATGCCCCGAGAAACCTGTCGCTAAGGTTATTAAGTACCTCCTGATTGAGCTCTCTTTAAACTTTTTACGATAACTCCAGCCCATAGAAAAGTGCTCGAGAATAATAAGGGCATCGACTGTACCACGTCGGGTAATGATATAGCTACCGTTGTCATGCAAGCGAAATGAAAAATTTAGCAGGGCTATCCATAGCTTTGGTTCTTAGCACAAAGCAGATTACGGGGAATGGCGGTAATGATCCACACCAACAGTTTTGGACACCAGGTTAAGTAAGTGTAAAAACTGGTAAGGTCCCACCTAACTGTTCGAACTGGAGCACTTAGTACAATTAACACACTCACCCCTAGCCTTATAAAACAAAAAAGGTGGGCACTTCCCCCACCTTTGCTTCTAACTCAGCTCGTTAAATCTTAACCAGCATCTTACCTCTATTTTTGACTTCGAATAGGCCGATGAATGCCTCAGCGGCGTTTTCAGGACTGTCTCTTCAGACTTCACTTTGCCTTCTTTAATCCACGGACCCATTTGCTCAACAAACTCACCAATATGATCCCAGTAATCCATGACGATGAAACCTTGCATAGTCAACTTTTTAGTGTTGATTTGCAGTAGGTTACTTGGACCTGGTTGAGGAGTCTCTGCATTGTAGTCTGCAATCATGCCACACACTGGAATACGACCGTATGGGTTGATAACTTCAAGTGCTGCTTCCAGATTTTTCAAAGTAAACATCGATGCCCTCTGGCGCTGCTTCGCGCAGTGCTTTAGTAAGGTCATCTACTTTCTTGTAGTTGATAACCGCGTCTGCACCCATTGCTTTCACCATTTCAGCTTTTTCGTCTGAGCCTACTGAACCAATCACTTTACAGCCATGTAGTTTCGCAAGCTGGCAAACAACTCTACCGACAGCGCAACAGCCTAGCCACAACCGCAGCCACATTCTAGAAGGCGCAGATATTTCGCCAAATTTGATTCAGACTCAGTAAACACAACTAGGACGAATTAGAAACCTATACCGAATAAAGTCGCAGGCAAGTTATGGAATATATAGTACTGGTTAAAAATCATACACCAGCGCAGTACTGACACTATTCATGTCTTTTTTAAAGAAGTCGATATCCGAATCGCTGACAGCATAAGAGCCGCTGACTAGCCAAGTTAAGTCTTCAACACCAAATATTCTATTTAAGAAAAATGAAGCGTTGACACCAAACTCATTAGTGTCAATTCTTTTGCCAAATACCGGATTCGCTCTGTCATAATCAACTTTCCCCGCGTAGATGTTAGTCGCAAAAGTCCACTGATTCCGGATATGTAGATACGACAATTTAGCCGCCGTTCTATCGTACGACATGGCTTTGCCATCAAAATCCCCAACACCAAATATCAACTGTGGAGTCACAATATTAGATGAATTTAAAACCCAGTCATACGCTAATGACATCGAAGTGAGATTGCCGTTTCTATCCAATAATGCCTGTTGATCTGTGTCTAAGGCCAAGCTATCACCACTTTTTTCTTCATCGATATCAAATTTTCGATAAGTTAAGGTGGCATTGAACCTTGTACCCCAAATTTTATCCCAGGCAAAACGTACACCACCCGACTTAATATCAGTATCGTCTCTATCACCAGAGGCGTAGGGATCAGACCAAGTTTCTGTTGGCATAAGCGGAAAAACATAGCTCAATGCCACTATTCCTTTATCACCAATTTCTTGTCTAACACCTAACTGCTGAGTAAAGTCAAATTGAACAGCATCTTGGATCAAGTTACCGAAAAATATTTGGGTTCGCGAGTCTGCAAACGTGTAACGTAAATCTAACCCCAAAAGAGGGACTCCAGTAGAACGTTTTTTGGGTTCGTTGTAGAGACCGGAGTGTTCATCACTTGAATCGCTCTGCCCTTTGTATAAGTTAGATGAATAATTAATATAAGAGGCTCCGCCCATTATAAAACCAGAGAATCCAGTTTCTTTAGGAATATTTATAATTTCAGCATGGGAGGCAGGAACAATAATGCTAGCCAATATTAGAAAAACTTTATCTTTCATTCGTCATTCTCTATTAAATAGAAACCACGGCTAATAGAGCCTAGTACCTCAAATTTAAGATATACAATGTATTGTTATATAAGGATTTATAGTACTTAATCCAGTACATGTTGTGATCACTAAAGCTAAAAAAGGTGGGCATTTCACCCACCTTTACTTCTAACTCAGCTCGTTAAATCTTAACCAGCATCTTACCTCTGTTTTTGCCTTCGAATAGGCCGATGAATGCTTCAGCGGCGTTTTCAAGGCCTTCGTATACCGTCTCTTCAGACTTCACTTTACCGTCTTTGATCCACTGACCCATTTGCTCAACAAACTCACCGATATGATCCCAGTAATCCATGACGATGAAACCTTGCATAGTCAACTTTTTAGTGTTGATTTGCAGTAGGTTACTTGGACCTGGTTGTGGAGTCTCTGCATTGTAGTCTGCAATCATGCCACACACTGGAATACGACCGTATGGGTTGATAACTTCAAGTGCTGCTTCCAGATGTGCACCACCTACGTTTTCAAAGTAAACATCGATGCCCTCTGGCGCTGCTTCGCGTAGTGCTTTAGTAAGGTCATCTACTTTCTTGTAGTTGATAACCGCGTCTGCACCCATTGCTTTCACCATTTCAGCTTTTTCGTCTGAGCCTACTGAACCAATCACTTTACAGCCATGTAGCTTCGCAAGCTGGCAAACAACACTACCTACTGCACCTGACGCTGCAGAAACAAAAACGGTATCTGTCGGCTTAAGTTGAGCAACTTTAAACAACCCTACCCAACCAGTTAAGCCTGGCATACCAATAACGCCAAGGAAGTGCTGGTCTGGTAGCCCAACCGCTGGTAACAAGGTTAAATCAGCGCCATCACTGATAAACGTAGTGCGCCATCCGCTGATGTTGCTTACTTTTGAACCAACTGGGAAGTTTTCATTCTTAGATTCGATAACTTCGCCGATTGCGCCACCTTCTAATACTTGGTCAATTTCAAACGGTGGGATGTATGATTCTCTCACGTACATACGACCACGCATGTATGGGTCAACAGACATCCAAGTATTCTTAATTAACACTTCGCCCTCTTTAATTGCCGGTAACTCTACGTCAACAGACTTGAAGTTTTCTTTTGTCGGCATACCGACTGGGCGTGATGCTAAATGGATTTGTTGGCTGATCATTATGAACTCTCTTACTTTTGCTTCAACGTACGCGTAACCGTTAGTCATAAACCGTTTTCGCGCCTTAGTTATTTGAATTGATTGGCAGACAAATGCTTTGTGCACAAACAATTTGCGAGTAAATTAACTTGAGAGAGAAAAGAAAGCAACTACTTTGCTTAAAAATATTTTGCGCACAATGTTTTTTAAATGGCATAAAATTTGTTAACATTGTCGTCTTGTTTAAAATTGGATTCACTAATGGCCGAGAAATTATCAGATAACGTGTGTTTTGCTTTGTACACCGCGACCAATTCGCTGGTGCGTGCGTTTCGACCACTGCTTGACGAATACGATCTAACCTACCCACAGTACATTGTGATGCACTCGCTTTGGTGCAAAAGCGACGTTAGTCTGAAAGAACTTTCTCAAGATACCCATTTAGATTCAGGTACGCTGACGCCTATTGTTAAGCGATTGGAATCAAAAAACTTACTAACTCGGAAAGTCTCCGATTTGGATGAGCGTAAGAAAGTCATCTCTCTGACACCAAAAGGCAGTCAGTTACAGGAAGATGCTCAAGAGTTGACCGCAAAGCTTGAGTCACGCTCGAGCATGTCGGCAGAGAGCATTGAAGCGTTACGAGTATTGTGTCTCGAATTAGACGATAATTTACGCCGAAGCGAATAGAAGTTGTTGCTATAGCATCCGCTGTGACTGAGCAGCTAAGTCAGCAGCGGATCACGAATGAGAGGTCAGTTAGTTGAAGAGCTCAATCACTAATTTGTTGTTTTTGATAACTAAGTTTGGATTCGTCGACTTCAGCAGAATTGACTGAACTTTATCACTTTCGAGCTTATAAACAGGCTGATTTGATAGAGCGTAACCGATCATCGAAACAGCAGGTTTAATTAAGTTGGTGATTTCCGGTGTCAGCAAATTACTTTTATCTTCAAACTTTTCCAAACGTAGCGACTGCAGAAACACTTCACCGGTCTTTTGGTCATACCTAGGAATAGCGCTAAATTCCAGATCGAGATCCAACCCTAGAGTGCGTTGAGTAAAAAACTGTACATTCGCCGTTGTATTAGCAAACACCGATATACGGTCATCATCAACACGGCCGATTTTCACTTCAAGGTCATCAACGGAAACTTGTGCATACATGACGTTTTCAACCCCAACGGATTGGTTAATGGTCGCTTTATCTTGGAGATATTGATTCATATCTCGCTCAGTGATGCTGTAGCTAGCGCAGCCGTTGATCAGCAACGCTGCGGCAGAAATGGCCAAGGTTTTTGCTTTAATTTTTGTCTTCAATTGTTAGCTCTTACTTATTCATTACATACATAAACGATTCTATACGCATGAGTCAGATAGCAATAGTCGAATCCCGCTAAAGCAATATGATTTCACCAAATACTGACGATGGCATAACTCCCGAGAATTACGAACCAACGTCATGAGCATCGTCTTAGCAACGATTGAGTTTGGCTTATTCCATCTCGAAACGATAACCCACGCCATACACGGCCTTTATCCAGTCATATTCCGCGTTAGCGGCAAAGATCTTTTTGCGTAGATTTTTTATATGAGTGTCTATGGTTCTATCCGTAACGACTCTTTCGTCACTGTAGATCTTATTCATCAACTGCTCACGACTGAATACTTGCCCCTCGTGTTTATGAAAATGAGTCAGCAACTTAAACTCCACTGATGTAAGCGTGACCAACTCACCATCTACCCATACTTTCATCTGGCTTTGATCGATCAGAACCGGAGCGCTCTCATTTTCGGTCACTGGTTTATTGGTCGAGTTGTATCTGCGTAGAATGTTTCGCACACGCACAACCAATTCTCGTGGGCTGTATGGCTTACAAACGTAATCATCAGCTCCCAGTTCCAGACCTAATAATCGGTCGATTTCTTCAACCTTCGCAGTCGCCATAATGGTAGGAATATCACTGAAGGTTCTGAGTTCCCGATAGAGACTTAATCCGCTACGGTTTGGTAGCATCAAATCCAGCAAAATCAGTTCTGGGTTATTATTCTTAACCCAATCAATCACATCATTACCATCGCCGATAATATGGGTTTTAAAACCATTGTGGATCAAATAATCCGAAACAACGTTTGCCAGTGACGGCTCATCTTCGACAATTAATATCATGGCTTTTTTTACTTATCCTAATTACTTGTAACTGAAGCTTGTGCCCTATTCGATGGGTAAACGAACAGAAACTTTCAAACCACCCAACTCAGAATGCTCCAGTTTCAGCTCACCCTTATGAGCTTGGATGATGTTATTACAAATTGACAGTCCCAGTCCCGAACCACCAAAAGCTCGACTCCGGGACTGATCGACCCGGTATAATCGGTCGCAAAGCTTTGGTAGCGCATCATTCGGCACGCCTGGTGAGCTATCTTCTATGGAGAGTAGCACTGAGTTTTGCTCCTGCCCTAAATAGACGTTAACTTTTCCACCTTCGTCTGTGTATCGGAAGCTGTTCTCCAATAAGTTATTCAGTACCTGACTCAGTTTCTGCCTGTCCACATACACAGTCGCATTCGGGTCGATATCAAAATCAACATTCAAGTTCAGCGATTTTTTTTCAAAGCGGTTTAAATGACTGACCAGAACATTTTCAACCCCATTCCGTACATTCACGATCTCTTTTTTCAGGTGCAACTTGATGTCTGCTTTTGCAGAAGCGCGTAAATCCTCCACCAACTGAGCAAGCGTTAACACTTGTTGATGTAAGGATTGAATATAAGCTGGCTCAGGACGCCGAATACCATCTTGAAGCGCTTCGAGCTCCCCTCTAAGCACGGCTAATGGTGTGCGTAACTCATGCGAAATATCCGACAGCCACCGTTCGCGCATCTCCTCCTGATATTTCAAGGATTCAACCAAATGGTTAAAGGCCTGGGTCACATCGGCGATTTCATCATTACTGTCATACTCAATCTGATAATCGAGGTTTCCATCACGTACCGCATTCGCACCTTGGTGAAGTGCTCGTAACGGCGTCAACAAGTAACGCACAAAGACAAGAGCAAAGAGCAAACTCACACAAATTGCCGCAACACTGATGATCAACAGGTTCTTTGTTTGCGATTTTAAGAACTGATCGGCTAAATGATTGTTAAATGAATCGCTCTGCAAAATAGAAAGATAGCCGATCACGTCACCTTCAAAAAGAATCTCCACTTTATGCAAATGCATCCCTTCTTTCACGTCGAGGTTTTCTGCGTGGCCGAACAATACATTTCCGTTCACATCTAATAGGTTCAACCTTCCACTTAGCGGCATCATAATCGGCTCTTTAAGTGGTTTTCCTCGCCACGAGGGTTTTCTTTCATTTGGCGGAAGCATGTCGTCTCTGGGAGGTGGCATTTCTCCAGACAGCATCAGAAAATCTTCCCACCAGTGTGGAGAGTATTCATATCGCGACCAGTCTTTTGACTGGGAATAATATTGACTTGCTCTTTCAGACAATAAACGCACTTTGGCGATTTCTTCTTGATTCAAATACTGTTGGAAGCCATCTTTAAAGCTCGCATTAATTTGTAGCGCCATGATCACGATAACAAGAGCACTACTAAGTAATAACGCAGAAAACAGCTTTTGAAACAGAGAAATACGCACGGAAAACCTATAGGATACTTCTAACAAATGGGAGAATTACAGCGCTTAGCGTTCTTTCACCAGGACTGAATTAAAGTGATGCTGCTTTAATTTTTCTGTATAAGCAAGCGCCTTTAACCTCACAGACTGAATTCCCCCATTGCTGTCATTCGATAAAATGGACTATTTGTGTTTATCGAGGCTCAGGTGGTTGTGGTAATTCATCTTCAGTTAGTGAACCACTACCATCGACATCAAGTTTATCGAAGTCTTGAAGGAAAGGGCCTTTCAACTCGCCTTTAGTCAACACACCATCGCCGTTTGTATCAATATCACTAAATGAAGGTGGCTCTGGTCGATCGCCATTAGGTGGTGGAGCAGGTCGATCATCTGCGAATACGGACATAGAACCGAATGCCAACATTAATGTGGTTGCGACTAATACAATTTTTTTCATCTCTTTTCTCCATAAAAACAGTCGCGCGATTTATACGCACAACGGCCCTCTTTAAACGACCCTCAATGTAACGAAACAATGTGAGCAGATTATGGAGAAAGGTAGGATTGGTAGGCTTTAGCAAAAGTCAGCACGGCTAAACGAATCTGTAAGAATGTGCAAATAGATTGGAAAAATGAAAAAGAGCGAACTCATGTTATGAGTTCGCTTTAAATGGCTAAAGTGCATAGTTTAAACAAACTAATTATTTAGCCGGGGCAACAAGACGGTTCTATGTTTACTGGTCTTTATTTCTTCGAACCTGTCTTCTTGAGAAGACACGAAGTCCGAACAGAACATTTAAAGTAAACAATAAGAAATAGTTTAAGCTTGCACCGGAACGGCTTGTTGTCGTCTCGTCAGTTTCCTCACTTCGTTCCTCGATATCGTCAGATGTAGCGCCAACGATAGGTACTAGCTTAACGGCGACAACCTGTTCGTCCTCTTCTTCATTACCACATGTCGCAAAGTGGCTGGTGTCGTCATAGCCGGATTCACATTTCAACGCAGTAGCGGAAATGACACCTGCATCATTGATTCCCGATGCATCAATGATTCGATACTGGTTATTATCTTCAGAATAATCGCCACCATTGGTCAAATCATCCAACCACCAAGCCTGATCACTGAACCTTGAACGGCGTGTGTCGCTTGTACCAGTGCCGTTATATGGATAAATAAATCCGCGTTTTCTCCTTGGTTTACCACTACTTTCGTTGGTATTTTCAGCATCTACTTGCCCAACAATCTCATTAAAGTTATTTATTGAACGAGCTTTACCACCAACACCATCGAAGAAGATACCACCACTTAAGTAGCTCGCCGATAGGGAATTCTCTGATATATCATCGATAACATACATTCTGTTAGATGCCGCATTTTCGTATGGGTAACTACCCGAACGTTTTGCTTCACCAATCGCAACAAGGTTGCTGTTTACGCCAGTTAAGAGTGTATTGCTGTAAATGTAATCGTCATCACTTTCTACACCTGCTCCAGAAACTTTCTTTGTTTCCCAGTTATCTGCGTCAAAAACATCACTCTCCAGGTCAACAGAAAAGACCGTCGCTTCCATAAAGTAGTAGTAGGAGTCATGGAGATATGTGTTATAGCCAACGCTGTAAAGCTTATTGTCGACGATAACAAAATCTCTCAGGCTTCCTTGAGCCGTTCTGTTTTTGTAGACAGCGGTATCAGAAACCGAACTTCCCCAGTTCAGTTCTACTAATGAACCCAGAGACGAGCTCCATAATGCGGCTTTAGAAGAATAGAAATCACCATAATCATTTGATGCACTTGTCGATACGCTGCCTATTGTGTAATCACCATCGGTTTTCCAGGCTCTCGATTGTAGGTAGGAATCCGTTATCGGGTTAGTGTCATCAAGTGCTTGGGTATAATTTCTAAGATAACTTGTCACATCCCCTAACCCATGCAGGATACCTACAGGTTGAGAGTCGGCCGTTAGCGAGTTAATCACAATGTTATAGCTTTCGTCATACACGGTGCCGATATCGGATTCACCAAGAAACGCTATCGAGTTCGGAACAGTGCTGCCGCTTAGTTCATCACTCCATTGTTCCCAGTGCAGGGCTGCCCAAGATTCACAGGTTCCATACAATAATTGTGCGTCACAGTAATCTTCAAAATCATCTTGATCTTGAACGTACATAAAACGGTTATCGATGCCAAATGGCGTTTCCTCACGGTAACTCAAGCCGTCGACAGCCTTTCCCTCACTCGGTTCACTTATTCGGGTTTCGCCGGCAAGCGTATAGCCTGAACAAGAGATTCCATCCCCTTCGACATAGGATGACTCAAAACAGTTATCGCTTTCGCTTGTTACTGTAGATGGCTGGATAGCAACACCGTAAGCACTGCCGTAGCTATAACTTGTATCAGGTGTGACCTCAATGACTTGGTACAATGCCGCTGAGGATTGAGCAGACGTTAAGAGCAAAGAAGTAAAACAAGAGATTTTTAACGCTTTCATATTTAATCTAACTTACCAATTTTCGATCAAATTTAATTAGCATGCTCGTTTGAAACACCCTTAATTAAACTTAAACATCATCACATTGACCTCCGTGATGACGTCTTGTTTGTTACGTATTACAAACCAACATAACCAGCCAATGTGAGGGAAATAAGGAGTAAAAAAGGATAAGTAAGCAGATTGAAAGTGACATTTAATGACAAATCTAGGAGTGGAGAGACGTTCTCTTCACTCAAGAGGACATTGAAGCGAATACCGTTCGTAAAATTGAGTTAAATTAATCGAAGAAATTCAACTCACAAAAAACGCCTTTGACTATGCAGCCAAAGGCGTTTTTGTTTCTATATACCAATGCTTAACTTAAGCGCATGACGGTATCACAACGTTTTTCAATCAGATTTGGGTCATGACTTACAAGCAGTAACGCACATCCTTGCTCTTTTGCTAAATCCACCAATAAGTCGGTTACCTCTTTAGCGATGATCGGATCGAGTCTTGAGGTTGGCTCATCCGCAAACAGGAACACAGGATCCAATAGCAAAGCTCTTAGTATGGCAAATCTCTGGAGTTCGCCTCCCGAAACGCTGGTACTTTTTCTTTCCAGTAGTTCAGGCGAAAGTTTCAGTTTCTCCATCAATGGAAGAATTCGTTTTCTATCCAACTTATGAAGCTTAACCAAATCCTCCAATAACACTCCGAGTGTCACACTAGAGGTGAACGCCGCAGGCGGGTCCTGAAATAACTTAAGCCATTGATAAGGTTTAGTGTTAGGTGAATGCTTCGTCACTGTACCTTCCAAGGCAGGCAATAAGCCAAGCAAGGTATCACCTAGCGTGCTTTTACCGCATCCACTATCACCGACAACACCAATGACCTCTCCTTCATGGAAGGTAATGTTGATGCCTTGAGAAAGCACGTTATTACCTCGCCCAACCGAAAGGTTCTCTACCGTCATTACCGGTTTAATCGAGTGTAAGTTCTTCTCGCGCTCATCCCAATGTTGCGGATCTGCGCCAATTAACGATCGCGTGTATTCATGCTTAGGAAGGTTAAGCACTTGTTCAGCCGGCCCTTGCTCAACAACAACCCCCTCCTTCATTACGATAATGTCACCACCTATTTGGCGCGCTACTTCAATATCGTGAGTGATGGTCATTAAACCGCCACCTTGAGCACTTTCCATCAGCAGACCAACGATGTCATCCCGGCGGCTTACGTCCAAACCTTTTGTTGGCTCATCTGCCAAAATGAGCTTAGCTCCTGCTGATGTCGCCGCAGCAACAGCCAAGCGCTGAGCCATACCTCCTGAAAGCTGTCCGGGACGTTTATGCGCACTGCTTTTAAGCCCAATCTTATCCAAGTCGTCGATTGCGCGGTTAAAAGCGCGCTCCTCGTCTAAGCCATGAACACATTCGTAAACCTCAGCCACTTGTTTGTATGCTGGCATTAATGGGTCTAGCGCTCGCCACGGCTCTTGCGGGAGCATGATGATCTCTTTGCCCCACAAGTTAACCAGTGAGCGCCTGTCACGAGTTTTACCAAACACCTCCACGGTTCCGTATTGTGTAAGTTCTTTTGGTAGCAAACCTATCACTGCCTGCGCTAATAAGCTTTTACCAGAACCCGTCTGTCCAAGAATAGTCACAGGCTTATCCTGATAAAGCTCAAGCGATAGAGGCTGCAGAAGCTCGACTTCTTTTGCTTTGATCGACAAATCAGTCAGTTGAATTAAGAGATTCACGGCTCGCTCCTGCTAATAAATGAAAGCCCAATACCAACAACGCTATTACCAATAATGGCTGAGCTAAGACCCAAGGCGCATCAACATAGAACGGGAACAGTTCGACACTCATCAGGCCAAGCTCTGCAAGTGGTGGCTGTATACCCACGGAAACAAATCCAAGAGAGGCCATCATCAAAATGGCATTTGCACCGCCAAACGCCGCCATAGTAAAGACCGAAGACGAAATTGCGGGCCAGATATGGCGTTTGAACTGATACCATTTGCCGAACCCCATCATCACGGATACTTGTCTCTCTGGACTATTGATGACCGTACGCGTGATGGCGCGGGTAACTCGGTAGTATTCAACCCACTGAACCAATGAAATCGCCAGATACATCACCAAGAACGAGCCCGGCGCAATTGCTGATAACAAGAGAACCAAGACTAAACCCGGCAACGCTAACAGAATGTTGACGACAACATTGAGTCCCTGCTCAACTCGCTCTCCAGCCCAAGCAGCGCAAACACCCAACATAACGCCCAACGTCGAAGAACTGATCACACACAACACACTCAAGGTGAAGGACAAGCCGATGGCACTCGCAAGGCGTGTCATCATATCTCGGCCAAAGTGATCGGTACCAAACCAATGTTCGCCACTTGGTGGCAATAATCGAATAGATAGATGTTGTTCATCAATCGGGTAAGGTGACAACCACCCTACAAATAGTGAAAAGCTAAACAGCCCTAGTAAGAGTACTAATCCTATCTTTTGATTTAATGTAAATTGTTTCATCATTTCTCTTGCTGACCTCTTGGATCGATCCAGTAGCACAGCACATCAATAATGCTATTGAGGACTACAAACAGAATGCCCATCGTTAGCGCGCAACCTTGAATAACGGGAATGTCACGGGCAAAAATAGCGTGTGCGAGACCATGACCAACACCCGGCCATGAGAACAGAGACTCAATCATCACGATTCCCTCAATCACACTGACTAACTGAATTCCGACAAATGCCACAATGGGTACTGCCATATTCCTTATGCCATGACGGAAGAAAGTCTGTCTTTCGCTTAAACCTTTAACTCGCGAAAAGGTATAGAACGGTGATCGCAAAACGTTTCTGACGCTGCTATGAACAACACGGTTCGACACTGCAGCTAAGCTGATAGCTAACGTAAGACTTGGCAAAACCAAATGCTGCCAGGTGCCGAACCCCGCAACGGGTAGCCAGTTCCAGCTCATTGCGAAAATGAGGATCATCAATAATCCAAGTACAAACACAGGCATTGCGCGCGTAAACGTCGAAAAACATACTACGAGAGAGTTAACCAACCCTCCCTTCTTCGCTGACCAGGCACCAAGGGGAAGTGCTATCAAAACCGATAGCGCAATACCAAACCCAGCAAGAAGCAAAGAGTGGCCCAGCTGATGCACAACCGCTTCACTCACTGGTAAACCACTCACAAGCGAATTACCTAAATTGAGTTGCAACAGATCAACTATCCAGCTTACATAGCTACTGAACCACCCTTGTTCCAAATTGAGTTCCTGCCGTACTAGTTCAGCCGCTGCGGAATCTACGTTATCCTGACCATAACGACTCGCCGCAATTCGATATGCCATATCTCCGGGCAAGCTGCGCATAAGAACAAACGTGAGTGTACCTACACCCCAGGCCACCAAAATAAGTTGGTAGAAGCGCTTTTTTAGAAGACTCCACAGCATCAGTTGATTTCCATCTGATTGATGAAATAGTTACGCTCAAACGGATCAAACTTGAAGTTTTTAATGCGTTTATTCACTGACGTATGTTGGCTGTAACTCGCTATCGCAATGACCGGAGTGTCCTGATAAATCTCTTTCGCGACTTGTTGGCTAAGTTCAAAAGCACGTTCTTTATCCTGACTATGCAGTAGCTCTGCTATCGCACCATCAACAATAGCGTTATTCCAGTTCATCGTACCCCAGTCACCTCCACCGTTAGCGAAGTCAGTACTGATGATAGGCAGAGGATCCGCGCTAATACCAAAATTGCGAGCAATCAACGCCATTTCCAGTGAGCCGTCTTGGTGGCCTGCAGGGATCATACTTGAATTTGTTACATCAACTTTGAGTTCAACTCCCAACCTCGCCCATTGTGCCTGAATAGCCGTAGCAACCGTTGTGAGTTCTGGTCGATCCGCGTACGTAGTCATCGTAAGCTTGAATGGCACGCCTTCACGCTCAAGTACACCAGTTGCACTGCGTATCCAACCCAAATCAGCTAATAATGCATTCGCCTGTTCTAGATTAAACTCATCCGTTTTCGCACCTTCAATGAACCAATGCGACATCGAGCTTGGCATAATCTGATAGGTTTCTGAGCCTGGTACACCCAAAACGTTTTTCGCAATCGACGCACGGTTCAGTGCCATGCTCAAAGCCTTTCTAGCTCTCACATCATTCAGAAACGAGTGCCCTGCATTCACTTTTATAAACATGGTTCGTGGGATCAGGTTACTGTGAACTTGAACTTCATCGCTGTCGTTTAGTTGCGGCAGCATAGATGGGTCAAGCGTGAACACGATATCCGCTTCACCCGATTTAGCTTGCAGAATTCGGCTCTCTGCTCGGTGACCGGTCAAGTAAGTGGCGAAGTTTATCTTGCCGTCTTCACCCCAGTACCCGTTAAACTTCTTAACGGTCAATTTGTGTGGAGGTGTAAAGCTCTCCATTTGATAAGGACCCGTTCCATAAAGCGTCCCTATTGCACCATCGGATCTAAAAGATGCCGGAGCCAATATGGCGTTGGAATAGTTGGTTAACAGAGATGCAAAAGCCGCGTATGGTTTGTTCAGTTCGATTTTTATCTCACGACCATTAACTGCAGAGATGCTTCGCACATCTGCTTTAGTAAGTGTGCCGTGTTTGCGTTGTGCAAAAGACAGACTACGTACGACCGCTTCAGCATCTAATTTGGAGCCATCATGAAACGTTACGTTGTCGCGAAGTGTAAAGTGCCATAAAAGGCCATCTTCACTGCTTTGCCATTTGGTCGCTAACCCAGAGGTGATTACTCCCTTATCACTAACATTGAGTAGTGTCTCTATAACCTGCATTCGCATCAGCATATAACCTTGCTTAGACGGATCTAAGCTGGAGATCTCCCAAGGCCCACTGATAGACAAGGTATTATTTTTACTTGGCGATGTATCTGCTGACGATGAATCATTGCTGGTTAATGCAATAGCAGCACCTGCTGCAAGTAAGGTAGCCAGAATCAAACCACGTACGAGCTTCTTCTTTTTAGCGATAGAAGCATAAGAAATTTCGGTCATAACAATCCCTAACGTATTTTTTAAACGTTATTTCCCAAATAACGGGGTGCATCGAGCCAATATCTCGCTTTGAACGGCTTAAGTTCCTGCCCATATTGCTTTAAATCCGTTTTACAAGCACAAGCCGACGCAACCTCACTAAACCAAAGATTTAGAGGCTATTTGGGTAAAAAATGAAAAATGATGGGTTCTCCTAACGGAGAGGGAGTTAGACGATTTGAGGTGGAGAGCGAGTTCGTGGAAGCTCTGAAGAAACCAGTGTCGTGAACTTAATATCAAATATCTGATAGCACTGTGCTTTATCAGAGTGTACTACGATCGTAGGTTGCGAGCTTAAAGCGTGGCAAATCGCTTCATAAATTTCACAGGTGTGATGTTCGTGAACGTTTTGATCCATCTCCATTGAGTGCACAAGCGAAATCGCACTCAACCCTAGAGGGATCAAGAGCATCGCAAGGAGCAGCAATTTCTTTAGCTTAAGATGATGGAAGTAAGACACGATATAGATAATTGAACAAACTAGAACGTTATAATATAACAATTTGATTCAAATCAAAGCGCTTTGTTTGTGATCACCGTTCATTCGTTTATTTATTGAGCGAATGATTTATGGTCTTTTTAGGTTAATAGTTAAAACTCAAATCCAACTAAACCCTGCGCGTACCAAGCGACAGCTACGATTGAGACCAGAATGTTGGTGATCGTAAACGACCACCAAATGCTGTTCTCAGCTAAGGAGGTATGTTTCTATGTTGCTCTTATTTTGGTGGGCGGGGCACAAACATTACTTCACTGCAGATAAAAAGCTGCGTAATTCTTCGGTCTGAGGGTTATCGAAAACTTCTTCACTAGGTCCGCTTTCCCAAACTTTGCCCTGATTCATAAAGATGACTCTGTCACCCACTTCTCGTGCAAAGTTCATTTCGTGAGTAACCAGAATTAGCGTCATCCCTTCTCTTTTTAATTGCTCTAGCACTTTTAACACTTCACCTACCAGCTCCGGGTCGAGTGCAGAGGTTATTTCGTCACACAACAGTACCTTAGGATTCATAGCAAGTGAACGTGCTATCGCAACGCGCTGTTGTTGTCCTCCGGATAAATTAGCAGGATAGGCATCGAATTTATCCGATAAGCCTACTTTCTCAAGCAGTTCTCTCGCCTGGGCTTCACAAGCTTTCGCATCCTTTTTGAGTACCAGTTTTGGTGCCAGCATTACGTTTTCACCCACTGTCATATGAGGAAAAAGGTTAAAACTCTGGAACACCATACCGACGCTTCGACTCAGCAGGCGCAATTTATAGTCGTCATCTTCCACTGCCTGGCGGTCTACAATGATGGCTCCTTCCTGATACGTTTCCAAGCCATTCATACAACGCAACAATGTACTTTTTCCAGAACCACTTCGGCCAATGATAGAGACAACTTCACCTGCCTCAACTTTAATGTCCACACCTTTTAGAACATGGTTCTCACCATAGTATTTGTGTACTTGATCAACACTAACGAGAGACATAGGTTTTTTTCTCCAAATGACGAGCGAATAATGACAGAGGGAAACAAATAACAAAGTAAAGTAAGGCAACCATCGCGAATACTTTAAAGGGTTGGAATGTCGCATTGTTAAGCATGGTTCCAGCTTTGGTTAACTCGACAAACCCGATTATCGAAGCGAGAGCGGTACCTTTTACAATTTGAACCGAGAAACCAATCGTTGGGGCAATCGCAATACGATAAGCTTGAGGAATAATGACATTGCGCATGGTCTGAATGTAATTGAGTCCTAGTGTTCTACATGCTTCCCATTGCCCCTTTGGTAGCGCCTCAATACAACCACGCCAAATATCGTGGAAATAGGCACTGCTATATAAGGTTAATGCCAAGGCTGCAGCTGACCAGGCATTCACCTCAATCCCCAGTAGAGATAAGCCAAAAAATGCCATGAACAGTTGCATCAAAAGCGGTGTCCCTTGAAACAGTTCAACGTACAGTTGGATGCCTTTGCCAAGGTGAATATTTTTCATACTTCTGAGTAGCGTAAGGCCTAACCCCACCAGACCTCCACCAACAAAAGCAATCATCGAGAGCAAAACCGTCCAACGCGCAGCAAGCAATAAATTGCGCAGAATATCCCAGTCTGTAAATTGCATCATAATCGTGTACTCCTACAGTGCTGGGTTTTTAAATACGCGGGATTTAATTAATGCAAACAACTGGCGCATCAAGACCGCAAGAACAAGATAAATGAGCGCAGTGACAGCATAAGATTCAAAGCTTAAAAAGGTTCTGGACTGCACAAAGTTAGCCGCGAACGTGAGTTCCTCTACAGAAATTTGGGAAACGACCGCCGAGCCGAGCATGACAATAATGCACTGACTGACTAACGCTGGGTAAACCTTCTGATAAGCCGGAGGCAGTACAATACGTGTAAAGATTTGTCGTCTGGTTAAGCCTAGCGTTTTACCAGCCTCCCACTGACCTTTAGGTGTCGCATCAATGCCCGCACGTATTATTTCCGCACTATAAGCACCAAGGTTGAAAACCATAGCGATACAGCCCGCCTCCCATGCACTTAGCTTTACTCCTAGTGCTGGCAATCCAAAGAAAATAAAAAACAACTGGACAATAAATGGCGTATTACGTGTTACCTCTATGTAGGTTGCACATAACCAACGTAACCATGCTTGCTTACTCGTGCGCCCTGCTGCACAAAACGTTCCCACAGCTAAACCTGTAACCGTTGAAATAACGGTTAGTTCAACGGTTGTCTGCAGACCTGCCACAAATTGTGGCAGGTAGGGAGCCAAGCCAGTAAAGTCTAACTGGTAACTCATTGAAATTATCCTTATGCACCAAGATCTTTAGGGAATGGAGCTTTCAACCATTTTTGTGATAACTCCTCTAACACGCCTTCTTCCTTAGCTTTTGAAATTAGCTTGTTCACTTCTTCGACTAGCTCACTTTCTCCTTTCATTACGCCTACGTAACAAGGAGAATTCTTCAGCATAAACTTGGCTTCCGGTGCCTTAGCTGGGTAACGTGTTGCAATTTCCGCAACCACAAGGTTACCAGTAGCGATTAGGTCAATCTGGCCAGATAGGAAAGAAGATAGTGTGGCATTGTTATCCTCAAAACGTTTTATCGTGGTACTTTCTGGTGCAACCTTGCTTAGTTCAATGTCCTCAACTGAGCCACGAGTAACACCAATGGTTTTGTCAGCTAGATCGGCAGCCTCAGCCACTTTTTCATCTGACGTGCCAAACACACCTAGGAAAAATGGAGCGTATGGTTGACTGAAGTCGATTGCTTTTTCACGTTCTGGGTTTTTACCCATACTAGAAATGACCAGATCCACTTTCTGAGTTTGCAGATAAGGAATACGGTTGGCGCTGGTCACTGGCACTAACTCCACTTTTACATTGAGTTCTTTAGCCAGATATTTCGCCATGTCGATATCATATCCTTGTGGCTGTAGATCAGTACCCACTGAGCCAAAAGGTGGAAAGTCCTGAGGAACGGCAACTTTTAATACGGCTTTTTCCTTGATAGCTTCCAACTGGTTCGCTGTCGCAGTAGAGATATTGGCTACTAACGCTGCCGCAACGGCGACTAAAGACATTAACTTACATACTTTCATGATTATTTCCCTATACAAGCAAGATACGATTGAAACACTTTATTAGTACTTTGCAACGATCGTACCCATTTGATACGAAAATATAATCATCTGTTTTTAAAGGGAATTAATTCAACGCCTGATTTATAAAGCCATAATTTGATAATAATGCACAAAAAACGAAGATCATTTTTGGTGCAAAAACCACCATAATGCAGCAATACAGTCCAACGTTTTTGTTCTTCTACTATCGAGCAATAAGTTCCAGACAGGACTACTGCTTTTCGATTAACTGTGTAGCCAAAGATTGGATAAATTGGTGAAAAGATGAAATTGGTACTGAACATTGATCCCATGCAAGCGTCGGGTAATCCGTCCCAAGTTCAAGTAAGAAACTTTGCTGAAAATAGCTCCTACTCTATCTGAATGTCGCAAGAGCTATCTGTGGTACTGGCAATCTAAAAAGGTATTAAGTGTCTTATTCCAATTCACTTAGCAGGCGATAATTGGAACTTATCATTTGGCTGAGATTGGAAGCCTCTTCCTTTAATAACATGAAGGTTTCATTTACAAAGTAATGAATAAGGCTCATGGGAACAGCATAACTATCCAGAGGTAGCTCATTGTTCATGTAGCAAACGAAGACCTCGTTTACCATAGAGGCATATTTCTGACCAGATTGATCGGTGATCAACAAGCAATCATAGGGTTTAAGAAACTCAACAATTTGTTCAAAATTAGCCACGCGACGACGAATCCCAAATAAAATGACAAAGTCATCGTCACTTATCGACGTCAAGTCTTCACCAATAGTCTGCCCCGGGAGAGGCAGCAGTTCGACCCCTTGACGACATTGAGCCAACTGTTGACGAAAATGCATCGCTAACGGATAGCTGTTCCTATACCCAATAATTTTAACCCGCTTGGCTGTCGCTAACTTACTGATAATGTGTTTAGTATTTCCTTCCGCTAACTGCATCCACAATTTTTCAAGAGAGACAGCGTCTTGACAAAAGCCAGTATCTTGTAGATATCCGGTTATTACAGGATTGCCTTTATCGCGCTCAGACATCATCTCATTTCTCAACGCCACATGATCGTCATAGCCCAATTTACGAATAAACCGACTGACGCTAGTCTTTGATACCTGGCAGGCCTCTGCGATTTCACTGGTGGATAACATCAATATTTTTTCAGGATTTACCTGAAGGAAATCCGCTATCCGTCTATTACCATCACTAAGCGAAGAGTAATGCTCAGTAATGCGGGCACTTAATGAGTTGTTGTTCGTCATTGGCTATTTCCGGTCAACCTTTTAACGATCTCGTCGTTAATATCAATATCTGTAATGAATGTTCCAATTGAGATGAACCTTCCCCGACTTTATTCGCATAACAGAGAAGCAATTGAAACAACAAAGACAAATAACTGCAACGATTGTACCACTCAAATCATTCATAATAACAATTTGATTTATATAGCAATTTCTATTAACGAAAATTTAATCACTCCCAACAGCCTATTATTGCCCTTAAATAATAGGCTTTTAAGTGCATGAATCACCAATATGGGGCGACAGAAAATAGGGGTCTCATCACTCAGGTCGTCATCGAGGCGCTTATCGGTTTTACAGCACTAAACCACCATCTATCTTTAACACCTGCCCTGTAATGAAACTGGATTTGTCACTCGCTAAAAACTCGACGCCATTAGTGATATCTTCGGCGGTTCCCATTCTGCCAAGAGGTGTTTTCTGTTTCATTAATTCGAGTACTTTAGTTGGCAAATCCGCTGTCATCGGAGTTTCAATAAATCCCGGTGCAACACAGTTTGCACGCACCTGAGCACCTTTGCGTGCGAACTCTTTGGCCCAGCCTTTGGTCATCGCAATCACTCCGCCTTTTGTCGCGGCATAGTTAGATTGACCAATGTTGCCATCAGTGCCCACCACCGAAGACATGGTGACGATGGAACCATAATTGTTTGCCATCATAATTGGCGCGACAGCTTGGGTCAGGTTGAACACACCTTTGAGGTTTACATCAATCACGAAATCCCAGTCCTGCTCTGTCATCTTGTCGAGCAGTGCATCACGAGTGACTCCTGCGTTATTCACCAAGACATCAATTCGTGAATGAGTTTCTCTTATGTGCTCAACTACGTTCTCAATCGCGTGGCGATCGCAGATATCAATAACTACAGGCTCTACATTTTCATAAGCATGAAATGCGCTTTCTAAGCTTTGAGCGTTTACATCCAATGCGTAAACACACGTTGCACCATTGTTTGCAAACCTTTCCACAATGGCTCGGCCAATCCCTTGTGCAGCACCCGTTACTAAGCAGACTTTGTTCTCAAACATATCCTAATCCTTTGGTAATACTTAACTTTGCTAGTACTTAAACACCTATCCAGCGTTTATATAGTCAGTTCGAATGTTGACTGGAAGATGGCACTCGGCATCATTTTCAATGAAGAACTAATGACAGGCATGAATTCCATCTGCTGAAGGATGTCTTTTTCTAAATCAATGCCAGGTGCGATTTCAATTAACTCTAGTCCCGACTGGGAAAGTAGGAATACCGCTCGCTCGGTAATGTACATCACGGGTTTATTGTTGCTCAGCGCTTGCGCAGCACTAAAAGTTATTTGCTCAACCTGATTAATGAACTTTTTCTGCCTGCCTTCTTGAGTGACAGTAACCTTATGATTATCAACATCTATTTTTAAGCCTTGTGCAGTAAAGGTGCCACAGAAATAAACTTTTTTCGCATTCTGGGTAATGTTGATAAATCCGCCACAGCCAGCAATTATGTTACCAAAGCGTGACACGTTGATATTCCCCGTGACGTCACTCTGAGCCAAGCCAAGAAACGCTTGGTCTACGCCACCACCATCGTAAAAATCAAACATCTGATCCTGGCTAATAATGGCTTGAGGTAAACGAG
The DNA here is from genome assembly GCF_052353105.1 of Vibrio sp. YIC-376. NCBI lineage: Bacteria > Pseudomonadati > Pseudomonadota > Gammaproteobacteria > Vibrionales > Vibrionaceae > Vibrio > Vibrio sp. YIC-376. The sequence goes on from NZ_JBBWFK010000005.1 coordinate 285,264, forward strand.
ATGCACCAAAGTCTAGGCCACTTTGCGGTGTGCCACCGACAGCCCCGGGTTCAACAGTCAAGGTAAATTGGTCGAGTATACCGGCTTGTCTGGCGACCTCTGCGATGTACTCTGGTGCCCCAATGCCAAGATTTAGAATTGAACTCGGTTCCAGTTCCATTGCCGCTCTGCGGGCAATGATCGTTTTTGCATCTAGCAGTGGTTCTGGTGAATTGGTTTGCTTTGACGTAACCACGTTGTCTCTGTTTTTAATACCGACAAACTCGGGGTTCATCATGGTTGCGAAAGTTTGCATGTGTTCATTTGGGTCTTCACACACTACGACAGCATCGACGAAGATTCCCGGAATTTTGACTGAGTGGGGGTCGAGTTGCCCTGCGGGTACTATTTGTTTCACCTGCACAATTACCTTACCGCCGTTGTTACGTGCCGCTTGTGCAGCAGCAAGGCTTTCGACGATCAAACATTCGTCTTCCATGGTGATGTTGCCATTTTCATCTGCTGTGGTGCCACGGAGTATAGAAACGGTCACAGGTAATTTGTGATAAAAAAGGTGTTCCTGACCGCCTAATTCAATCAGTTCTACCCAATCTTTTTCCGTCGCCTTATTGATTTTCCCGCCTTCTAAACGGGGATCAACAAAAGTACCCAATCCGACCTTACTAATTGTACCCAGCTTACCTGCTGCTGTATCACGTAACAGGTGGGAGATAATACCTTGCGGTAAGTTGTAGCCTTGAATGAGGTTATCTACCGCTAATTGCTGCAGTTTAGGTACCAAACCCCAGTGCCCGCCAATGGCACATTTTACTAATCCCTGTTCAGATAAATGATTGATTGCACGGCCTTGGCCGTCTCCTTGCCCTGCGGCAAATAACAAGGTTAAATCTCGTGGAGTCTGGGTTTCTCTGAAGCGTTGCCCTATAGCCCTCTCAATCGCCTCTGGCACCACACTACCAATAAAACCGCCAAGTAATACGGCATCACCGTCTTCAATCCAGTACGCCGCTTGTTCTGCCGTTAATTTGGTAACCACATTAACCTTCCTTAGTCACTCTACTTTGTTGACTCTTAGCTTAGTGCGATGTTACCAAGATGTTAATTGCAGAAACAGAGATTAAGAATTTCATATTAGGAACAGTCGCGTAACTCATTCACGCGCTGATAGAGATAAGCTTTAAATCCGCTGCAACGCTCTGGCATTGGTGTGCGGGGACGGTAAAACATGTTGATGTCAAAACTGGCGCATTTATGATCCTGCAGAATATGAATCAACTCACCGCGTTTAATCGCGTCAGAAACCAGCGAATGCGGAAGATAAGCAATCCCCGCGTGTTCCAGTGCAAGATCCATGAGCATTTCACTGTTGTCACACTCCAACGTGTCACAAATGGTCACGATTTCTACGTTACCTCGAAAATCAAAACACCAACGATTTCCACCAACCAAAGTACTTGCGTATAAACAACGGTGTTGACTAAGTTGCTGCGGACTCTGCGGTGTCCCGTGCTGCTCTAGATAGTGTTTGGAGGCACACAGATATAACGGTTCACTCAGAAGGCGACGCCGAACCAGCAGTGAGTCTTGCTCTGGCTCCCCCTGATAACTCGCGCTGGCGCGAAACGCGAAGTCGACATTAAGCGGATCAAATTCTCCTGCCTCAATGAAAATTCTGAAGTTTACCTGCGGATGCAACGTCATATATTCAGCCACGATCTTGGTTAAATATTGACGCGCAAATAGCGGTGTTGAAGAGAGTTTTATTTCACCTTGCTGCTCCTCAGCCAAGTTCTGTACCTCTTCACATAAGCTGGCAATATCGGGGAGCAAAGGTGCGAATTTGTCATAGAGAAGTTGCCCTGCCTGTGTTGTAACGAGTTGACGTGTACTACGTTTTATCAGTTCGACGGAAAGCGCATCTTCGAGTTCTTTTACCCAACGACTGCCAGCCGCTGGAGATATTCCTTGCTGTAATGCCGCTTCTCGAAACGATCCTAAACGAACGACTGCACAGAAGAATACGACCTTGTCGAGGATGGGTTGGCGACTGGAGAGTAAGTTGGCGGCCATTAGCTCACCAGCCCTTTTTGTAAAGCAAGCTTCACTAATGCAGCGGTAGAGTTGGCACCGAGTTTCTTTTTAATCCTCAAACGATGCGTCTCTACCGTCCGAACACTGATGTGCAACGAGTCAGCGATCTCCTTGTTACAAGCACCATTGGTGATGGCTTTCAGCACATCTGACTCCCGCTTTGATAAGGCGTTATCGTTTGGTTCAGCTTTCTCATTAATTTGTTCGAGAAGTCGATCTGAAGCTTGCGAGCACAAATAAGAGCGGCCCTGAGCTACTTGGTTTATTGCCATGACTAACTCTTCCGAACCCACATCTTTTAAAACGTATCCTTTGGCGCCGGCTTTAACCGAACGCATGACATAGTCACGGCTATCATGCATTGAGAGCATAATGACGGCAGTTTTGCTGGGACTTTTCGCCAGCTTCTCTAATACTTCAATTCCATTAAGCTTGGGCATATTGATATCAAGCAGCAACACATCTGGCTTTAAAGTTAATGTGCTGTTGAGTGCATCCTTGCCATTGCCAACGCAATCGAGGATCTCTAAGTTATCTTCACGTTCTAAGCGCGACTTCAGCCCGTCTTGCATTAACCTATGATCATCGGCTAAGACCAACTTAATCATATAAACTCCATGTTTAAACTCACACGTATTTCCGTGCCCTGCCCTGGTTCACTAGTGACGTCAAACATGCCGCCAATAGCTTGAATCCGTTCTTCCATGTTTTGTAATCCCATATGCTCAAAAGTGGATTTCTTGGATCTATACGCTTTGAGATGGTTTGCAGGGATCCCAACACCGTCATCACTAACGGTCAAAATCAACATTCGTCCTTCACGTTGCATGATCACATCGACACCCTGCGCATTGGCATGCTTCTCGACGTTATGCAGCGCTTCTTGTACAACTCGATAGAGTGTCGTTTCTACTTGTGAAACAAACTCTTCTCCTTCGATATCGTGCTCAAACACCAGCTCTAATTGGGTGCGCTCACGTAACTCATTAATATAGGCTTCAATGCCCGCTACCAAACCTAAGTCATCTAACTGAGGCGGACGCAAGTCTTTCGAGATACGTCTAACCTCTATAATTGCCTGCTCCATTGCATTTTTACTGGCGTCTAATTCGAGCTCTTTCTTTGCTTCATCACGCTCTTTGGTGACGTTGTCTAATCGATATTTGGCCGCCACCAGCAATTGGTTTACACCGTCATGTAATTCGCGTGAAACTCGATGACGCTCGTTTTCTTGTGAATCAATAATCTGCTGGTTTAGGACACTGAGTTGTTCATTGGCTAAACGACGCATGTTAAGGTTCAGTGAAGCCCCCAGAGCTGCGATCACCGATATTGCGACAAACATCAACACAAACAGGGCACTGCTGGTTTTCCCTACATTCTGGTCGAAGCCATTTTCCATTTGTGCCACTTGTTTTTCGATATCGTCTATATAAACACCGGTTCCAACCATCCATTGCCACTTATCGAGAGATATCGCATAGCTCAGCTTAGGTAATGGTTCTTTTGTCGATGGTTTATGCCAAAGATAGTTAACAAACCCACCACCCGCTCTCCCTGCTTGAATCAACTCCTGAAGCAACTTTTTGCCCGTAAGATCTTCTACTTCCCACCAGTTTCGACCAACCCTTTCAGGTTGATAAGGCAGAACTAAGGCATCACCCTGCCAAGTGTATACAAAAAAGTACCCGTCCTCCCCATACGTGAGTTGGCTCAACTTTTCAGCAACAAATTGCTTAGCAGCGTCTTGAGATAACGAGTCATCTTCGTAGTACGGTTGAATACTTTTCACTGCCATTTCTACGTACTGCTTAAGCTCTTGCTTTTTTACCGACAAAACATTTTGTCGAGTTAACGCAACCTGATCTTCAACTAACTGCTTTGCCTGACTAAATAAGATACTCGCCACAGTCACTACGACCACAATCAGAGGAACAATAGAGAGCAAAATAATGTTTATTGTAAGTCGGCTGTTACTAAGCAATCCCATTTTTCATTCCAATCTAGTACGTAGTTCTACTTAATTTTGGTGCTAATTTTTGCCTTTAGTACTGACACAATTTGCGCAATTTTGCTAATAGAGAGTATCCAATCTCCTTCCTACACTAAAGCTCAATGTAACATCACGTTAACATTATTTAATACGCACTGTTCACATTTAGCAATATTAACAAGGAATACCCAACAAGGAGATCTCCATGAATCTTAAGAAAGTTGCCATTGCTACTGCGTTATCGCTCTCTGCTGCTGGTCTTTCTATTAGTGCACAAGCCGCTGATAAGAATGTATTACTTAAAACCCCTATCGCCTTTGGTAGCCACCTTCCCGCTCTGGGCACACCTATCCAATGGTTCGCAGACCGAATCTCACAAACGTCTGGCGGCACCATCAAAATGAAAATCTACGAGCCGGGTAAATTGGTCAATCCGCCAGAGATTCTTGATGCGGTATCTACGGGTAAAGTGAACTCTGGCTATGCCATCTCAGGTTACTGGCAAGGTAAACTTCCTGCGTCAGCGATTTTTTCTTCGATTCCTTTTGGCCCAGAAGCCCCTGAGTTCATGGCATGGTTATTCTTTGGTAACGGCTTAAAACTCTATCAGGAAATGTATGACCAGGGCGGCTTTAACGTCAAAGTAATGCCTTGTGCGATGAATTCTCCTGAAACATCAGGCTGGTTCCGTAAGCCGATCGATAAACCGGAGGATCTAAAAGGTCTAAATATGCGCTTCTACGGTCTCGGCGCTTCTGTTATGGAAAAATTGGGGGTAGGCACCGTTCAAATTCCCGGTGGCGAGATTTTTGGCGCACTTGAAAAAGGCGCGATTGACGCTTCTGAGTTCTCTCAACCTGCAGTTGATGACCGCTTAGGTTTCCATAAAGTTGCTAAATACAACTACTTCCCAGGCTGGCATCAGCAATCAACGGTCTTTGAACTGCTCATCAACAAAGACACCTGGAATGGCATGAGCACAGCTCAACAGTCAGCTATCGAAACCACCTGTATGGCGGCAATGACTTACTCAATTGCGGAAGGTGAAGCGATGCAATACGCCGCAATGGAAAAAGCAAAAAGCAACGGTGTAGAGATTCGCTACTGGAGCCCAGAGATGTTGAACCTGTTCAAGAATACTTGGATGGAAGTCGTGGAAGAGAAGAAAGCTGAAGATCCATTCTTTGACAAAGTGTGGACTGACCTGAGCAACTTCCGTAAAGGATACGCATTGTGGTCGGCGAACGGCTTCTTACCTCGTGAAACTCAGAAACAATAGTCGATGTAATAAAAGGCCAGCGTAGCTCGCTGGCCTTTTAATGTAAGGAGTAGTCAATGAGCAAAGTGCTGTATTCTTCCCCTACCGTCCCACTCTATTTTCAGATCGAGAGACTGGTTATTTCCGCGAGTAAAGCGTTAGCCTGGACAAATCTCGCATTAATCGCGGTGATCATCATCCAGGTTGTACTTCGCAAAGTCTTTTCAAATGGCCAAATTGCTCTTGAAGAGTTGCAGTGGCATCTCTACGCCACCGCTGTAATGTTCGGAACCGCCTACGCACAGGTGACCGATTTACATGTTCGCGTCGACCTGTTCTATCACAAATTTTCAGCTCGTAAAAAAGCGTTGGTCGATCTGCTAGGTATGATTTTTCTTGCTGTGCCGTTTGTCGTTGTCGTGATTCTGCATTCTTATGACTTCGCTTACGAATCATGGCGAGTCAATGAGAGTTCGGCTTCGCCGTCTGGCTTACCATACCGATGGATGATCAAGAGTGTCATCACACTGAGCTTCAGTCTGTTGTTGCTCTCTATCGTGGCGAAAGTATTACGCGACCTTGAAACCTTATTTAAAGGAGACAGCCATGGAAGCTAATGAATGGATTGTTCTCGCCATGTTTGGCTCATTCATCTTGTTGTTATTCACCGGCATTCCCGTAGCGTATGTACTCGGTGGAATCGGAGTCGTCTTCGCAGCCATCGGCTACTTTGCCGATCTGTATTTAGGTACATTCACCGGGCTGGATTACACGAGTATAGGGCTCGTGGTTAACCGTATTTATAAGGTCATGGACAACTGGATCTTAGTTGCCCTGCCGATGTTTATATTTATGGGCAATATGCTCGACAAATCAGGCATCGCTGAAAAACTGATGTCATCAATGCAGGCGTTATTTGGTAAGGTTCACGGTGGATTGGCGATTACCGTGATGGCAATCGGTATTATCCTCGCCGCTTCAACTGGCATTATCGGTGCGTCAGTCGTACTACTTACGGTAATGTCTCTGCCAAGTATGATGCGTCAGGGCTACCACCTTCCTTTGGCGCTCGGAACGGTTGCATCAGCAGGTACGTTGGGGATTCTTCTTCCTCCATCAATCATGCTGGTTATCATGGCGGATCAGTTAGGGTTATCTGTCGGTGACCTGTTTATGGGCGCCATCATTCCGGGTCTGCTTTTGGGTGCTCTGTACATTATTTATATCCTCACCGTGGGGAAATTAACCCCTCACAAAGCGCCTATTCCAGAAAATGTCGAGCCTGTGGATTGGAATCTCATCTTACAAGTATTTAAAGATATCACCCCGACGGTGCTCCTCATCTTCTGTGTATTGGGATCTATTTTCGCAGGGATAGCCACGCCAACAGAAGCATCCGGTATCGGTGCTTTAGGTGCCACACTGCTTGCTGCTTACAATAAAAAGCTCAATATGACGGTGCTTAAAGAGGTACTGCTCTCATCCTACGGAACCACGGCCTATATTTTTATGATCTTCCTCGGTGCTTCCTGCTTTGCACTGGTGTTACGTGAATTAGGCGGTGACGAATTGATTGAATCCTTCCTTAGCGGCTTACCATTCGGTCAATACGGCATCATTGCCTTCATATTGATGATTGTGTTTCTGCTTGGATTCTTTTTGGATTGGATAGAGATCACCCTTATTGCGCTACCGCTATTAGCACCGGTAGTGGCTAGTTTGGGTATTGAGCTTGATGGGCATGGGGTGGTTGATAACCCAAGTCTGGTCTGGTTCGTTATGCTCGTAGCAATGGCGCTGCAAACCAGTTTCCTTACACCACCAGTTGGCTTTGCCCTATTCTACCTGAAAGGTGTTTGTCCTGAAGGTGTATCACTGAAAGACATCTATCGCGGCGTGATTCCATTTATTGCGATCCAGCTCATCGCGTTAGTTTGTTTGGTCATGTGGCCACAATTGGTTCTGTGGTTCCCTAGCGTAGCCTATGGGTGAAAATAAAAACCGCCAGAACACTCTGGATGTTCAGGCGGTTTTTATAATTAATTGAGATTGCATTTATTTCTGAAGCTTCTCTTTTGCTTCTACCACTTTTGAGAAGTCCAAGCCTAGCTCTTCAACGGCTTCTTTAATCAATACAGGGCTTTGCATTACCTGCGCCATCAACGCTTGAAGCTGTTCTTGAGGAAGGCCTAGCTGGCTGATGGTTGCCATTGCTGCCAGAGGGTTTTGTGTCAACGTCTGGAAAAGCTCGTTAACCTGAGCGTCACTGATATTGTTCTCTTTCAACATTGCAAGAATTGGGTTCATCAAATTACCTTTAAACACTAAGTAAAACAGACGCGTAGTCTACCATTTGGTTTTGTCTGTTTATAGTAAGACTTGTCAAAGACTATACCTATTACCGTTAGCGCCTTTTGGCAGAATGACCCTCTGCTTCTAGCGGTCACTCTTGCTGTGCAGCCAGTTCCGCACTTAACACTTCTTTCTGTTTTGACTTGACCGCTTCCCAGCTACTACCGGACTCGATAGCAGACACCCGCTCTTCGTATTTCTTACAAGCTCTATCTAGCACTTTGCGAGGGTCAATGCCTTTCTCTCTTTCCAGCGCCTTTAACACGTTGAGATAGTTCCAGAGTACGTCACCAAGTTCATCCTCAAGATAACAGAGACGATCTTCCGCAATCTCTTCACGTACCTCTTCCACTTCTTTTCCAATCGCAACCAGATAAGTCTCTACACCTTTAAACCATGTGTTCGTCAGGTCAAACTCAGACTTTCTTGTTGCTATTGAAAGCAATTCATCGAATTCTTTCATATTCCCTCCATGGAATAGTGGCTTGCAAGACATAGTAACTTGGGTAGATACACAAGTACTAAAGCACAATGCTTATCTTCTTTGACACGACGTACAACCTCTGCAGGCAGAGCGCGTCGTTTGATCCAGTAAACTACGTTGAACTTTACAGTAAGCGTTTTTTAATGCCCGACGTGCTGAGAACCAATCATCGGGTTTAGTTAAGATTAAGTAACCGTTAAATCGCTTCACTAAGTCAGTACGATTGTTCTCAATAAACTGGCTATCGAATTCTATCTCGAAATAGTTAAGTGCCTCTTCAATGCATGCAAAACTGGCGATTTTGTCTTGAATAGCAGTTTGGGTCATTGCTCTGCGCCTCGGTTGGCTAATTAATCGCAGTCTAGTTGCTCTTGGACATGCTTTCTTTAATTTTTAGTTTCTTATTTAAAGCTGACTACTTGAAGATACGTGGATCGAACGCGAATTCAAGTTTTTCGGCTTTCTTAAGAATGTCTTTCATCTTTGGATGATTAGGGTTTACAACGTAATTTTTATCACGTGGTGATATGGTCGATGGCACTTGTAACGCAGCAAACTCAGGGTGAGGATCATTTAAGAACTGGTCACCGATGAATTGTGTCGATTCACTGGCTGGTATCGCTCGCCAGGAAATAGGAAGGTCTTCATCGTCCAGTGTGGCGACTAAATAGTCTGGCATTTCGATACGATACAAATCATATAGTCTTGTGATCGCTGGATCGTTGTTGACGTGGACAAATACCTCGAGTGAGCACAGTGATTCCGATTCAGAAAAGTAAAGCGCTTCAGTCCCTTTTGAGTTCCATCGACCACCAAACAATTTTGCGCCAATCGGGCTGAATGGGGAATCCGAAAACTTCTTTTGTGTCAGTCGGTAGAGCTTCATACTAAGAGAACACCCCGTGTTCTAAACGCCCTATCAAATCTTTTACGATTTCAAAATCAACCGTCGTCGAAACCATATCTAACGGTCTTTTACCGCCTAAACCGTAGACATTTTCTTTCATCCACTTGAGTGCCCGATCTTCATCGTCAAACAACTCAGTGGCAAGTTTGAGTAACATAGCTAAACGATAGATCGCATCACTTTCCTGAGTATTGAAACGCTCATCATTTTTTAAACGGCGCTTAATCGTGCTGACAGGAATAAGGGTAACGTGTTGAAACTCATTCTGAGAGAGCTTAACCCGATCAACAATATTGCGATAAACTTTTGGCTCAAAGCCTTTGTGAACCGCATCAGTACGACCAGTTTCGGCATCTTCAATGCCCAGCATAAACCAAAAGTTTGCCTTGTCAGGCTGCTTTGGTTTAAAACTTTTCAATGCTGCACTTGCCATATTGCGCTCCTTTGGTCCATGTGGCCTTACAATTATGGTCCAGATGAGCTTAACGATCAATTAGGAATAATAAAGAAACAGGCGGACATCATGCCCGCCTGCTTTTATTGTGTGACAATTAACGCGATTGTTTAAAGCGATTGTGCGTTTGCTCGATTACAGATCAAAGCGGTCAGCACTCATCACTTTTGACCATGCGGCGATGAAATCAAGAACGAATTTTTCCTGATTATCATCTTGTGCATAAACTTCCGCGTACGAGCGTAAAATGGAGTTTGAGCCAAAGACAAGATCGATTCTTGTTGCGGTCCACTTCACAGCACCCGTTTTACGGTCGCGGATTTCATACTTATTCTCACCTGTCGGTACCCACTTGTATGCCATATCAGTTAAGTTGACGAAGAAGTCATTCGACAAGGTGCCAACTCGGTCGGTAAATACACCATCTGCACTACCGCCATAGTTGGTTCCCATTACACGCATACCACCAACAAGCACCGTCATTTCTGGCGCAGTCAGTCCCATGAGTTGAGTACGGTCGAGCATCAATTCTTCCGGTTTAACCACATAATCTTTCTTCAACCAGTTTCGGTATCCATCTGCCAATGGTTCCAGGACGTCGAAAGAATCCACGTCAGTCATCTCTTGGCTCGCGTCACCACGACCCGGTGAGAAAGAAACCGTGACGTTGTAACCAGCAGCACGAGCAGCCAATTCAACACCAACATTACCAGCCAATACGATAGCATCTGCGACGCTGCAGCCTGATTCTGATGCGATATTTTCAAGAATAGATAAGACTCGACTTAAACGCTGTGGCTCGTTGCCTTCCCAATCTTTCTGAGGAGCAAGGCGGATTCGCGCGCCATTAGCACCGCCACGACGATCCGAACCACGGAAGGTACGTGCACTGTCCCAAGCAGTACTGACCATATCAGCGATGGATAAGCCGCTGGCTTCAATCTTGGTTTTGACCGCGTTAACATCATAGCCAGTACTACCTGCTGGAGTAGGATCTTGCCAAATCAAATCTTCACTTGGAACGTCAGGGCCCAAGTAGCAAGATTTAGGTCCTAAATCACGGTGAGTAAGCTTGAACCATGCGCGAGCAAAGGCATCTTCGAAAGCCGCTTGATCGTTTTGGAATCGCTCTGAGATTTTGCGGTAATCCGGATCCATTTTCAGTGCCATATCGGCATCTGTCATGATTGGGTTGTAACGTTTCGAGCTGTCTTCAACATCAACAGGCTTATCTTCTTCAGCAATGTTGACCGGTTCCCATTGATGAGCGCCAGCTGGGCTCATTTTTTGTTCCCAATCGTACTTAAACAACATATGGAAGTAACCGTTATCCCACTTAGTAGGATTGGTTGTCCACGCGCCTTCAAGGCCACTGGTCACAGCGTCTCGGCCAACACCACGAGCCTTGTTATTCATCCAGCCAAGACCTTGCTCTTCAAGGTCAGCACCTTCCGGATCTGGCCCAAGGTTTCCTGCATCGCCATTACCGTGACATTTGCCAACAGTATGTCCACCAGCAGTAAGCGCAACCGTTTCTTCATCATTCATCGCCATACGCGAGAAAGTGACGCGCATATCTGCTGCAGTTTTCAATGGATCAGGATTGCCATCCACACCTTCTGGATTTACGTAAATAAGACCCATCATTACCGCTGCAAGAGGGTTTTCCAAATCACGTTGGCCAGAGTAGCGACTTCCTTCACCACCACTCGGTGCGAGCCATTCTTTTTCTGAGCCCCAATAAGTGTCTTTTTCAGGATGCCAGATATCTTCCCGGCCGAAACCAAAACCAAACGTTTTGAAGCCCATCGATTCATATGCCATATTACCGGCAAGGAGAATCAGATCAGCCCAACTAATTTTATTACCGTATTTTCTCTTAATTGGCCAAAGTAGTCGTCGTGCTTTATCGAGGTTAGCGTTATCTGGCCAGGAATTGAGAGGAGCAAAACGTTGATTACCGGTTGAACCACCACCACGACCATCTGCAATACGATAGCTACCAGCAGCATGCCATGCCATTCGAATCATTAAACCGCCGTAATGACCCCAGTCTGCTGGCCACCAGTCTTGGCTGTCTGTCATGAGGGCTTTTAAATCTGTTTTCAACGCATCAAAATCTAACGTTTTCAATTCTTCTTTGTAATCGAATTCCTTTCCATATGGGTTTGTTTTGGTGTCATGTTGATGCAGGATGTCTAAATTCAAGGCATTCGGCCACCAATCCATCACTGACTTGTCTGTAGATGTTTGCCCACCATGCATAACCGGGCATTTACCTACCAAACCGCCACTTGTGTCGCTCATAAAGTACTCCTTTGTTAGGGGCACAGAAGCCGCCAATAAAATGTTCACTCCATCAAATGAATAGAAAATATTCATTTATAACAGCGTAGTTCATACGCTAGATTGCTGTTGACTTTTTGACCAACGATTTTGATTGGTAACTACACTGAAAGTATTGCCAAACGTGTAATGATTATGTTGAAGAAACATTACCCGCCGATATCGAGAACACCCGAATACTTAACCCCCGATAAGTGCGCCATATTCCGGTCCCAAGTTGCTAAGTCATTAATGTTAAAGCGGCTCAAAGTATCATGCCCACATGCTCTTGCCATCACTTGCATTAGCTCAACCGATGCATCAAAAAAGTTCTTTAATTGATAGGCAGATTTATCAATATCAAGACGCTGCCTTAAATCTGCTTTTTGTGTCGCGATACCCGCCGGACAATTGTTGGTGTTACAAATTCGTGCGGCTACGCAACCGATCGACTGCATTGCACTATTGGCAATAGCGACACCGTCTGCCCCTAACGCCATGGCTTTTACGAAATCCATCGGTACTCTCAATCCACCAGTGATGATTAACGTGACATTGTCACTCATGCCTTTTTCATCTAAGTATTTACGAGCTCTAGCTAGAGCAGGAATCGTCGGTACGCTGATATGATCACGGAACATAGCTGGTGCAGAACCTGTACCACCACCACGACCATCGAGAATGATATAGTCAGCACTGGCATCCAGGGCAAACTGAATATCTTGCTCAATATGGTTGGCACTGAGTTTAAAACCGATGGGTATACCTCCAGTGATGTCGCGAACTCTGTCGGCAAACTTTCGAAAATCACGTACTGTATGAAGGTCTTTGAATGTCGGTGGTGAAATTGCAGGCTGCCCTTCCGGAATACCGCGGATTTCGGATATTTTTCCTACGTTTTTACTGGCAGGGAGATGTCCGCCTGTACCGGTTTTAGCCCCTTGACCACCTTTGAAATGAAATGCCTGTACATTATGTAATTTCGACTCTGTATAGCCGAATTTTGCACTGGCCAATTCATAAAAATATCTTGAATTGGCGGCCTGCTCTTCAGGTAACATGCCTCCTTCACCAGAACAGATTCCTGTTCCTGCCAACTCAGCACCTTTAGCAAGCGCGATTTTAGCCTCTTGAGATAATGACCCAAAACTCATGTCTGACACCAATAAAGGGATATCAAGTTTGAGTGGTTTGCGAGCATTTGGACCAACAACTAACTCGGTTGCCACGGGTATATCTTCCATCAGCGGTTGAGTTGCCATCTGCGCCACCATGATCTGTATCGCATCCCAATGTGGTAGAAGATGCCTTGGTACGCCCATCGCAGCCATAGGTCCATGATGACCTAACTTAGACAAGCCTTCTCTGGCTAATTGATGAATAAATTCTAAAGTGGGCTCTTCTTGTGTCGACACCGCCATCGGTTGTCCGCTTTTCTCTTTCTTCGATTCAGGCGCTTCGTGCCCTATCTGCTCCGCGGTAAATTGTTTATGAGTACCATCGCAAAATGGGGCGTTGGAGGTCTGTTTACAGCGGCATAAGTACGCTTCTTCATCTTTTTCCGCCACAAATCTCATCGGCTTTATGCCTGTTCCGGAATGTGAACCATCACAATACGGCTGACTTTTCGAACGACCACAACGACAAAAATAATATTCTTGCCCCTCAACAAGTTCGACTTTAATCGGTTTATTGTCGGCGATAATTGGCTTACTCATGTTGCCTCCTGTTCTGTTTTGCTTGTCGCTATCACAAGCTTTAACGTAAGCGTAGAACAGGTGCATATCAGCGTCATTGACCTCCGGGAAAATAAGATATTACCCGACTTCTCACCTATACTTCTTATGGGTTTTATACTCGTGGAGGCTTTATGACAATCGCAACCCGATTAGATCAATATCTGACTGATCACAATATTCACTTTCAAATAGTGAATCACAGCCATAGTCATAGCTCGCTTCAAAGTGGTGTATCAGCAGGTATACCTTTGATGAACTTGGCGAAAGCAGTCATTCTTGAGGATCACGAAGGTCATCACATGATGGCTGTATTACCTGCTAATAACAAAGTTAGTTTGTCGAGATTAAATGACGAATTCAACGCTACCTTCCATCTGGTTAAAGAAAGTATGGTGTACCGGCTATTTAGGGATTGTGAACACGGTGCGGTTCCGCCAGTTGGTAGCCCATATCACATGGCAACTGTCTGCGATGAAAGATTAGCTAATCTGGATCACGTCTATCTCGAAGCGGGCGATCATGAAACATTGATCAAACTCGACAGGCAATCGTTTAGAGAACTGATGAACGACTGCAAATACCTAAGGTTTAGTAGCGAGGTTCTTCACTAAAGTAACCTCAAAGCCTGTCGTTGTTAGAGTGAAAAAGGCTCTTATTGAATATTCATTAAGAGCCTTATTTTATGTACCGCAAGCCTAACATTGCTTTGAGTTAACACGAATGCCTTAGTTTCTCTTCATTCTAATTTTCTAATAGATGTTTATTTCGATAAACCCGCGTTGGCCGCCCTACTTTCCCGTGTTCTAAGAACGCCACTAACTCACCTTGTTCAACCGCTTTGTCCAAGTAACGGCGAGCTGTACTTTTACTGATAGGCAGCCGTTCAGAAATACTGGCGGCGGTATGTTCAATATGAACATGAGTAAATAATTCAACAACCTGACGATACATAAATGGGTCAAGCCCAGCCAAATCAATTTGCGTCGTTTTTCCTGAATGAAAAAGATCATCTAACTGAGACTGACGAAAAGTCTCTTGGCTTCTCATGTGAATTTTAACTTTTGCAAATCTCTCTAAGCTTTCTGTCAAACGCGAATAGTCAACGGGCTTAACCAAATAATCGAACGCACCGAATCGATGCGCTTTTTGAACAGTAGCAGCGTCATTTGCAGCCGTCACTAAAATGCATTCTGGCCTGTGATCGCTATTGAGCCAGCGATAAACCAAGTCAACACCTTGGCCATCAGGAAGATAATTGTCGACGATGACTAAATCAGGCTGAATCCTTTCAACCAATTGTTGTGCAATATGGATACTGGCAGCGATACCCACCACCTGATATTGATCAGCGAGTTCGACAAAGTGGTGATGAAGCTCAGCAATAATAGGATCATCTTCTACGATGACAACTTTGATCATGCGATCTCCTTGGGAAAATACACGGTGAATGCGGTTTCTAGCTCGTCGCTATCAAGTTCCATATGACCAAGGCCTTGTTCAACAATTGAGCGGACGATATGCATGCCAACGCCATGTTCAGATTTAATTGGTTTGGTGGTATAACCAAGTTCACACAGCATGTTGAGGTCACTTTTGACCATCGGCCCATTGTTGACAACTTGAATAGTATATTCCATCGCACATTCTGAAATATGAATATCTACACGACCACTATCTCGACCTTTCACAGCATCTAATGAATTTTGCGCTAAGTTACCTATCAAGCCACACAATTGCTCTTCTGACAAACGTTTCAAAAGGCGACCTAAATCGCTTTGGCAATTGATGCTAAACGCAACGCCTAGTTCATTTGCTTTGCTTGCTTTAGCCAACATCAAAGCAGATAACGCAGGTCTATTATGAAGCGCATTTAATGAGTCGAGCTGTGACTGACTGGCTTTGGCTTGAGACAAACAAACGGCCAATGCCTTTTCGTATGCCCCCATTTGCAATAAACCTGAAATGGTTGATAGTTTATTTTGATATTCGTGCCGAGTGACTCGCATGTTCTCCATGTATTGGTTTACCTGACTTATTTTCTCTGAGAGTACATGCATTTCATTTTGGTCGCGCAAACTAAACACCGCACCATAAGGCTCGCCAGTAGAGGTGCGTAATGTCACTCGGTTAACCACCAAGTTTTTCCCATTCACACGAATTAAGCCATTGATGTAATCTTCTCCTTCAAGCGAGAAGCTGCTCGGATTATCAACACGGTCCATAAATACCTCACCCCGCATATCGTTATAGTTCAGCATTGAACGAGCGGAATCATTAATGAGGTACAAATGGCCTTCAGAGTTTATCGCAACCAATCCTTCATAGGTGGCCTCTAGAACCCCCTGATAGGTCTTTAATGCCTGTTTAAGCTGCCATGGTTCCATCTCTTGCATTTGCTTTCTTACATAGTGTGAGAACTTCCAGGACAACCAAATACAGATACAAATAGCGCCGAATCCACACAAAAGTAAGGGAATGAGTCGCTCACTCGTCCATAGATCGAGTGTATCAATCAGGTATCCGACTTTGATCATGCCAATAACAACGCCATCACTGGAAAAAATCGGTGAAATATAACGAATGGATGGACCTAATGAACCGACGCCATAAGACAGATAAGACTCGCCACTCTCTAGTGCTTTTTCAATATCCCCACCAGTGACATGCAAACCAATTCTGTTTTCTACCGGGTGGGCCAGCCTAATGCCTTCGCGATCGCTAACGGTAATAAAATCTGCGTCACTCACCGCTTGGACGGCATTAATAATCTCAGAAACCGCGTCAGCACTGCCGGACTGAACCGCGGCTACGAGGCTTGGTAACTGAGACAACTGCTGAGACTGCACTTGAGCACGCAAACTGATTTGCTGTGTAAGTATTTCATCCAACTGGTAAGCGCTGTAACTCCACCAGCTCAACATGCCGAAAAGCATTACGCCACTGAGTAATGCGGCCAGTTGTTTGGTGAAAGAAAAAGATGTGAACGACACGATGGGATTCCTAAAGGTAGCGTGGTGCAAGCTTACCGCAAAGTACCAAGAATTATCGGTTCACGCACAACAAAACTTGATCCACATCTCAGTGATGACTTTTATGATTTTTATTAATTTAATGCTTTTTTTCACAGTAAATTTTCAGCAATAAGTTGCCTTGACATGCAAGTTAAATAAGCACTCTATCAACTCTCTCATGAAATTGATTTTTCTCAGTTTTTTTATACATCCAAACACTATGATGAAACAAAATTTAACTTGGAGATGGATGTATGAATAATTCCAAAATGAAGATGCTCCTACTGGTGGCGATAGGCTGTATATTGTGGTTTATGCCGACACCAGAAGGACTTACCGATCAGGCTTGGCAGATGATGGCGATATTCGTCACTACGGTTCTCAGTTTGATCCTTGCCCCTTTACCACTTGGCGCGATGGCGTTAACTGGTTTAACGGTTGCAACACTACTTGGTGTATTACCGATTAAAACTGCACTGACCGGTTTTGCTCACCCTACTATATGGATGATTGCAGCAGCGTTCTTCATCTCCCGTGGGTTTATCACCACAGGATTCGGGCGTCGAGTTGGATACTGGTTTATCTCACGATTAGGCCATAATTCACTCGGTCTTGCATACGGTTTGGTACTAACCGATTTGCTTTTCGCACCTGCGACTCCAAGTACAACAGCACGTTGTGGTGGCATTATTTCTCCTCTTTTCCGTTCTGTTGCCAATGCGTATGACTCTGACCCTGAAAAAGGCACAGAGAATCGAATTGGTGCATTTCTGGTTCAATGTATATTCCAATGTAATGCGATTACTTGTGCGATGTTCCTGACCTCAATGGCAGGTAACCCACTGGCAGCTAACTTTGCAAAGGAACAAGGTGTTGAGATTACGTGGGCAGGCTGGGCAACAGCTGCGATCGTACCAGGACTACTGTGTTTATTCCTTATCCCGCTGGTCATGTATTTTGTCTTCCCACCTGAGTTAAAGAAAACTCCGGAAATGCGGGAGATTGCTCGTCAAAAGCTTGCAGAAATGGGCAAAATGACGCGGGATGAGATCATGGTAGGCATTACTTTCATCGGTATGGTAATGCTGTGGGTGCTTGGTCCAACACTCAATATTCACGCAACCGTAACCGCGTTATTAGGTCTTGTGTTCCTCTTGCTTACTCGTACCATCACATGGGACGCAGTACTTGGAGAAAAAGAAGCGTGGCACACCATTACTTGGTTCGCTGTATTGGTGATGATGGCAGCTCAACTGAACAGCCTTGGCTTTATCGGCTGGTTCGGCCAATCAATGGGCGAGTCTTTATCTGGGTTCGGTTGGGTCACGACAGTCGTCATTCTCTTGCTGGTTTACTATTACAGCCACTACCTAATGGCAAGTGCAATGGCTCATATCAGCGCTATGTATTCTGCTTTCCTGGCCATCGCAATTTCTGCTGGTGCTCCACCTATGCTCGCCGCTATCGTATTGGCTATATTCAGTAACCTTTACATGTCAACGACACACTATTCATCAGGCCCTGCGCCGATTCTGTTTGGTGCTGGTTTCCACACTCTGCAAAACTGGTGGAAAATTGGCTTCATCTTTTCACTCATCGTCATCCCGGTATTTATCTTCGTGGGCGGCGCATGGTGGAAACTACTCGGTCTTTGGTAAAGCCTTAGTTTGACCCTAAAAAGTAAAACCGCCGTAATTGGCGGTTTTTATTCATTCACGTTTAACGGCAACTCATAAACACCAATTCTCTGGGCTCGATCCAACATATCATAATCATGATCTACGAAATGTTTGAATTTCGCTCCGGCTCGCTCCGCTATTTTAATGCTTGCCCGATTCTCTTCTAAGCAGTGGAATTGGATCGACTCAGCGTTTCCTTTTTCTTTAAGGTAATGAATGAGGACACATAGAACCTGATCAATAACATTATGCCCTCGACCCTGATCAGCTAACCAGTAACCGATTTCTGTTACTCGAGTTTCTGGGTGGACCCCTTTTGAACCAATAACACCAGCAAAACGGCCATCAAAGTAAATTGCAGACCAGTATGCATCAACAGCATCAGTATTAACTCTCTGAGATATGTAGTGACAAGCTTCTCGTCTGCTTGTTACAAAATCGGTCCAAGGCAAGTAACCAGCGAGTCTCTTTCGATTTGCATTCACCACCTCTAACATCACCGAAGCGTGTTTTTTGGACAATGGTTCTATCGATATTCTGTCTGAGACCCAAAAACGTTGTTGTAATTGATCAGCTTGAAACATAGGTCCCTCTATTTTTGTTCTATAAGCGTAAATGGTGTCAACTGTGTTTTATCCACATAGTGCATCCACACATGTTCGTATAGTTGATGTTGATTAGCAAAGGGCGCCAATTGTTTGGCTTCAGCGAGAGAGCACCAGCGATATTCCGTATGCTCATGATTCAGCGTCACGCTTTGGTTGGGAGCACAGAACATCACAAAGCAAGGGATAACCATAATTCGGTTCTTTTTAGCTTCATAAAACTGCTCCAGAAAGTCAGCCGTGTGCAGTTCTACACCCTCAATTTGCGTCTCTTCTTTGAGTTCTCTGAGAATAGTTTGCCACCCTTTTTCTCCCTCTTCGATACCTCCGGCGACATGACACCAGTAACCACCTTTGACGCGTTTTAATAGCAGCATCTTCTGACTGCCGTCGATTTCAGAGATGACTACGCCTGATACATGAGAAGCTTGTATTGGGATCATGGCTATACCTTCAACGCTAAGTTCACACCTTGTTGTACTACTCAAAAGTCAGTAAACAAATTTATCAGTAATTAATGGTTAATTGATTATGTAAATACATTCTTATTTTATCGGTGGATATGTTTTTATCTAGTAGATTAATTTGATCATTTAGTATGTTAAAATGAGACCTAACGCAACAAATGAGCATTCGCATGTCTAATTCATCAAGCACCATGATTCCTATTGGTGTGCGCTTTATGGTTCTTTCTGCCTTTGGTTTTGCACTTATGTCTGCGACAGTGAAGCATGTCGGCCAATATGGTATTCCAGTCTTTGAGATCGTGGCAGCAAGGGCATTAGTTTCTCTGATAATCAGTTACTTAGATGTAAAACGTAAGCGTATTTCAATCTGGGGAAACGACAAAGGCTTGTTACTAACACGCGGTGCTGTCGGCACTGTAGCACTGATATGTGTCTACTATTCAGTGACTACGTTACCTTTGGCAGAAGCAACCATCTTCCAATATATTCACCCTGCCTTTACTGCTTTACTTGCTGTGTTTTTCTTAAAAGAGCGCATTCAACCCTCTACATTCGTCTGTATCGCGTTATGTTTACTCGGCGTCTACGTAATGATACGTCCAGAGACAGGAGCCTCGGCAGAACATGCGCTCCCAACACTGAGTGTGATCGCTGCGATTACAGGTGCGTTGGGCAGTTCTGTCGCTTACGTGATTGTGAGAAAACTGAGTCAAACAGAAGACAGTTCAGTTATTATTTTCTACTTCCCATTGGTGGCTCTGCCTACATCCATCTTTTTAATGGGAGATAACTTCGTTATGCCAGACCTTTACCTGACTGTCATGCTGGTTTTGATCGGTATCTTCACACAAATCGGTCAGTTGGGTATGACTAAAGCCATGCAAACTCAGGAAGCAGGCAAAGCGTCAGCGTACTCTTATATTCAAATTATCTTCTCGGGACTCATAGGTATTGTCATCTTCAAAGAATTGCCTTCAGTATGGACTTATATTGGCGCTGGTTTGATTGTGACAGGTGCACTTATTAACGCGTTTGGTCGACACCTACGATTACCATTTGTACGCAGAAGCGCTTAGTAAATGAGATAAAGACAAAACTCGTAAGTACTGAATGACAGGCAAAAAAATGCCAACCACAATGTTGTGATTGGCGGTATGTATATGTGAACAATCGGGTTCACTAACAACGTCAGTTGGCTAGGTGACCCTCGGCTTAAAAAGGGTCACTTTAAATAAAGCACTATCTATGCCAATTATTGCTCATGCAACATGTGCTTGATATTCAACTAAGTTTATTGAATCTTCATCAATAGAGATAACTTGCTTAAGCATTTTGTTGCAAATTGCAAATCAAACTTAGCAATTAGCAAACTTAGCTTTGTTATCGTTAAGAGTGTTAAGAACGAATTACACGGTGGCTGATATTCATTTTGAGCCACTTACCATAGCTTCCCATACGGAAGGTAAATCAAATTTAAAACCACTAGGGCGACGATAATAAGAAAAGTCAATTGCATACCCTTCACCCGCCCTTTAAAACTCTCTTTAAGAATGCCTCTAGCGTGACTCATTCGTCCAATAACGAATATGACACCAGTGAGGTGAATCCATACTGGTTTTGCTCCATTAAACTCCAATAAAGCCATTAAGATCAGAGTAATTGGGATATATTCACTGGCATTACTTTGTGCGGTACGCACTATTTGAAGTGCTTCCACCCCACCGTCAGCATAGGCGACCTTATTAATTCGTCGCTGCTTTATCACTTGAATAGCCAGCCAAACAAGCAGTACAGCTAAGACACAGGCATAGAGCGCGGTGATCATATCTATTCCTTTTGATGAGCCTAACAAAATGTAACCTAAGTATACTCAAGTTACATTTCTCTGCTGCTCGTAAACGTTATTGACTCAGTCCTTGAACGACCGCTGTAAAACCGCTGACAAAACACAGCAAAAGCGCACCAACACGGATTTTTTCTTTAGGCAATGACTGGGTAGTTTTTATCGCTAGCCAGTAACCAAGAGCGGCAGCAGGTAAAAGTGGAACCGTAAGAATCAGATGGTGAAGCGTAAAAAAACCTGCTGGAATCTGGACGATAAGTGAGATGATCGAACTAAAGACAAAGAATGCCGATAAGTTACCACGTAACTGATTGGCTTCTTGATGTTGTAGCAATAATGCCATTGGCGGGCCACCAATCGCAGAACTAGTACCAAAAAGCCCGGAAAAGAAACCGGCTAAAGTCATTCGTTGTGGCGTTGGTTCAATTCGAAATGGAAGTACACTCACTATAACGGCAAACAGCACCAGTGCACCAATCCATAATGTCAGAGCTTCCGTAGACACGAAGAACAGCATTACTCCACCAGCAATAGAGCCAGGAATACGACCTACCAACGCCATTTTTAAACCGCCAATTTCAACGCTGCTGCGATGCTTCATGGCATTCATCAGTGAAATAAACAGTGCAACCAAACAGATTGGTGCGGGGACATATTCTGGAGACCAGATAATCAGTAAAGGTGCGGCAACAATCGCCAAGCCAAAGCCAATCGCCGTTTGAACATAGGAGCCCAAGAAAATGAGTCCTATCGCTACCAGGTTTATAGAGTCGAATTCCATCGAGATCAATCTTAATTTAACGAGACAAAAAAAGCTAACCACATACTTAGTTGTATATGGCTTACTTAACTATGCGTAGCATTCATTAAAGTCAATGAAAAGACAATGTATTTATAACTTCTTAAGTGACTTAGCTGCCCTTGCTTAAATACCCGATGATGATTCAATTTCCCTAAAGATATGAGAATTCAGATGGCAAACTAGCACCTCGAAACCATGGGACAAGAGCTCGCCATTCTGCAAGAGGTATTACAAGTCTCCCCAACATATTGAAATCCTCTTACAGGTGAATTTCATGTTTTGAAAATGTCATTTTCCTTCACTTGAACCAGATTTTTCCTACAATCCTAATCAATCCGATGAGGTTGTATCCGGACAGACAATTAAGTTAAAAAATTAAATGAGGTCCAGAGTGAAAAACGTACTTATTATTGATGCTCAACCACTATACAGTGAAGCACTTGCTTCTCTGGTTAACAGTGTCATGAACAATGCTGACGTCACACAGTCAACAAATGGTTCAGAAGTCATGGAGTTAGTTCGAAATCAACGGATTGATTTAATTATATTAGACGTCGTGATAGGTAACCGGGATGGCATGCGACTAGCCAAAAATATTTTGGCTACTGGCTTCCAGGGTAAGATCCTTTTCATTTCTTCAAAAGACTATTCGAGCCTTTCTAAAGCCGCTTATGAGCTTGGTGCGAATGGCTTTTTGAACAAAAACGAGGCTAAGCAAACGATCATGGACGCTATTGTCAGCGTTGCTCGTGGCTACTCGATGTTTAAACTAAGACACACACAATCTTCAAACAGTATCGCCTTGTCGAAAAGAGAAGCCATGGTGTTTCACTATCTCGCTCAAGGCTACTCGAACAAGCGAATCTCTGAACAGCTATCTTTGAGTGCAAAAACCATCAGTACTTACAAAACACGAATTTTGAAAAAGTACCATGCAACTTCACTTATCGAATTACTGCATACCCTTCCAAAGTCAGAGATTGCTCAGGTTTACGGTTGAATAGGCATATATTTGGCAATTGCACCAGCTAACAGTTGGTGCATTGCATCATAACGGTGGCTTTGTTTCATCTGTAAAACCACCTTCGGCCGACCATGTGGATAATACGATTCAGGAACACGTATAAAACGATACCCGTCTATTGGAGATTGAAACTCGTGAAGAACCGTTGCAGCTCCCATCTCTTTTACTAATTTCAAAACGGTACTCACATTATCAAACGTGGCAACGCGATTGATAGGTATGCCCTTATCTACCATTACTCGCTGGATAATGGGATCCTTGTCTTTCCACCCTAGCATCCCTAGCATGACAAAGGATAACTGTGTCGCTTGCTCCACTGTAGTAACATCCAACTCTTCTGGCACCACCACTACAACCGGTGCATAACCGATAAAGTGCTGATAAATGGATTTCGGCAACTCATCATTAAAGTAATGCAATTGCATATCTACTTTGCCGAGTAATATATCTTCAACGGTATGATCATTGTTGGTCATCATCGTAATATGAGCTTTGGGAAACAGCGTCATGAGTTCTTTAGCCAGATGGTGGCCAAATGAATACTGAGCGACTTGCGGTAAGGAAATTGTAATCTCTTTATCGTAATTTTCTGGTTGGAATTCAGAACGAATTAAACACCTGTCTAACTGATCAAGAGATTCAGCGATTTCAGGTAATTGTCTTTTAAGGAAGTCTGTGGGCTCCAGATGGTGAGGATGGCGAATAAAAAGCTCGTCGTTAAGCTGAAGTCTCAATCGAGTAAGGTACTTACTGATTGACGCTTCACTTTTCCCTAATGCTTTTGCAACAGGCTTTAGCTGACGATGTTTTTCTAACAGCACCAGTATTTTTAATAAATTCAGGTCGAGTTCTTTATTCAAAATGAGACACCACTTACGTCAAATATTCTTAAGCAGAAAAAGTAAGGCAGCCACCTTTGCAAATAAGCGGCTGCCCTAATATAAAAGACTAAAGTTACCGTTAGGTCAAATTTATCAAATGGTTATGTAACCGTTTAAATTAACAACGCTTCGATGACTGTTTTATATACGCTTACTTTGGTGCCTCAATCTCGCCTTTTTTTCATTTCATACAACTCTTCATCCGCTCTGATGATCACCTCTTCAAGAGTTTCATACTCCAAATTGGATGCTAAGCCGGTACTGACACTAATTTCGATATCCAGTGTCTTTAAACGGCTATCCTTTACCACTCCCTGTAGTTTATTTGCCAGAACAGAGGCCTGAGTTAGGCTGCAAGATGGCGAGAAACTCATCTCCTCCGGTTCTAACAAGATAATCACTATTTCGGAAAACCTTTTGCATTGATTCAGCAATAATTGCAATGGCGTCATCACCCACATGGTGCCCATATCGATCATTAATTCTCTTAATTCGGTTACCATCTATCGCAATTACAGTGTAAGAACCTTCGTTTAGTCGATTATGGAAACAATCATCCTTAAACAGTTTTCGATTAGATAGCCCGGTTAACTCATCTGTTGTTGATTCATTCAGCGCATCTTTTAACAGCGTTCGGCTCTCTTTCGACTCATGAGCCTTAGATAAGTAGGCCAAGCTAACAATAAAAAAGATAAAGAAAAGATAGCTATAATCCACCAACACTTTGCTAAAAGGATACTGATAAACAATTAAGTTATTGTTGTCTGCCATAAAAGACTGGGTATATGCAATGTTAGACCAGGGATAATCTGGGAAGTAAATGATGAGTTGTTTGTTACCATTATCAATGACAGACTCAACCGCTTTACCTTCTTTATAAAGCTCAGTCAGATGCATTTGACTAGAGAACTCTCCAACCAACTCATCGTTGTAATAGATCGGACTCATAATACTTACTGCGAATTCATTGGTCGCAGGGCTTTTAAAAGGCTTAGAGAACAATACTCGATCCGATAATTGCCCCTTCCAAGCGGTCAATAAACAAGAGATGGTGACTTTGCATACTTCTACGTCAAACGCACTTTTGTTGTTTTCCAGACCTTCTATCGGGCGTTCCAATATGAGTTTATTTCCTGTATAGGATCGAAAATAAAGTATTGAAGAGTGCTCCTTATAAACATTCGATAAATACTCTTCCGCTTGATGGAATACTTTACGCGCGACGGTTTCTACATAATTCAGTTTTTCATTAGGGTTTAATGAATAAATCGCGTCCTGAAAACTAAAATCCGTTATAGATTCAAGTTCTTCTACAGGCCATCCTTCATATTGCTTGAGTTGTGACTCCGTGAGTAACCCCAGTAAAATCACCTGCTGTTTTACTTTTGACACCCCTTCCACATAAGAGTTGAACTGCTTTGTCTCATAAGACAGAAGCACTGCGCCAATCGTAACCACTGAGGTAACAAACAATGTAGTTGCAATAAACAACGACAACGAGAGATTTCTTAGATTCACGCTCATATCGCGTCCTTTATGTCTCCCGCAACTCTTGTTAATTCAACAATGTTGTTAACATTAAATTTATCGAGTACACGTCGCTTATAAGTACTTACCGTTTTGTCACTTATCGATAATACCTCAGCAATATCGCGATTAGATTTCCCCTGCAGCAAGTACTTCATAACGGAACTTTCTCTGCTCGATAGCTGAGGTGTTTCTATGGTTCCGCTCGATACTTGCTTGAATTTGAAGAAAGAGTAACCTTTTGACACTGCCTCGATAGCATCTTTGAGAATCTCGTGATTTTCTGACTTGCAGACATAACCGTCGGCGCCCGAGCGAAAAGCCATCTGGCTGTATATTTGGCTCGTTTCTGCAGAGAAAAAGATAACTTTCCCTTCGTAACCATGTGATTTAATTCGTTTATAGAAATCAAAGCCGTCACAGTCTGATAAATTGACATCTAATATAAGTAATTCAATACTTCCCTCTTTTATCGCTGTCAGTGCGGATTTTGAAGAAGTCGCTGTCACCACTTCATCTGCTACTCCTAAGTCTTCAAGCAGATATTTAATAGCAACGCAGACGAGTGGGTGATCGTCAAAGATTAAACAGTTCAATTTATTCATAATTTAATTCAGTATGGTTATTGCTTCTAAGGGCATTGGTTTGTTGATGTAGAAACCTTGGCAAAGATCGATTCCGTACTCGCGCATGACTTTCAGCGTTGCCTCGTCTTCAACCCCTTCAGCAACAACATGAATATTCAAACTTTTGGCTAACGCACGAATTGCACCAACGATATTTCTTTTTTTCGGGTCGCTGTCGATACCATGCACAAATGAACGGTCGATTTTCAGTTCATTGAAAGGCAATTGCGCTAACTTTTCAAAAGTCGATGAACCAGTTCCAAAATCATCGATCGATACAGTGACGCCGTTCATACGAAGCTTTAGTAAGTTCTTATAAATAGAAGAACTGGCTTGATACGTATCCCGCTCAGTAATTTCGATTTTGATTTGTTCCGGTTCAATACCGTGCTCATGACATTGCTCAAAAAAACGGTTAGCAAAGAGACCATCTCCTAGGTTCGCATGATCAACATTGACCGAAACTTTCTTTGTGAAACCACGATGTTTGATGTCGTCGATGACATTACTGAAAACAGCATTAAACAGCTCAGTAGACAGACGACAGCGCTCGACGATGGATAAAAAATGATAAGGAGACAGTACACCATGAGTCGGGTGAATCCAGCGAGCCAGTGCCTCATAGCCTGACACTTCACCACTTTTTGTATCGACCAGTGGCTGATAATAGTTTTTTATACGTCCTTCAGCTAAAGCAGAGATAAACTCATGATCTTCAACATCAATCGGTCGAGAAAACGTCACTTTCTTTTGAGTCTCTTTCTGCATCTTGCGAATGATGTCAGCGACTTCAAGTTGGTCGTAAGGCTTCTGTAGTTTCCCAACCACCTCAAAACTGAAATCATTACACATGGCTTTTACCGCAGAGATAATCGTGAGATCCATCGCACTGACAATCACTACTTTACCTTTGTACTGGATGTGATTAAGTAGATCCATCATGTCGACCCCGTCTCTTCCCGGCATCATGATGTCGCAAAATATCACATCAAAATGTGCTGTGTTCGCGCATATTATTGCTTCATCAACACAATTAAAAGACGCGACATGAGCGCCATGCCTGCGCAAAGCATGTGTTAGCAAGGTAGTTTGAAGAGGATGATCATCGATCACCATCGCATTAAACTGTCTGTTCATTTATTTCTGCCCAACTCTCTATCTCTTCGATCTCCTTCTCGATGTGTAAAATCAGCTCTGCCGCATAATTATCAAGGTCCTCAGCAGTGACCTTCTCTGCTTCTATGCAGAGGTTGGTCAACATCGAAATACCGATGGCTCCTACCGCGCCCTTAATTCCATGAATCACGCGTTTTTTATCTTTATCACTTGAAGCATTCTTCAACTTGGTAACATCCGCCGCCATTGACTGGCGGAAAACCTGAGCAATCTCTTTGGCATCCTGTGAGGTAAACTTCTCTAGCCAGCTAGTAGATAACGCTTTATCTTTCCGGCCGATGAACGGAATCAATACGGATTTCAATCTACTTAAGTCGTACGGTTTAAAAAGTACATCATCCATTCCGCACGCTTTCGCTTTTTCACTTGCCAATCGAGAGTCTTCTGCCGTTACGCCAATCACTGGTAAAGCGCAAGACTTAGATGAAGACTTCACGCGCTTGACGAGCTCATAGCCATCCATCTCTGGCATGTGGAAATCGGTAAGAAGAGCAACAACCTGATCGTTATGCTGAATATATTCCCAAGCCTCACAACCGTTATTGACGATAACTGCTTCGATGCCTAGCTCATGCAACTGCATAGCCATGATGCTCTGGTTTATAGGATTATCTTCTGCTATTAAAACGGTTCCTTGCACCCAAGAGACGTTATCTTGTTGCATGTCAACTGGAGTAACATCCTGATGGCTTAGGTCTAACAATCTTTGGAGAGCGTCAGGGTAATGTATCTCACGCAGGTCCAGACAGACTGGCGGCATACCGTGCTGACTAAACTTCACACCTTTGCAACGCCCTTTCAGATCAAGTTCTGGGGTTAGATTTGCAGATACATTTGACTCCCCAACTAAAGGCTGCATCTTCCAGAGATCGCACCACTGACGTACATTCAACGGAAGCTCGTGACTGTAAGTCCATTGTGGGTAGTGTTCGCTGTTATACTGGCACAACGTCACAGGTAACTTCACAACTATTGAGGTGCCCAATCCGTATTGCGAATCAATCGAAAGCTCGCCGCCCATGCATTGAATCAGGCGGTCAACAATACTTAGCCCTAAACCAGTACCGCCAAACTTACGAGTGATAGTGTCATCCGCTTGGACAAAAGGATCTAAAACACCAGCAAGTTGGCTTTCTGTCATCCCGATACCGGTATCTGCTACTTTTAGAATCAGCTGATTATCATGCATCATCACACTGATGCCTATTTCCCCTTCTAAGGTAAACTTGACCGCGTTCGACATTAAATTAGTGATGATCTGGATTAACCTTAACGAATCGATTTCCACCAGTCGGTTACTTAAGGGCTTAATCATCACCTTGTAGTCCAATCCTTTATCAACGGCTTTAGGCTCAAAGCTACGGAAAACATCACAAAGCGTTAAAAGCAAATCTGTTTTTACTGGAACTATGTTTAACTGTCCTGATTCGAGTTTTGAATAATCCAGAACTTCATCAACAAGAGCATTTAAGTGATTGAGTGAGCGCATCGCCTGAGCGATCAGCGCTCGATTAGATTCATCGTCAATCTGGCGATCGAGCAGATCGAGAATGCCATGCGCAGCAGCCAGTGGTGTTCTCAACTCGTGACTCATCGTCGCCAAAAAATTTTCACGTGCACGTACTGCTGTTTGAGCCTTTTCTTGCGCTTCAATGAGGGCTTGCTCGCGCTCTTTTTGCTGCGTAATGTCTTGAATTACCGTTAATACAAACTTTTTCTTACCACTGGGGGACGAAATAGTTTTACGCTCCCGGGAAACATGATTGATGCCTAATTTACAGCCCGATGACGCCACTTCCTCCACGATCCGTCGCCCACCGATTACCTTCTCTAGTTCATCTTCGTTATCAACAAGGCCTATTCCAGTTGCACAGTTTTTAAGACAGCACTCTTTACATTGCTGATTTTTGTAGCGCGCGCAGTTGCTCATCTCAAGTTGGTTATCTTCATCATGGATAAATACCAGGCTATTGATTTCCTGCATGATCTCCACTAACCATTGTTTTTCTTTTTCTTCGTTATTCGCATTTAGCTCTGCGAGCTTCACCTTTAATCTCATGCGTTCCAATACGAGGTAAGCCACCACTAATAGCACGGCGAAAGCGACAGCCGCAGACACAAAGACTTTTGTCATGTGTTCGTTGTCATAGCCATATACAAGGTTAAAGTTTCTATGTGAGCGAAGAAGCTTTTCTATCTCATTTGAATCAATCGTATCTATAACGCTGTCGAGCATATTTTTAAGCTGCGTGTTGTGGTTCGATACGGCAAAAGCGATAGAAAATGTCAGTACATCATGCTCATTAACGACAAAACCATCCACCTGATCCTGCGCTATCAAACTGTGGACGACGTCCTCGGGAAGATAAGCGATATCCAACTTGCCGGATTTCAAGTCCAGCAGTAGCTGTTTTACGTCATCGTAACGAGAGAAACGATCATGCTGCCAAGAGTCCAGATGCACTAGCCCCTGCCTTTTTAAACTGATCAAAATGCCGAGCTTTGAGTTTTCAGTCACGTCAACATTTCGCTCCTCCGAGCGGATAGAAACGAAGTTGTTGCGCATAAAGGGTTTTGTCACGAGCCAATCGGATACTGGAACTTCATCCACAAAAGCCACTGGAACGAGATCAGAATTAAATGATGTAAGTCCGCTGCTTAGACTCGCGTTAGGCTTAATAAATTCGAACGCCAGCCCGGTTCGGGACTGAATTAACTCTATGAAGTCAGGAAGAAAGCCGTCTAAAAGACCTGAATGTTCATTCTTAAATAGAAACGGGTATGCTTCTTCGCTACTGCTGTAGGTAATTTTGTGGTCAGTTCCGATGCTGCGGCGATACTCCACCAACATCTTGTCGTTAATGTGGTAAGGGTTTTGAGAAGCAACAGAGCGAATATTTTTACCGCTTTTTTCCCAATTCAGAATCTTGTTTATCTGATTGACCAGATTCTGATTACCATGTGAGGTGATGAAACTCACCTGCTCATGATTAAGCCATTCAGGAACGTCCAACACGCCTTTTATAATATTGTGCTGGTCCAAGTACTGGTTGATCGCAACGTACGTAGAAATCAGTGCATTAGCGCGACCACTGCGGACTTCGTCGAAAGCGTCTAAACGTGTTTTTACAAAGTGAATATTATCGAAACCATGGGCTATAAGGTTGTCACAGTAGGAGCTGCCTTCAACACACACCCACTTGATGTCTTTGTGATCTCGCTGCTTTTGGTTGGCATCTCTGTACCAAACCGCAATCGTGCTGGAAAAGAAAGGCTGTGAAAATAGAAAACGCTTTTCTCTTTCTGTTGTTTTACTAAAACCTACCGCACCGTCAATTACACCATTTTCTACATCCTGTAACATTGGTGGAATATGGCTGTAGGCACGAAATTCAAGCTTTAGATTGAGTACTTTAGCAATGTTGGCTAAGTAATCGAGATTAATACCGTAAAACGGACCAATACTATCTTGAAGAGAATCTGATGAATCGCGTTGTGTGATCACACCCACCACGATCGTGTCTTTTGGTTCTTCGATTGCAGATGCATTTAAAGAAACCGCGACGCTGATAAACGCAACGGCTAGCAGAAATAGTTTTCTTAGAATGCTGAACATAAAGACTTCCTCTGATTGGGAAGTCAGACTAATCTGAACAGCTCAAATGTCAAATTTCAGCCCTTAAGAAAATTCCAAATATATTACTGATTTATAAAGATTAATTTATATTACGTAAGCAGATTCCTACAGAATCTTCCACCTTAGACTACA
Source organism: Vibrio sp. YIC-376 (assembly GCF_052353105.1). Classification (NCBI taxonomy): domain Bacteria; kingdom Pseudomonadati; phylum Pseudomonadota; class Gammaproteobacteria; order Vibrionales; family Vibrionaceae; genus Vibrio; species Vibrio sp. YIC-376. The sequence goes on from NZ_JBBWFK010000005.1 coordinate 316,277, forward strand.
TGTTATTTGCGCTCTAAATCTCAGCAAATAATATTTGTTTCATCGACGCTTTCACTCACATTCACAAATATAAGACGAACGATTAGACAACGTAAAATAAATCCTTCAGACGTTCTTGATGCCTTTGCCACAAATATGCCCCTGTTTAAGCACTTTCGCCGAAGAAAAGTATCACCTAAAGAGCAAGCGTAAGAACGAGATTTAGCCGTAAACGCCATTAAAATTCGCTTCCACCAGAATTCCCCCAACATGTAACGAAGTTATCAGAATGGATACCGCACCTATTCTTCAGTACAATATGGGCGATTAAAACACTCAATAAAGTCTAAATTTTGTTGTTCAACTTAAATTTAGAAAAATAAAGGTAAACATTTCAAATGGTTAACAACTCAATCCAGTGGTTTCCTGGCCACATGCACAAAGCACGTAAAGAGATCGAAGAAGCCATCCCGCAAGTGGATGTGATCATTGAAGTACTGGATGCTCGTATTCCTTTTAGTAGCGAAAACCCTTTGATTTCTCAAATTCGTGGCGACAAACCCGTCGTTAAAGTATTAAACAAGCGCGATTTGGCTGATCCTGAGCTCACTCAACTATGGATTGACCATCTTGAGAAAGAGCAAAACGTTAAAGCCATGGCGATCACGACTTCTGAGCCTCAGGAAGTTCATAAAATCATGGAACTTTGCCGTAAGCTTGCTCCTCACCGTGAAGAGATCGGCAAAAACATTCGTACTATGATCATGGGTATTCCAAACGTAGGAAAATCAACCATCATCAATACACTTGCGGGTCGTACCATTGCCATTACAGGTAACCAACCTGCGGTTACTCGTCGTCAGCAACGTATTAATCTTCAAAACGGCATTGTGCTATCGGATACACCTGGAATTCTGTGGCCAAAAGTAGAGAACCCGCACAGTGGTTTTCGTCTCGCGGCGACAGGTGCAGTGAAAGATACCGCAATGGAATATGATGAAGTGGCGTTTTACACCATTGAATACTTAGCGGCTCAATACCCAGAAAATCTTAAAAAGCGTTACCAGATCGAAGAGCTTCCAGAATCCGATATCGAGATTATGGAAGAAATTGGTCGTCGTCGCGGTGCATTGCGCGCGGGCGGACGTGTTGACCTGCATAAAGTATCAGAGATTCTGCTTCACGAGCTTCGTCAGGGTACATTGGGACAGATCACGTTAGAGCGTCCTGAAATGATCACTCAAGAGCTTATCGAAGTGGAAATCGAAACTACTCGTAAAGAAGAAGAAAAAGCAAAACGTAAGGAAGAACGACGTAAGCGTTACTTGCGTAACAAACGTTAAGTTTCGGTACAAACGAACATCAAAAAGCTCAGTGAAATACTGAGCTTTTTTATATCGATACTGTGATTTTTATATCCAGTTCGCTATTTTGTCGAACAATCGGTTCTTATCCGCAGGTTTCACAATAAAATCTGACATACCAGAAGAACCTATTTTATCCAAAGTGACTGCCGTACTATCCCCTGTATAGGCAATGATAGGTACTGATGAATAACGCTTATCAGAGTTTCGAATCATTCTTGAAGCTTCAATCCCATCCATCACAGGCATTTCAATATCCATCAGAATAACGTCGATGTTTTCTTGTTCTAATGCCTCTACCGCTTGCTGACCATCTTCTCTCTGTATAACTTCAAATCCATGCTTTTCCAAAAGAATCGCAGTAAATTTACGCAGTGACGCATTGTCGTCTACCACCATGATTTTGCGCTTATTTGAAGGATCTAACTTCACTACTGGACTGATCGTTGATGTAAAACTCGAATCACATGAATCATAGAGTATTTGGTCAATAGTTTGCTCGGTATTAAGCAGCCACGCTTGAGTCTCAATCCACAAAGGTTCACTACCCGCTTGTATTACACGAGGAGCAGGATGACGCTCAAACAGGTAGACGATACGAGCTTGACTAAAGGCGAGCAGAGATTCGAGTTCATCGAGATGACCATCACTGATATCGAGGCTTTGGACATCAACGAATATCGCATCATAGCTAAATTCATGCTGTTTTCTTCTGAGCACTTCATGTACTTGCAGACAGTCTAGTGAGAAACCCATACTGCAACTACTCTCTGACACTTTCGACGCCAGAATACCCTGATTGGTCACGAAAAGTACTTTCTTCGACTTGGTCAGGTCTTCTTTAATGCTTTTGACAACATCAGAGTGAAAAGAAGGAAACGTCAAAGTAAATTGAGACCATTCGCCCAGAACAGACTGAGCCTCTATATTGCCGCCAAATGAATGCATCACCTTTTTACAGAACGGCAACCCTAAACCATAGCTACCGGACTTTCCTGTGGTGTAAAAGTCTTCAAATATATTTCGAATCGCGTCAGACGATATGCCACATCCATTATCTGTTACCACTATTTTATTAGCGGATTCTTCACTCTTTAGCTCTACAAGGATATGAAAATCATCGGAGCTACGATGGTGGAATGAGTTTTTGAAGAGGTTATACATGACATACTGAAGCAACGTATCACTCCCCAAGAAATAAAACTCATCCCTAACATCTAACGATATGGCACGATTGTCTGTGGCTCGCTTGTCGCTAAAGCTATCAATAGCCTGTGCTATTGCGGTTTGAGCCGAGTGCTTTTTGAACGTATAACGAGAAATTCGATTTTCATCCAGAGACGTCAGGAGTAAATCAATCGTCTCATTCGCAGAATGGATGATGGTCATGGCATCTGAACTAACATCTCTCAATAACGCGATGTTCGCGTCACTCAGTATATGTTGCTGTTTATTTGTCATCTGCTTAGGTGGTAAAACAGACTGAATCAGTTCAATTGATGCTGAAAGACCACTGAGAGGATTACGCATTTCGTGAGCAATTCCCGCACCAAAACATTTAGCCAGAGACACCTTTGACTCATGTTCTTCCTGATTCCTAACACAAAAAAGATTACCGAAAACATAGATAAACAAAAAGATAGGTAGATGCGCCCATTCCATTGTTATTTCTAGCTGAAACCCTTTAGAAATCCAGGCAAACAGTGTTGCGAGTCCAATTCCTACAAGCGTCTGAGCAAACATCACCCTTGTTTTATATACCAACAAGATGTGCAGAAAAATAGCGCACATAAATGACATCACCCATACTTCGTTCCAATTGTTCATCAGTAGCATGAAGAAAAAGAAAAATGGTAGACAGAGCGTAATTGTGAGTTGGTAATAAATATGAATGTAGCGACGCAACGGGAATGCTAAACGATCTCGGCAAATAATCCCCAAAAATAGAAGAGAACAGAATAAACGCAAAGATACATTTTCATACGGTTGCGGAAACAGGAATGCCCAAACCATGTAATAGATCGGATAACCAATAAACCCCATCCAACCAACAAGTGTCAGGTTTGGTTCTGCATATTGATAAACTTTACGCACCGCATCCACTTTATCCAACTTGCCTGTTTTAGCTTGAGTTCCTATGACCATGACTAGCTATCATTGTTATTCTCATCCGGGGTGCTGATTATATAGAAGTCACTAGCGATAAAAAGTATCAATTCTTATAAATGCTAAATAGCTTTACTGTTATCTAACAAAAAAGAGCAGCCTTAGCTGCTCTTCTGATACAAATATCACTTTAAGATGCTGTGGCTAAGAATAAACCACATGTGATTCAATGCCATTCACCAGCGATTGTGCATTAGACCAACGGAACACTTTTTCCATCACTTCGGTCCCACCTGGCGCTTGCCACATACGTTCATGGCACTCTTGGCCACCAATATGACGATAAAACTCAATTGCTGACGTATTTTGCGAAACCACTTCCAGATACAAGCCACTATCTTTGAAGTAGTGCTGGTGCCACTCGGCTACAGCTAGTAAAAGTTGCTTGCCAATGCCTCGTCCACGATAACTCTCATCAACATGTAACGCATCAATAAAAGTACCGCGCTCAAAGTCGTGGTTACCAAACATGCAGACGAAGCCAAGTAAAAGTCCCCCTTCTTCTGCAAGTACGATGTGTTGGTTAAAAGGAGGATTGGTTAGACGGGTTTGCCAAATCAATAACTTATCATCCAGAACTTCTTTATCCAGATATCTGTTACTCAAAATGCCTCGGTAATGACGTTTCCAACTCTCTGCATGCAAATGTGCGATGCGTTCGAAATCCCTATATTCTGCTGATCGTAAATCCATTACGTATTCCTATTTTCTTACATTTTTTGTTTCTGTGCAGATCCTTGGCATTTTCCACCATCAGAAACCTAGTTTATTGGTGGATTTTCCATATCTAACGCCAAAGCCTATTTTTTAATACTACTCATTATTTAATTAAAAGCAAAATGTACCATCCACATTATGCGCTATAACCAACAAGAATTATCACATTTATCTAACTTTAATTTGACTTACACGTGTACGCTGATATTCTAGCGCACAGTTGTTAGCTTAAAGTTAGGGACACGTTGTGAATCAAAGCAAGCCACCTTTTATCTGGTTGAATATACTGATATTTTCTTCCAGCTTCATTCTTACGTTTATCGTGACACCTTGGTACGCCAACCATTTTGGACTGGGTTGGGAACACTTGGTATGGTGTATCATTGCGTTCAGCTTTACCAACTTATCCATTACCGCAGGTTACCATCGCCTCTGGAGTCATAAAACGTATGAGGCTCATTCGTTTCTCCGTTATATATTTGCTCTCGGTGGCGCATTTTCACTGCAAAATAGCGCATTACATTGGTCTTCTGATCACCGAGTACACCATAAACACGTGGACAATAACGACATTGATCCTTACTCGGCTAAACGCGGATTCTGGTATTCCCACATTGGTTGGATGTTACGGGATTACAACAAGTCGAAAGAAAACGAATATACAAACTGTCGTGACTTGAAACGTGACAACGTCGTAATGTGGCAACACAAGTACTATGTACCGCTCGCGCTCGCTACTAATATCGGATTTCCGGTAGCATTAGGTCTGATTTATGGTGATGTTTGGGGTATGTTGTTGATTGTTGGAGCGGTTCGTCTGTTCATGAGTCACCACACTACTTTCTTTATCAATTCATTAGCTCATGTTTGGGGTAAGCAGACGTTTACCGACAAAAATACCGCACGCGATAACGGAATCTTAGCCTTTTTCACTTTTGGCGAGGGTTACCATAATTTTCACCACATCTTCGAGAACGATTACCGTAATGGCGTTTACTGGTGGCAATACGACCCAACGAAATGGTTGATAAAAACCTGCACGTGGTTGGGATTAACATCAAAGCTACGTACCACCTCGACGTTCAGAATCGAAAAAGCACGCGCCACACAATTGTTGAAAAAAACGAAAGAAAAGCTCGAATCGAAACCAAATACGCAAACTATCCTCGAACAGCTTCAGCAGGAATTTGATTCACTTGTTCATCATATGCAGGAATATTATGAAGCTCGCAAAGCACTCTTAGGCGAAAAGACCGCAGATGTTGTTAAAAAGTATGAATATTCGATCTGCAAAGTGAAGTACCAACAGATCAAAGCCGAGTTTGAAAAGCAAGAACGCAACTGGAATCAGATGGTTCGACGATACGCTTAACATTGATGATGAAGTAAAAGAAAAGCTGCGATATTTCGCAGCTTTTCTTTTTATTCAATGCATCTGCATAATAATTTTATTCCAACAGTTCAATTTGAACATTTTTCATCCGCAATCGGCTTAACACCTCGAATTTAGCCCGACATTTAATTTCAATCCAACCATTAGTTACCAGCACATATCACCTAATAATAGAAAGTTAAACAAAATATTCTAACGTGATTATTTATTAAATTATTATTTGTTTTAGATCATGCAAGCCCCAGATTCAACTCGTGCCACAGAAAAGATTTCTGTAAATTCCCTGACATAAATTGATACGGATTTTTTCTTTTTTTCATAACATCTGGAGACCCCTATGCTAGAGCTCTTAATTGGCTTAGTAGTAACCATTGCTGTGGGCTATTTTATTGTCAAAGGCTACAAGGCTGCCGGCGTACTTTTAACCGCAGGTATTGCTTTGCTTCTCATGACTGGCGTTTTAGGCCACCAAGTTTTGCCATCAAGCATCACCTCAACTGGTAACCTTGTGACAGATTCATTGGAATACGTTAAGTATATGCTTCAGTACCGTGGTGGCGGCCTAGGCATGCAGATTATGTTGCTGTGCGGTTTTGCTTCTTACATGACACACATTGGTGCAAACAATGTTGTGGTAAAACAGTTCTCTAAACCACTTTCTGTTATTAAGTCTCCTTATGTCCTTTTAGTTGCGGCTTATATCGTAGCCTGTCTAATGTCTTTAGCCGTAAGCTCAGCGACTGGTTTGGGTGTGCTTTTGATGGCGACATTATTCCCAATGATGGTCGCGATGGGTATTTCACGCCCAGCGGCAGTTGCAGTTTGTGCTTCTCCTGCAGCAATCATCCTTTCTCCAACTTCCGGAGACGTTGTTATCGCAGCTGAGAAATCAGGACTCGCGCTTGACGTCTTTGCCGTTCAAACGGTTTTACCTGTTTCTATTTGTGCAATCATCGTTATGGCGGTAGCGGCGTTTTTCTGGAACAAATATCTAGATAAGAAAGAAAATACGCCAATGGAAAAAATTGACGTATCAGAAATCAAAGCTGATGCTCCAGCGTTTTATGCGGCACTGCCATTCTTGCCAATCTTCGGTGTATTCCTATTCAACGGTCGCACCATCCCTGGATTAAGTCTCGATATCTACACCATCGTTGTTGGTTCTATTTTCTTGGGCGCGATTATTCATTACGCTGTGAATAAGTTTGACGGCAAAAAGTCTCTTGAAGATTTGGATGCTTGCTATGAAGGTATGGCGGATGCATTTAAAGGCGTGGTCATGCTATTAGTTGCCGCTGGTGTATTTGCCCAAGGTCTTATGTCAATTGGCGCAATCGACAACCTACTTCACCTAGCTGACCAAGCTGGTGCAGGCGGTGTGGCGCTCATGCTTATCTTGACTGCTTTGACGGTTGCCGCAGCGATTGCAACTGGTTCTGGTAATGCGCCTTTCTATGCCTTCGTTGAGCTTGCCCCGTCTCTGGCAGCGAAAATGGGACTAAACCCTGCGTTCCTAATCATCCCAATGCTTCAAGCATCGAACTTAGGTCGTACAATTTCTCCAGTTTCGGGCGTGGTTGTAGCAACTTCTGGTATGGCTAAAATCAGTCCATTCGAGGTAGTTAAACGTACCTCAGTTCCTGTTTTAGCAGGATTAATAACGGTGATTTTAGGCACAATGGTTCTCGTACCAATGAGTGCGTAATACGCATCTAAATCTCTTTTTTCATCATGCATTAAAGACCCGACTTAAAGTTGGGTCTTTTTATTGGTAGCAATCTAAGCATCCCCTCTTCTTTTACTTTCTTCCTGCCCTACTAAATATCACTTTTTACCTTCAGAACATTACGCAACACGTGACATATTTCGCGAATGTAAGACAGTATCTGCGTTAGAGTTTGCTTACTATCTCAACAATTTATATAAAAAATCTGTCTCATTCTAAAATTGGAATTCATTATGACTGCACTGATTGTCTTTATTGTTATTGTTCTACTTGTCGCGGCGTACGCCATCAGCATCTACAACAAGCTTGTGACCCTGCGAAATCGCTTCAAAAACAGCTTTGCTCAAATCGAAGTTCAACTTAAACGCCGATACGACCTGATTCCAAATTTAGTCAACACAGCCAAAGGATACATGGAGCATGAGAAAGAGACATTTGAGCGAGTAATTCAAGCTCGTAACCAAGCAATATCTGGCCTTAAGGCAGCCAGTGAAGCACCGGATAGCGATGCTGCAATAAGCCAATTAGGCCAAGCTGAAGGTATGTTGCAAAGCGCATTAGGCAAACTCAATGTCGTTGTCGAAGCTTACCCAGAATTGAAAGCCAACGAAACAATCAGTCAACTTCAAGAAGAGCTAACCAGTACTGAAAACAAAGTTGCGTTTGCGCGTCAGGCATTTAATGACTCAGTAACAAGCTATAACACCTACAAGCAAACCTTCCCTCCAGTCATTTTTGCCAACATGCTTGGATTCCAGGATGGCAAATTGCTGGAATTTGCAGACACTGAAGCCATCCAAGAAGCGCCGAAGGTTGAATTCTAATGGATTTTTTTCACCATCAAGATACCGCTCGCCAGCGAACCGGGCTTTTAGTGATGCTGTTCGTTCTGGCAGTATTCGCAATAACAGGCTTGGTTAGCGTTATATCGATTGGCATCTATTTTGGATCCACAGGGAAGCCTTTCGATACTCAAAGCGTCATAAACTACAGTCTGTTGAGTTTTGTTGGTGTCGTCTTGGTTGTTTCGATTAGCTCATTGATTCGCCTCAACGAACTTAGCTCAAATGGCGGACGAGGTGTGGCAGAGAGTATTGGTGGCAAACTTATTTCTCCTGATACATTAGACTCCAAACACAGGCAATTGCTTAATGTTGTTGAAGAGATGGCAATCGCGTCAGGTATCCCAGTACCTCCCGTCTACTTGATGACGGAAGAACGTGGAATTAACGCTTTTGCTGCAGGGATGAGTATCGACGACGCCGTCATTGGCGTGACACAAGGTGCGCTCGATAGTTTCAATCGAGATGAGCTTCAAGGCGTCATCGCTCATGAGTTTAGCCATATTCTGAATGGAGACATGCGCCTCAACACTCGACTTATTGGTGTCTTGTTCGGCATTACCTCTATTGCTCATTTCGGCCATTTAGTACTGAATCATTCACGCCATACTACTCGGGGAATTTCTCGTAGATCTTCTGATTCCAGTAAAGGTTATGCAGTCATTATCCTGATCGCGATCGTCTGTCTTGTGCTTGGATGGTTGGGTACGCTTTTTGGGTCCATGATAAAAGCCGCTATTTCTCGTCAGCGTGAGTTTTTAGCAGACGCGAGCGCAGTGCAATTTACTCGTAACGATCAGGGCATTGCAGGTGCACTCAAGAAAATAGGCAGCCATTCTCACGGCTCTATACTGGATACAAAAGCAACCGACGATATGAGCCATATGATGTTTGGACAAAGCAAACTCTCCGGCTTTTCCGGTTTATTTGCCACTCACCCTCCTCTTGATGAAAGAATTCGCCGCATAGAACCTAGCTGGGATGGAAGTTATGTCCAGCGGTTTCAAAATAGCAGTTCGACGTTTGGGCATGAGCAAGTAAGCGGATTTGCTGAAAGTGCAAACTTTACTTCCAATGAACCAGACTCATTGCCTACACAGTTGAGTGACGCAGGCCAACAGCTCATCAAGCAATTGCCCTTAGAACTGGTTGCTCTTGCGCGAGAGCCCTACAGTGCACGCTTTATTACCCTCCTCATCATCTTCGATGGTAGTGACATTCAACGAGAGATGATAAAAAATCACGTGCCTCCTTCCTCTCAGGCCACATTGCTCCCATGGCTGGATTACGAGCTATCGCTTCATCTCCGCTTTCCACTGCTTGAATTAGCAATACCAGCACTCAAATCTCTCAGTGAAGGTCAGAGAAATCGACTTTGTGAGGTGCTTCGTGAGCTTTCGCAGACCGATAATCGTTACTCTCTCGCAGAGTGGTGTGTCATTAATCTGGTAGAAAAACAATTGCTCACCTCTTTTGCAAACACCAAACAACATAAATCTTTAAAACAACTTAAACAAAGCGTGCTTTGGTTACTCCGGGAACTTGCATGGGTTAGCCACTCTCAACCAGAAAGTGCAAAGCGCGCATTTAACTCTGCCCTTACTTCTCTGGGCTTTCCAGAACAAGAGTTGGAACAAGCAAATAATAACTGGAGCTTAAGCCTTGCGGCATTAGAACTGCTGCTACAACTGAAATCAAAAGAGAAGGAGATGTTTGTGAAGGCATGCAGGCTCGCGATCGAATCTGATGGGAAAATCACAGTCGCTGAAGGAGAACTTTATCGAGTTGTTGCTTGCTTCCTTGAGGTGCCAGAACCGCCACTAACGGTGTCTGTTTAGCGGCATAAAGTCCAGACGATACATTTCATTTTTATCACGAAACGAAAACGCCAGTGAATTATCACTGGCGTTTTTGCATTTATCTCTTTTTATTACGCGGTCTTAAAGCGCGCTGGTATTTTCGTAATACTTTCACGGTAAGAGAACCACAAATAAGTCACCACAAGAGAGAAGAAGAAATAAGACATAGCAAAAACGATTGGAGAAGTAATTATCTCTGCTGACATACCCCATAGTACGCCAGTGACGGTAATCGCTAATTTCGACAGCATGCCACATATCAGCAGGAACAGTGCAAGTTGCGGGAAGCGAGAGCTACGAAAAGCAAAAAAGTAGCAACTACCTACAGCTAAAGAAGCGATTGATAGACCTAACATAAATGAATGGAAATGCTCTGCCGATGCCACACCTGCAGAAACAGAAGCCATAAGCACTAGGAACAGTTTCATAAGTTACCTCACAATAAATCGAAAAAAGCATCCCTTCATAAATGAAAACTCATTTTTCGCTAATTTTTGCTCTTCTCGTGTGCAATTACAAGCACATTTTTTGTTTGTTTTGTGTACAAGCAAACCCACCAAACAACCACATTACAAAAGGTTAACAACTTAAATTTCATAAATCCTTTATATCCAATACTTAGCATGGAAAGCGCTTATTTAATAAACTTTTGTCACAATGTTTTAACATGAAAATATCCCGCATTATTTATCTGGAAATGTGAACTAAGCACGTAAGTTCGTATAATTCCACGGCAAATTTTAAAAAAAAACAAAACGACCGTTGTTTCTTTACATTTTGTCTATCTCCACAAAGATGGATGTACAAATAATTTAAAACATTCAAATTATTTTTAATCCGGAAGTTAAAAAGAGATTCCAATCACATCTTTATTGGTTATAATCCGCGCTCATTGCGTTATGTGTTGAAAAACGCAAACTAATTTTTACAAAAAACACCTTTAAACCAACCCCTCTTTGATGTCGGGCTATCTACCTTTCCCTACGCTGTTCAACAGCGAAACGGTTACAGGTTCCGCCAAGAGGTATAACCGAGAAAAAAAATGAGCAAGATTGATAAAGCAATGCGTATCCTGCTAGCAGGTTTCTGCATCAACCTTTGTCTTGGCATCCTGTATGCCTGGAGTGTCTTTAACAAGGCACTGGTAACTGAATCAGGCTGGACCGCTGCTGAAGCTTCCGCACCGTACGCAACTGCAACCATCACTTTCTCTATCTGTCTTCTTGTTGCAGGTATCCTACAGGACCGTATGGGTCCACGTTTGATCCTTATCCTGGGTACGGCCTTAACTGGTCTGGGCATGATCGCATCTGGCTTTGTTGACTCTCCACTTATGTTGAACATCACTTTTGGTGTGATCACTGGCGCAGGCATCGGTTTCGGTTACGCGTGTTTGTCACCTTCTGCAATGAAGTGGTTCCACGCTTCTAAGAAAGGTATGGTTAACGGCATTATCGCTGCAGGTTTTGGTTTGGCAGCTATTTACCTAGCGCCGGTTACGGCTGCGCTGATCGAAAGCATGGGCATTCAAACAAGCTTCTTGATTCTTGGTGTGGGCGTACTTGCGATTGCAGTTCCACTAGCAGCAACCATTAACAATCCGCCTGCGGATTACACGCCTGCGGAGCCTAAAGTAAAAGAAGGCCAAACACCTAAAGCGCTTAAGAAGTCTGACGATCTAAACTGGAAGGCAATGCTAAAAACGCCACAGTTCTACGCACTATGGATCATGTACGCGTTTGCTGCTTCTGTTGGTCTGATGATCATCGGTAACATCACGACAATCGCAAGTGTTCAGGCAAATCTGCCAAACGCAGTTTACTTAGCTTCTATCCTTGCGGTATTCAACTCAGGTGGCCGTGTTGCTGCCGGTATGCTTGCGGATAAGATTGGTGGCGTTCGCACGCTTCTGCTTGCTTTCGTTCTGCAAGGCATCAATATGGTGTTGTTTGCAACATTCAACTCAGAGTTCACGCTAATCATTGGTACTGCGATCGCGGCAGTAGGTTACGGCACACTTTTAGCGGTGTTCCCTACTCTGACAGCAGAATTCTACGGCCTGAAAAACTACGGCACTAACTACGGCGTGCTATACACAGCATGGGGTATTGGTGGAGCTATCGGTGCAGCGGTTGTTGGTTACTCAATGACTAATGGCGAAGGTTATACGCTTGCTTACACGATTTCAGCTGCAATGATGGCAGTATGTATCGTTTTAGCGTTCATCACTAAGCCACTAACTGAAGCAAAAGTCATTCAGTTAAAAAACGCATAATTTCGAATTGATTTGACAACGAAAAGGCTTAACCTATGGGTTAAGCCTTTTTTGTTATTGGTATTATATCCATATGATGGAATACCCTGTCGAACTCGCACCAGATTATTATTTAGAGAATTTCTTAAAGCTTACCCAACATGCAACAATGTGGTACAGCGATTTACTCATAGAAGAAGAACACAAGTGGCTTTGCACGTTTCAAAATTTGAGTAGACCTGTTCAATGCCTTTTAGTGCGCTTATACAGCCGTAAAGGATGCTGGTTTCGCAGCGATAAGCTCAATTATCAGGAAATACCATCCATAGATGAAGCTCTTGCAGAGCTTAGCCACCGCGAGCTTATCGAGATCTCTCCGACACTATCTCATCAAGAGTTAGCCGCAAACTTACTGACTAAACCAGAGATCTTGTTACTGTATCCCGACCTGCCTAAATCCTTAAAAAAAGAAGCCTTGGTAGAGCGTCTGAGCAATACCGAATTCGACTTATTGCACTTGCTTGAGTTTGCCATTATCAGGTTGAATTCGGCCCATATGATTGATGTTCTACTCACGTTGTTCTTCGCTAATACTCATCAAGACTTGAGCCAATTTGTACTTGATGATCTAGGTTTACATCAGTTCGAAAAATATCAATTAAGCAAAGAGCTTAGATTCTTCGAGTCGCGTGTACAAATTGACAGATTGATTGAACTCGGCCAACTAGCCAACGTTTATTGGCAGTGTGACAGGAAAGACAAAACCAACCTTGACCTTCTGATTAAGGCTCTGCCTGAGCCAGTCAAACATGACTACGTAGATAGAAAGCGCGAACACATGCTAAATGACATCGCTAGAGACTACGAGCGTATCAATGAGCTTGAAATAGCCCTGTCATTATTTGAACAAACCCATCTCCCACCGAGCAAAGAACGTCGCGCGCGCATCTATGATAAGTTGGACAAAGATGTTTTATTTAGTGACATTGTCACTGAAATGCTAATGTCACCTACCGACGTATCCGAATGGGAAGTGGCTCAAAAGCTGGAGCAGCGTGTAAAACGCAAGCTTGGGCAAAAAGTATCAAGGGCTGCGAAACCTAAGTGCAACGAATATCGCATAGAGTTAGATTTATCCCAACAGCGCGTCGAACTTGCCACCAAAGCGTATTTCGAACACTTAGGTTGGAAAGTGTTTTATGCGGAGAACGCCCTGCTCAATTCTCTGTTAGGTCTAACCTTTTGGGATGCTATTTTCTCTCCTATTGAAGGGGCTTTCATTAATGGATACCAACATCGACCACTCGATTTGTACCACAGTGATTTTACCTCTAAACGGGAAAAGTTAATCACATCGGCATTAACAGAACTCGCTGCTGGATACACAAGTTCTTTACTTGAAAAATACGATACTAAGTTTGGGATCAGTAATCCCTTTGTACATTGGGGTGTAGTGAATAAAGACTTAATTGAGCACGCGCTAAGCACCATTCCTACTTCAATGCTAATAGAACTGTTCAAAGTGCAGCTGAGTGATCTCAAACTCTACCGTAATGGAATGCCAGATTTGATTGCGTTTAAGGGCGAACAATTTGAATGGATTGAAGTGAAAGGCCCGGGTGACAAGTTACAGGATAACCAATTGCGCTGGATTAAAGAGTTTAACCGCCTTGATGTACCATTTTCAGTCTGCTATGTGACCGCGATAACCGACGCATAACAAGGTTTAGAAAGGAATTTAGCCTTTTACCGTTTAGGATCGCTCGTATAGTTTTCATTTCTAACCGTCCCTAAGTTTGCTGTCAGTGTATTTATCGGCACTCTCGAGAGTTTAGACAAGTTGCCTATCCGTAAGACAGGCAAAACTCTCTGTTTTACAATAACTTTAAGACTTACCTAAATACGGCGTCAAAAACGCACTCACTTCATCACCGCAAACACCGACTTCTACTTCGACGCCAGCCTGCTTTAGGATATCGATACCACGACCACTATTGCGAGGGTCAGGGTCAAGCATTGCAACTACAACTTTTTTAATTCCAGAGTTAACCAGCGTGACCGCACAAGCGGGAGTACGTCCAACGAACGAACATGGTTCAAGTGTCACATAAGCGGTGACTTGATCTAATGATCCCTTGTATCCATTCAACGCTTCAACTTCGGCATGATTTCCACCGATAGCTTGAGTGTGACCCTCGGAGACGATTTGGTTGTCTTTAACTAAAACACAACCAACAGGTGGGTTGGGTTGACACTCAGGAAGTGCATTGCGCGAAATTTCTAACGCGCGGCGCATAAACTCTTGGCTCATATATAATCTTTTCTTCAATGAAAACGAGGCGCTATATTAGCGCCGCGATTTAATCAACGCCATCTCTTCGATTTAACTTGTCCAACTCAGGCAATGCCTTGGGTATTCTTAGCTTAAACCGCTTTTGCTTACTCTGTATCTCACGCCACATGGATTTCATGAGGATCGAGTTCTTTTCACCTTGTTGTAACCGCGCAGAGCGCTTCTGCCAAGCCTCTTCAGAGTTGGCTTTTCTCATTTCAAGTTCCGCAGTATTCACACGGAGTTGTTTATACAGTGCTGCTCGAGCCTCGCCCCAACGATTTGATTTAAGCAATCGATGGAAAGTCAGCCACGGTGGCGTGGGTCTGGTGCGGTAGTAGCGCTTGATCGAGAAAAATAAAACGGCGCTGAATACCACAGCAGCACTCAAACTAAGAATCCATGCAGAATAGGCTTTAACAAACGACTTTAAAGTATGTTTTGCCTGAAATGATTTCCCCTCAATAACCATACTTTCTAGCTGCTGCGTTTTGCTGTTCCACCAATGGAACTCAAACGCAGGTAACGTTAACTCACCTCCTTGCTGAATCACGTATACGCTTTCTTCTGTTCGGGTTGATTGATAATCGCCACGAGTTTGCTTATCTGTAAGTCGATGAGGCTGCGAGTAAGCTTGATAGTTTGTGGTCGACTCACCTTTAAGTAAGTCAGGTAGTAACACAGACAAACTGTCCTGCGCTGTTATCGTTATTTTTCGGGTGATCGCATCACCCACTTTTAGTGATTCACCAGAAGTTTCCCACTCTTGTTTCACATCCACATTCGTCGCAGCAAACCAGGAAGTGTTATCACTCAATAAGCCCGATGGTAACGATGCTGTGAAGTTAAGAGGCGGGGTGTAAAGCGTACCCGACACATTTTTACCATCCGGATCTGAGACCTGCACTCCTACTGCAACGGGGGGAATGACAAAATCGCCCGATGTTTGCGGGTATAACGTCACTTCCCAACGTTGACGCGACCAGGTTTGCCCACCCTTACGTTCCGTGAAGTTGGTTGCCAGTTGATTGCGCTGTTTTGCAATCACATCAGGAATTTCCACTGTGCCGATTCGAGTACCACCAGTAAACCAACGCGGCGTTGCCACCTCTATGCTCACGATGACTTGCTCGTTAACAACGAAGTTAGGTGGAGTGCGATTTTCTTCCTCGCTTGATGCTTTACCAACCCAAGCTTTTATCTCTACATCATTACTACGCTGTAAGTCATGAATGTCTTGTGCGTAAACTAAGGTGCTCACCCATAAACTAGCAAACAAGATGAACAAATCAGACGGTCGAGGAGAAGTGAAGCATTGTAGTAAACTCATCATTGCGTCGCTTCCTCATTTTGACCATCATTTTCACCAGCGCTGTCGTCGTCTACTGGTGAACGCAATTGAATTTGAAATTTTGCGCGCAGAAAGTCTTTAGGATCAGACTCCACACGTTTTAGCCACTTATCAGCCAAATCTTGATTACCTAGAATGTCAGCGGCACTAAATGTCTCTTTAATCATCAATTCTGCAGAAGTCTTTTCGTCCGCACCTTCTGCCGTTTGAGGATTATCACCAAGCTCCGCCGAGGACTCTTGCTCCGTCCCAGCCTGACTTTCACTCATCTGATTGATCTCATCAACTATTCCACTGATCACCTTTAAATTATGTTCGACATCAGGTCTTAATGACTGGTTTAGTGTAGGCTTGCCCGCCAACGATTTGAGCAGATCTCTCGCCGCCAAGTATTCGCGTTGACGTGCAAGTGCACTCGCCGCGTTATATAAACCGTAATCTCTAACGTTTCCCGACGGATCATTCTGCATTTCTAAAAACACACTGTACGCTAAATCAAATTCACTGGCGTAGTAATAAGCTGTACCTTTGCGCAGTGGGTCAGAGAAATGCTTCGCCGCCTCTAAATACTCTTGTTTATTAAACAGACTCTGCCCTTGTTGATCCGGCGTCAGCCATAAGTCCCACCACCATTGAGTGACTTTGTCGAAAGTAGCTATCTGTTGTACTACTTGGTGTTCTTCGGCTTTGAGCGATATATTTTCAGCCAGAGCTTTTGCAGGCATCATCAGACTGCCCGATATCATCGTGATCAGACACCACTGCACTAGCCAGCCCTTTCTGAACCACAACATCATGATAAGTGCGATCGGGAACAACAATATATAACCCATGTCTCTCCACGGCATAGAAGACTCGCCGTTAAGCTGCATATTACGCTCTACATAACGGTTTAGCTGTTCGATATCACTGTTGTCGACACTCACTTCAACTAAACGCCCATTAGTCTTGCTGGCGAGTGTTTGTAGTGAGTCGAGATCGATCGGATTGTCGCTGACGATATCTGGATTCCCGGCCGCAAGTATCAACAACTGATAAGGTTTATTGGCAAAATAATCTCCATACTTACTGATGGTGGTTGGGTTAACACCATCCGTCACCAATAACACCGTTGAACCTGCTAATCCTTGTAATTGAAGGTCTATCAGTGGTAATGCCTGCTCTGCTAGTTTGCCTTTGACAGGCATAATATCCGGAGTAATAGCAGCGAGGAATGGGTCGAAAACTTTACTATCTTGAGTAACAGGCATAGCCACGTGCGCAGTACCTGCGAAAGCCACCAACCCCGTTTTACCGCCTTGTCTTGCAGCTAGCAGATCACGAATTTTTTGCTTAGAACGGTCTAAACGACTTGGTGGCAGATCCTTTTGCAGCATGGAGTCGCTGTTATCCAAAACCACCAACATTGACGCTTTATCTTCACCGAAAGGAGATGCCTCACGCTCCCAACTTGGTCCGGCACAAATAATGATGGCAATGAATACGTTGACCATAAGTAGCTTAAGGGGCAATTGTTTACGCCAGCCACGCTCGCCGATTGTCAGCACCTCACGTAGATGATCCGGCAGAATATCTTTCCAACTTGGCTGGCTCTCTTCATGCCAACGTAGCCAAACAAGGAAAAGCATCGGAAGAAACGCCAATAGCCACCAAGGCCGAATAAAATGAAACTGAGTAAAAAATTGCGTCAAGCTAAGAGAATCAAACATCATTTTCTCCTAACGAACCTTCCCGTGATGAAAAGCGTGCTTTAGATCTTCTTCTAATCGTCGCGGCACTGAACGCGAGTAAGTGCATAATCACCACCAATACCATCAGGTAGTGATGCAAACTTTGCTTCGGACGATATGTGGTACTTTCATAGAGTTGTGGTTCCAGCTTACTGATTTCAGCGTAAGCTGCAGATAATTCGTCACGGTTTAGTGCTTCAAATGCCTCGCCACCCGATTCGGACGCGATTCTTTTGATAGTCTTCATATCAAGCGCGGTTTCTCCGATGGTCTGGGGATCGCCCATCGCAATAACATGCACTCGCACACCCTTAGCTTTCGCTACTTTTGCCGCATCTATCGGTTCTACAAAACTGCCTGTATCATTACCATCGGTTAATACAATGATGACTTTTTCACGTCTTTGAGACTGTTCAAACTGGCCACGAGTCTTATCGCTTTGCTCAAATACTTTAATCGCTAAGCCAATAGCATCACCCAAGTGAGTACTCTGTCCTGCCATGGCAACATCCGTTTGATTAAGCAATGCCAGCCACACACTTTGGTCTGCAGTAAATGGAGTCTGGACGAATGCAGCATCACCAAACAATACCAAACCGAGCCGATCTCCATGACGTGATTGTACAAAGTCCGCCAATACTTCTTTTGCGGCAGCCAATCGCGAAATTTTCGCGCCCGTACGAGAAGTAAAATCAGGTTCCGCCATGGAGCCAGAAAGATCCACTGCAACCATAACGTCTCTGCCAAGACTTTCTCGCACTTGAGGCTCACCCAAAATGGTGGGTTTCGCTATCGCGCAGACAACCAATATCCAGGAAAGGATTAAAGTCGCACGCTGCCACCAACTTGGCGTTAGCTGGCTTGCACCTTCCGAAGGTGTTTCACCAATGGCTTCTACTAGTTGGCTAAAGAACGGCACTTTAATCGCTGTTTGCTTGGTTCGATAAGCGGGAACGAGGTAATAGATCACCAGTGGCAATGGTAAAATAACCAGCCATAAAGGGTGCACAAATTCAAAGCCAGACAGCCCCATTGATGACAGAAATTCATTCATCCTGACCTCCTTGCATCACCTTTTATTGGTGCTGAAGTACTCGAACCAGACGTTTTTGAATGCTCCTTAACCCAGCAGTTTGCTTTCTTAATAAGAGAAACTCGCTGCTCGTTTGTCAGTTCGATCCTTGGGTTAATAATGCTTTTGAGCCAAAAAATGGAAATCTCATCACTAAAATCTTGTCTATTAGGATTAAGCTCGTTGAGCTTGCACAGAAAAGCATCATCAAACAACTTTGCATTACGGCTATCTATATGAATCAGAACAATTTTCAATATAGAAAATAATGTTTTGGGCATATCTCTTTCGTGTGGCTCAAGTTGAGCAATTGCGTGTAATGCTTCGTTTCGATACCGATTAGTCCACCACTTTCGAATAAGCCGATAGGAAACATAAATCAAAGTGAGTACAAACAGGACAGCAAGGATTTTCCAACCAAGTGTTTGCGGATACCAACTGACACTTGGAGGCACAGTAACATCATGCAGCTCACTCAGAATATAAGAACCAGGAGGCTTAGGCAGGTCACTCATTTAGCGCCCTCCTACCAATTTTTGAAATTCTTTAACGTGCTCACCTGTTGTATCGAGGTCAATATAAGTCAAATGTTTTATTGCCATCAGTTGCGCAAGAGACTGACGTTGTAAGTCTGTTTTGGCTTCGAGCTTCGCACTTGCTGCCGCAACTTTCGCTTTACTGTCTAAATTGAGTTGATAGCGACCATCGCCAACTACCCACTTTGATTGTGACAAATCGACTGGCAGCGTTTGTTCGAGAGGATCACTGACCATCACCGCAAGAATGTCGTTGTGCTGTTGAAGCTGTTTTAGGTGGTCGAGATGATGTTCTTCACAGTCACTCCAGTCACTAATAAAAATCAGGGTAGATTGTTTGAGCTTCATTCGCTTAATCAGCTCAATCCATTTACTGAAGGTCACTTTCTCGGAATCAATAGAATCAACACTAAGTGATTGGTTCGCCAGCGATAATTGTTTAAGTTGTGCAAGAAGGTCGTTTTGCGAACGCTGCGGTTTTGAATGAAACAATGCCTGATGGGAAGCGATGATAAACCCAACTCTGTCACCATCTTTTAATACTCGCCAACCACACATCGCCGCGATTTCCGCCGCGACAACTGACTTCATCACCTCCGTTGAAGCAAAAAACATCGCACTGCGTTGATCAACACAGACAATTACATTGCGATCTTTTTCTTCTGTATAACTGCGCACATGTGGTTTTCCAGTGCGCAGCGTCACCTTCCAATCCAGATTACGGATATCATCACCCAGTTGATAATGACGTAACTCTTCAAAGTTGAGTCCACGGCCACGAAAAAGTGAATTGTGCCTGCCAGAAAGCACACTGCCAGCTCTAAGGTGAGGAAGCAAACTGAAAGATTCAGCTTGCGCTTGTAGTCGCACGAGCCGAGCGTAATCACAATATAAACGAGGATCTATGTCCTGAGGTTTAGGAGCATGGGTCGGCTTTGCCATATTGCCTCCCTCTTACCCAATTTCAACGTAGTCGAGTAATTCCTGAACGATACGTTGATGATCCACGCCATCTGCCAAAGCGTCATAAGTCAATGAGAAACGGTGCCCCAATACTGACGGAACCATAGCGCGAACATCATCGGGGGTGACATGGTCACGACCTTGTAACCAGGCATAAGCGCGAGCACATTTATCCAATGCAATTGAAGCTCGCGGACTCGAACCAATTTCAATCCACTTAGATAATTGTGAGTCTGCATAACGTTCAGGCTTACGAGTCGCCATCACCAATGCCACGATGTAGTCTTCAACCAATTCTGATACTGCGACATCGGGCAATTGTCGACGCGCTTCTAAAACCAGTTCGGGCTCAATATGTTGTGGCGTAACCAGTTCGGAACTTGTTTCGGCCCCGAGCTCTTCACTGCGCACCAAACGAATAATTTCTCGCTCTGCAGCGTCTTCCGGATAATCCACGGTGACCTTCATGATAAAGCGATCCATCTGCGCTTCTGGCAGCGGATAAGTCCCTTCCTGCTCTATAGGGTTTTGTGTCGCGAGAACCATAAAAAGATCCGGCAATACATGCGTTTTATCACCAACCGTAATCGTACCTTCTGCCATTGCCTCTAGCAGCGCAGCCTGCACTTTTGCTGGCGCTCGGTTCACTTCATCCGCAAGAACAATGCTGTTGAAAATAGGACCACGTTGAAAATGCAGTTGAGGCTTACCTTCAAACTCCTGATAGACCTCTGTACCAGTCACGTCCGATGGTAATAAGTCTGGCGTAAACTGAATGCGACCAAAACTTGTGTTCAAAAAGTTGGCTAAAGATTTCACAGAACGTGTTTTTGCTGTGCCCGGTAAGCCCTCCAACAGGATATGCCCGTTAGTCAGCAAGCCGATAACCAGAGCCTGAACGACATGACTTTGACCTATAACGCTTTTCTCGGTCTGTTCAATCAACTTGTTGATCGCTTGTTGCGCGTTGTTCATTGTGATCCCTTACTTATAATTCTGTTGTTTTAGTATTTGAGATAAACCCACCAGCATCGGAAGCGTGTCATCAAAGAATCGTCGAATACCAGAGCAAAGATAATTCAATCCTTCTTCACCATCTGGGGTCTTAATCAGGCGGTTTTTAGGGCATTCTCCCCAACAGTATTTAAGGTAAGGGCACTGCTTACAGTAATCTGGCAATGAATCACGTTTTGCCATACCAAAGCTAAACTGACGAGTTGAAAACGCCATTTCGTTCAATGAGTGCTTGTGAATATTAGAGAGTTTGTATTCTGGATAAACATAATGGTCACAACTGTACACATCACCATTGTGTTCGATTGCCAATCCTTTGCCACAAAATTCCGAGGTAATACAGAGTTGTGCGGGTTTACCCATGACTTGCGCCACCGCAGTTTCAAACAGGTTCACGAGTACACGACCTAAATCGTTGTTCACCCATTCAACAAACATTTCACTAAGGAACTTGCCCCAGTCATCAGGGTCAACCGACCAATCCGTTACCACAGACATAGGGTGCCCCGGTTTTGCCAGTTCACTCCCCATGACTGGGATCATCTGTTCGTTCCAGAACTGTGGGGCGGTCGTATGGAAGTCGTTCGCTTCAACAACGGGTGCAAGCTGAATGTAAGTTACACCCAACTCTCGGGTAAGAAATCGATAAATCTCAAGTGGATACTTAACATTGTGGCGGTTAACCGTCACTAAGGCATTAAATCGCACACCGTAATGCTGAAGTTTCTCAACAGCCTTCATGACTAAGTAAAAAGTCGGCTTACCACTGCGGGTTTTGCGATACTTATCATGCAGATCTTCTGGACCATCAATCGATAAGCCAACTAAAAAATTATTCGCTAATAAAAACTCACACCACTCGTCATTAAGCAAAATGCCGTTCGTTTGTAAGTCGTTTTCAATACGAATGCCGCTAGGTTTGTATTTCTTTTGTAACTCAACCACTTTGCGGAAGTAGTCTAAGCCAAGCAGCGTCGGCTCACCTCCCTGCCATGAAAATACAATTTCTTCGCCATCTTGACTCTCAATATAACTCTTAACAAACGCTTCTAATGTTTCATCATCCATCTTGGGTTGTTTTGGTTGATGAAGCAGGTTTTCTTTGTGTAAGTAAAAGCAATATTGGCAGTCAATGTTGCATTTCGCACCGCCGGGTTTAGCCATAACATGAAAGCGACGTTCGTTTCCCTGGTCGGATTTGAATGCAGTTTTCATAGGAACAATTGGCATAGCCGTAGAATGACGTGGTGAAGTTTTACTCATGCAGCCTCTCTTTTAATTGTGGCTTTTTTACTTTTCGTTTCTTTTAAGTATGGCGCTCCTGAGAGCGCCATTTATTTTTATTCTAGACTTTGCTTAAGTGCAACGTTACTTAGGAACAAATGAACCCGCTTCCATACGTGGTGGGAACTCTTTGAATGTGCCCATCACCTCTTGCACTTTTTCCATCGCTGGCATCAGCATGTACTCTCGTTCGTACATCCAAGTGTGGTAACCGATACCCGTATCACCACGTTCAAATGGGTCAATACTTAGGTCGAAGATCAACGGTACACGTAGCTTAGTGAAAGGTTTCATCCAAAGTTCCAGGCCTGTTTCTTGCTCTTGAACCATGAAGTGGTACTTAAATCGGCCATCACGTAAAGCGAGCAAGTCACCGTCGTCACTCCAGTAAACAAACTCAGTACGAGCAGATTCTTTTGTTTTACCAGTTAGGTAAGGCAGTTGGTTGTAACCGTCAATATGAACTTTGTAGTTCATGTCACCAATTTTCTTACCTTTAAGCAGCTCTTCTGTCACTTTATCGTTACCTGCTGCCGCAACCAGTGTCGGGAAGAAGTCTTCTAGCGACATAATGCCGTTAAATGTCTTACCTGCTTCGATTTGACCTGGCCACTTAATCAACATAGGAACACGGAAACCGCCTTCCCAGCCAGTGTTTTTCTCTGAGCGGAATGGTGTCATACCGGCATCTGGCCACAAGTTGATCATTGGACCGTTATCTGTGGTGTAAACGATGATGGTGTTGTCATCCACACCCAACTCTTTAATCTTTTTCAGTAAGTGACCGATTTCATCGTCGTGCTGCTTCACACCGTCAGCGTAGAAACCTGCGCCCGTTTTGCCCTGATATTCTTCTGGTACGTGGGTAAAGTTGTGCATACGAGTTGCGTTGAACCACGTAAAGAATGGCTTGTCTGCTTTTACTTGTTTCTCAATGAAGCTTTCTGCCGCATCTAGGAATTCACCATCGACGGTTTCCATACGCTTGCGAGTCAGAGGGCCAGTATCTTCAATCTTGCCATCAGCATAAGAGTGAATTACGCCACGAGGGCCGAACTTTTTCTTGAACTCTGGATCTTTAGGGTAATCAACATTCTCTGGCTCTTCTTCCGCATTTAAGTGGTAAAGATTGCCGAAGAACTCATCGAAACCATGATTAGTCGGTAGGTGCTCATCTCGGTCACCCAAGTGGTTTTTACCGAACTGACCCGTTGCATAACCTAACTCTTTCAGCATGGTCGCAATAGTTGGATCTTCTTTCGAAAGGCCTTCAGCAGCACCAGGTAAGCCTACTTTTGTTAAACCAGTGCGTTTTGGCATCTGACCGGTGATGAACGCCGAGCGGCCTGCCGTTGAACTTTGCTGAGCGTAGAAGTTCGTAAACTTCGCACCCTCTTGAGCAATAGTATCAATGTTTGGTGTGTTATAAGCCATCATACCTTGGTTATAGGTACTAAGGTTCCAATAACCTACATCGTCGCCGAAGATAACGAGAATGTTTGGTTTGTCTGCTGCGTATGCGGTTGCAGAGGCAGCACCTAGCGCTAAAGTACATGCGTTAAGTACGAGTTTTTTACTGCTCGTTTTGGTCGCATTTTTCATATTGTCTCCAAAAGTTCGCTGATGCATTAAAATGGCATTCGCTTTCCAATACCATTACTGATATAAGATAAAGCACTAATTTCAGACGATAAATGCAGTCACAATTAGTTAATCTATAAATTCAATTTATGAGTAGCATTATGGACTTAAACCTTATCCAAACTTTTCTGGTCGTCGCAGAGTTCCAATCCTATACAAAAGCGGCAGAACAACTCGGGCTGACGCAACCCGCGGTGAGTGCGGCAATAAAGCGTTTAGAACAAGTCGTCGATAAGCAGTTATTCGTTAAAAAAGGCCGCGGCATTGCCCTGACTTCCACCGCACATCAATTGCTTCCTAAATTTCAGCAAGCGGTAACAATCATTGATAGTGCAATATCCGATAAGAACCATTTTGAAGTATGCTGCTCGGAAATTTTGCTACATAGCATGCCCCCTATTCCAAACGTGGTGTTTTATGAGTCACCACCTGAAAAATACCTTTTGTTTGAACATTTAAGACAACAAAAAGTGGATCTGGTCATTGATACTGTAATAACAAAAGACGCTGCATTTGTGATTGAGGACGCATACTCGGAAGAAGCCGTTGTTATCTGCCGCCAAAATCATCCAAGAATTCACGGAACGCTTTCTAAAGAACAATTTTATGAAGAGAGCCATTGTTTGTTTTCTGGAAAATGGGAAAACATGACAGGTTTCGAGCAACTCGCTCAAGAAAATATACAAGAACGAAAAATCGATCTGGTTACCTCGTCTTTAGCTGGAATGGCATTATATGTATCTGATCGAGACTGCCTGGGAGTGGTATCTCAATCGTTCGCTAAGAAATGGAGTAAGACGCTAAAACTGCAAGTACTCCCTTGCCCGATTTCAATTCACACAATTCCCTACAAGTTCGTCTATCACAAACGTGAAATTGACAACCCTGCTCACCTTGCCCTGCGCCAAAAAATTAAAGAGCTGTTTGTCGCCGCACATAACGAACCGGTTTCGTGGTAGATATACTCATCCCAGGACACCGTTGCCGAACTTTCTACTTTGTGAGTTGATAAAATCCATCACAAAGTTGTTTGAACAGCACTTAAACCTATGTTTAGCGAACATATAAATAAAACCGCAATCAAACAAATTACAATGCAACAGGTTTTATATTATGAAAATTAACGGTTTGCAATGAAATAGAGTTGACAGAACCATCAGTAGAATTGACTTGCACCGGTAAACGACTTCTTGGAATTTTCAAAGTCAGGATTAAAAATTACTCCGCAGATAAAATTTAGAGCTTTTAATCAATAAGTAACTACCAGAAGGTGGTTACATCTCAACCTCCAGTTTTTGTGACACTGTAATTTAACATTGTAAAGACGACACTTTTGACATAGATGTCTTAGGGAATGGCAATAAATCTTCATGTTTTCACTCTCGACGAAAACACTTCGTTTTGTTTTTTGGTATTTCATCCTTTAATTTGCTTTAATAAAAGTAAATTGAATTCGCTCCAAATAACCCCATGAATTTACGCTTAATTTTAATACTATGCATAACCAGTTTGTTTGCCGGTTGTGCCACTTATGCCGGTCTCAACTACGACCTACTATTTGGTCAGCAATTCGTAAGAGAACGTACTGCCAGTGTTGAGACACAACACGCAAATTTTTTTCAGAACAAAGTGAAGCCAATTGTGGATAACCGCTGTGTGGTTTGTCACGCGTGCTACGATGCACCGTGCCAATTGAAACTATCTTCAGTAGAAGGAATTGATAGAGGCGCAACTAAAGCTTTGGTATACGAAGGTACTCGTCTCACTGCCGTCGCACCAACCCGCCTATTCGAAGATGCAGAAACGACCCAAGAGTGGCGCGATGCTGGCTTTCATCCTGTTTTAAACGAGCGGGAACAAAGCATGGCAGCAAATCTCGATGCAGGATTAATTGCGCGCTTGTTGGCACAAAAAGAGAACCACCCGTTACCAGAACAAGTTCAGTTAGAAGGGTTTGATTTTTCAATAGACCGCAAACAGACATGCCCAACCATTGAAGAGTATGAGCAATACGAAAAGGACAATCCGACGTGGGGGATGCCATTTGGAATGCCCAATCTGACCGACTCTGAATACCTTACTTTGATGAACTGGTTAGAAAACGGCGCGATAATGAATGTTCACACACCAATTAGTGAGCATGAACAATCGCAAATTAATGTGTATGAGACGTTTCTTAATGACGCAGGCCTCAAAAATCAGCTCATGGCACGTTACATCTATGAGCATCTATTCTTGTCTCATTTGTACTTTTCCGAGCTGCACCAAAAGCTCAAGCCACGCTTTTTCTCACTGGTTCGTTCCTCGACTCCACCCGGACAACCTGTAAAACGCATTTCAACTCGTCGTCCATACGATGACCCCAGTACGGATCGCGTTTATTACCGAATCATTCCGGAACAAGGCACTATTGTTGACAAAACACATATGCCTTATGCGTTAAATCAGCAGCGTATTGCTAGTTGGAAGGAGTGGTTCATTCAACCAGAATATTCAGTTACCCAACTGCCGAGTTATGAGCCAGAAGTTGCCGCTAACCCGATGACTTCATTTACTGACATCCCTGTGAAGTCTCGTTTTAAGTTCATGCTCGATAACGCGCAAAACACGATTATGGCGTTCATTAAAGGTCCGGTTTGCCGTGGTCAATTAGCGCTGAACGTTATAAATGATCGTTTCTGGGTATTCTTCCTCGATCCCGACAAAAGCGATATTCCTGCAGTGAATGAGTTTTATCGCTCGCAAGCCGACAACTTAAAATTACCAAGCGAGTTAGAAAGCAATACATTACCTGTTGCAAACTGGGTTAAATACGCACGTCAGCAAGCTCGCTACCTAGCAGCGAAATCCGATTTTGCCAACCAATGGTTTAAGCATGGAGAGCATCTGTCTGCCGACGTAATCTGGGATGGAAACGGCTCTAATTCAAACGCAGCGCTGACAGTTTTTCGTCATTTTGACAGTGCTTCGGTTGTACAAGGTTTAGTTGGTGACCAACCAAAAACAGCATGGGTAATGGATTATGCCTTGCTCGAACGGATTCATTACCTGCTAGTTGCGGGATTTGATGTATATGGCAACTTTGGCCATCAGCTCATCACACGTATGTTTATGGACTTTCTTCGCATGGAAGGTGAAAGTAACTTTATAGCTCTGTTACCAGCACATATGCGTCATGAGTTGCAATCGAGCTGGTATCAGGATCAAAATCCTCAATTAAGAGACTTCTTACTGAGAAACGTTAAGCCGTTCAATCAACCGACAAGTGTTGTTTACGCAACAGATGACCCTAAGTCTGAGCTGCTCAATATGTTGCAAGAACACCTGACTTCGGTTCTTTTGCCCCGCTATGAAATCACTGACACCGTGCTTTCATCTGAGAGTGAGCAACAAATAAAACGTATTGGCGAAGTACGCGGTGAAGGGCTAAAAACAGTCCCTCAAATCACTATGCTGATGGTGAGTAGCAAATCAGGCAAAGATGAACTGTTTACTCTGCTTCACAATAATGCCCATACCAACATCTCTAGTTTGTTTAATGAAGAGAGCAACCGAAACTTTGCTGAAGATGACATGACCGTTGTACATGGCGTGGTCGGAAGCTACCCAGCTGCGTTTTTCTCGATAAATGAGAAACAAATTACAGATTTTGTCGATCAATTCAGTGCGATTCAAAATGAAGACGATTACGTTAAGTTATTGGATCATTTTGCGATTCGTCGTAGCTCAGAAAAATTCTGGCCATTTAGCGATCGACTTCATCATTGGTATCAGGCGAATCAACCGATCGAATTTGGATTACTTGACTATAATCGTTTTGAGAATCGATGATGATTTAAGGGGGTTCTCATGGGTATCCGAGACAACATTGCCGCTCTGGAACAACAGATTTATGTCGCTTGTTCAGAGGGAGACTACGATACGGTCAATATGCTTGAGCATCAACTCGAATACTTACGTGGTAGAGTGGAACATCCATTAGACGATGACCCTTATGCTCTAGACACTCGGTTCGAGTGGGAAGATGACACGACCGAATAGAAAAAACCTCCGGCTATTACCGGAGGTTTTGTTTTTGGCTTGACAGATGATCTACTCGACCATCAGGTCATCAAGTGCAGTAATGGATGCGGCGACTTGCTCAATAAGGACATTTTGTTTTTGTCTATAGGCATCCACTGGGTCAGAAGCTACTTCTATACTCTGGAGTGTATTCATGAGTGCAGTTAAGCCCAGGCTACCACTGCTTCCTTTAAGTTTATGAGCTAACGACTTCACCGCGCGCGGATCATGATTATTCATTGAGGTTTCTAGCTGCCCTAGTACATTTGCGCTTGTTTGACGAAACAAATCAATGATGTGAAGCATTTTATCCCTGCCTAAAACCTTCATATCGAACAAAACCACATCAGAGTTAATGAGCTCAATGTCGTTCTCTGGCGAATACATGCTTTTGATGATTGAAGCTTCAGCAGGCGGTTCACGCTTCCCTAATTTTTCGAACGGTACACAATCTTCACTCTGGGGCAGTAACAAGGGTTTACCATCCAGCACTTCTTGTATCAGTGCCCCAAGTGCTTCTTTAGCCAATGGCTTTGGTAAGTAGCCATCAAATCCAGCTGTCAAATATCGTTCAACTTCCTCTTCAAATACATGTGCTGAAACCGCGATCATCGGTGTAGGTGATAGCACCTGTTCGGCAGGTTTATTACGTTCAATGCGTTTTAGTTGCTGCATTAATTCCGCACCATTGCAATCAGGTAAATTTATATCCACGAGAGCTATATCAAAATCCTGCTCTTCTATGAGTGCTTCTGCCTGAATACCATTTTCAGCCTGCACTACCTCGTGCCCCATGCTTTGCAGAAAGCCCTCTGCGACCACCCGGTTGACTTCATTGTCTTCAACCAACAGTACTTTAGCTTTCACTTTGCATTGAGTGATCACAACCGCACTCGTTTCCACTGGCTCACTCTTTTCGAGCGGTACAGAAAACCAGAAACGACTACCGTGATCTTTTTCTGATTCAAACGCTAACTCACCGCCCATCGCTTCAATAATGCGTTTACTGATCGCTAATCCAAGCCCCGTACCACCAGTTTGACTTAAGCCACCCTCGCCCTGAGTGAAAGCGTCAAAGAGCGATGCTTTATCCTTGTTTGCAATACCGATACCTGTATCGGAAACTTCAAACAGCACTTGAGTTTCGTCTTCTGGATTGAGGCTTACATAGATATCAATTTCACCTTTTTCGGTAAATTTAATCGCGTTCCCTACTAGATTATTCAGCACTTGGCCTATCCGGGTAGCATCTCCTTTCCAATATTGACTGACATCGCTTTCTAAATGGTATGAGAACAACAAATCTTTCTCTTTGGCTCTGCTTTGCATAAGTTGGAATGTGTCTTGTACCATTTGATGTAAATCGAAACCCAAATGACGAATTTCGAGATGACCTGCTTCGATTTTGGAGTAATCCAAAACATCATTGATGATAGAAAGCAACGTTTTACCACTACGATTAATGATCTCTGCATAGCGCTTTTGCAGTGGGTTCAATCCAGAGTCGATCAGTAAACGAGCGGTTCCCAACACGCCATTTAACGGCGTGCGTATTTCATGGCTCATGGTAGCTAGAAATGCCGACTTCGCCCGGCTAGCTTGCTCCGCTTGCTTACGTGCCTTGGCATGATTTAGCACCTCTTCATTCAAACGACGGTTAGCTTGCTTTAATTGCGAAGTTCGCTGCTCTACCAACTCTTCCAGATGTTCTTTATGTTCTTCTAGTTCTTTCTTGGCTTTGGCTTCCCCCTCAGCGACGACTTTTAGCGCCTGAGCGGTATTTCGCGCGGTGATGATAGCTCGCCCCATATGAGCAAGTTCATCTTTGCCGTTTACTTCCAGCTCTACCGCTAAGTTACCCTGTGCCACCGACAGCAAGGCTGCGGAGTATTCACCTAATCGTTTAACCACCGAAAGATAAACGACACGCCACACAATCAGAACCACCACCACAAGACCGACGATTGAAATAATTGTCAGCGACCACTGAGCAAATTTTAATGAGCTTGTCATCTCATCAATCGCTACCGTTGTCGTTTGGTTTGAATCGTCTACCAGTTTGTTCACGGTGCTATTCAATTCCGCGAACAGCTCTAATGTTTTTTGCCTCAGCTGTTGCGAGCGTTCGTTATTTTCATACTGATGCATCAAAATGGTGAACACGACTTGACGCTCAGCCAACTGAGTAAGTAGTTGCCCCATCCGGCTAGAAAGCGTCGGATCTTCAACCGCCAATACACGCCGCTTCATGATTCTAAGATTGTTGGCAAAGTCCGATTGCACTTGTTGGATACGTTCGACGTTGGTGAGGGTACGAGCTTCTTCAATCAGATTGAGAACCTGAAACGCTAACAGATGAAACTCATGCAATCGCTCAGTCAGATCTAAGTCGACTTCAACCAACGTATCTAGTGCCTGGTAAGCCTGATCTTTTCTATTGGACTCCAACAGTCCATAAATATGGGTTACGTTCGCGACAGCAACTGTACTGGTATTTTGTACTTGGGTACGTGTTAGCTGCTCGAGCTCTTCGCTAAGCAAGCGCATTTCTTCAACCCGCGTATCAATCTCGTTCGCGAGATGCAGTTTTCTTTCGACCGATACGCCTAAATCAGCGAGGTTATTGATTACACTCTGAACATGACTTTCTAACCTGTCCAGCAGCTTGGCATCGAATGATTCTCTTCCCAGTTCTTTGATATGCGTAAGCAATACTTCTAACTGCTCAAACAGTACACGTCCTGAATCCTGTCTCTCTTGCTCATTTTGCGCATTCGACAACATCTGGACAGATGAAATGATACGAGAACTTAATTCGGACACCTGTCGCGCCTCAAGCATTGCTGGAATCGCAGTATCAACAACATTTCTTTCCGTTTTTGATACCATCGAAAAACCAGACATACCGATCAAAACAGATAGCATGACCAACATTGCCATCGCTATAAAAGACAACAAGAGCTTACGACCGATGCTTGCAGTTGCTAGCAGCATATTTTCATGACCTTTGTATTTATACTCGGCTAAATATTTCCAATTAATACCAATCACAGTAAGTAAGTGATCAGAAATAGCGTAGGAAAAATGCTTGAGAACAAGGCAAAATTTTTCGATAAGTAGTTATTCTACAATCAAAAATTTTAACGCCGTTATCGAGTATTTTAACAAGCTAGAATGACCAGTTTTTTACTACGATTGGTATAACTTCAAGATGAACCTTTTTTAACACGCTCCCGAAGGGCGAGTTGTCTTGACTCACAGTCTTTGTTAACGATTTTTGATTTAGAACCACTAGATCTTCAAATCGTTGCCGCGTCTGAGAGTCAAGTCATTCTCGCTGAACCAAGCATCTCGAGGTTATTTGGGTATAATACGTTATATTCTGCAATGTTTACTTAATCTAAGCCAACGAACTTCATCTATGGTTATAAATCAACACTGGTTTCGCTCAATAATAAAACCGTCTGTACTGACCGCGGCACTGTTAGCGTCATTGCCGTCGCTTGCTGCAGAAAAAATATGTGCGATTTATCCTCACTTAAAAGACTCGTATTGGTTGTCTGTCAATTATGGGATGGTGGCTGAGGCAGAAAAGCAAGGTGTTGAGCTCCGCGTACTAGAAGCTGGAGGATACCCGGTCAAAAGTCGCCAAGAACAGCAGTTGGAGCTTTGTAGCCAATGGGGTGCAGATGCCATTATTTTAGGCACCGTCGACCCTCATGCATACGAGCACAACTTAAATACCTTTGTGGGTGATACGCCTGTGTTTGCAACTGTAAATAAGCTACTTCTGGATGAAGAGCAAAGTAAGCAGCTTAAGGGCGAGGTCGGCGTGGATTGGTACTGGATGGGCTACGAAGCAGGAAAGTACTTGGCAGAGCTTCACCCCCGAGGGTCTGGTAAAACCAATATTGCTCTGTTACTTGGGCCGCGTACGCGTGGAGGTACAAAGCCAGTAGCAACGGGGTTGTATGACGCCATAAAAGAGAGCGACATCCATGTCGTAAGTACCTTGTGGGCAGATAATGATAAAGAATTACAACGTAACTTAGTTCAGGGCATTATCGATATGGAAAATGTCGACTACATAGTCGGCAGCGCAGTGGCAATAGAAGCAGCCATTAGTGAGCTACGTAGTGCAGGCATGGAGAAGAAGATTGGCCTGATTTCCGTCTACTTAAGCCACGGCGTGTATCGGGGATTGCTGCGTAACAAAGTACTCTTTGCTGCGACGGACAAAATGGTCGAGCAAGGTCGTCTCTCCGTGATACAGGCCACACGTTACTTGCGACAGCAACCGTATAAAAAACATGCGTCACCAGATATCACACCGTTGACGCCTAAAACACTACATGAAGATACAATTCAAGAATCGTTATCCCCGTCAGAATATAGGCCAACATTCAGCGTAAAGCCTGTTGATTGATCGTTTAAAAAAGTGTTTTATACCTATAGAAATTAATAATCTTAAATCGGAAATAACTTGATGCAAAAAACGACTCGTACCATGCCTGCGCACAAGCACGTTGCTTTGGTCGCCCACGATAACTGCAAACCTGAACTGCTACGCTGGGTACAAGAAAATAAAGAAAAACTGCAGCGCCACTTCCTTTATGCAACGGGCACAACTGGTCATATGCTAAGCAAAGAGACAGGCTTAGCGATAAAAAACATGATCAGCGGACCTATGGGTGGTGACCAACAGATCGGTGCACTCATTTCTGAAGGTAAAATCGACGTATTAGTCTTCTTTTGGGATCCTCTAAACGCGGTTCCTCATGACCCAGACGTAAAAGCACTTCTTCGAATTGCCAGTGTTTGGAATATTCCTGTCGCAACCAACCGTGCAACAGCAAAATTCCTGTTCAACTCCCCTCTTATAGAACAAGAAGTCGATATTGAAGTTCCTGATTACGAAGCATATTTACACGAGCGTACATAATCTGAGCGCAAGTCTTATTAGAAATAAGTAACACAAAGGCGATACTGAGTATCGCCTTTGTAATTTAAACTAATGGTTATTTAAACTAACGGCTATGTTATCGCGAGGTGATGATTGGATAATCCCCTTTCACCAACTCCTGAACAAATGTAGAACCAGCTCCTGTATGAGTGATCCAAACTTTCTCTTTTGCTCGCGTAATCGCGACGTAGAACAGTCGTCGCTCCTCTGCATGAGGGAACTTATCGCTTGATTCAGTTAGCGCACCATCAATGTGAACTTGCTTTTTCTTCGCTGGGAACTGGCCTTCATCTACAGAAAGGACAATAACAAAATCAGCCTCTCTGCCCTTACTCGCGTGGCATGTCATAAAACGAATATCGAGATTAGGGAATCGTCTTTGCCAGTCATCGTACAAGTTCGGTTTGTGATAATGATTACGGCCAAGTAGCAATACGGATTTCGTTTGGTTAGCTTGCTGATTTAACTGATCGAGAATCTTCTCAACTTGGTTGCTCGGTGCAGTATGAACACTCTTTTGCTTACGTTGTTTATGGCTATTCAGTGTCTTAGGTAACTGCGCTGGGTTCTGTTGTACAAAGGTATTTGCTACATCACCAATTTGATTATTAAAACGATACGTCGTATCAAGATGATGAACTGTAGAATGTGCAAATCTGTCTTTGAACCCAGTGATCAAATCAACGTCAGCACCAGCAAACTGGTAAATAGCTTGCCAGTCGTCCCCCACTGCAAACAAGGTCGCTCCAGGTTGCTTATCCGTAGACTCACATAACGCTTCAATCAAAGCTAAGCGGTCAGGAGAAATGTCTTGATACTCGTCTACCATGACGAAGCGCCATGGAGAAGCAAATTTTCCTTTTTTCACATACTCAGTCGCACGGCTGATCATCGTTGGAAAGTCAACATGATTGCTCTCTTTGAGCATCTTTTGCCACGCACTGTAACACGGCCAACAGAGGGCTAATTCGCTATTCAAACGCGTGTAATCCTGGTGATCGACCAGTTTCTCTTGAACTTGCTTTTTAGTTAACCCTACGGCGGCTAAATGCGATAGCTGAGAATCTAACCACGCAATCAGTTTAGGGTTCTCTGAGTGACTGCCAAGTTCATCATCCCCTTTTAAATAAGCGATAGGCCACTTATCGAGATGCTTTTGCCAACGTTTAAAATTAGTTGGTGTCATCCAGTGCTTTTTAAGCCAATCGATACACCACGCGCTACGTTGATTGTCATCTAAAGCTAACGGACTGATCTCGACGGGCTGGGATTCGACTTGATTTAGAATGTACAAACCTAACTGGTGAAAGGTATTAACACGAGCACCTTCAGCTGCCATCCCAACTTTGTCGACTAATCGCTCTTTCATTTCTTTCGCCGCATCGCGTCCAAAAGCGAGCATCAGCAACTCTTCGGCTTGAGCCTGATGACTTTGCAATAAATACGCTACGCGTGCTGTCAGCACACTGGTTTTACCCGAGCCAGCACCAGCAAGTACCAGGTTATGGTCGTCGTTAAGTAACACGGCATATTGCTGAGACAAATTCAAAGGAGAAGATTCAATGCTGTTAAACAATACTTCCCAATTCGGACGCTCTCCTTCCAGCCATTCATAATTTCGTTCCTCTAAGGTGTAAGAGGTATCGGTCAGCCAAGGCTCAAGCTCTGCCATGCGATTCGGCATGCGTAATTTCGCCTCTTCCAGGCTTGTTTTAATTTCCACTAGGTCGTGATTTAGGCGCTCAACCCAAGATTGAACTTGGGAATGCGGCAAATAAGCCGGAAGGTGTTTTAGCTTGTAAAGCTCTTCTTCCCATACAGGCAGATATTCAGCCAGTTTTCTGCACTGATTGTTGTGCCATTCCTGATATTGGCGAACCGCATCCAACGCAAACTTTCGGCACTGAGGCCAAGGTAACCCCTGAACTAACCAACTTTGTTGTTTGCCATCTTGCTCATGAGAAAAGAACTGAAGAGAACTCCATAACAACCCACGTTTGACGCTCACTTTGCCATTCCAAACCGTAAACGGAATGTGTTCTTCACTGCCTATGGAGCTTAATAAAACACTATTCTCTTTTATTTCGACATGATAGTACTCATTTTGAATAAAAAACTGTGCTTTGTTAGTGGCAGTAAGCTGCATGAAATGTGCGCCTTTTTAGTTATAAGTTTTCGGTTTATATCATTTTAGAGCATCAAATTGTAGCGGTGACACGCACCGAAATAAGCATCTCGTTTACATTCTTAAATAAATTTCACAATACTGCTGCTTTAGTGAACATATCTTTCCCGAATAACGTCAGATCGTTTGTTCCTTAACAGAGTATTTGCATTGATTAAGACAGTCAGAATATTAAGAGGTTATCTAGTAACGACAATATCTAAACTCATTTTGCACCTATTCTGTCTATTTCATAAGCAAGCGATCTTTTTTCTTAAATTAAATCATAAAAGCGCTATAGTGGGCTTGGTACTATCTCTACGTTTTTTCATCGGAAATGAAAGGCGCATCGTGCAATCAACTTCTAAATTTCGCCTCTATTGGGCTAACAAAACCGTTAATTACAGCATTCTCATCCTGATAACCTTATTAGGTGTTGTCATTCCTGCATGGTATTTTGGTCAAAATACTTTGATCACGCCACTAATATTGGGGATTATCGCTGCAGCTCTAGCGGAGAGTGATGATAGTTTCACAGGACGAATCAAAGCCTTAATACTTACATTTATTTGTTTTGCTGTCGCCGCCTTCTCAATTGAGATCTTGTTCAATACTCCATGGCTGTTTGCTATCGGGTTATTTATATCAACCTTTGGTTTTATCATGCTTGGAGCGATCGGGCCTAAATACGCAAGTATTGCCTTCGGTTCATTGCTCATCGCCATATACACTATGCTAGGCGCTCATGAGAGCACCAATATTTGGTTCCAACCGGTTCTACTTCTAACGGGTGCCGCCTGGTATTACTTCATGTCGATGGTATGGCAGATTTTTTGGCCGCTACAGCCAGTACAACAAAACTTGGCTAACGTATTTTTTCAAATGGCAAACTATCTTGATGCCAAAGCCAAGCTTTTCCATCCAGTGATCAACCTTGAACCTCAACCAATGCGAATTGAGGCTGCAAGACTTAACGCGGCAACTGTCACAGCATTGAACGCTTGTAAAGCGACCTTGCTTAACCGTTCGAAGCGAGGCCATATCGATGGTCCAAGTGACCGTTTCTTAAACATTTACTTTATCGTTCAGGACATTCACGAACGAGTGAGCTCCAGTCATTACCGATATCAAGATCTGGCCACCGAATTTGAACGATCGGACGTTCTATTTCGTTTTAAATACCTGTTGGAGTCACAAGCGCGAGCATGTCGCGATATTGCACAGGCTATTCAACTTGGTAACGAGTACACTCATACCAATGAATCTATCCTGGCTTTGGCTGAAGTTCAGAACTCCCTTACGTATCTAGAAGAACAAAAGCAAGATCACTGGAAGCGTTTGTTAGGGCAGCTTACTTACCTATTCAATAACCTCGCGACCGTAGAAAAGCAGCTTAGTAATATTAACAATCCAGATGCGGAAAGGCTTGAAGAAGACACGCTCGATGATACCAATCCACATACGTTAAAAACGATGTGGCAGAGGATTTGGGCGAATCTGAACAAAGATTCGATGCTATTTCGTCATGCATTACGCATGTCAATTGCACTAACGCTCGGTTATGGAATTCTTCAGGCATTTGATTTTGACCGTGGATACTGGATCATGCTAACGACACTGTTTGTATGCCAGCCAAACTACAGTGCAACCCGCCAGAAGCTAACAGCACGTGTGATTGGCACTTTGGCAGGGTTACTGTTGGGCGTCCTACTCCTCACTGTCTTTCCTTCTCAAGAAAGCCAGTTGGTGTTCGTTGTTGTCTCTGGCGTCATGTTTTTTGCCTTCAGAATGAACAACTATGGTTATGCAACGGGTTTTATCACATTGCTCGTTCTATTCTTGTTTAATCAGTTAGGTGAAGGCTATGCGGTTGTATTGCCTCGACTTGCTGACACGCTGATTGGCTGTTTGTTAGCGGTAACTGCCGTGATGTTCATTCTCCCAGATTGGCAATCGAGACGACTTCATAAAGTCATGTCAGATGCTATTGACGCGAATAAGCAATATCTTGGTCAGATTATTGGTCAGTACCGCATCGGTAAAAAAGACAGTCTAAGTTATCGGGTTGCGCGTCGTCAGGCACATAATAGCGATGCGACTCTCTCATCAGCCATCAGTACAATGCTTGCTGAGCCAGGAAAATACAGAACAGCGGTTGATGAAAGTTTTCGTTTTTTAACCCTGAATCACGCCATGCTTAACTATATCTCTGCACTCGGCGCACATCGTACACGAATAGACGACAACTCAATCCATAAATTAGTTTTGGACGCGCACCGCTGTATTCATCAGCATTTGGATGTTCTTCATCAACAGCTTCACCAACACTGTGAAGAGTGTGACCTATCAGCGATCGAAGACGCTGGTCTGGAACAGCGCCTAAATGAGTGGCGTGACGAAGATGACAGTTCTGCACGGATGATATTACAGCAACTTCACCTTATCTATCGCATGCTGCCAGAGTTACATTCGCTCGCGAGTAAATTCGCAGTCCGCGTTAACTAACGGCGTGGATTTGCTAACGACTGAAATAGATGACTTACAGGGGATCATCCCCCTGTAAGTACATCCCTACGTATTTACGCACATTCCTACAAAACAGTTATCCAGCCTTTCACCAGAGCCACATTCTGACTTTTCACTTAACACACTCTGACAATATTCGGACAAAAAAGAGTCGATCGAATTCTACCCTATACGCAGTACCATAAGTTTGTTGTATGGCCATGAAGGCCGAAATATCGGTAATAAAGGATACACCTGTGTACAACGAGGATTTCGATATGACGACACAGCAATTTAATGAACTCAAGCGTAAGCTACGTGAATTAACCGACAGCCAATTAAAGTCACTTCAGGGTGAAATAAGCCTGACGTTAAACAAGAAGCGCGAACCAGTTCTTTCGTCTGAAGAACGCGAGATGATAGCGCAACTGTTTTCGTAATTGAGCCATCTCGATAATAGTGTACTCACATACGTTACTAACATTTCATTCGCCGTAAGTAGCACATAATACTCGAGCGACATCATCGGCAGCCTCCCAAACATTCACGTCTGAGAATTCAAATCACTCTTTAATGTCATCCGAACTGTTCCACTTACTGACTACTCTGCGTAACTCACACCTATTTTTTCTATTGGGCGAATACTCAAACTAGCCGTTTCAATGGAGTGTGGCTTACGTTTTTGATCGGCAACGAACTACTACGGTGATGACAAAAAACACGGTTTGTTATGAAAATACGATACTTACCGCCGCTACCAATAAAGGTAAAAAACCAAACACTATGCTGTAGAGACTAGAGCGCTTAGACAACCGGATCAGCATAGGACACGAATAGAACGTAACGATAAGGTATGGCACAACGTATACCGGTTGGAGCAAAAATGCCAAGAGGACGTGCGAGAGCACATGTAAGTCGGCACTCCAAGTACTGGGTTTGGTTCTTCGTATCAATGCAAAAGAGAGGATCAGACTAACAGCAAGATTGAACATAGCATCACACATGAAAATAGTTATCATTTGTAATTTTAGATAAGCAGATTTCGATGTACAAATATATTTTAACTATCGCTCCAATCGCCAAAATCAACCCAATGAATAGATCGCGTTATAAATAATTTTCTTATTAAACGATTGCGTAATCGCTAACCTTCTCTTTCCCCCGTTTTGGGTCTTTCATCACATTTTGTACGTTGCTATAGTACAGCCAACATAAAGACCATTCGAGGCACGGAGCTTCCTCAATAATCTCAAGAAGAGAAGAATTGGTACCGACATATTCGGCAGATTTAAAGAGGGTCAAATAATGGAAATGAATATGGTTGAGATTCTAGGCTACGCAGCTTCAATCATGGTTGCTATCTCACTAACTATGAAAGACATCGTAAAACTTCGTATCCTTAACTTTATCGGTTGTGGTCTATTCACTGCTTATGGCCTTATGATTGATTCATGGCCAGTCGTGCTAACCAACGGCTTTATTGCATGTGTAAACGTGTACTTCCTAGTTAAAATGCAGCAGGAAAAGAACAGCCTAGAGCCCGAACAAGCACAATAAAATAATCGAATTTAAAAAGCCCGTTAGCGGGCTTTTTTGCATTAGAACAAAAATACCTCTGCCTCGAACAGCGCCCTTACACATTCCACTACCCAGACTTAAAATCTTGTTCAAGTCGATCCACCGTAATGGCCACCCCAATTAAGACCTTTTCTGTTTATCGGCTGTTGGGTATATACTCGCGTTAAACGTCATCTTGAATGAAGAGGTTAATGATGAATATTGGAGCAGTTGCAAAACTGACAGGCCTTTCTTCCAAATCTATTCGACTCTATGAAGATAAAGGCATTATTTCACCACCAGCGCGCAGTGAGTCCGGCTATCGGGAATATTCTGACAAACACATCCATGAGCTCAACTTAGTATCACGTGCGAAAAACGCTGGCTTTTCGCTACAAGAATGCAAAGAGTTTGTTCAGCTTGCGCACAATCCAAATCGAAAAAGCAGCGACGTTAAAGCGCGTACTATGGATAAATTGAAAGAAGTCGAAGAAAAAATCTCCCACCTGTTGGAGATTAAACAACAGCTAGAAAGCTGGGTTTCCTCCTGCCCAGGTAATGCAGAAAGTCGTTGCCCTATCATCGACGAACTCACTAAGTAAAGCCGTCATGAAAAAGCAAAGGAGAGCATTTGCCCTCCTTTCTGTACACTCTACTAATGTTGAATGCTTAATTTACGATTCGTGAGACAAATGCCTCTTTTTGAACGCTGATGCTGACGCAAACAACGCAGTAGCAGCAAATGTCATCAAAATTCCAAGCCAGAATGAAAGCGCTTCATAGGCCAGCAGACCATAACCACTGAGTAAAAAGATAATAAACACCATGAGCACGTTGATACGATGAAACCACGGCCTTTTGACCGAGTACCGCGCGTACTTCTGGACTAGCACAAAACCCACTCATTCACCCTATGAATTTACATTGCTAACTATAATCCTCTGAGTCATATGTTTTTTCTGAAATTTGGAAAACGTGAGGGTTGTTTTTCTCGCTAAACATCACATTTTAAAAATATCGGCCGCGTGGCATAACTCTTATTGGGACCAGAAAAAAAGAGCATTCAAGTCAAAGCATTATAATATTGCTTTGTAAAATTAACTGAGGGCTGATTTAAAGAAGAGATTTCACACTCTTGCGCTCGACTAACGTCGGTTCTAACTGAACAACCTCAGAATCAGCTAATTTGTTATCTAGTCTTCGAACTAAGGTTTCAACTGCAGCCTGACCCAGTCGATACTTAGGTTGGTGAATGGTGGTAAGTGAAGGCGACATATATTTGGCGATATGTATGTCGTCATAACCAATGATGGAAAGTTCGTCTGGCACCTTAACCCCAAGTTCGTTTGCTGCGTTGATAACCCCCATTGCCATCATGTCATTAGACACAAAAATGGAAGTCGGTAATTCTCCACTGTTACACATTTTTCTAAACGCTTGGTAACCACCTTCACATTCAAAGTCAGACTCAACAATCCAGTTTGGATTAAAATCCAAACCTGCTTCATTCATTGCACGCTTGTAGCCTTCATAACGCATTTGAGCTTGATGCTTAATTAAAGGGCCTGTGATACAGCCGACTTCTTTGTGG
Organism: Vibrio sp. YIC-376; assembly: GCF_052353105.1. NCBI lineage: Bacteria > Pseudomonadati > Pseudomonadota > Gammaproteobacteria > Vibrionales > Vibrionaceae > Vibrio > Vibrio sp. YIC-376. Next base: position 357,342 of record NZ_JBBWFK010000005.1, read on the forward strand.
CCACAATCTATCAAATACTTCGCCGCAAGGTATCCACCTCGCAGTGAGTTGTCTTGAATCTTATCGCTGGTAAAAAGCATGGGGCCCCAATCCATTACAACGACCGGGATATCAGGATAACACTCGAACATATCGATTCGCTCCCCTTCCAATGACGAGCACATAAGAATCAGACCATCAACTCGCTTTTGAAGCAACGTGTTGATAGATTGACGCATGCGCTCATTGTCACCTTCGGTGTTACATAGGATCAGGCTATAGCCTTTATGGTAACAGCTGCGCTCGACACCTTTCACTACTTCACCAAAGAATGGGTTTGTAGAAGTCGTTACCAGCATGCCAATAGTTTTGGTTCTATTTACTTTGAGGCTACGTGCTAACGCTGATGGCGCATAGTAATTGAGCTGTTTTGCGGCGTTGTTAACGCGTTCGGAGATCTCTTCACTAACAAAGCGGGTTTTGTTAATAACATGGCTCACTGTTGAAGTGGAAACCCCTGCCAGTTTTGCGATGTCTTTCATCGTCGCCATGTTCTTAACTCCTTGTTACTGATTTTCAGCCAAAAACGCATCCACCTCTTCACGGGTTGGAATGGACGTCTGTGCACCGAAGCGAGTAACTGAAATTGCTGCCGCCGCGTGTGCGAACTTAATCGCTGATTCTAAAGACAAACCTTCTAATAAACCAGTGACTAATGCTCCATTAAACGTATCGCCTGCAGCGGTAGTATCGGTAGCGTCAACACGGAAGCCTGGAATAATTTCACCACGGCCATTCTGACTTAACCAAACGCCCTTCGCACCCAACGTAATCATAACGATTTCGATGCCTTTCGCGTGCAGAAGATTCGCTGCTTCTTGCGCACTATCATTATCAGTAACCGTCACTCCCGTCAGCACTTCTGCTTCTGTTTCGTTTGGAGTAATAACATCAATACACGCAAGTAATTGATCCGACAATTCACGAGCTGGTGCAGGATTCAAAATAACATTCGTTTTTGCATCTTTAGCTACGCGCGCTGCTTTTTCTATCGCACAAATAGGCGTCTCGAGTTGCATCAGCAGATATTCTGCCTGACGTATACGCTCCAGATCCGGCTCAATGGCATCAGCAGTTAACTTCGCATTCGCTTCAGCAGAAATACAAATGCTGTTTTCACCGCTGTCTGCTACCTGAATCATAGCAATACCAGTTGGACAATTTGGTTGCATCTTCACTGCACTGATGTCGATGCCATCCATTTTAAAATTCTCACGAATGTTAATACCGAATGAGTCATCGCCAACACAAGCGATAAAACCAATATCAGAATTCAGGCGTGCTGCTGCTACAGCTTGATTCGCCCCTTTACCGCCAGGGATAACTTGGTAGTTGCGACCATGAAGCGTCTCGCCAGGGCGAGGAAAAGAAGGCACTTGAAGAACATGGTCAGCGTTTACACTACCTAACACTACTAACTTATTCATACGGTTATCCTCGGTTCTGAATGAACCCTTTTTGAAAGACTGTTTGTTGATTAAACGATAGATGACTTTAACTTCTCTTACTTTACAAATGAGTCGCCTTAAAAAGTCAGAGGCATCTATTCTTGCTCTCTCCCCCAAACGACAGATAAAAACGGAGGAGAAAGCTAAGAAACTAGGATGATATATCCAAAGCCGTGATTATTTGGTTACCACTTTTAGTGGAACTGGAATGTAAGCTTCCACTTTATCGCCTTTCAGTACTTTGTCCGCCGTCTCCACACCAAGAGCACCGATAAGGTCTGGTTGCTGTGCGATGGTTGCTGCCAGCTTGCCACGATTAACAGCAGCAATGCCGTCTTCAGTTCCATCAAAGCCTACGATAACCACATCTTTACCTGACGCTTGAACTGCACGTAGCGCACCCAGTGCCATTTCATCGTTTTGTGCAAATACCGCTTGAACATCTGGGTTAGCTGCCAATAGGTTTTCCATAACGTTCAGACCTTTAGTACGGTCAAAGTCTGCTGGTTGACTAGCAAGAAGCTCCATGTTGCTGCTCTTAACTGAAGTCATGAAACCTTCACCACGTTCACGAGCTGCAGACGTACCCGCAATACCTTCTAGCTGAATCACTTTCGCTTTCTCGCCAACCTTCTCCATGATGAATTTACCAGCCATTTCACCACCAATTACGTTATCTGAGGCAATGTGGCTGACTACTTCACCACGGCTTGCACCCCGGTCTAGTGTCAATACAGGGATATTAGAGCGGTTCGCCATACTGATTGCATTGGATACCGCGTCTGAATCCGTCGGGTTGATCAGAATCGCTTTAACACCACGGATAGTCAGGTCTTCGATGTTCGACAGTTCTTTACTCGGATCGTTTTGCGAATCCAGTACAATCAGTTCGTATCCCAGTTCTTTTGCCTTTGCTTCAGCGCCGTCTTTCATCGTTACGAAGAACGGGTTATTCAGCGTTGAAACCACAATCGCCATCGTATCTTGAGCTTGTGCAGCTACAGATACCGTGGAAGAAAGAAGTGCAGCAGAGATAAGAGTTGCGAGTTTTTTCATCGTTATAGTCCTTTGTGTAGGGGGAGCCAGCACACGTCTACTGGCTCGGTTTTATTCACATACTTTTGGATTGTTATGAATTACTTGTTTTTGTTGTCTACCAGTACTGCCAGCAAGATAACCACAGCTTTTGCAATCATTTGGTAGTAAGAAGAAACGTCTAGCAAGTTCAGCGCGTTGTTTAGGAAACCGATGATAAGTGCACCGATCAGCGTACCCATGATGCGACCTTTACCACCCATCAGGCTCGTACCGCCCAGAACGACTGCTGCAATCGCGTCTAACTCATAACCCATACCGGCTGTCGGTTGCGCAGAAGAAAGACGAGATGTCACGATGATGCCAGCAAGCGCCGCTAACATACCGCAGATTGCGTACACGCCGATCTTAACGCGGTCTACGTTGATACCAGATAAACGAGTTGCCGATTCATTACCGCCAAGCGCGTAAACGTAACGACCAAAACGGGTGTGGTTTAGTAAGTACCACGCGGCAGCGAACACAATCACCATCAGCCATACAGGAACCGGAATACCCAGCGCATAGCCTGTACCGAACCATGCAAATGCATCTGCAGTATCCGTAAAGCCAGTAGAAATTGGTCGACCATCGGTGTAAACCATTGTTACACCACGTAATAAAGTCATGGTAACCAGAGTAGCGATAAAGGCCTGAACCTTACCCTTGGCGATAATGACACCACTAATCGCACCAAGCGCAGCACCAGCAAGAAGAGCGGTAGGAACTGCAATCAGTACTGGAACTTCCATTGCAATCAGGCTTGCCGCGAATGCCCCACAAAGAGCCAGCACAGAGCCCACACTTAAATCGATACCTGCAGTCAGGATAACCAGCGTCATACCTACCGCGATGATCGCATTCACTGACGTTTGACGAAGAATATTAAGAATGTTGTCTACCGTAAAAAAGTTCGGGTTTAAAAAAGACACAACAACAATCAAAAATAATAGTGCAATCAGTGATTTTTGTTCAATCAACCACTCTTTAGTGAACAGCTTTTTGCTGCCAGTTCCGGTCGGTTTGCTCATGGTATTGGTACTCATGCTGCTTCCTCATTGATCTTTTTGCCTACCGCACAGGCGAGTAATTTTTCTTGGTCGGCGTCTTTCGCATCGAATTCGCCGCTAATACGACCTTCATGCATGACAAGAATGCGGTCACTCATGCCCAGCACTTCTGGCATTTCTGAAGAAACCAAGATGATGCTCATGCCTTCGGCTTTAAATTTATTGATTAGCTGATAAATCTCTTTCTTGGCACCAACGTCTACACCGCGCGTTGGTTCATCGAGAATCAGAACCTTAGGCTTGGTCATCAACCCTTTCGCTATTGCAACTTTTTGCTGGTTACCCCCAGAAAGGTTGCCAATGATTTGGTCGCGTGTTGGCGTTTTGATGTTGAACAATTTAATAAAGTCTTCCACCGCCATCACTTCTTCACCGTGTTGAATTTGGATACCTTTCGTCAATTTATCCAGCGAACACAAAGACATGTTCTCTTTTACGGATAAACCAAGCACCAATCCATCGCCTTTACGGTCTTCAGAAATATACGCAATACCATTTGCTAAGCCATCTTGCGGACTTACAGGATTAATGGTTTTGTTATCTAAGTTAATAACACCATGCTCACTCGGCAAGGCACCGTAAATCACCTTCATCAATTCAGTGCGGCCAGCACCCATCAATCCGGAAATTCCTAGAATCTCACCACGCTTAAGTGTGAAACTTACATCGTGAACACCAGATCCCGTTAAGCCGATAACTTCAAGGCACGTCTCGCCATGTCGTACATCAATGCGCGGGTACTGCTCTTCCAGCTTGCGGCCTACCATCATTTCGATAAGGCCATCTTCATCGGTATCAGAAACCTGACATTCACCTATAAATTTGCCGTCTCGTAGCACCGTAATATCGTCACAGATTTCAAAGATTTCTTTCAAACGATGTGAGATATACACAATGCCGCACCCTTGAGCACGGAGCTCATTGATCACTTTAAATAGAGATTCAGTTTCGGTATCCGTCAAAGCATCGGTAGGCTCATCCATGATGATGACCTTCGATTCAAAAGAGAGTGCTTTGGCAATTTCTACCATCTGTTGCTCGCCGAGACTTAAATCGCCAAGCAATGTTTTCGAGCTGTGTTTCACATTCAAACGTTGCAGAAGATTGTCGGCTTCTTGATACATTTTGCTCCACTGAATACGTCCCATCGTTCCGGTAAACTCGCGGCCAAGGTAAATGTTTTCAGCAATCGTCAGTTCAGGGATCAAATTCAGCTCTTGGTGAATAATGCTGATCCCTGCTTCTTGAGAGTCACGAGGTCCTTTGAATGCGGCAGGTTGACCTTGGTACTGAATGCTACCGGCGTCCATATGATAGATACCAGTAAGCACTTTCATTAACGTTGACTTACCTGCCCCATTTTCACCCATGAGCGCCATCACTCGCCCCGGATACACATTAAGACTTGCTTTATCTAATGCCTTAACGCCCGGAAACGCTTTTTCAATTTCGCTCAGTTGCAGAATGGCTTGAGTCATAATCTGTCCTCAAATTCTCTGGGTTAAAAAACCACGCCAGCTTGGAAGATAACGTTCGCATATGGCGTACATTCGCCAGTGCGAATCACTGCTCTGCTTTGTTCTGTGCGAGCTTTAAAGGACTCGTGCGATACATAACTGGTTGCAATGGATTTTCCTGTTTGCTCGCTTTCTCGACTTAGTTCTTCGAGCAGCGCTTTATGAAGTTCAGGGCTAACTTCTGCAAACTCTTCTGCAATGATGACCCCTTCAATTTGTGACTCAGACAAAATCACACGAACGGTATCAAGAAAACTTGGTACGCCATGCGTAAGCGCTAAATCGATTCGCTGCACATGTTCAGGGATTGGCAGGCCTGCGTCACAAATGGTGATTTCATCGGTATGGCCCAACGTTGCCACCAAGTAAGAAATATCTGAGTGTATAAGGGTACTTTTTTTCATCTCATAGACCTTTCGGTTACACGTTCATACAACGATGAGCGTCTGCATTAGGACATTTTGGTTATTTACATAAAACCCATCGAAACGTTTCGATGCAATAATAGTTCGATGAACTAAATTGAAAAGAGGGCTTTCTATAAGGTGTGAGAATGATCTGCAAACGAAACACGGCAATGCATAAAAAGAAAACATCCATCACAGTTTATCCATCGAAACGTTTCGATGGATAAACTGTGATGCCCTTACAGAAGCTTATATGACGCCGATATTTAATAACAAACACGTCTAATAACTGATAAACAACCCAGTTATATGGTCAAATATCACACACAACTTCACAGTTTTTAGATAGTTATCTGATTTTCAAGGTCGACGGACTTATTTTCTAGTTACAATTTGATAAGAAACGTCATCCGTTAACTACCGCCAAGGTATGCAACGTTTGTAGGGAAACAAACGGAACTTGAAGAATAATAATGAAATTAAGCAGCAGAGTGATTTTGCTTGTAACTCCAGTCATCTTATTAAGTGCAGTCGTATCGAGTTACATTATCTATAGCATCCAGAAAGTCACGCTCATAAAAAGAGAAGATAGCTATATTCAGCTACAAATGGAGAAACTAGCGGGTCAGTTCCGACAAGCTAATATATTTCTCAATAGCTACGCTTATACGCTGAGCAAAAGTGATGTTCTGCAAGACTATTTGATTAATCATGATAATCCATACCGTGAGCGTGTGTTATTTAATCGCCTTGATGAGACAACCGAAGTTTTGAGCTACGGTTACAACGGCGATGCCAGTATGGCTATTCTCAACGGGAAACAAAAGCTACTCTATTACACGGAAAACCAGTTCTTTGAATCTACAGGCGCTATCGATCCTAAAGTATTGGAATACATATCTGATAGCTTTGACGAACACGGAGATTTTAATCACACAGGTTTTATTTATAACTCCAGTGGTCAAAGCATTTTGCTTCAATATGGCTTAGTCGACAAACGTACAGGAGAGCAACCTCTCAGCTTCGACCCTAGCAATTCCTTTTTTGTCGTCGTCACGGTCTCTCTGGAAGCGTTTAGTGATATCAAACATGATATTGAATTCGATACACACAGCGTCATTACTTTTGCCAAAAAGCCCATTTACCTAGATATCCCTCTCGCGCAAACCATCGAGTTACTTCCCCACTTTTTTGCGATTCTCTCACCGGCGGAATATTTGATGTGGAATAAAGTCGATAAAGTGTGGTTAGAACTCGCTTTATCCTTTGGCATTGCAGCTTTTTGTACCATCACGTTAATCGTATTAATGCTCTATAGTTATGTGTTACGCCCAGTAGCTCGATTAGATAAACAGCTTAAAGAGCTAGAAATGAATAAGCGGGATAACATTGAAAAATTGAATACTAATGACGAAATTGGCCGTCTTTCTTCCCGTTTTTTTGATATGTATGAAGAGTTGCGTGTCAGTTATAAAAAAACGAAACGTCTGGCTGAAACCGACCACCTAACGCAACTTGCTAATCGCAATCGCTTTAGCGAACTCGCCACCCAAGAGCTTACCTCTCCTTCTGAGTATTTATGGGTTATTTATGTGGACTTGGATAACTTCAAATATGTGAATGACAAATACGGTCATGAGTTGGGAGACAGTTTATTAAAAGTATATTCAAATCACATTAAAAATGTTTGCCAGAAGTTTTCACATCAATATGAAAGCCCATGCTTTGGCGCACGTCTATCTGGAGATGAGTTCGCTATTTTGCTCAGCTCTAACACCGAAGTAATTGACATGCCTGATTTACTCGCAGAAGCGTTGCTAAAACCAATAAATAACCTGAGTCATTCATGGTCGAGCACTTTACCTGTCACCGCGAGCGTTGGTATTGCTCGATTCCCTCATGATGGTACCGACATTGCGAGACTGCTATCTAACGCCGATGCCGCGATGTATCAAGCTAAGCGTGCGGGTAAAAACCAATATGCTTATTATTCCGCAGAGCTAAATATAGCAGCCCAAAGACGAAGCCAAATAGAACGAGCACTAAGAAAAACAAACGTCGAAGATGAATTTCGTTTGGTGTTTCAGCCTTATATGAATCGTTATGATAACGAAATCGAAGGTTTGGAAGTATTGCTACGTTGGGAAGCAGAAAGCTTAGGAAACGTACCTCCAGGTGAGTTTATCCCAATTGCGGAGCAAACCGGCTTGTTCGATAAGATAGACCGATGGGTATTCTCCACTGCAGCCTCCAAATACAATGAACTCAAAAGTATCTTTGGTAAAGACATTATTCTTTCGATTAACCTGTCCTCTGCAGAGCTAAACTCACTCGAAATGGCGGAATATATCCATGCCTATACGACAAAATACGATCTTAATCCTAAGTTCATTGAGCTGGAGATAACAGAGACGTTCGCGTCGGACCAACGTGGTACTGCTTTGCTTGATGAACTTTCTAAACTAGGTTATCGGCTTGCAATTGATGATTTTGGGTCGGGCTATACTTCGCTGACTCAGTTAGTTCAATTCCCTGTACAAAAAATTAAGTTTGACCGTGAGTTTCTGCTGACATTGATGAAAACCGATAATGGACACGTCATTAAACCGATTATTGATTTATGCCATGCACAAAATAAAACCGTTACAGCAGAAGGTATTGAACACGATGTGATGCGCCAATGGCTATCTGAATATCATTGCGACTTTATGCAAGGGTATCTCTTTGGTAAACCAATGGATATAGAACAACTCAGCAAGTGGTGGGAATCGAATAACAACAACCGCTTCAAACTGTCTCAACGCGCTCAACTATCCGTAGCCGGAGGACTATCCAAAATAGCTAAATAGAGTACCTTCGCCCATTCACAGCTAAAAATTTACTCATCAACTGTGTTTTGCATTGGGCATAACAGGTACTCGATTTTTTGCAGAAACGGCTGGCATGAAAAATTCGCAGGCGAATCTGGTAGCAATAGTTGGCTGCCCCCAAGCACCGCATATATCTTTATCGCTCGCCTTGTCTCGAGTGAATTGTCGACACTGCCCACATTTTTTACTCATATAAATTCCTTGTAATCAAAGTCGAAACATCCGTTCTACTGAAATGCATTTTCTCTATACTTAGTATTTGCCTCGCAAAATGAAATAGAATGACCTTTCAGAAGTAATCATCTGGAATGGACCGTAGCACAAGGTATCAAATGATAAGTTGATATTTAGCAATATTTAATCGATAACCAAACTCATAACATTCAAGGCAAGTAGCATCTAATAACTCACAATTTCACCAAATTAATTCGAATAAACATTTATGTCAGTCAAATTTTTTCATTTAATATTGAACTAAATGTATTTTTTAACCTCAAATATTCTTTTAGTGCAATTCGGTCGACCTCGGTTCCTACTGGTGAATTGATTGGAGAATACCAAGCGATGGACTCTGCTTCATGGCATTCTATTTCCCCATCCCACTTAGGAATTACATAATAATGTAGTAATTGCAGTTCGGTCGTTGGATGATATAGAGAACATAAATAGACAAATGATTGTGGCATAATATTCAACTCTTCTTTGAGTTCTCGATATAATGCCTGTTGTTGAGATTCGTCAGGCTCAAGGTGCCCACCAGGAATAGCAATGACACCAGGATCGGTGGCTTTATCTTTTGCTCGTGTTTCCAGCAATACTTGCTCATCTTTTACCAATATAAAAGACACACACTCATGTACGTCCATTAAAACCTCATTCCTATCGACTTTTGGTTACGTTATTCCAATCTATACTGTGCAAGTGTTTGCATTCAAGATTCAATTCATGAATAGTTACGACTCCGATCACAGAGTGAAGTTTTTTATTCAAAATGTCTGACTAAAAATAAACACATTGAATTCAAAACATTTTTTTGACTGCATAATAATTAAACATTGTTTTTTAAATAAAAATTAGCACAAACCTTCCTATACATAGTTTTATTAATTACATAATTAAGTTATTATTTATTCAGTAGTTTTTCTGACAAAAAGAAAAACCATTTAACATCAAAAAGTTAGCTTTAAAGCTTTCGATAAATAATAAACCCCCATAAGTAAGGGCGAGTATGCATATTACGTCTTAATGGGATTAGAAGCATATTGATGTGCATGTAGTATTACTGAACGCATGAAGCATTCGGCAAGTTTGTAACACCTAGGGTTTTATTTAATCAAAATGAAGAAATCATTTTTATTGTTGATATGGACGTTTTTCTCTGTTTCTCCTTTCGCTTTTGCTAAAAACACGGATGGCAAAGCTCAGATAGAGAATCAGATTGCTCAACAACAAGTTAGAAAAACATATAAAGACGCTAAGCTAGAAGGCGTCATCGATTTTAAACTTTTTAATGATGCGTATTTAGCCTACAAAAATACAAAGAATAGAAAGAAGCCTGTTCTGACTATCATTGACTACAGCAAACCATCAACCGAAAAGCGATTCTATGTAGTTGATTTGAATAAGAAGAAACTTATCTTTAATACTTATGTATCGCACGGTGTAAATAGTGGAAAGAAAACCGCCACGAAGTTTTCGAATATTGTGAATTCGAGAAAGACATCATTAGGCACTTTTTTGACCGACACCACCTATTACGGCTCTAATGGGTATTCACTACGCTTAGATGGCTTGAGCTCTGGAGTGAACGACAAAGCTCGTGAGCGTTACATAGTTGTGCATGGTGCCAAATACGCTAACCCATCTTTCATCGAAAAGAATGGTTACTTAGGCCGTAGTTGGGGTTGCCCTGCCTTACCAGAAAAACTGTCACGAGTAATCATAGATACCATAAAAGGTGGCAGCGTTATTTACGCAAGTGCTTAACATACAAAAGGGAGCTGCACTCAACAGCTCCCTTTTGTATTACACATCACATGAAAATCAGAATAGAAAATCAACCCACTAATTTTCGCCATAAGGAAAGTGTTCAAACATTTTCACTATCTCTTCCGTGATCAAATTCTCTCTTCTTTCTGTGTCCATAGATTCTGTCAACTTACGACTCGACACGCCTTTCCACACGACTTGGTTCTCTTTAGTATCGACTAATTCAACCACAAGGTTACCGTATTTTCGCTCTCTATATCTTTCTGGACTTGAAGTAATTACACCGAAACTATTCCATCCGTAGCCAAAGCTAACACTAGAGCCAGAAGAGACAAACTCAGTACTCTTAATAATGTCATGATGAACATAAATATCACCACCGCTTGGCACTTGCCTCAGGCCATTGACCCGTAACTGAGCTGCTATTCCCTGTTCAATGCGTCGAGCATCAATACTAACAGGGGCACCATTCTGCTCTCCAAAATCGAATGTTCTATACGCTGAAAAGTCAGCTTGTTTATCGACATCGGTTGTCACGGTGGTACATGCCGCTATCAGCAATGCCATCCCACCTAACATGAGTCCTCTCCACATAGTTCTTCTCCTCTGGTTTGCGGGCAGTATCAGCGCCTTTTGTCTAAGTTGTTACTTATATGGCTGAAAATAAAATGCACTACTACAACATTGAGTCTTAACCATGAATGCCAAGTGTTCAATATCAAGGCGGTTTCTTTCGCAGCAAAGGGCATAATTTAATGATGTACGACTTTCACTCTAACTACCAAAGCGCTATCAATAACGCTTAAATTGCGCGTATTATTGGCATCTTGAGTATTTTTTATGCAATCAACAACCAATTGATGAGAAAAGACTTTTCTTTTCAATTCAATGTGGCATATTAGCTGAGTCCTTTCGATGCGCGGGCATCGTATAATGGCTATTACCTCAGCCTTCCAAGCTGATGATGCGGGTTCGATTCCCGCTGCCCGCTCCAAATTTTATTTCCTGTCCTATAAATATCTAATTTATTGAAACTCAGCCGCTTTAATGCGGAATTTTGTGTATCTATCTCTTCTTAATCATGTAATTTTGACACGCCAAAATGGACACGGTGGCCAAATGGTGGCTATAACGGTGTCCATACTGGATTCTGCATCTTTTCAGAATTTGTCCTGTTGAATTCTGACATTCATCAGCTCGACATAAGTTTTTTTAATCCAAACCTTCATTCTTATACTCAAAAAGTTCTCCGACGCTAACTTGCAGATACGCACACAAACCATCAATTACCTCCAGATCAACCCGTGTTGCAGTTTCATTGTATAGGCGAGTAATTGTACCGCGATTGATGCTTGTATCCCTTGCCACATCAGAAATTTTCAGACGCTTTTCACCCATTATTTTGGATAAGTGGCACTTTAACATGTTCTTCTCCCATAAAAAATGCTCTCCTGAAGGTTAAAAATGGTTGCAACAGGTAATTTCTGTGGTAAATTTAATCTATAGGAGGTCATTTAGACCGTTTAAAAATCAAATAGCGTTATAGGAGATTCTACGATGAACCACACCTATCTGACAACTTCAGAGCTCTCTGAACGTATTAAGTATGATTCTCGTGTTATTCGTGAGCAACTAAAGGATTCCGTATTGTTCGAAGGTGTCCACTACATCCGCCCTTTTGGTGGAAGAAAAATTCTATTTATTTGGGAAAGAGTTGAAGAAGAAATGCTAAACGGGATTTCATATCAATCTCTTTTAACTGGTTTTTAGGAGGAAACTATGGGTGTTATAAACGTACGAAACAGTAAATTGGTTCTTCAGTTCAGATACAAAGGAGAACGTTGTCGTGAACAGACACAATTGCCAGATACTTCAGCAAACCGAAAACGCCTAACACACTTGCTGAAAAAAATTGAAGCCGAAATTCTTATCGGCATATTCGATTATGAAAAATACTTCCCAAATAGCAAAGCTGTTACAAAATTTAAAGATTTGGATATAAGAAAGCAGACTGCTCAACAATATTTTGCGTCTGTTGATTCACCTAGGGTGAAAGATTTTTCTGAAATCTGGTTATCTGAGAAAAAAGTCGAATGGCGTAAAGGCCACTATGAAGATGTCGAAGGGATCTTAAACAAGTACATCATTCCTATGTTCGGGAATAAAAAAATCAGCGCCATCACTAAACAGCAAATCTTAAGCTTTCGATCTACACTCGCCAAAGTCCCAGGTGTAGTGGTTTAATGATCCCGGACACCAAATTAGGTGGTAAAGTCTCCACCATAAATGAGGTGTTCCATGACAAAACGACAACGACGTACATTTTCTGCTGAATTCAAAATGGATGCTGCAAGCTTGGTGCTTGACCAAGGATATTCGGTACCTGAAGCAGCACGCTCCATGGATGTTGGTGAAACAGCTTTACGACGTTGGGTCGACCAACTCAAGATTGAGCGTGGTGGTACAACTCCGGCGGCCAAGGCCCTTACGCCTGAACAACAAAAAATCCAGGAATTAGAAGCCAGAATTAGTCGATTAGAAAGAGAGAAAGCCATACTAAAAAAGGCCACCGCTCTCTTAATGTCGGACGAACTCGAACGTTCTCGTTAATTGATCAGTTAAGGGAGCATGAGTCGGTCAAGATGCTTTGCGAACTGTTCAATGTGGCTTCTTCCTGTTACTACGAGTTTAAACAGAGAAAGCCGGACGCTAATCGCATTCGGCTAGCAAGCCGAATTAAAGAGCTCTTCAACATGAGCCGAGGTGCTGCTGGCAGTCGTGCCCTTGTATCCATGTTACGTTCAGAAAACATCGACATCGGGCGATTTAAGGTGCGGAAGATAATGCAAGAAGCCGGTCTGATGAGCAAACAGCCAGGCTCGCATCGATATAAGCAGGCCAAATCAGAGCGGTTGGATATCCCGAATCTGCTGAAGCGTGAATTCTCTGTGGTTGCTCCAAATCGAGTGTGGTGCGGTGACATTACTTATATCTGGTCAGGTTCTAAGTGGAGTTATCTCGCCGTGGTACTTGACCTCTTTAGCCGGCGCGTCGTGGGTTGGTCTCTATCGGATAAGCCTGATGCTAAATTAGCTTCTAAAGCCCTAGATATGGCCTGGGAGCAAAGGGGGCGGCCTCAGAACGTGATGTTCCATTCAGACCAGGGATGCCAGTACAGCAGTCGTAAGTTTCGTCAAAGACTTTGGCGATATCGCATAACCCAAAGCATGAGTCGTCGAGGTAACTGTTGGGACAACGCTCCAATGGAGAGGCTATTTAGAAGCCTAAAAACTGAATGGGTACCAGCAACGGGTTACTTGACCCAAACTCAAGCGAAGAAAGATATCAGCTACTATTTGATGGACTACTATAATCGGCAACGGCCTCATCAAGCCAATGATGGGCTGTCGCCAGTCAATGCCGAAAATCGGCTTAAATCTGTGTCCGGAATTTGTTGACCACTACA
>NZ_JBBWFK010000006.1:0-360849 GCF_052353105.1 Vibrio sp. YIC-376
CACCCGTCCGCCGCTCGCCGCCCAACAAATCCCCCGAAGGTTCAATGTTGTCGCTGCCGCTCGACTTGCATGTGTTAGGCCTGCCGCCAGCGTTCAATCTGAGCCATGATCAAACTCTTCAATTTAAGATTTTGTCGGCTCAATGAATACTGAACATTACATAAGTAATGTTTGAATTGACTGTGCTCCTTATTGGTTTTTACTTTTGAAAAAGTAAAACAAAACAGCTCAAGGCTGCTTTCCAATTTGGAATGGTCACTTCGTATCATTGAAACCTAATTTGAAACCGAAGTTTCTAATTGGATTATCATCAACGAGTGCCCACACAGATTGATAGGTTTATATTGTTAAAGAGCTTTCGATTCAGACTTGAGCCACTTGCCCACTCAAATCGGACGGCCTAAGATTTTGTCGGCTCAATGAATACTGAACATTACATAAGTAATGTTTGAATTGACTGTGCTCCTTATTGGTTTTTACTTTTGAAAAAGTAAAACAAAACAGCTCAAGGCTGCTTTCCAATTTGGAATGGTCACTTCGTATCATTGAAACCTAATTTGAAACCGAAGTTTCTAATTGGATTATCATCAACGAGTGCCCACACAGATTGATAGGTTTATATTGTTAAAGAGCTTTCGATTCAGACTTGAGCCACTTGCCCACTCAAATCGGACGGCCATTTTAGCGAGATAACTTCTGGTGTCAAACACTTTTTTCAGTTATTTCTCTGTGAGTTATGTTTTAACTCAACCGTCTTGTTATCTGGCATCACTTTGCGAGACAACGGAGACGAATTATAGGGAGAAAAATCGACTTGGCAAGGGGAAATCAGTCTAAAAAAGGCATTTTTAGACTGAACGTTTAAATAACCATCAATCTGGAGGTTCTATAGACGAAATGACAAGATTATGACTCTAAAATAGCAACACGCCGCTTGAGTTCAGCGATGGATTTTCTCACTTCCTCTACTAAATAGCTGTACTGATCGTCATGTTGTTGCTGATAAGCAATACGACCATTTACAAAACTTAATTTAACAGATGCAGGTTCACCACACATAAGTGGAGCCATAAGTGAAGAGTGGCAACCCGACAAGCGAGGCTGATTTAAATCATAGAGAACGAGATCCGCAGCGAAACCTTCTTTAATTTCCCCGACTTTATTTAGACCTAACAGATCAGCCCCACCTTTACTGCCCCATTTGAGGACTTCTTCCAGTGATGTTGCGTCAGGTCCATTTTGCGCTCTATGTATTAGCCAAGTCAGATTCAACTCTTGCAACATCGAACCGGACTCAGCAGATGCTGACCCATCAACGCCTATAGAAATTGGCATGCCCGCTTTTGCCATATCAATGACAGGAGCAATACCACTCCCCAAACGACAGTTAGATGTTGGACAATGTGCGATGCCCGTTTTTGATTCTGCCAATAACTGTATATCTTTTTCACTCGCCTGAACCAGATGCGCAAACCACACATCCTCACCTAGCCAATCACAGCTTTGAGCAAACTCAACCGCACTCATACCGTACTTCGCTAATGTTTGTTCATTATCAAAATCCACCTCTAAAAGGTGAGAGTGCATTTTTAACTTTTGACTTCTTGCATATTCAGCCGTCAACTTAAGGTCGCTAGGTGCTGCTGAATGAGCAATGGTGGTTGGTGCGACCACCAGCTTGCGCATCGCATTCCCACCTTCCTGATGATAACGACTACGAGTATGTTCCAGACGTGAAATCATCTGCTCTGCGGATTCAGGTATGACTCCTGCCTTCGCTAAGCCTTTGTGTGTCCCCTTAATGGTCGCGCCTCCTCGACACAGCACTAAACGGATTCCCATTTCATCGGCCGCTTGCCAAAGTACATCTTCTAACTCTTGGCTTGAGTTCGCATGATAAAGGTAATGATGGTCAGCACATGTTGTTGCTCCAGAACGAAGCAACTCATAGAAGCCTAGCTTTGCAGCAGAATACATAATCTCTGGTGTAATTTGAGGCCAATAACGATAAGGAACACTTGCCAGCCAGTCACCCAAGCCATGATTTATGCCGGCAGGTATCCCCTTTAATATAGATTGAGCAATATGGTGGTGAGTATTAACAAATCCTGGGTAGATGACACAATTTGTAGCATCTACCAGCTTTTCCATTTCATTCGGAAGTAAGTTATGCCCCAGTTCAGTGATAACGCCGTTTTGAATTCGAATATCTTGTACATCCAATTTAGAAGTAAACACACTATCGGCATTTTTAATTAAGTAGTTCATGTAAATTTCCTTTTTAATGAACAATCGTTATCTCGTCTTTGTTGAGATAACTAAGGTCGATGGACCTTTGAGCAATGTCCCAGAGATTCAACTCTTAACCGCTTCTACTCAATTAACATATAGAGGATGTGGAATAAGCACTCCCCCGCCTCATTTTGTATACAACGCAATAACTACACCATATTAATAGTATTTATCTATCTACGTTTGACATCTACAAGATGCACTAAAATGTAACTTTCACAACCAATACGCACAAACATGGTGCAAAAAACTCACACACTACTGCAACTTAAATACTAATTGTATACAAAACAGACTCTGGTACTAATCCCTCAGATGCAAGGTTAATCATAAGTTAACCGCAAGTTACATACAATCAGTTAACTCTTTGTCGTTGTATGGCACATTGTTTGCCAAATGTTAACTAAAAGCGTGGGTAGAAGCGGTTAGATACAAGCAATTAAAGGTATCGGGACATTGCTCATAGTTAACCTCTATAGATCCGTGACCAACAATAAGGTCACGCCTATAGAGACAGTGAAAAGGAAGACACGGAGTAACTATGAAAAATATTTCTAAATTGAACAAACTTGCCCTTTCGTTATCTTTGCTATGCGCTTCAGGAAGTAGCCTTGCAGCAGATAAAGTGACTTTCCAGCTTGATTGGTTACCTGGAGGAGATGAAGCCCCCGTATTTGTTGGGGTTCAACAAGGATTCTTTGCCGAAGAGGATCTGGATGTAACTATACTTGGCGGCAAAGGCTCAACGGATGCGATTACCAAAGTAGCGACAGGCACAGCAGATATTGGTTATGCTGACATTGTTGCTCTAATGGTCGCGAAAGCGAATGATAATGTGCCAGTAAAAGCGATTTACTCCCTCTTTAATAAAGCACCTTATGCTTTTTTTGTACTAGATGATTCCGGAGTCAAGTCAGTTAAAGATGTCTCAGGAAAAACCATCGTCACTTCTCCATTCACTTCTGCAAACGTTTTTCTGCCAATTATGCTAAAGAAAAATGGCATCGATGAAAACAGTGTAAAAGTCCTTAAAGCGGATCCAGGCGCACTCAATCCAATGCTGATCACTGGACAATCAGATGTGATGATTTCCTGGATGACAGATCGTGTTAAAAATACGGAGCAAGCCGAACAAGCAGGTAAAAAGCTGAATGTATTGCCATGGTATGACGCTGGTCTTGAGTTCTATTCAGCATCTGTCATCGCCAGCGACAAATTCATGTCAGAAAACCCAGATGTGGTTAAAAGGTTCGTTAAAGCTTACGTAAAGGCGGTTGAATACACTTGGGCACATCCTGAAGAAAGCGGTACAGCCATTCACAAAATGGTGCCAGATGTCGATGCAAATCAAGCAAGCGATACCATCAAATCCATTCGTAGTCTGGTGATGAATGAAGTATCGGAAAGAGACGGCGTAGGCGTATTTACTCCTGCTCGATTAAATGAAACATGGAAATGGACAGCGGAAGCGCAAGGTCTTGATCTTGGCAAGTTCGATCCGGAAACCGCGATTTCTCGTCAATTTTACCAAGAGGTGAACTGATGCAACCATTTGTTTCGTTTAAGAATATATGGCACACCTATGACTCTGACAAACATTCGGTTACGGTTCTCAACGATGTCAACTTCAATGTAAATAAGCATGAATTTGTTGCCATCGTTGGACCTTCAGGTTGCGGCAAGTCTACCTTGCTGCGCCTACTGTCAGGTCTTATATTGCCAACCCAAGGTGAGATTTCAGTTTTTGGTCAGCCAGTAACTAAGCCAAGAGAAGATATCGGTATTGTGTTTCAAAAACCGACCTTATTGCCTTGGAAAAACATTCTCGACAATGTTCTGTTTCCATTGAAACACAAGTTCAACTACGTCGCTAAGAAAGAACAACAGCATGCACAAGAGCTGTTAGATATGGTCGGACTATCAGGTTATGAATCAAGTATGCCCCATCAGTTGTCCGGCGGTATGCAGCAACGTGTTGGTATAGCAAGAGCCTTACTACTCAATCCAGATATTTTGATCATGGATGAACCTTTTTCTGCACTTGACGCTTTGACACGTGAAGAGATGGGGTTCGAGTTACAGAAGATCTGGATGGAAAAACCAAAAACTGTTTTGTTCATTACTCATTCCATCTCTGAAGCGGTACTGCTCGCTGATAAAGTGTTAGTAATGGGACCTCGTCCGAGTACGGTATTAGAGGAAATCAATATCGATTTGCCTCGCCCTAGAAACATTCACACACTTCAGGATCCGACATTTGGTTCGTATACCAATAAAATACGCGAATACTTTTATCGCTTCGAGAAACAGAGTTATACCGAGAGCAGCGAGCACAATAACGTTGAACCAATACGTAAAACGGTCGCTTAATAGAAATTGTCTAAAGGAATAGATATGAAACGGTATTTATCACAATGGTCGCAGAACTGGCTTCCACTTGTCGCAATATTGACGTTGATTCCGATTTGGGAAGCGACTTGTCGAGTCTTTTCTGTACCTTCTTTCATTTTGCCTGCACCATCAGATATTGCACTGGCTTTCAGCCAAGTTCCTCTTGAACGATGGTTAGATAACTTGTGGGCGACTTTACGTATTGCGCTACTCGGCTTTGGAGTTTCTTTTTTAATCAGTATTCCTTTGGCCATCATGATGGTGAACTCGAAGTTTCTTACTAAAGCGCTTTTTCCAATATTAGTCGTCATCCAGTCAACACCTGTCGTGGCAATCGCGCCACTATTGATCGTTATTTTGGGAACGGATGATGCACCTCGTTTAACGATTACCTGCCTGATCACATTCTTCCCTCTTGTGGTATCGGCGACAACAGGCATGCTGGCAACCCCGCCAGAACTGATTGAACTGTCCCGTTCTTTAAGCGTGAAAAACAGCAAAACGATTTGGCAAATTCGTCTACCTTACGCCATACCTCATATTTTCAGTGGTGTAAAAGTAGCGATCACTTTAGCCGTAATCGGTTCCGTAATTGCAGAGTTCGTCGCAGCGGAAAAAGGCTTAGGCTATTTGGTTCAATTCTCAACTTCGTATTTCAAGATCCCACAAGCGTTTGCCGCACTCGTGTTCTTGTCTCTTGTCAGCATGTTGCTCTTTAAAGCGGTAAGTTGGGTGCAACGTTCTTGCTTCTCCTGGAGCCTGACCGAAGAAGAAAAACAAAGGTAGCCCGGCGTTGAATAAACACACTGTTCGAGATGAATAGCTCTCCCGTTTAGCACGGGAGTGATTCACCTCTCTTAATAACCACTCGGAGTAGAAGCGGTCTGCAATAGCAAGATATTTTGGTTCTTGAGCTATTGCTGGACATTGCTCCAATAACAAGCACTTACTTAATTGTTAATTGGAGAAAGCAATAATGACTCAATCCTACCTTTTAGATGAACTTAACTTTGAAACAACGATTGGTGGACTCGGATTAGTATCAAATGATACGGCGATCCCTTTGATCAACTTACATGATTTTGATAACCGTCGTGACGAGATCACACAACAACTCTGGGAGGCCGCCACCCAAGTCGGTTTTTTTCAGCTCGTTGATCACGGGATCAGTTTAGCTGACATTGAAAAATCCTTTGAGCTTAGTGAGAGATTCTTTTCACTACCGATGGAAACTAAGCAAAAGTTCCCATTGAAAGAAGGCTTAAACGCAGGTTGGGAATTTAAACAACAAGTTCGTCCATCGACAGGAACAGCGGACCAAAAAGAGTCCTATCAAATTACTCTGCCTCACATGGATGATTTATGGCCGAGTAATGATGTGGTCAAGAGTTTTGAATCGCACCTGTTGTCTTTCGAGTATCAAGCTTGGCAACTCGGTATGAAGATTCTGTCTTGCTTTGCCGACAAGCTTGGCTTTGAACGCGACTTTTTCACTAAAGCACACCAAAGAGATTCAGAAAACTACCTGAGCACTTTGCGTATGTTGCACTACCTGCCAATGAAAGAAGTGCCAGAAACAGGCACATTTTGGCGTGCTGGTGCGCACACCGATTTTGATTGCTTAACGATGGTATTCCAGCAGGAAAATCAAGGTGGTTTGCAAGTTGCGGCAGGGAAAGACGCAAAAGAAAACTTAGTTTGGAGTACAGTGGAACCCAAAGCTGGTGTGATCACTTGTAATATCGGTGACATGCTCATGCGTTGGAGTGATGACATATTTAAATCTACTCTGCACCGCGTGCGCATGCCAACCCCGGAAGAGAACCAAGACTCTCGTTATAGCATGGCGTTTTTCTGCCAAGCGAACCGAGACCAGGTCATTCAGGGGCCTCTAAAAGTTTATGATCCAATCACTGCTGAAGACTATTTGAAGATGCGCATTAATGCGAACTTCTCTTAATCGTAGATTCCTGGTAACTGAGGTTACGTGACGAGCCCTCGTGACCTTAATTTAGGAAAAGAAAAAGCCATGCAGATTGATGCATGGCTTTTTTATCTTTATTGACTGGCGAAGATGTTACTATCTTTAACACCCAGTTTGATAGGCTTTCCTGGTAAAAACTGCCCGGAAAGAATCGACTTCGCTAATGGGTTTTCAACATAATGTTGAATAGCACGTTTCAACGGACGTGCACCATATACAGGGTCAAAGCCAACCTGAGCAATCAACTCTAACGCCTCTTCATCGATTTCTAGGTCGTAGTCTTTTTCAGACAGACGTTTATGCAGACGCTCCAACTGAATTGACGCAATCGACTTAATATGCTCTTTACCAAGTGGGTGGAATACCACTGTTTCATCAACTCGGTTCAAGAACTCAGGACGGAAGTGTTTGCTGACCACGTCCATGACTTCATTCTTAATGCCTTGATAATCCAGCCTTGCGAAGTTTTCCTGAATTCGTGACGAGCCTAAGTTTGAAGTCATGATCACCACCGTGTTACGGAAATCAACCGTACGACCTTGACCGTCAGTCAGACGTCCATCATCAAGTACTTGGAGCAGTATGTTAAACACATCCGGGTGCGCTTTCTCAACCTCATCCAATAGAATCACAGAATAAGGTTTACGACGAACCGCTTCTGTCAGATAGCCGCCCTCTTCGTAACCAACATAACCAGGAGGCGCACCAACCAGTCTCGCTACGGAGTGTTTCTCCATAAACTCTGACATATCAATACGCACCATCGCGTCTTCACTATCAAACATGAAGTTTGCCAGTGTCTTACACAGCTCGGTTTTACCCACACCGGTTGGACCTAAGAACAAGAACGAGCCAATTGGTCGGTTTGGATCCGACAGGCCTGCTCGGCTACGGCGAATCGCATTCGCAACCACTTCAACCGCTTCTACCTGCCCGATAACACGTTGATGCAAAACATCTTCCATGCGCAGCAGCTTCTCTTTCTCTGCTTCGAGCATCTTAGATACCGGAATGCCAGTTTGTTTGGACAGTACTTCTGCAATTTCATTGTCGGTAACTTTGTTACGCAACAGCGTCATTTCTTGCATTTCAGCTTGAGCAGCCAGATCCAATTGTTTTTCCAGCTCAGGTATACGGCCATATTGCAACTCAGACATCCGGTTTAAATCACCAGCACGTCGGGCGAATTCCATATCCATTCGCGCTTGCTCAAGTTCTGATTTAATGTGCTGTGTACCTGATAGAGCCGCTTTTTCAGCATTCCAAACTTCTTCTAGCTCAGCGTATTCGCGCTCTTTTACGTTCAGCTCTTCATTTAAGGTGATCAGACGCTTTTCACTGGCTTCATCATGCTCGTTACTTAACGCCTGCTGTTCAATCTTTAATTGAATGATTTTACGCTCTAACTTATCCAAAGCTTCCGGCTTAGAGTCCATTTGCAGACGAATACTTGATGCTGCTTCGTCAACTAAGTCGATAGCTTTATCCGGCAACTGGCGGTCGGAAATATATCGATGTGACAAACTTGCTGCCGCAACGATAGCTGGGTCAGTAATTTCAACATGATGATGTAGCTCGTAACGCTCTTTAAGACCACGTAAAATCGCGACAGTATCTTCAACCGTTGGCTCGTCTACCAATACTTTCTGGAAGCGACGCTCTAAGGCCGCATCTTTTTCGATATACTTACGGTATTCATCCAATGTTGTCGCACCAACACAGTGAAGTTCACCACGAGCCAACGCTGGTTTCAGCATGTTACCTGCGTCCATGGAACCTTCACCTTTACCAGCACCAACCATGGTATGCAGCTCATCAATAAACAGAATGATATTGCCTTCTTCTTTGGCCAATTCATTCAATACTGATTTCAAGCGCTCTTCGAATTCACCACGGTATTTGGCACCAGCAACCAACGCCCCCATATCTAAGGCGAGGACTCGACGCCCACGCAAGCCTTCAGGCACTTCATTATTGATAATACGTTGCGCCAGACCTTCAACGATCGCCGTTTTACCAACACCAGGCTCACCAATGATAACCGGGTTATTTTTAGTGCGTCGTTGCAAAACTTGAATCGTACGACGAATTTCATCATCGCGACCGATCACTGGATCCAACTTACCCTGCTCTGCTCTTTCGGTAAGGTCTATGGTGAACTTTTCCAGAGCCTGACGAAGCTCTTCTGCATTCGGATCATCAACCTTTTGACCACCTCTGATCTTTTCGATCGCCTGGCTAACTTTTTTCTCAGTTAACCCCACATCTTTCAGCAACTGACCAAGAGGGCCTCGATCTTCAAGTGCGGCTAGGAGGAATACTTCTGACGAGATGTAAGAGTCTTGGCGCTTTTGAGCAACTTTGTCACACAGATTGAACAAAGTACCCATAGAACCAGAAAGCTGCACATCACCACCAATGCCGCTCACTTTTGGTAATCGATCAAGCATTTCGCCCAGCTTAGATCGTAGATGAGTTACGTCTACGTCCAGCATAGTCAGCAATGGACGAATTGGACTGCCATTTTGATCCAGCAAAGCCACCATCAGGTGAACTGGCTCGATATATTGATGATCGCGCCCTAACGCCAGTGATTGAGCATCAGAGATAGCGATTTGAAACTTACTTGTGAATCTATCAAGACGCATATCTACCTTCCTAACCTTATATAAGAGAATACTAATTACAGTAGAAAGATGGATACTCAGTAGGGGAATTTCAAGGGAGGATGTAAATAAATATAAACAGTGATGCAAACTCATGGCTATGCATCACTACTTTTAATGACTGGTTAAAATCTAATCTTCTAGCCAGATGAAGGTCGCTTGACGCCCGGTCACCCCATCACGGCGATAAGAGTAAAAATCCTGCTGGTTTTGGTAGGTACATAGACCCGAATCAAAAACTTGAGTAACTCCAGCTTTATTAAGACGCTGCGTCGCAAGTTTTGACATATCAGCAAACCATTTGCCTTTAATATCTCGCGGGGTAAATGCTTGTTCAGCCTGGGAATCGAAGTCAACAAAGGCTTGCAGAACATCCTCGCCAACTTCAAATGCCTGAGGACCGATAGCCGGCCCTAGCCACGCCATGACGTCGCCAGAAAACATCGCCAATGCGTTTTCAACGATGCCATTTGACAAACCGCGCCAACCAGCATGGACCGCCGCTACCTGTGTACCTTGCGTATTGGTAAATATCACCGGCAAGCAATCGGCAGTCATCGCAGAACACACGATATTTCGAGAACGGGTAAACACACCATCGGCATCAAGCACATGAGACGTAGGCTCCGAGACTTGTGTGACAATCGTCGAATGAGTCTGATTAAGCCAAATTGGCACACTTGGCATTTCAGCTTGCTGCACCAACCAATCTCGGTTCTTTTCTACCAAAGACAAATCGTCCCCAACATGAGCTCCGACATTCAGTCCGTGATATAAACCCGTCGAAAAGCCTCCCACTCGTGTGGAAGCAAACGCTTTGACATTTTTAGGCGCTGGCCAGTTAGGGACAATGATCTTCATCTTAGAACTCGTCAGGTAAACCGTGTTCTTCGGTATCTTTACGTAATGCTTCAGTAATTGCCACCATATCATCTGGCACTGGAGCATGGAACTCCAGTTCTTCACCAGTGATTGGGTGTTCAAAACGCAACATAACAGCGTGTAGAGCCTGACGATCAAAGCCACGGATCATATCGGTTAGTTCTTGCGAAGCACCAGATGGGATACGAGCACGACCGCCGTACGCAGTATCACCCAGCAGTGGGTGCTGCAAGTAAGACATATGCACACGAATCTGGTGAGTACGGCCAGTTTCCAGACGCAGACGGATACGAGTATGCTCACGGAAATGCTCCGCCACACGGTAGTGTGTCACGGCTGGCTTACCCATTGGGCTTACTGCCATCAGGGTACGTTTTGTTGAGTGGCGAGCGATTGGTTTATCCACTTTGCCACCAGCTGTCATACGACCGATCGCAATCGCCTCGTACTCACGAGTGATATTACGTTTTTGCAGAGCACGAACTAAACGAGTTTGCGCTGGTACCGTTTTCGCTACCACCATCAGACCAGTAGTGTCTTTATCCAGACGGTGAACAATACCGGCACGAGGCACTTCCGCAATATCCGGGAAATGGAATAGCAGTGCGTTAAGCACAGTGCCATCCGGGGTACCTGCACCTGGGTGTACGACAAAATCACGAGGCTTATTGATTACGATGATGTCATCATCTTCGTAGACGATATCTAACGGGATATCCTGCGCTTCCCAGCGTTCTTCATCTTCCAGCTCGGCTTGCAATGTAATTTCCTCACCACCCATTACTTTGGTGCGAGGTTTGGTGACAACTTCACCATTCACTTGAACTTTCCCCTCAAGAAGCCAATCTTTCAGGCGAGAGCGAGAGAAGTCAGCGAATAATTCTGCGATAGCTTGGTCTAAACGTTGACCTAACTGGCTATCTTTTACGGTATTTGTTAATACTATCTGCTGAGCCATATCGAACTTTTTTAAAAACTGTGAGACTAATGCTCACGACTGTGGAAAAATAGACTATTACGTCATTGTATCTGTTACTGGAAAGAAAGTAACGGCAGCTTAAGAAATATTTAGATTCAAGGAACAGACTCCTGATATGAAACGTCAGACTTTAACAGGCCTTTTAGCGGTATCCCTTCTGTTTGGATGTGCAAGCAAAGAAGAAATCGTTCCTGATGTGCCACCTTCGGAACTGTATGCAGACGCGCAAACTTCGCTTCAAACTGGTAACTGGCTAACCGCCATTGAAAAACTAGAAGCATTAGATTCACGTTACCCATTTGGCGCCTACTCAGAACAGGTACAACTTGACCTAATTTATGCGTACTACAAAAACGACGACTTAGCCCTTGGTCTCGCAACTATCTCTCGTTTTATGCGCTTAAACCCAACACATGAAAAAATGGACTGGGTACTGTACATGCGCGGCCTGACCCATATGGCGCAAGACCGTAACTTTATGCACGACCTGTTTAACATCGACCGTAGTGACCGAGATCCTGAGCCAGTTAAACAAGCCTTTGATGACTTCAAAAAGCTACTGCAGCGCTACCCAAACAGCCACTATGCTGAAGACGCTCAAAAACGCATGATTGCTTTGAAAAACCGTCTGGCTAATTATGATTTAGCGACCGCAGACTTCTACTTACGCCGTGAAGCATGGATTGCGGCAATTAACCGTAGTCAAGAATTGCAAAAGACTTTCCCTGACACAGACGCTGCACGTAAATCACTTGAAATACAGTTAGAAGCATACAAACAGCTTGGTCTAGAAGATTCAATTGCAAGAACAGAAGAGCTAATTAGACTTAATCCAACCAACTAAGCCTAAGACAACTCGAACGATTAACCGCCACAGCCTCATGCTGTGGCGTTTTGTTTTCCCTGTCAAAACCGCTCTCCACACACTAACTTGATGCTTTTTTGAGCACAATATATGCTTAAAGCTCTCCCAACATTAACCTGGACGTGAACGTGGCAATTTCTAAGCTATTGGCAATATTACTGATTCTGTTGTCAGCATCCGTTTACGCATTGCAAATTTCACCGTTAAAACAACCGCCATATACTGGTGACCTGGACGTTATTAAAGAAAAAAACTTACTGCGTGTACTTGTTTCTGCTGACTTAGGGTTTTACTACATTGAAGGTGGTACCCCCAAAGGGATCGGCGCTGAACTGTTGGCTCACTTCGAGAAAGATTTACGCAAAGTGACACCTAAACTTAACATTCAGATTATTCCTGTATCGCGAGACCAATTGATTCCTTCCTTAAATAAAGGGCTCGGTGATTTAGTGGTCGCGAATCTCACCATTACCGATAGCCGTAAAGCGAAAGTCGATTTTAGTTCACCAATAATCTCTGGGATCGAGGAGTGGATCGTTACAAACAAAAATACACCAGCTATTACGAAGATAGAGCAACTGAGTGGAAAAGAAATATGGGTCAGAGCAAGCTCCAGTTATTTTGAGAGCATCCAGACTCTTAATAAAAACCTGACTAAGAAAGGACTGCCACCCGTTATTGTCCACTTCGTGGAAGAAAACCTGCAAGATTACGAACTGGTCGGCATGCTAAATAGCGGCTATGTCAAAGCCACTGTGCTGGATAGCCATAAAGCGACGCTGTGGCTAAACGTGATGGATGATATTCGAGTACATAAAAAAGTCCCACTACGCAAAAGCGGTAAAATTGGTTGGGCGATGCGTAAAGACAGTCCGCAACTCAAAGCCGTAGTCAACAAGTTCATCAAGAAATCACGCTCAGGAACTTTGCTCGGTAACGTCATTTACGGCAAGTACATTGACAATACCAGGTGGCTCGATAAAGCACTCAATCCAAAAAAGATGGCCCAATTAGAAAAACTGTCGGCGTTATTTTCACGCTATGGGGAGAAATACGACATCGACTACCTACTGATAGCGGCAATCGCTTACAAAGAATCAGGATTTAATAACAATTTAGTTGGCAGGAGCGGTGCTGTCGGCATTATGCAAATCCTACCCAGTACCGCACGTGACCCTAATATCAACATCCAAAATGTTCGGCAATTAGAAAACAACGTTCATGCGGGTGTGAAGTATTTGGCGTTTTTACGCCGTCAGTACTTTAGTGATAAAGCCATTACCGCTGAAAACAAACTTTATTTTACCTTAGCTGCCTATAATGCGGGGCCAGGGAATGTAGAAAGAATTCGTAAGCTTGCTGCCAGACAAGGTTATAACCCAAATGTTTGGTTCAACAATGTCGAAGTGGTGATGAAAAAGAACTTAAACTCGACTGCCGGGTACGTAACCACTATCAATCGTTACTACATCATATACAAACAACTAGAACATCTCGACCGAGCCAAAACGGTCGAGAATGTTTCACTGATCCCGGACGATCCTGTTTTTATGATCCCCTTAAATAAAATGACTCACGAACCAGAAACAACAAAGCCGCTTATCAACTAAGCGGCTAGTCTGAATTCTCTCTGACCGAAATCTAGCGTGACAAACATCACACCTTTTAGTCAGTTAAATTTTGATCACTCTAAATTCCAGGCTGTACAACGTCCCTAAAAACGGGGATGTTTTCAGCTGAGTACTCTACCCAATCTAATGATTTGCTAACCGATAACAAGCAATTTAACAATAAATCTCAGCAGTTCTTGAGTAAGATCACATTCATTTTCCATTGTAAAAACCTCGACTAGAATGGTGATGTATATCACATTTTTTTATCCCTAAAGCAGTAATCTGAACTTAACCCATGAGGGATGCAACAGAGGAAAAGCACTTATGACAATGAATATCACTGGCAAAAACATCGAAATCACCTCTGCAATCCGTGCTCATATTGAGAGCAAATTTAAAAAACTGGAGAAATGGCAAGTCGACCTAATTGGATGCCAAGCAACGTTCAGTGAGGAACCAAATAAACAGAAAAAATTTGAAGCGATTATCACGGTTCCAAAAGGCCAACTCATCGCGTCAGCAACTCACGACGATCTATACATCGCGATCAATGAAGTGGAGCAAAAACTAGAACGACAACTTAATAAGCTGACCCACAAACCTGATGCTCGCCGTGCTAACAAGCCAGAGCTTATAGCTGAAGAAGAGTAAATCGACCAGATTGAGGAAGTAGCGCCGAAAGGCGCTATTTTTTTGCTTGACGCTCCCCGCTGGCTTGCTTATTGTGTTTGAGCATCCATAAATTGAGTAATATCCATGCATTTAACCCCTCTGTTTATTTTTGACTTCTTTTTCCTTCCATAGTTGGAGGGGCTCGATCGTTTGTGAAAGAAAAGTCAAAAACAAACAGAAAGCCTCCCAAAAAGGGAGGCTTTTTTATAAGGAAAGAATTGATGACTGACCAACCCATTTCTCTGGAAGAGATTCGTTTGCGCTTAAATGAGCTTGATGATGAGTTACTTAGCCTGTTGTCTGAACGCCGTAAACTCAGCATTGAAGTAGCCAAAAGCAAAGTACAAACCTCAAAGCCTGTTCGAGATGCAGCTCGTGAACAACAGTTATTGGTGAAGCTGATTTCTAATGGTCGCGATAAATATGATCTAGACGCTCAGTACATCACCAAACTTTTCCATACCATTATTGAAGACTCTGTCTTGCTGCAACAAAGTTATCTGCAGAATTTGGTTAATCCACAGCAAAGTCGCAAACCACTGGCCCGTGTTGCTTTCCTTGGGGCAAAAGGCTCTTACTCACATCTGGCAAGCCGTGAATATTTCAGCCGTAAGAATACCGAGTTGATTGAACTAAACTGCGAGCACTTTAGAGAAGTCACTCAGACCGTCGAATCAGGTCATGCAGATTACGGTGTACTACCGATTGAAAATACAAGTTCAGGCTCAATCAACGAAGTTTATGACTTACTACAGCGCACCACGCTTTACATCGTTGGTGAGCTAACACAGCCAATTGAACATTGCTTGGTAGCGACGAAAGACATTCGTCTTGAAGACATCAAAACGCTTTACTCGCATCCTCAGCCACATCAACAATGCAGTGAATTCCTGAGCCGCATGAAGGGCGTAAAACTGGAATCTTGTGCAAGCACGGCAGATGCAATGCAAAAAGTACAAGAGCTCAATCGCGATGACGTTGCTGCTATTGGTAACGCATCGAGTGGTAAGCTGTATGGCCTGCAGGCGATCCAGGGCAACATTGCGAACCAAACAGAAAACCACACTCGCTTTATCGTTGTGGCTCGTAAGCCAGTTGAAGTCTCCACGCAAATTCCAGCTAAAACCACGCTGATCATGTCGACCTCTCAGGAAGCTGGTTCTCTGGTTGAAACACTTCTGGTTTTGCAACGCTACGGCATCAATATGACCAAGCTAGAATCTCGTCCAATCATGGGCAATCCGTGGGAAGAAATGTTCTATGTAGACTTAGAATCTCACCTGGATTCAGAAGAGATGCAACAGGCTTTACAAGAGCTGACAAAGATCACTAAGCATTTGAAAGTTCTAGGTTGCTACCCTAGCGAAAACATAAAACCAACCCAAGTAAAATTGAGTTAATAGACATCGGTGAGCGAAAAGATCATGGCAACCCAAAAAGTCGTAATAGCTTCTTTAAACCCGGCAAAAATCAAGGCGGTTGAGAGTGCATTTCAAAGTGCATTCCCTAGCCAAAAGTTTAATTTTGCTGGCGTTAGTGTACCGAGTGGAGTTGCGGATCAACCAATGAGCAATGAAGAAACACGCTTAGGTGCGTTGAATCGGGTGAGTAACGCTAAGGTAGAAATACTAGACGGCGACTTTTACGTTGGTTTAGAGGCAGGGATAGAAGGCAATGTGACCTTTGCCTGGATGGTGATCGAATCTGATACCCATCGAGGGGAATCTCGCTCGGCAAGTTTGATGCTACCACCAGAGGTATTGGCTCAGCTGGAACATGCCAATGAACTGGGTGATGTCATGGATCAAGTATTCGGCACTGAAAATATTAAACAGAAAGGCGGCGCAATTAGTTTGTTAACCCAAAACCAACTGACACGCAGCTCGGTTTACCATCAAGCACTGATTCTGGCTTTGATTCCTTTCACTAACTCAGAACATTTCCCGGCGAATCTCTAGCGCTAAATTGATGACATTAAAAAGGGCGGAATCTCCGCCCTTTTGTTTTTCTTCTTTATCTTACTGAGCAACTGGCTCTAACAATGCCTTGAGCTGATCTTTTTCTGCATCCGTTTTAGACTTCAACTCATTTGAACCACGAGTGATAGTAGCAATGCCCACTCCCAACATCTGGCTGATCTGACGTTGAGACAGCTCGCCTTTTAGAAGTTCATTAAGAATATTAACTCGGGCAATTAATGCATCTCTTTCATCTGGCGTCATCAGCATAGTCAACAACATTTCGTGCTGTTGGTTATCTGCACTTGCCCGGATCAGCTCTACAATCTGCTGCCAGTCTTTGTACTCGGGTTCATGTGACATCAATTTACCTCACTCAATACTTGGTTTTGATCTCATGTTGATTCAAGAACGCGCCATCGATACCCAAAAGATCGCGATAGTAGGTTTCAAACATCAAAATGTTCTGCACATAACCACGAGTCTCTTTAAATGGAATGGCCTCAATAAAGGCATAAGCATCCACTTTTCCCTGGGTGCGCTCTCGCCACGTTTTCACTCTGTTAGGGCCAGCATTATAAGCAGCTAGAGCAAAAATACGATTATTATCGTAATCCTCTAGTAAACCTTGCAGGTAATGGCTACCAATTTCGATGTTTTTGCCGACGTTATATAAATCTTCAGTACCTTGGTAACTGAGCTTATATTTGCGTGCAGTATATTTGGCAGTCTCTGGCATGATCTGCATAATACCTCTTGCACCCACTGGCGAACGAGCTTGCACATCCAGCGCACTCTCCTGTCTTGCCAATGACATCATTGTCACTGGATCAATATCATGCTTTTTCGCATAGAAGTTAAACCACCAGTGATGTGCGACGGGGAACCTTAGTTCAATATTGTCCCACATCTGTGCTTGAATACTCGCGGTGACCGTCAAGTTGTGCCAATTTTTGGAAGACGCATATGCCGCAAGCATGGCCTTTTCATCTTTATTTGTACGCCCCAGCAGATATGCCCACTCGCTTTTAGCAGCAGCAATCTTATCGGTAGCGATGAGCTCCTCGATACGCGCCAAAGGTTCGTGATATGGCTGAATCACTTTATTATCCAGTTTTATTCTATGAGTTGGATAATTTATCGACTGACCAATCGCATTTGCTGCTGCAACACTATAGAAGTCGCGTTGACCAACCAAAGTAGCCAAACGCTTCTTGCCCGCGACCTCATTACCTAATGCGATTTCGCTACGTCCAAGCCAATATTGCCAACGCAGTGTGGCTTGCTCCTCTTTATTAAGAACGGCAATCCACTCTTGCACACCTTTCCAGTCTGCATTTTGTATAGCAAGACGAACACGTGTTTCTATCAATGGGATATCTTGACTGGTTTTAGTGATGTCATCTCGCCATTTAGCCAGACTAGCGGACTCAGTGCGGGTCAAGCGAAATGCAATATAATCTGCAAGTGATTGTGCTTTTTCCGCAGAGAATTTCTGCCCTTTAACTACCGGAGCATACGCTTTTTGCGCCTGGTTGATATCCATGCGTGCCAACTTCTCTAATGCATACTTACTTTGGGTGCGATTAAAATCATTAGCTGGCTTTTTCTGTGCAAAATCAGCCACTGTTGCTGGCTTATCAAAAAGTGCCTTCATATCTTTGGCTTGTTGCTTAGCCTTTGCTGATTTAGGTAGCTTTTGTAGATAACTCATCAGGCCGTCGTTGCGGGCATCAAACGCCAGCAACATCCGCTGCAAGATCAAATCGTCGGTTCGTTCACCTGCGTTATCCCAAGCGGCAAATAATGGGTCACACTCGCCCGCAATGCTGGCTCCACTTAACCACATATCTTCCGCACCTTTAAACGCAGCGACTTGCTTACCCTGCTTGAGTTGAGCGTAGTAAAAAATACACTGATAACGCTCACCACTCGGAATCACTTTTTGAAATTCAGTAATAGCCTTCCAGTCTTTCTGCCTGTATAGGTGATCAAGGTATGGTGCCCTGACTCGACGAGAGAAAGGATACGACTCGTACTCAGAAATAAAGTCGTTCACTTGTGTGAGTGACTTGCTGGGTAACTGCCGTAAAAAAGTACGGTAGTCTACATAAGGTGTGAGTGGATAATCTGAGATTTTTGGGCGAATCGCTAAGTATCCGTTGATATCGTTCTTATCCAATAAATTTTGAGCCTGCTCATAAACTTCGCGCTGCTTTTCTAAGCTGAGCGCAGCGTTTACTGTCAGACTGACCGCACACAAAGCGGCAGCACAGCAAACGCTTTTAGCCAATTCCGTAACGTTGAATTTCATTTGTATTAATTTCCCCGGACATATACCGCCTCAAAACCTAGTTATCTTAGAGTTTATGTATCAAAGGCACTTTGAACATATGCATATATTTACACAAAACACTGATGCCTATGTAAAGTAAAATGATGTATTAAAATTTATACTCGTGAACCTTTACAGCAATGAGGACAAGATGTTCAAAACTGGTAAAGAAAACCTTTCTTTACTAATAGCGAATAACAAAAGTGTATACCGTAACCGTGTAAGTTTCCGGTCAGCTAAAAATAAGAAATCTCATTGCGAGGGAAATTCTTGCATTGCGGTAACAAATATCCACAAATGAATCCTGCATCTTGAAGTCATTTGGGTATATCAGGCAGTTGGTATAAAATACCGGGTTTAAATGACAGTTAATTTAGGAACGATCGGCAATGGCTGAATACGTATATACCATGTCGCGGGTGAGCAAGATTGTGCCACCTAAGCGTCAAATTCTTAAAGACATCTCTCTAAGCTTCTTCCCTGGTGCGAAAATCGGTGTTTTAGGTCTGAACGGTGCGGGTAAATCTACTCTGCTACGTATCATGGCCGGTATCGACACGGATATCGATGGCGAAGCGCGTCCACAACCAGGACTCAATGTTGGCTACCTTCCTCAAGAACCTGTACTTGATGAATCAAAAACCGTTCGTGAGATCGTAGAAGAAGCCGTATCAGACGTAGCAGGTGCACTGAAGCGTCTAGATGAGGTATATGCAGCTTACGCAGAACCAGATGCAGATTTTGATGCTCTGGCAAAAGAGCAAGGCGAGCTTGAAGCGCTGATTCAAGCTAAAGATGGCCACAATCTGGATAATGCGCTAGAGCGCGCTGCGGATGCACTACGTCTTCCAGAATGGGACCAAAAGATTGCACACCTATCAGGTGGTGAGCGCCGCCGTGTTGCTATCTGTCGCCTTCTACTAGAGAAGCCAGACATGCTTCTGCTGGACGAACCAACTAACCACTTGGATGCTGAGTCTGTTGCATGGCTGGAACGCTTCCTGGTTGATTACTCAGGTACCGTTGTTGCGATTACCCACGACCGCTACTTCCTGGATAACGCTGCGGGTTGGATTCTTGAGCTTGACCGTGGTGAAGGTATCCCATGGGAAGGTAACTACACCTCTTGGTTAGAGCAGAAAGATGCGCGTCTACAACAAGAAGCGTCTCAAGAGAAAGCTCGCCAGAAAACTATCGAGAAAGAACTGGAATGGGTTCGTCAGAATCCTAAAGGTCGTCAGGCGAAGTCTAAAGCGCGTATGGCTCGTTTTGAAGAACTACAAAACACAGACCACCAGAAACGTAACGAGACTAACGAACTATTTATTCCGCCAGGTGAACGCCTGGGCGATAAGGTTATTGAAGTGAATAACCTGACTAAATCATTCGACGGCCGCGTACTGATCGACAACCTGTCATTCAGCATCCCTAAAGGTGCTATCGTTGGTATCATCGGTGCGAACGGTGCAGGTAAATCAACGCTATTTAAGATGCTAAGCGGCACAGAACAACCAGATTCGGGCACAATCGAACTTGGTGAGACAGTGAAACTGGCGTCTGTTGAGCAGTTCCGTGATTCAATGAACGATAAGAACACGGTGTTCAAAGAGATCTCTGAAGGTGCTGATATCATTAAGATCAACAACTTCGAACTCCCGGCACGTGCATACTGTTCACGTTTCAACTTCAAAGGTTCTGATCAACAGAAAGTGATTGGTGAGCTGTCTGGTGGTGAGCGTAACCGTGTACATCTTGCAAAACTGCTTAAAGCGGGCGGCAACGTACTGCTACTCGACGAACCAACCAACGACCTTGATGTTGAAACACTGCGTGCATTAGAAGAAGCGCTTCTGGAATTCCCGGGCTGTGCAATGGTGATCTCGCACGACCGTTGGTTCCTGGACCGTATTGCAACGCACATCATCGACTACCGTGATGAAGGTCAGGTTAACTTCTACGAAGGTAACTACACCGAATACATGGAGTGGTTGAAGAAGACTCTTGGCCCTGACGCCGCAGAGCCTCACCGTATCAAATACAAGCGTATTGCTAAGTAAGTCTGATTGTAATCTGCACAAAGGCCGCTATGATAGCGGCCTTTCTTTTTTATAGAAGAATATGACTTGTTCTGACACTACTCTGCAGCGAATTCGACAATTCCAGACAAAAATCGAACACTTTTTATTCTTTTTGATATATTATTCAACTTGTTCTAATACTTGGCATGAAAAATAATATAACGGAGAGATGACGTTATTCACGAGCTGTCAGCTCACTCCAATGCAAGTAGAACGACGTAATTAGGCTAACGCTCATAGAAAGCCATAAGCAAATTAAAACAATTTTCAGAATTGAATATGAGCAGTAACGAACTCCTGAATCGAGGGTCAAAACATCATTCGGATTTAGGAGAGAAATAATCAATGCCTATTTAAGTGACAATAACTATGTCTAAAAAAATCACTATTCAGATCCCGACACAAAACGGAGATCAACACTTTTATTTTGGCCGCACTTCGGTCATTACACTATTAGCTTCAGTCATCGCATTACCTGCTGTATTCGGTGGTGCTTGGCTCATGACTCAGCAGCAACGCTATGATCAAGATGAGACCATCGCTAAGTTAGAGAGCGAGAAAAACGAAATCACCGCTCTTTACGAAGAGCAGCTTGATACCAATCACTCGCTATCTCAAGCACTTACCGACAAGAGCAATCAAATCCAGCTGTTAGGAAAACGTGTATTTGATGTTGAGTCCGTTCTTGGTCTGGCAGACGAAGAACTGATGCTCGATGAAAACAATTTAGCGCTAGAAGAAAGGATCGACGCCGCGGCGATAGATTCTGCCGTTCGTGCAACCATGTTTCGTCTAATACCCAATGACAGTCCGATTACTTATCAGCGTATTTCTTCCCCTTATGGCAGCCGGATTAACCCTATATCAGGAAAAAGGCACGTTCATACCGGTATCGATTTAACCTGTAAGAGCGGTGAGGAAGTATTAGCCCCTGCAGATGGCGTCGTGGAGACGGTTCGCCCGGGTAGCTCAGGTTATGGCAACTACCTTACGTTACGTCATTCGTTTGGTTTTATGAGCTCTTTCGCTCACTTGCAGCACTTCAATGTGAAAAGCGGCCAATTCGTCAGTAAAGGTGATGTTATCGCTCAATGCGGGAACTCCGGTAGCTCAACAGGCCCGCACCTACATTACGAAGTACATTTCCTTGGCAGAGCAATGAACCCTCAGCATTTGATGGATTGGACACCAGAAAACTTCAATTATGTATTTGAAAAAGAGAACAGAGTTAAATGGGGACCATTGGTCCAGTTGATTGATAACGTCGTTCGCCTGCAAATCAATTTAACCAACTCACCTTACCGTGATACCAGTATTAACACCGTATCCAGTGAAGATAACGACGAAACTGCGGTTAACTGATTTTTCAGAAAGCATAAAAAGAAAAGAGCAGCCAAAGCTGCTCTTTTCTTTTTATATCAATCGATTAACCACGGTGAATATTATCATTTGCTTGCTTAAGCAAGTTTTGGCTCTCATTCATAAATTGTTGAGAGTACTTGCCGAACCAATCGCTGACCTGTCTGAAGCTCGCCACGAATTTGGCTTTATCTTTACTATCGAGAATCGCAACGACATCACCTAAGCGCTGATGGAAGCGCTTGATCATATCAATGTTCTCCTGCGACGAGAAAATGATATCGCCGTACAGGTTCGGATCCTGACCAAACAGTCGGCCAACCATCGCCAATTCAAGACGGTAGATTGGAGAACTCAATTTCAACAGTTGCTCAATATTCGGGTTTTCTTTACTCAAGTGCATGCCGTAAGCAAATGACGTAAAGTGGCGCAGTGCCTGAATTAGCGTCATTCCATGGTCATGTTCTTCAGCATCAATTTGACACAAGCTTGCACCCCAAATGGCAAATTGTTGTAACAGCCATTGGTAGTGCTCATTACCGCGGCCGTCACAGTAAACGATAACTTGCTTAGCAAGACTTGGAACATCAGGGCCAAACATTGGGTGCAGACCGACAACCGGACCAGAGTGCACCTTAAGCATCGCTTGCAGTGGCTTCGACTTGATCGACGTTAAGTCGCACAAAATACAATCTTCCGGAAGGTTACCAAGCTTCTCGATAACCCCTTCCGTCAGATGAATCGGCACAGTAACGACCACTAAACCCGCATTGTCTAAGATCTCATCAGCTCGATCCCAGTCTTTACTGCCCAGTACTTTGACCTGGTAGCCGGACAATTTGAACATACGCCCAAACAGACCGCCCAGCTGACCATTACCACCAATAATCACGACTGAACGCAATTCTGGGTTCAAACACTTAAAACCGGAATCTTTCTCACTGGCATAAGACTCACGCATGGTACGACGAAGAATGTCTTCAATCAGCTGTGGAGGTACACCCATTTTTTCAGCTTCAGCTCGACGAGAGGCTAACATTGCCGCCTCTCGATCAGGGGCATAAATTGGCAAACCGTGTTCGCTTTTTACTTCCCCCACTTTTTCTACCAGCGCTAAACGCTGAGACAAAAGCTCCAACATTTGTTTGTCGACTGCATCAATCTGATCGCGTAATGCGTTAAGTTCAACTGCCATTGATGTTCCTTAAATAAGTTCCGTTTTAGCCTTTTAGGCGGTTTTCTAGGAAAGGCACCAGCTCTTCGTGTGCATGGCGTAATAGTGCCTCAGTTGACTCCCAATTGATACATGCGTCGGTGATAGATACACCATATTTCATCTCTTCCAGTTTAAGATCAGAAGACTGATTGCCTTCATTGATGTGACTTTCAATCATCAGACCAATAATAGACTTGTTGCCTTCACGGATTTGATGGATAACGTCTTCAGCAACCAACGGTTGACGGCGGTAGTCTTTACGTGAGTTAGCATGGCTACAGTCAACCATCAGTGAAGCATCGAGGCCTAACTTCGCCATTTCTTGTTCACACTCATTCACCGACACCGAATCGTAGTTAGTCTGCTTACCACCACGTAGGATCACATGACCATTAGGGTTACCTTTGGTCGTCAGCAGTGCAACTTGCCCTTCACGGTTAATGCCCATGAAACGGTGGCTAGAAGATGCTGCCTGCATCGCGTTGATAGCAGTCGCTAAGCTGCCATCCGTACCGTTTTTAAAACCAATCGGCGTCGATAGACCACTTGCCATTTCTCGGTGAGTTTGCGATTCCGTTGTACGCGCACCAATCGCTGCCCAGCTGAAGGTATCGGCTATGTACTGAGGGCTAATAGGGTCAAGAGCCTCTGTTGCAAGTGGAATTTCCATCTCAGCCAATTCAACCAGCAATTCGCGACCTACATGCAGACCATGCTCGATATCAAAACTGCCGTCCAGGTGTGGGTCATTGACTAAACCTTTCCAGCCAACAGTCGTACGAGGCTTTTCAAAGTAAACACGCATAACAATATACAGTTGGTCGCTTAGTTGTTCAGAAAGAGCTTTAAGACGTTTTGCGTAATCCTTTGCTGCTTCAACATCGTGGATAGAACAAGGCCCACACACAACAAGTAGACGGTGATCTTTCTTATGGATGATGTTAGCAATGGTTTGACGAGATTCTCTGATAAAGCGACGTGCTTTTTCACTCAGAGGCAGTTTTGCTTTTAACTCATCAGGAGTGATAAGAACCTGTTCTTCGACGATGTTAATGTCGCTCAATTCACTTTTTTTCATAATCTTGACCTGTATATTATTTTTTACACCCAACCAAATCCTTGGTGAGACAACTAAGCATTAACGACAAGATAACAGGCTAAAACAGAAAAACAAGTGTACAAATTAAAAAACATTAAATGTAAGAATATATTTACACCAAATAAAAAGCCAAAACTTGTTTAGCTTTGGCTTAAGTTGGGTGTTTTTAACAGTTTACACTGATACAAATGGCAAGTTTTATTGAGTTAAACGTTTCATCGCTTCACTGGCTTGTTTCCATTCTTGCGATAGCTTAAGTTCACTTAATGAGAAACCCTGTTTTTTCAGCAACGCGTTGGCTTGTGGCACACTCGAGATAGGCAAGTTATCCAGCGCCTCGACTTGAGCATCTCGTTTATTGCACATCAGTAGCATGTCACAACCCGCATTCAAAGCCTGAATAGAACGTTCTGCTGGCCCGCCCATGATGACGGCCCCTTCCATCGTCAAATCATCAGAGAAGATCAAGCCTTTGAAGCCCAGCTGCTGACGCAGAATTTTCTTCAGCCAATATTCGGAACCGCTGGCAGGTTGAGAATCGTAATTGGGGAAAATAACGTGAGCAGGCATCATGGCATCCAGAATTCCGGCCTCGATCTGAGCTTTGAAAATCGCCATATCTTGTTCAAAGATATCACTGCGCTCGTCATATGGCGTTTCCAGATGAGAGTCAGCAATCACCCCACCATGACCGGGAAAGTGTTTGCCCGTTGTGGCCATGCCGATACTTTTCATACCTTGCATATAAGCGCTGCTGTGACGAAGTATGGTATCTGCATCTTCCCCAAAAGATCGACTTCCAATCGCTTTACATTGATGGCCCTTATCCAGCACGGGAGCAAAGCTCAAGTCAATGTCGTGCGCAATCAGCTCTGCCGCCATAAGCCAGCCACCCATTCTGGCAAGCTCTTCGCCGTTGCGATGTTTGGCATATTCATCTGCAGCGGGAATTAAAGAGAAGCCCTCACGGAATCGCTGAACTCGACCTCCCTCCTGATCGACACCAATCAGAAGCGGGCGTTTCGCCGCTTTACGGATAGACTGGGTAAGTGCCTGAAGTTGCTCGCTATCATGATAATTACGTGTAAACAGAATCAAGCCACCAACCGTTGGATGCTCCAAAATTTCTTTGTCTTCAGCAGTCAGCTCATAACCTGCAACGTCAACCCATAACGGACCCATGTTTTCTCCTCAAATATCTGGTTCTAAATGAGGTTATTCGCTTCAGATTTGCTTTACAATAAGCGAATGAAGAATTGACGAGATCGGCTGTGAATTTTAACGAACTTTACATTGGCGTGATGTCTGGCACGAGTATGGATGGTGTCGATACCGCTTTGGTTGCAATTGAAGGTAGCCGGGTTGAGCTTATTGCGCACGATGATTATCCAATGCCAAAGCCACTCAAGCAGGCTTTATTATCCGTTTGCACCGGTCAAGCCACTAACTTAAAAACCATCGGTGAGCTCGACCACCAACTTGGTCACCTGTTCGCAGATGCGGTTTTGCAACTGCTAGAGAAGTCCGGCTATTCGGCTGAGCAAATTCGGGCGATTGGCAATCATGGTCAAACCGTGTTCCACCAGCCAAACGGCGAGTATCCTTTTACTACTCAATTGGGTGATGCCAATATCATCGCGGTGAAAACCGGCATCGATACGGTGGCCGATTTTCGTCGTAAGGATATGGCGCTTGGTGGTCAGGGCGCTCCTCTTGTTCCTGCTTTCCACAAAAGCATTTTTGCTATGCAAGATTCAACAACGGTTGTATTAAACATTGGTGGTATTGCCAATATTTCTGTTTTACACCCGCAACAACCCGTTATTGGTTACGACACCGGACCGGGTAATATGTTGATGGATGCCTGGTGCGAGAAGCATACTGCGCAAGGGTTCGATAAAGACGCACAAATGGCTCTACAAGGTAAAGTTAACCAAGCATTCCTTGAACAATTGCTGCAAGATCCGTATTTAGCCATGCCGGCGCCAAAAAGCACTGGTCGTGAGCTGTTTAATATCGAGTGGTTGCAATCCCATGTGACTAACCACCAGCTATCTGCGGAAGATGTGCAGCGGACACTCTGTGAGTACTCAGCAATAACCATTGCCAATGAAGTAGAGAAATTTGCTTATGGCTCATCTCCGCAACTACTGGTTTGTGGTGGCGGAGCGAGAAACCCACTGTTGATGCAGCGTTTAGCGAAATTACTCCCGCAATGGCAAGTGGCCACCACAAATGAGAGAGGTGTGGATGGCGACTATATGGAAGCGATGGCGTTTGCGTGGTTAGCTCAGCGTCATATTCATGGTTTGCCGAGCAATTTACCGGAAGTCACTGGGGCGAGAAGCTTTGCTTCTCTTGGTGTGCTCTATTCCAACAATTAATAACGAAGGCTTAATTATGACAAACGACGCACTTATCGCTGCTTTATCGCATCTCGTTTCAGAAGGACGTAACCCTGAAACGATGGATATCGACTTACTGCCTTCTCTGGATATTGTTCAGCGAATCAATCAGCAAGACAAACTCGTTCCTCTTGCCGTGGAAAAGGTCCTTCCTGAGATAGCACTCGCGGTCGATAAGATCACGGATGCATTTAAAGCAGGTGGCAGACTGGTTTACATGGGTGCAGGAACCAGCGGTCGTTTAGGCGTACTGGATGCATCAGAATGCCCACCAACGTTTGGAGTATCAGATAAGATGGTGATTGGTCTGATAGCTGGCGGACCAGAAGCTATCTTGAAAGCCAAAGAAGGCGCAGAAGACTCCCCTTTGCTTGGCGAACAAGATTTAATGAGTATCGACTTCAATAAAAATGATGTGGTTGTCGGTATCGCAGCAAGTGGCAGAACGCCTTACGTGATCGGTGGATTAGAGTATGCGAATGAGATTGGAGCAACAACAGTAGCGCTATCTTGTAACCCAGACTCTCCGATTGCCGATATCGCTGACATTGCTATCAGTCCAGTCGTAGGCCCTGAGGCATTGACGGGCTCGACCCGCTTGAAATCAGGTACGGCACAGAAGCTGGTGCTGAACATGCTGACAACTGCAAGTATGATTCGTATTGGTAAGAGCTACCAAAATCTGATGGTAGACGTAAAAGCAACCAATGAAAAACTGGTCGCTCGTGCTGCTCGTATCGTGATGCAAGCGACAGACTGCCGTAAAGAACAGGCAACAGCAGTACTCAAGCAAACGGACTATGAGGTAAAACTGGCGATCTTGATGATCCTGACCGATCTTGATATCGACACTGCTCGTCAGCAACTGGCTCATCAGGATGGTTTCCTGCGGAAAGCGGTAGAAAAGCACCAAACCAAATAAGAGTTAAAAAGGTGACCGATTGTCACCTTTTTCTTTACTCGTTAATCTTCATATAGCCATTCATCAACCTGGCGATTGAGCTCATTGTTGGCTTTACGCTTGATATGCTCTGGGTCTGCGGCATTTTTAACGTTTTCCACTTTGTTGGTGTACTTGCTCGTTGCTTTCTTAGCCTCACGTTTCGCCTGATTCTGCACGTAAGTTCCACTGGTGATCTCTTCGATATCACGTTTCGTATTATCGAGCGTATTAGTAATATGACTTTTGCTATGCTCGTATTTACGTTTAGCTTTAATCGTATCCTTCAGCGCATTAGACGCACTGACAGTCAGTGGTAATAAAACTAAAGTGAGCAGGCAGTACTTTTTCATCGTCGGAATCACTCTGAATTCAATCTCAATGGCAAAAGTAAAACAAACAAGTTCACCTCAATTGTCAGAAGATTAACAAGTCAGACGGTCGTCTTGATTATGCAATAGCATGAGTTGCACTGTTACTTATTGTATTCATTCCAACCACGCTGCCATTCCATACGGAATTTTTGCGCATTCTTTGTCCCTTCACATACCCCTTCATAGTACTGACCGGATAGTCCAATCTGGTATGCAATATCTGGGTTACAGTATTCAGCTAAACCTTCCAGATAACCCTGGTCGTAATCCCCTTGCTTTGCATTTCCCATCTCTCTTAGCTCTTTTACCGTGCGTGATGTATGGCCCGCCACACCATCCCGATAACCAATTTGGTACCAGTCCCCGGATTGCGCAAGATCTTCTGTGGTTGCTGTACACCCTGCCAGTAAAGCCAGCGCTAACCCTAACGTTGCCTTTTTCATATATTCCCTTAACTTATTGTTTTAAAAATTCGTTTTCAAAATAAGCTTATCACTAATTTCTCGGTTTGACCGTTTATCTGTGTATTTCGCCGCTGATTGTGCCAGCCAACCGTTCACGGCAAAGTCGGTACCATTCAATCCACACAGATACCACTCACTGCTTTTGGCGACCACTGAGCAAGGATTAAAACCACTCGCGGGTCATATCGACCACTCGTAACCCTATTCGACCACTCATCGACTAAGCGAATGCAATTAACAACTGCAGCGCATAACATGCATCCTGAAATTAAAACAATTACCCTATCCTACTAACTAAGGACAATAGTTATGATGTGGTTTCTAACCTGTGTCGCAGCCCTTATCGGCGGATATTTCATCTACGGCGCTTTCGTTGAGAAAATTTTTGGCATTAATGAAAAACGCCAAACACCTGCTCATACCAAAGCAGATGGTGTTGACTACGTTCCAATGTCAACCAAGAAAGTTTACCTGGTTCAGCTACTGAATATCGCTGGCGTAGGTCCAATCTTTGGCCCAATCATGGGTGCACTATACGGCCCTGCGGCAATGCTGTGGATCGTAATTGGCTGTATCTTTGCGGGCGCAGTACACGATTACTTCTCAGGTATGCTGTCTGTTCGTAACGGTGGTGCTTCTGTACCAACGATTACTGGTCGCTACTTAGGTAATGGCGCTAAACACTTTATGAACATTTTTGCCATTGTCTTGTTGCTTCTTGTTGGTGTGGTATTCGTATCGGCACCTGCTGGCATGATCACAAACCTAATCAATGATCAAACTAGCCTAAACGTAAGCATGACAACGATGGTTGTTGTAATCTTTGCCTACTACATCATTGCGACAATTGTTCCTGTTGATAAGATCATTGGTCGCTTCTACCCACTGTTTGGCGCACTGCTAATCTTCATGTCTGTTGGCCTGATGTCTGCGATTGCTTTCTCTAGCGAGCACACAGTAATGGGTGATTTCCAAGTATCAGACATGTTCTCGAACTTAAATCCGAATGACATGCCTCTATGGCCAGCACTATTCATCACTATCGCATGTGGTGCTATCTCAGGCTTCCACGCAACTCAGTCTCCACTGATGGCTCGTTGTATGGAAAATGAGAAAAATGGTCGCTTCGTATTCTACGGTGCAATGATCGGTGAAGGTGTTATCGCCCTAATCTGGTGTGCTATCGCTCTGTCTTTCTTCGGTTCTCTAGACGCATTGTCAGAAGCGGTGAAGAACGGTGGTCCTGGTAACGTGGTATACAGCGCTTCATTTGGTCTACTAGGTGTGTTTGGTGGCATCATCGCGTTCCTAGGTGTGGTTATCCTGCCTATCACTTCAGGTGACACAGCGTTCCGTTCAAGCCGTCTAATCCTTGCTGAATACTTCAACATGGAACA
This sequence comes from Vibrio sp. YIC-376, assembly GCF_052353105.1. Classification (NCBI taxonomy): domain Bacteria; kingdom Pseudomonadati; phylum Pseudomonadota; class Gammaproteobacteria; order Vibrionales; family Vibrionaceae; genus Vibrio; species Vibrio sp. YIC-376. Next base: position 29,970 of record NZ_JBBWFK010000006.1, read on the forward strand.
GAAAACGCTGCGTAACCGACTATTGATGGCACTTCCACTGTTCGTTATCGGCGCTATCCTGACTCAAGTAGACTTCGGTATCATCTGGCGCTACTTCGGTTTTGCAAACCAGACAACCGCAGTAATGATGCTTTGGACTGCTTCTGCTTACCTACTTCGTCATAACAAACTGCACTGGATTACCACTGTCCCTGCAATGTTCATGACTACAGTATGTGTGACGTTCATTCTGAACAACAGCACGCTAGGTTTCGGTCTGCCAATGCAAGTATCAACTATCGCAGGTATCATCTTCTCACTAGTTGTAACAGGTTACGTTATCAAAACCTCTAAAGGTAAAGGCGAAACTGAACTGGCGGACGAAGAGAAACCACAAGCAGCATCAGAAACCGCTTAATCCCAGATCATTCATTGACTGATTAAGACAGAGAGCCTGCCCCAACGCAGGCTCTTTTTGTTTTATACCCAAATGACTTTAAAGGCTGATAAAACCTTGAGGTTGTTTAGGTATACAATAACATCATTGATTTCAGGTTAGGTTCGTTATGGAACTGGTTATTTCCCTATTACAGCAAATGTGTGTTTACTTGGTACTGGCGTACATGCTGAGTAAAACGCCAATAATCTTACCTTTGCTGAGCATTTCTTCACGTTTAAGTCACCGCTTAATCTGTTATGTACTCTTTTCCGGCTTTTGTATTCTCGGCACCTATTTTGGTCTGCACATTAACGATGCAATAGCTAACACCCGAGCTATTGGCGCGGTGATGGGCGGATTATTTGGCGGCCCAGTGGTTGGTTTCGCTGTCGGTCTCACCGGCGGTATTCACCGCTACACGCTTGGTGGTTTTACTGACTTAGCCTGTGCAATCTCAACGACCGCCGAAGGAGTAATTGGTGGCCTACTCCATGTGTATCTGATCAAACGTAACAAAGGTGCCCTGCTGTTTAACCCAAGCGTTGTATTCAGCGTTACCTTTGTGGCTGAAGTGGTTCAGATGATCTTGCTGCTGGCAGTCGCAAAACCATTCGACCAAGCCTATGAATTGGTGTCTGCCATTGCTGCTCCTATGATCATTGCCAACTCATTCGGCGCAGCTCTGTTTATGAGTATCCTGCAAGATCGTAAAACTATTTTTGAAAAATACTCTGCCACTTTCTCACGTCGCGCCTTAACCATTGCTGACCGTTCTGTGGGTATTTTAAGTAACGGTTTTAACACCCAAAATGCAGAGAAAATCGCGCGCATCATTTACGAAGAGACAAACGTGGGTGCCGTCGCGATTACGGATCAGAAAAAAATCCTCGCCTTTGTTGGTATCGGTGATGATCACCATAAGCCAAATACCCCGATTTCTTCACAGAGTACGTTGGACTCGATGGAGAAAAACGACATCATTTATCTCGATGGCTCGGAGCGTCCATATCAGTGCTCAATAGCGAAAGACTGCAAACTAGGTTCTGCGCTTATCATTCCTCTGCGTGCAGGTAAGGAAGTGATTGGCACGATTAAGCTCTATGAGCCGAAGCGAAAGCTGTTTTCAACGGTAAACAAGTCAATGGGAGAAGGGATTGCCCAACTATTGTCGAGCCAGATCTTATATGGCGATTACCAGCAACAACAAGCCTTGTTAGCTCAGGCAGAAATCAAATTATTGCATGCGCAGGTCAACCCGCATTTCTTGTTTAATGCACTGAATACTATTAGTGCGATCACGCGTCGTGATCCAGATAAAGCTCGCGAGTTGATTCAAAATTTATCTCATTTTTTCCGCAGTAACTTAAAACAAAACATCAATACCGTGACGCTAAAAGAAGAACTCGCCCATGTGAACTCTTACCTGAGTATTGAGAAAGCACGTTTTACTGACCGTCTAGAAGTAGAGATAGATATTGAACCAGAATTACTGGACATCAAGTTACCAAGCTTCACACTCCAGCCTCTGGTTGAAAACGCCATCAAACACGGCATTTCCAACATGCTGGAAGGCGGTAAAGTCAAGATATACAGCCAAGTGCATCCACAAGGTTACCTGATTACCGTAGAAGACAATGCTGGTAGCTTTAAGCCTCCTCAAGATAACCACTCGGGATTAGGCTTAGAAATTGTCGATAAACGTCTCACAAATCAATTCGGACGTGATTCAGCGCTAAAAATTACGTGCGAGAAGCATCAATTTACTAAAATGAGTTTTATCATTCCCTCTAAATCGTAAAAACGACAGTCACAATAAAGGTAATAGAGGATGTTAACCGCACTCGTCATTGATGATGAACAATTTGCTCGTGAAGAATTAGCAGAGTTATTGTCAGAAACAGGCCAGGTAGAAGTGGTAGGCGATGCGTCTAACGCCATCTTGGGACTGAAAAAAATCAATGAACTCAAGCCTGATGTGGTGTTCTTAGATATCCAGATGCCTCAAGTGACTGGCATTGAACTGCTCGGCATGCTGGATCCTGAAACGATGCCATACGTGGTCTTTGTGACGGCCTACGACCAGTATGCCATTCAGGCGTTCGAAGATAATGCTTTTGACTATTTGCTGAAGCCCGTCGACCCGAATCGCTTAAACAAAACCGTGAAACGTCTGCATAAGACCATCAACCAGTCGACACTGACTCAGCAATTGTCGGCCATCACGCCAGATACATTAGACCAGATACCTTGTATTGGTCATAACCGGATTGTGATTATGGCAACCGATACGGTTGAATGTGCCTATAGCGATTTCAGCGGCGTTCACGTGCGATCTGTAAGTCAGACAGCCAGTACGCAGTTAACGCTAAAGACAATCGAAGAAAAAACGCCACTGGTACGGTGTCATCGGCAGTACCTCGTCAGTATCAAAGCGATCAGCGAAATTAAACTGTTAGAAAACGGGTTAGCGGAAATCATCACCAAGACAGGTTTTGAGATCCCAGTAAGTCGACGCTATCTGAAAGTACTCAAAGAAATGCTTGGTATCAATAATTAAGCACCAATCAATTCGACCAAAAAAGGCGCCCTTGAGGTTCACCTTTGAATATTTGATAACTGGATATTAGTCCACTTGCTTGATCTGCAGTTCTTTAGGTACTTCGAAGAACATGTTCTCTTCTCTGCCTGAAACTTCATCTACGGAGCGCGCACCAATCAGTTCCTTAATGCGTTCAAGAATCTGATTAACCAATTCCTCTGGTGCCGATGCGCCAGCTGTCACACCCACTTTCGTTTTGCCTTCGAACCATTCAGGTTTGATGTCTTCAGGACAATCTGTCAGGTAGCCCGGTGTACCCAGCTTCTCTGCCAGCTCTTTTAGACGCGTTGAGTTAGACGAGTTCTTAGAACCCACCACAACCATCACATCCACGTCGCTCGCCATGTCGCGCACTGCGTCCTGACGGTTTTGCGTTGCGTAGCAGATATCATCTTTACGAGGGCCTTGAATATCCGGAAATACGCGTCGTAGTTCTTCAATGACATCAGCCGTCTCATCAACAGAAAGCGTGGTCTGGCTTACGTAATGCAGATCGGAAGGATCTTTAACGATCGCTTTTAGCTTCTCTACATCAGCAGGTGTTTCTACTAAGTACATACCGCCCGTTTCACTAGCGTACTGCCCCATAGTACCTTCCACTTCTGGATGCCCTGCGTGACCAATCAGCACCACTTCCATATTACGGCGGCTTGCACGCGCCACTTCCATATGGACTTTAGTTACCAGTGGACACGTTGCATCAAATACCGTGAGATCACGTAGCTTCGCTTCTTGGCGAACTGCTTGTGATACACCATGAGCAGAAAAAATCACAATGTTATTGTCAGGCACTTCATGTAACTCTTCTACGAAGATCGCACCGCGTTGTTTGAGCCCTTCTACCACAAAACGGTTGTGAACCACCTCATGACGGACATAAATCGGTGGCTGATACATCTCTAGCGCACGCTCTACGATGCTAATCGCACGGTCAACACCTGCACAAAAACCGCGTGGGTTAGCTAATAGGATTTTCATTTCATTGCTCATGGAAGTTATCTTTACTTGGGTCGCTATTCTACTGACAAAATCTCAACTTCGAAAGTCACGTCTTGTCCTGCCAGAGGGTGGTTAAAGTCAACCGTTACTGAATCACCGGCAATTTCAGTAATGATGCCCGGGATTTCCATACCATCTGGACCGCTGAATGCCATGATGGTACCAACCTCGACTTCTGCATCGCCAACAAATTTGGCGCGATCCATATAATGGATATGATCCGGATTCGGCATGCCAAACGCATCTTTCGCTTCAAGCTCAATCGCTTTTTGCTCACCGGATTGAAGTCCAACCAGGCACTGCTCAAAGTTTTCGCTCAGGCTGCCATCGCCCATCACAAATTTAGCTGGCTTACCCATATTATGAGTGCTGTCTGCCACCGAGCCATCTTTCATTTTAATGGTGAAGTGTAGAGTTACTACCGAATCATTAGTAATTGTTGTCACGTTACTGCTTCCTTATTCTTGGGTAATACCAATCGTAGTAAATAACTGGTCATTCTAGCTTGTTAAAAAGCTCGATCACTTCGTTACACTTTTGGATTGTAGAATAACTACTTATCTAAAAACTGTGCCTTGCTCTCAAGTCTTTTTCCTACGCCATTTCTGCACACTCATTTACTGTGATTGATATACAGCGCTTTTAACTTTATTTATGAAGGTGCGCTGATGTGCGCTCCAACATAATAAAAAGCGCCGCACGAATCAACGGACGACGCCTAAGGTTATTGGAATATTGTTGGCTAGATTTACTTCTCAGACTCTTTTTTACGAAATCCATCAAGGATGATCATCGCCGCACCAACACAGATCGTCATATCTGCAAGATTGAAAGCTGGCCAATGGTAATTGCCCCAGTAGAAGTCGAGGTAATCGACCACAAAGCCATGAATCACCCGGTCGAAAACATTGCCAACTGCGCCACCAATAATCATGGCGTAAGCGATGTTGTTCCATTTTTCTTTCGCTGGAAGCTTGCTCATCCAGTAAGTCAAAAGACCTGACACAATGAAAGCAATGCCAGTAAACAACCAACGTTGCCAACCCGCCTGATCGCTCAAAAAGCTAAATGCTGCACCATAGTTATGGACATACAGGAGGTTAAAGAAAGGCAAAATCTCAATGCGGTTTGCCCAACCGAAACCCATGTTGTTCATCACTAGGTACTTGATGCCAATGTCAGCCAGAAAAATTACAATAGCCAGCCATAGCCAACGTACACCAGATTGCTTTAATGGAATATGACTCATTTCTATCCCTATCTCAATCAACTAACCCACTGCAAACTCATCATTCCCGATAGTAAGGAACGAGCACAATAAGGGACCTAAACTGTCATTAATACCATAGATATCCCACTCGCTCGTTATCTCCTTGCAAGGATAACGTGAGTGGAATTCACAGGTAAGAGACTGTACTGGATAATAAAAATAACCCCAGTAGATACTGGGGCTATAGAATTGCTAAAAAGTTCAGTCGTTACTTTGCTACTTATGCAAATTTACGTACTTCGCCTTCTCCTTCAACGTTCGACACACAACGACCACAGATTGTCTCGTGACCCGCGATTGTGCCTACGTCTGGAGTGTGGTGCCAACAACGGTCACACTTCTCAGATTCCGTTGCTTTCACTTCAACGAACAGACCTTCGATATCTGTCGCTTGTGCTGCGTCAGACTTCTCGCTTAGTGGCTTCACTGTTGCTGCAGAAGTAAGTAGTACGAAGCGTAGTTCATCTTCCAGTTTGTTGATTTTCGCAGCCAGTGCGTCATCAGCAAATAGAGTTAGTTCAGCTTGAAGTGCGCCACCGATGGTTTTCTCACCACGTGCCGCTTCTAGTAGTTTGTTCACCGCACCACGAACTTTCTGGATTTCAGTCCAGAACTCGTTGCTAAGCGCTTCGTCTTCAGTAAGACCAAACAGACCATCGAACCACTCACCAGTAAACACGAACTTGTCACGCTCACCTGGCATTTCGCTCCAGATTTCATCTGCAGTGAAAGACATGATAGGAGCCATCCAACGAACAAGTGCTTCTACGATGTAGTAAAGTGCAGTCTGACAGCTACGTTGAGCGTGACCGCCACGTTTTGCTGTGTACTGACGGTCTTTAATCACATCTAGGTAGAACGAACCCATTTCGATAGAACAGAAGTGCATTAGGCGCTGCATTACAGCGTGCGTGTTGTACTCGTCGTACGCTTTCACGATCTCTTCTTGCGCAGCCAGTGCACGGCCTACCGCCCAGCGATCCAGAGCAACCATTTCTTCAGCAGGAACGATGTCGGTTTCTGGGTTGAAACCATTCAGGTTCGCAAGGAAGAAACGCGCTGTGTTACGGATACGACGGTATGCATCTGCACTGCGTTTTAAGATTTCATCAGAAACCGCTACTTCACCAGTGTAGTCTGTCGAAGCAACCCATAGACGCAGGATATCTGCACCTAGCTTGTTCGTTACATCTTTTGGTGCAACAACGTTACCGATAGATTTCGACATCTTGCGGCCTTGGCCATCAACAACGAAACCATGAGTCAGTACTTGCTTGTAAGGCGCTACATCTTTCATCGCGATAGATGAAATCAGAGACGACTGGAACCAACCACGGTGTTGGTCAGAACCTTCCAGGTATAAATCTGCGCTGTTACCGTTGTATTCTTCACGAGCATCAACGACAGAGAAGTGAGTAACACCAGAGTCAAACCATACGTCTAGCGTGTCTAACACTTTTTCGTACTGGCTTGCTTCTTCACCCAGAATCTCGGCAGCATCCACATCCCACCATGCCTGAATGCCTTTCTCTTCAACCAGTTTTGCCACTGTTTCGATCAGTTCAAGCGTATTTGGATGAAGTTCAGCTGTCTCTTTATGTACAAACAGAGCGATCGGCACACCCCAAGTACGTTGACGAGAGATACACCACTCAGGACGACCTTCAATCATACCTTCGATACGGCTTTGACCCCACTCAGGCATCCACTGAACACCCTTGATTGCTTCTAGTGCTTTTGCACGAAGGCCAGCCTGGTCCATTGATACGAACCACTGAGGTGTTGCACGGAAAATGATTGGAGTCTTATGACGCCAACAGTGTGGGTAGCTGTGCTCGTAAGCGTGATGATGCAGTAGCGCGCCTTTTTCTTTTAGCGTTTCAACAACGGCATCGTTTGCTTTAAATACGTGCTGACCAGCGAATAGCTCAGTATCAGGTAAGTAAACACCGTTTGAACCTACTGGGTTTGCTACTTCTAGGTTGTACTTTTGGCCAACCGCGAAGTCTTCCTGACCGTGGCCAGGTGCAGTGTGTACAACACCAGTACCTGAGTCAGTAGTAACGTGATCACCTAAGATCGCCGGTACAGTGAAATCGTAGAATGGGTGTTGGAACTGAGAAAGCTCTAAGTCCGCACCTTTGGCAAAACCAAGGTTGTGGAAGTGCTCAATGCCCGCGCGATCCATTACCTCTTTTGCTAGCTCAGCAGCAACGATAATACGCTCTGGGTTGTCACCTTCAACCTGGATAAGTACATACTCAAGATCGTCACGCAGACACACAGCGCGGTTCGCTGGTAATGTCCAAGGCGTTGTTGTCCAGATAACGATAGAAACGTCACCCTTACCTTCATGACCTTGAGTCAGTTCGAACTTAGACAGAAGTGCCGATTCGTCCGCCGTTTTAAAACGTACGTCGATAGATGGAGATACTTTATCTTTGTATTCCACTTCTGCTTCAGCCAGTGCGCTACCACAATCTGTACACCAGTGAACAGGTTTGAAGCCTTTTAGCAGGTGACCTTTGCTCGCGATTTTACCAAGCGCACGGATAATGTTCGCTTCAGTATCGAAATCCATAGTGCGGTATGGTTTATCCCACTCACCCAAGATACCAAGACGCTTGAAACTCTCTTTCTGGCCTTCTACCTGGCCTGATGCGTATTCACGACATTTTTCGCGGAATTCTGCTGCAGTTACTTTTTGGCCTGGTTTGCCTACTTTCTTCTCTACCATCAATTCGATAGGCAGACCGTGGCAGTCCCAACCAGGGATGTAAGGTGCGTCAAAACCTGAAAGTGTTTTGGATTTAATAATAATGTCTTTAAGAATCTTGTTTAGTGCGTGACCAATGTGAATGTCACCATTTGCGTAAGGAGGGCCATCGTGCAATACGAATGACTTTTTGCCTTTCTTAGCTTTACGGATTTCACCGTAAAGATCTTCTTTGTACCAACGCTCAAGCATTTCTGGCTCACGATTAGCCAGGTTGCCGCGCATTGGAAACCCTGTTTCAGGTAAGTTCAGGGTATCTTTATACTCACTCATCGATTCTTAATTCCGTTATATTGGGCGAAAATTAGACATTATGTCGAACGGTGGAATAAACCGCTCAACCCTTAAGCTGACGCAGCCACACCCTTGCTGCTTCAGCATCCAATTCGATTTGTTGTTTAAGTGCTTCAAACGACTCAAACTTTTGCTCATCTCGAAGTTTGTGCAAAAGTTCCACTTCTAGTTGCTTGCCATATAAATTGGCATGAAAGTCAAATAAGTGTACTTCTAACTGCTGGCGAACGCCATTTACCGTTGGTCTTTGGCCAATGTTAGCCACACCACCCATCGGTTTATCGCCTAAGCCAAGCACTTGAACAACATAGACTCCGGAAACCGGAGAGACACAGCGTTTCAGAGGAATATTCGCAGTAGGGAAACCAATCGTTCTGCCTAGCTTTCTTCCATGGGAAACACGCCCGCTGATGCTGTAATTTCTTCCCAGCATGTCATGTGCGGAATGCAAGTCATCACCAGCCAAGGCTTCGCGAATCGCGGTGCTGCTGACTCGTAACTGTTGTAAACAAAAGCTTCGGGTACTGACGACTTCAAAGCCGTATTTTTCCCCGGCTTCTTGCAACATAGTAAAGTTTCCTGTGCGGCCTTGGCCAAAACAGAAATCATCACCAATGACAAGAAACTTAACACCCAAACGCTCGACCAACAAGTCACGGATAAACTCTTCCGCCGTCAAGCTGGCAAAATGTCGATTAAAATTGACACATAGCAAACGATCGATGTCGAGCTTGCTTAGCTGGACGAACTTATCGCGCAATCGTGTCAACCTAGCTGGTGCTTTATCTTTAGCAAACAGCTCCATCGGCTGAGGTTCAAAGGTCATCACAACCGAAGGTAACGAAAGTTCCTTCGCCTGTTCAGACACTTGCTGCAATACTTGTTGATGGCCTCTGTGTACGCCATCGAAATTGCCAATAGTCAGAACACACCCGTAGTGATGCGATGTGATATTGTGAATGCCTCTGATCAGTTCCATTGGATACTGCTTTATGCCCCTGTTTTTACTTTGCACTGTGTGAAACTGACGGATTATATACTAATCCCCCTTACTCTGTCCCAGCTTTTAGGTCTTTTAAGCGTACACCTGTTAAAAATAGAACCACAAGGTAGACTGCAGCACCTAAGGCGATCAACATTCCCAACACAGCACTACGGTGTGCAAAGCTCCAGTCTAGCCAGACAGGCATATCTTCCAGTTGCCACATGATGGCTGCAACCATCGCTGCACCCGCAAGAAACAAACGCATAATAAAGAAGACAGTGCGTTTGGTAATTTGGTAAACGCCAGCTAAGTGTAAACCTCGGTATAGCAATACCATGTTCACAAGTGCAGACAAGGCAGTTGCAACAGCCAAACCAACATAACCATAGAAGTAGGCAAAAATAGCATTAAATACCATGTTCGTTACCATCGCAATGATGCCATATTTCACTGGCGTTTTGGTGTCTTGACGAGAGTAGTAACCCGGCGCAAGAACCTTGATCAACATAAAGTTTAATAAGCCTGATGAGTAAGCAAGCAATGAAAGTGAAGCTTGGTGTACGTCTTGTGGTGAGAACTCACCGCGCATAAATAACACCATCAGCATTGGCTTAGCCAACACCATTAGGCCTAACATCGCAGGAATACCGAGTAGCGTGACCATACGGACGCCCCAGTCCATGGTGTGTGCAAAACCTTCACTGTGCGCATCAACGTGTTTACGGGAAAGTGCCGGCAGAATCACTGTCGCAATGGCAATACCAAACAACCCGAGCGGGAACTCCAATAAGCGATCCGAGTAATACAGCCAGCTTATCGATCCGGTTTGTAGAAAACTGGCAATAAAGGTATCAAACAGCAGGTTAATCTGACTGACTGATACACCAAATAAAGCCGGAATCATTAGGGTACGGATCTTAACCACGCCAGGATCATGCCATCCCCACATAGGCTTGACCATTACGCCCGCTTTTATAAGGAAGGGGATTTGGAATAAAAACTGAACTAAGCCACCCAAGAAGACACCAATTGCAAGGCCAATTTCTGGCTGCGACATCTGTGGTGAAATAAACCATGCCGACAAAATGATCATGACGTTCAAAAAGACCGGCGTAAATGATGAAACGGCAAACTTGCCGAGCGTATTGAGAATTGCGCCAGAAAGCGCGACGAAAGTAATAAACCAGAGATAAGGGAAGGTGATTTTGAGCATCATACTCGCGAGCTCAAATTTTTCCGCCGACGGCCCACCATTTATCCAGTCTAAAAACCAGCCAAAGCCAAACAGTGCAGTGACTACGCCAGAGCCGAGCACACCAAACAGCGTCACCACAGAGACAATCACACCCAGTGTTCCGGCTGCTCGAGCAATCAGCTCACGGGTTTTATCCATGTCACCCTGGGCATGACTTTCAGTCAGAACGGGAACAAATGCTTGGGAAAATGCACCTTCAGCAAATAAACGTCGTAAAAAGTTGGGAATTTTATTGGCAAAGAAAAAGACGTCTGCACTCGCCCCTGCCCCCATTAGGTTTGCCACTACTACATCACGTACTAAACCTAGAACGCGGGAAATAAGCGTCATGGCACTGACGATCATGCCTGACTTGAGCAGTCGTTTACTCACTGTAACCTCGGAATATAACTATAATAAAGCCAACCCTATACCTTTGGGTTCGCGGTGGCTCTAAATAGGCGTCAAAAATTTATCCGCTTATTGTTAGTTCTATGCGGATAATTATTAGCATTGGTATAAAAATGCTGTTAGAATCCCCGCCATCTTAACCGCGATGACCTCTCTTACCAAAACTTGTTTTGGTTTAGAACGGTTTTTGCACAAATCATTTGACATTTAAGCGCAAATGAGGGATATTCCTCGCCCTTAAATTGTCACAGAACTAAGTTTTTGGGAGTTAGACCCTTGGCAAATAGTAAATCTGCTAAGAAGCGCGCTATCCAAGCTGAGAAACGTCGTCAGCACAATGCTAGCCGTCGCTCAATGATGCGTACTTACATGAAGAAAACTGTTGCTGCTATCGTAGCAGGCGACAAAGAAGCTGCAACTGCTGCATTCGCTGTAGTTACACCTATCCTAGACCGCATGGCAACTAAAGGCCTTATTCACAAGAATAAAGCAGCTCGCCATAAGTCTCGTTTCGCTGCACAAATCAAAGCTCTTTAATAGAGTCCTGATTTTACAGTGAAGAAAAAACCGACTTAGTGTCGGTTTTTTTATATCTAAATTTCTTAATAAAAAAAGCTGGCAGTGCCAGCTTTTCTTTTCTCCATTTGCCAAGCCAAACGCATCTTTTTTCAATAGCCCGCCCAAAGGTGAACAAGATGCACTATTCAGTACTTGTTATTAGCTTTCGCAATACAGACCGTGAAGGGTTTTAATCAACATTTTCACCTCATCACTTTTTAAGGTGTAGTACACCGTTTGCGCTTCCTTTCTTGTCGCGACCAATTCATCACGACGTAGCCAAGCTAGATGTTGAGATAACGCCGACTGGCTTAACTCTAGTTTTGCACACAACTCGCCAACAGACAGCTCCTGGTTATGCAGCATGCAAAGAATTTGTAAACGTCTTTCGTTTGCCATCGCCTTGAGCAACACGACGGCTTTAGCGGAGTTTTTCTCCATGTCTTGTAGATTCATGTGTCGGACCTCTAGCTACAACTTACCTATTCCAACTCTGGCTAGCTAGTTGTGTTGCAAAAATTTTCCTGTGACATCTAAATAAATAATAGATGCCTCAATATTGATAACTTTTAATTCGTCTTTTGGGTGACGCTATGGAAATTTAAGCGCCCTCAGCAGTAATCACTCGCCTATCTCGCGACACCACTGATACTCACAAACCCCAAAGTTACTTAAGTCTCATTTAGATTTAGGCTTGTATTTTTGACGATAGTAATCTATTTAGTTGCGCAACGATACGTGTTTATTCAAACATTTGGCTAAAATCAGCATCACAAACGTTCTTAACTGCTGGGTGCTGAATCATGCGCTCAGCAAAAATAACATAATATTCTTCCTTCAAATCATCCACATGACCAATTAATTGTAACTTGCGGTCGTCTTCAATTTCAGACATATATACTGTCGGAGCCAGGAAGATAACATCATCATGATATCGCGCGAATGCCTTCATCAACGCCACATCATCAAACTCGCCCAACACATCTGGTTGCAGACCTTGCCGATCAAACCATTGAATTACTTTACGTCCCATCGCTGTGCGGCTGGCAGGAATCAAAAGCTTTTTCTTTTCCAGAATCTCCGGAAATCTCACTTCATCTATTTCAAACGAAGCAAAAAAGCTCATGCTGCTCTCGCCAAGCTTCTTACTATAGAGGCCAGGGCTTTGAGTCGAGTCGACCGGACAATCGGATAAAATCATATCGAGTTTGTGTTGAGATAGTCGCTCCAATAACAGTTCGTGGGTCGACTCGTAGCAACGCAGGTGGATACTGTCATCTTCGGGAACCGTGGTCATGAGTACTTTACTGACCAGGCGCTTTGACAGCGCATCCGCCACCCCTACTTCAAACAAGATATTCGAATGCTGGCTGTAGTTCACAATATCCAACATCTCATAACTCAAACCAAACATCCGGTCAGCGTATTTAAACACTAACTGACCAAGTTCTGTTGGTTCTACAGTGCGGCCATTTCGCTTTGTCAATTTTCCTTTCATTCTCTCCTCAAATGCTTTGATTTGTCCGGTCACAGTTTGAGGAGTGAGGAAAAGAGCATCTGCTGCTTTGGTAACAGAGCCTTGCTTGCAGACCATCCAGAAGTAATACAGATGGTTATAATTTAGATGTGACATACCCAGTTCCCGAAAAGAAGGTAATCGTTTTTATATCAAATGTGACAACGATAAACAATTAATTCGACAAAACCATAACCAAACCATTAAAAACCAAGATTTTACCGAAGTTATAAAATTCACATTGTCATAAAACACGACCTAAAATGCAGTTTTTATCATTTCCCCCCTAAAAAATCACACAATCAAACCAGAATAAAAAACATTTAATTTCATTAACTTAAAATTTTATGGAGAAAATACGCAAAGTAACTGTCAAAAATGACAATAAAAAGCCATCAAAGACATGAATCTGTAATATTACTGAAATATTTATTCTCTAACATCGCTCGCAGTTTCAACTAAAGACCTAAAAACATACAGAAAGGTCAACGGAGAAAATTATGATGAACCAAGCTACTTCGGCAGCGGCGCCAATCTCGAGCACAACTCGTTGGTTACGCTGGGCTAACTTGGCATTCATGCTGTATCTGCTTCTTTTAGCTGTATCTATGGTTGGTAGTGGCTTCAAATGGGCGACTGGCGACCAGGCAAAAATACTGTTTGAATTTGCATCCCACCCTATCGCTGGTCTAATGATCGGTCTGGTGGCAACAGCCCTAATCCAATCCTCTAGTACTGTAACTTCTATTATTGTGGGCTTAGTTGCGGGTGGTCTACCTGTAGAAACCGCAATTCCAATGGTAATGGGTGCCAACATTGGTACTACAGTAACAAATACTCTAGTTTCACTAGGTCACGTACGTTGTAAAGAAGAGTTCAAACGCGCTTTTGCTAGTGCCACGATCCATGACTTCTTCAACCTGCTTGCTGTAGCTATCTTCCTACCTTTAGAAATGATGTTCGGCTTGTTAGAAAAGGTTTCTCACTGGCTGGTTTCACCACTTCTGAACACTGGCGATATGAGCATGAAAGGCTTCGATTTTATCAAGCCAATCACTAAACCTGTCGTTTCAGCAATTAAAGAGCCATTGTCAACATTCGGTGACACCGTTGGCGGTGCGATTCTTATCCTCCTTGGTATTGCAACTATCTTCGTTGCTATCACAGTGATGGGTAAACTAATGAAGAGCCTGATGGTGGGTCGTGCTCGTGACATCCTTAAGAATGCAATTGGTCGTGGCCCTATCCACGGCATCCTTTCTGGTTCGATCATGACTGTACTTGTGCAATCATCTTCAACAACAACAAGCTTGATGGTTCCACTGGTGGGTACTGGCGTACTAAAAGTACGTGACATCTACCCATTCACGTTAGGTGCTAACATCGGGACATGTATTACTGCTCTTCTGGCTGCAACGGCTGTCTCTGGTGAGTTTGCTGTGTTTGCACTACAGATTGCACTGGTTCACCTGACATTTAACGTTGCAGCGACACTGTTAATCTTTGGTGTTCCATTCTTGCGTGAGCTGCCACTAAAAGGCGCAGAAAAGCTTTCAGAGATGGCAATTAAGAATAAGGCGGTTGTAGGTGGCTACCTAATGTCAGTCTTCATTATTTTGCCAGGCGCAATTCTAGCTCTGACCGCATAATAATAACGAAATACCATCGCTTATTTTCAGGCTCCACATCGTGGGGCCTTTTTTGTATGTGTACACGGTCAGAAATGCGAAACTCAAAGCTAAATGTGACACATGTATAAATATTTGTTGTTCAAAACCCGTTCACGATGATAATTTGAGCCATACCATCCCGAGTAATCCACGCTTTTGGTTGGTAGTATTTTCACATGGAGTTAAAAAGCATGGCTCAAGCTTACGAATCGATTCCCAGCCGACTATTAGCGATAGATGAAAGCCTAACCCAATTGGTTAGTGATATTGATATCCTTAGCAGCGTCAACCCGATCAACTACGCACAAGAAAGAGAACGATTCATTAGCAATAAATACTCTCTGGAGCCCAAATTTGAGTACCAGAAATCGCCTCTCGATACCCACCAATCTAAGCGTCGTTTGTATGAACTGCCTTTAGAACATATCCAAGATACACAGCTACAAAAGCTTTACGCGGATGTGATTCAGTCCTATGCGGATAAACTCGATCAAGTAGATACCATTGGTACACAGGATTTCCTGTACAATTCTCTACGCTATTACGGCGAGCCAAGTGCTAAAGATATTTCCAATGCACATTTCATTTTGCACTTGCCGACCGAAGAAGAAAGTAAGCCAGAGCATGACAGCCAGTCTATTGCTCGTTTCATGAGTCACTTTGCCCAGAAAAACGGCTACGAATGCGACATACAAGTTCTTGATGGGATGCTGGCTAACGCACTGGTGTCTGGTATACGAGTGAAGATCAATAGCGCGGCACACATCACTACGGACGAATTGGAAGCGCTCGCTCATCATGAAATGGGGGTTCACCTGCTCACAACCATAAATGGTCGTCGCCAGCCTCTCAACGTTCTAAGCTTAGGTTGCCCTGCCAATACCAATACTCAGGAAGGCGTGGCGATTCTGTGTGAATACCTGTCAGGACATTTCAGCATCAAACGATTACGCACATTAGCGCTGCGAGTACTGGCTGTTGAATCGATGATAAAAGATCGGGATTTTCGTCAGACCTTCAGACTATTGAAGGAGCAATACCACGCCTCTGATATGCTCGCGTTCACTATTACCTCACGAGTGTACCGCGGTGGTGGCCTGACGAAAGATTACTTGTATCTACGGGGTTTCCGAGAGGTGCTTAACGCTTATGATCAACTGGGCGACGATTTCTATTTGTTGTTGTGTGGGAAAACCGAGCTGAAATACTTTGATTTGATTCGTTCACTTGTGAATAAAGGGATTTTTTCAAGACCAGAGCACATCAGCCCAGCCCTTTCTAAGCCACAACAAACCAATCCGATACACCGTTATATCGTCAGTGCCTTAAAGTAATCCCGTCAAAACGAAAAAAGCTCCGACATGGAGCTTTTTTCAATCATAACGAAACAGACTACACAGAGAATGGGTAGCGAATTGCGTCATGGTACTCGTAACCTTCCACCCAGAAGTCATCCAACGTTACCCAAGTTTCTAAATCTTCCAACGATTTGATCTCAGGGTTGATATGGAAAGTTGGCGCTTTAAGCGGCTCACGCTTCAGTTGCACGTCACGCATCAGTTCAAGCTGGTCTTCGTAGATGTGCGCATTCACAATCTTGTGGTATGCCTGACCCGGTTTCTTACCGGTAATCTGCGCCATGATAGCCAGGAAAACATACACTTGAACCATGTTGAAGTTGAGGCCTAATGGCACATCACATGAACGTTGAGTGCTGTTGAGGTAAAGCGTATCGCCCAACAGTGAAAAGTGATGACTGTACATGCAAGGGCGCAGACAGCCCATGTGAAATTCACCCGGGTTATAAAAGTTGAGGATCTCGCCACGGTCATCAACACCACGGGTTAAATCATCAACAATCTTGCGTAACTGGTCGATATGACCGCCATCTGGCTTCGCCCATGCACGACCTTGAACACCGTATACACGGCCCATGTCGTCTTCGCCTTTACGGTAAGGATTACTCAGCCAAGCATCATTCTCGTTAGCGTTGGCATCCCAGGTTTTGGTGCCCAATTTACGGAAATCTTCCGCGTTGTCATAACCGCGAATGTAGCCCAATAGTTCCGCAACTGCGGCTTTCCAAAAGCTTTTGCGTGTGGTTACCAATGGGAATTGATTGTTCGCAACATCGTAGGTTAAATCCGCGTTGATAACAGTCAGGCAACGCTTGCCTGTACGCTCATTTTCAACCCAAACACCTTGGTCAACGATGCGCTGACACAAATCTAAATACTGTTTCACACCAATACCCTACTTCTTTTTCACTTGAGCTTTATCTTGGTAAAGACCACGTTTGTACGCCCAAACCATCATGAGAATTCCCAACACGATCATCGGAGTAGACAGGATCTGTCCCATTGAAATAAAACCACTAAACAGACCAAGCTGAGCATCCGGTTCGCGCAAGAACTCGACCAGGAAGCGGAATGTACCATATCCAGCTAAAAATAGCCCTGATACCGAGCCTAATGGACGTGGTTTTTTGATGAACCAGTTCAAGATAAAGAACAACACCACGCCTTCCAGCGCCATTTCGTATAACTGAGAAGGATGACGAGGTAGCGGACCACCATTAGGGAAAACAATCGCCCATGGAACATCGGTCACACGACCCCAAAGTTCGCTGTTCATGAAGTTGCCCAGACGTCCCATTCCTAATCCGAATGGTACGAGTGGTGCGATAAAGTCCGCTACGCCAAAGAAGGTACGACCATTTTTACGTGCGTACCAGATCATGGCGGTAATCACGCCCAACAAGCCACCGTGGAATGACATACCACCGGTCCAGACTTTGAAGAGATATAAAGGATCGTCCAGGAACAACTCAAAGTTGTAGAAAATCACATAGCCAACTCGGCCACCGATCACTACGCCAAGGAAGCCTGCAAATAGCAAGTCTGAGACTTGTTCACGTGTCCAGCCACTATTTGGCTTGTCTGCGCGACGATTAGCCAGCCATAAAGCAAATATAAAGCCGACTAGGTACATCAAGCCGTACCAGCGAATTGAGACCGGACCAAAGGAGATTAAAACCGGATCAATATTGGGAAATTCAATGTATCCCTGAGACATAAATCATTCTCTTCTTACTACAAATAAACGGATGGAAGTTACAGCAGCATTGTTGCAGCAATAAAAATCAGAAATACTGAGAAGACTTTTTTCAATACTGCTGTCGGGAGATTAGTCGCCAACTTAGCACCAACTTTTGTTGTCAGCATCGACGTCATGACGATCGCTAATAAAGCAGGAAGGTAAACATAACCAACACTATACGGTGGCAAATTCTCTACTTTATAACCATGTAAGATAAAACCGATCATACCAGAAATTGCTATCACACAGCCGCATACGGATGAGGAGCCGACGGCTTTTCGCATTTCGATACCGTGTTTATTGAGGAAAGGGACGGACAGCGACCCACCGCCAATACCAGCAAGACTCGACACGACGCCAATTCCAGTTCCATACATAATGGTAACCGGGCTACTCGGCATTGGCTTGGAATCAGTCACTTTAATCGAACGGAACATTTGTACCGCCAAAAGCAGCACAATCACGCCGAAAACTTTTGGCAAATATTGAGTGGGGATCCATTCGGCCAAGCTCGCTCCAACAAAGCCGCCTATCACAACACCAGGCATTAACCACTTCACCACAAACATATCGACATTCCCAAGCTTTAGGTGATGCATTGCAGATGAGCCCGATGTGATGATGATACTCGCCAATGATGTGGCAAGTGCGATGTGCATACTCATTTCTGGGGATATTCCGGCCAGAGGCAGAAGATACACTAAAGCCGGAACTACGATTAACCCACCGCCAATACCAAGCAGACCGGCCATCACACCTACAAAAGCGCCTAATGCCAGCAATAACAAAAATAGAGAGAGGGTCACGATTACCTACTTCTTACCTGCCCGAATAAAGCCAGCAAAACCTTGTTGGATAAAGAAATCATGCATCATCTCATGAATTTCCTGTCCATATGAAAGTGTCATAGCTTGTTCCGCTAATTTTTTTAGTTCTTCTTGTTGGCTATGACGAATTAAATACTTCACCTTAGCCACATTAGATGTGTTCATACTTAGGGTGCGATAGCCTAAGCCCAGTAGCAAAAGCGATCCAAACGGATCTCCGGCTAACTCACCACAAATGCAAACCGGTACATGGTATTGCTCACAGACATCATGAATTTGTTTCAAGGCCAGCAATACTGCTGGATGCATAGATTCATAGACATCTGCAACGCGCGAATTGTTCCGATCAACGGCTAATAAATACTGCGTTAAATCGTTCGTACCGACAGAAACAAAATCCACACGGTGCGCAATAGTAGGCAGTAGATACACCATTGAAGGTACTTCAATCATAACGCCGATTTTAGGCATTAGAATTCGCTCATCAAGCAGCACTGTCTCAGTGTATGCCTGATTGATCAAAGTAATTGCATCATCCAGTTCCTTCACTCCAGATACCATTGGTAGCAGAATGTCCAGATTTCCGCTCTCGGCACTTGCCCTTAGCATAGCCCGTAACTGGATAAGAAAGATGTCCGGATGATCCAGAGTAAAACGGATCCCACGCCAGCCCAAAAATGGATTGTCTTCTTCTATCGGCAAATAAGGCAATGGCTTATCACCACCGATATCCAGTGTGCGCATGACAACACGTTGATTCTGATAACTGTTCAATATCGCTCGGTACTGATGATACTGCTCATCTTCAGATGGAAAGTGATGCTGAAGTAAAAATGCAATTTCCGTGCGATATAAACCAACACCATCAACGCCGGTATTAATCGCGATATTGCTGTCGGCACTGAGACCCGCGTTTAACATCACTGCCACTTTATGATTATCTTGAGTAATCGCAGGTAAGGCGAGATCCTTGTTCACCATCGCGGTCAACTCAGATTCTTCGCTGACTAAGCTACGGTATTCACGTAACAGTTGGCGATTCGGCTCGAGGAAAATCTCACCGGTATACCCATCAACAATACCCAGTTTTCCATTGACCACGTCGGTATTGATGTTTGCCCCCATGACAGCAGGGACGCCCAGAGCACGTGATAAGATGGCTGCATGAGAGTTAACACCACCTTCCAGAGAGACTACCGCCAACAAGTATTCTTTAGGAACTGATGCCAATAACGTAGCGGTAAGCTCATTTGCTACCAGAATAATAGAGCGATCGATAGCAGAGTTTTCTTGCTCACTATTGTGCAAAAAGTAAAGTAAACGCTGGCCTAGTTCTCTGATATCCTGCGCACGTTCACGCATGTAGACATCTGACATACGCGCAAATCGATTCGAGTACGACTCAACAACCTGACGTAATGCCCAATCAGCCCTGTCCCCTTTCTCGATTTGCTTTTTCAGATCACCACGCAGCATCGGATCATTCAGCAAGTGAGTAAAAAGATCGAAGATAGCCAAAGCGTCTTTGTTAATTTCACTATCAAGCTTTTTACGCATCCGGCGAAAATCATTCAGTGCGCGCTCAATTGCCACCAGCAAGAGTTCATATTCCCGCTCTTTGTCCAACGTTGAAGCAGGAAAGACATCTGACAAACTAGGCTGAGTATTATCAAACCAAAATTCACCTATCGCCACACCTGTAGAAGCCGGTAAGCCTTTTAGTACCGTGGGTTTGGAGGCCAATTGCCAGTGACCAAGACTTTGCGCATGCGCAATGATAACCGCTAACTGAGCCGACAACGTGACGAGGAATGACTCTTCCATTTCACTGAACAAACGCGGCGTTTTCTGTTGTATGACGAGGACACCCAAAACTTGTTTGCGGTGAATAATCGGTGTAGCAAGAAAAGAGTGGTAAATTTGTTCGCCGAGTTGAGGAAAGAACTTAAACTCTGGATGTTTTGAGGCTTCGGCAAGGTTGAGCGGCTCAGCACTGCGTTTTACGAGGCCAACCAAACCTTCATTGAAGTTGATATGTATACTATCACCTTCAAAAATCAGGCCTTGAGTAGCCATAAGCTCAAGGCGTTGCATTTCTTCATTGGCGAGGTAAATCGTACAGCACTCTGTGCGAAGGGCAATACAAGTCTCCTTAACCAATACATCGAGTGCCAGATGAACATCTTCAACTCTGGAGACTTTTTCAACTATTTCCCTTAGCTGGCTGAGCATGACTATCCTCTACGTTGCTTTTTTCTTTTCCCTTTCGTTTTTCTTTCTCGAAAAGGCATGGCTAAAGAAGCAAACTCTTTCATTGCACGACGATAAACGTCTCGCTTAAAAGATACCACTTGCCTGACGGGGTACCAATAACTTACCCAACGCCAACCATCAAATTCAGGGGATTTCCCACGTTGCATATTGATGCATGACTCATCGCATTCCAATCGCAACAGAAACCATTTCTGTTTTTGGCCGATACAAACAGGCTTAGAGTCCCAACGCACCAATCGCTTTGGTAGTTTATATCTTAACCAATGACGACTTGTTGCAATGATCTTAACGTCTTTTTTCGTTAAACCGACTTCTTCATATAACTCCCTGAACATCGCCTGCTCAGGGGTTTCACCTTCGTCAATTCCACCTTGTGGAAATTGCCATGAGTGTTGCCCGTATCGTTTAGCCCAGAAGACCTGACCATGGTTATTACATATTACAATACCAACATTAAGTCGGTAACCATCGCCATCTATCACTGGCTAACCTCTATGAATAATTTTTTATTACCGTGATTTTTCCACATATCCCCATTACTAGCAAACTTACTGATGTGATATGAGCAAGATTTATTACTTTTCCACTAACATTGGATATCTTTTAGCCTATAAATACTTTATCAACACAAGACTGAGACATTGCCCACATTTATTCACCTTTTCTGTGAATAACTTTGTGAAGAATTCACTAACAGTACATATTTTTGTTCAAAACCTTTTTCCTATAACTATTTAAATAATAGGCAATAAGAAAATAATTTACTGATAAATATGAATTTTATTTTTAAATTAATGATAAAAAGATCTTCTGAAGACTGATGATCTTTTCATCAAACTCAGATCGGTCAAAGATCCACCAACCACTAATTTATCCACACCCCATCAGTAGAAGTTCATGTCATTACGATAAAATCAAGCCTAAATTCTGTATAAAACACCTGTTTATTCATCCACCCCTCTTTTGAATCCACTTCTAAACACCCTTACTTGTGGATAAGTTATGGATTGATCATTCTTAATCCATCCGGATGAAATCTTGAACAGTAGATTTTGTTGTAATTTGTTAAACTACATTTTTTAAACCGATACGTAGTCATTATGAAACCAGAACCACAGACAGAAGCGGAACTGATGGAGCGTGCCCACGATATTGCTGGCCTTAGTTTTGCCGAACTCGCAGAAGAAGCTGGCATGATCGTTCCTGAAAATTTAAAACGTGATAAAGGCTGGGTCGGTCAACTACTTGAATGGCATTTAGGTGCACCAGCTGGCAGTAAGCCCCAACAAGACTTTTCTAAACTGGGGATTGAATTAAAAAGCATTCCCGTTGGTTATTCAGGTCGGCCATTAGAAACGACTTTCGTCTGCGTAGCACCTTTAACTGGAGTTCAAGGGCTTACATGGGAAACAAGCCATGTACGCAATAAATTATCCCGTGTTCTTTGGGTACCGGTTGAAGGAGAGAGAGAAATCCCACTTGCGGAACGTCGCGTTGGTAGCCCACTTATCTGGTCACCGGATGAAGAAGAGGAGCGCATCTTACGTAACGACTGGGAAGAATTAATGGAAATGATCGTGCTTGGACAGTTTGATCAAATTTCCGCCAGACACGGAGAAGCACTCCATCTGCGACCAAAAGCAGCTAATGCAAAAGCTCAAACTGAAGCGTACAGTTCAAACGGTAAACCCATAAAAACCTTACCAAGAGGTTTCTACCTTAGAACACAATTTACTGAGCAAATCCTTTTAAAACATTACATCAACACACCATCAGAGTGACATGGTTTCTCAGCTATTTAGTGTGTGATGAGTGATAACTCAATATCACAATATGAGGCTACACCATTATCGTTACCGCACTCATCGTACGTATTGTGCAGCCTCAAATACGCTTTCTCGAACCCCAACCTGAGCAGTTCCTCTTTCACCAATTCTAATGATCCGTAATGGATAGGATCCTCACCGTCTTTTATTGGCTCCAGTTGATGTTTGTACTCCACTGCTAGCAAATAGTCAGAGACATCAGAACAACCTATAACAAAGACTCTAGGCATTTGATAGCTGTTTTTATGTTGACCATGTAACCACATGTCCAATTGATGTTTCTGCATGATCCACCTCCTTAACAACTCGTTTTAAGTGTAGTTAGGGTATGAATAGCTTTCGAGTCACCTGGATGCTTAAACGCAAATCATTTGCGAGAGAGCCCAAAAATCCCCTATATTGGGATGACTTACTAAGTTGGCAATTCTGCAAGGAAGTGAAATGCAATACACCAAACTACCGCACTCCTCTCTCGAGATCAGTAAAATCTGTCTTGGAACGATGACTTTCGGTGAACAAAACACAGAAAAGGAAGCGTTTGAACAGCTCGATTTTGCTCTTGATCATGGCGTGAACTTCATCGATACCGCTGAGATGTATCCAGTTCCACCAAATGCGGACACTCAAGGTTTGACTGAGCAATACATAGGAAACTGGCTGGCAAAATCAGGCAAACGAGAAAAAGTTGTTCTGGCCACCAAAGTAGCCGGGTCACGTACCCTGCCTTATATCCGTGAAAATATGAGCCTGAACCGTCGCAATATCCACGATGCGATTGATTCAAGTCTTGAAAGACTCCAAACAGACTACGTTGACCTATACCAACTCCATTGGCCACAACGCCAAACCAACTGCTTTGGTCAACTCAATTATCCATACCCAGACAAACAAGAAGAAGTCACATTAATCGAGACACTGGAAGCGCTTACCGAGCTCGTAAACGCAGGTAAAGTTCGATATATCGGCGTATCAAATGAAACGCCATGGGGCGTAATGTCACTGCTCCGTTTAGCAGAAAAGCACGACTTACCACGCATTGTCTCTATTCAGAACCCTTATAACCTGCTTAACCGAAGCTTCGAAGTGGGTCTATCTGAAATTAGCCACTACGAAGGCGTGCAGCTGTTGGCCTACTCACCTTTGGCATTTGGCTGTTTGAGTGGTAAATATCTCCATGGCGCAAGACCTGAAGGCGCTCGCTGTTCGAAGTGGGAGCGTTTTGCTCGTTACTTTACTCCTCAAGGTGTTAAAGCCACCGAAGCCTATGTCAATTTGGCGCGAGAACATGGCTTAGATCCAGCACAAATGGCACTTGCGTTTGTGAATCAGCGTCCGTTTGTGGCTGCAAATATCATCGGGGCGACAAACCTAGACCAGCTAAAAGCAAATATCGACAGCATTGATCTTCAACTCAGCGATGAACTCCTAACAGAGATTCAGGCGCTCAGTACGATTTATTCTAATCCTTGTCCGTAAACTCAAACGGGCTGACCTTCAAGGCCAGCCCGTTTGAACTATTTGAAACTAATCAGTTTTGTTGCCTAATTTACAGCGTGCTGAACACAAGTCGAGTTTACCAATAGCAAAATAGACGAGTCCAACACGCTATAAATTACGTCGGTATTCGCGCACTTAAAACACGACGAAGGTGACGAACTCGACGTTCTACTTTTACAGTATCTGGAACACTTACTCGTGTTGAACGACCTTCCGCATCCAGACCAATATCCTTCAGCAAGTGCACATTAGTCCACGGAATATCATGGGCAGAGCGGCGTACTTTTCGTTGCCATTCTTTTTCTTCACGTTTTAGATCCGCTTTTAAAAGCAAAGTTGCAAGTTTCAAGTAAATTGAGTGACGCATAATTTTCTCCAATTAACGATAAAGTTCGACCGGGAAAAATAGTGCGCAGAGAAACAGACTGTTCTGTGATACTAAGCCGCCATTTTTCCGCAGCCTAGTAATAAATAAGATAGGTTACGGGTTAATTTTATCTAGTGAGCCAGTGGTATTCTTATCTGCCGATGTAAGAGTTGTCGGTGCAAAAGAAATACGATCAGCGCAAGTCACGGTGTAATCAACGTAATGTTTCATCTTGCGCCTCCTAGCTAAAAATTAATCCGTTTATGAAGTGATATAACTCTTTGAGTTACGGTTAAATTGTAAGCTCTAGTGTTTATTTATCAAACAATTTTTATCCTGTCGATTAAAAACAAACCATTGAACTGACAATTAGTTTCATATGCTTTTAAATGTAAAATATTCATCCAGAAAATGAATGGATTGCGAAATTTTATAACTCCCTGAGATGGAAAACAAAAAGGAGCGGCTAGTGCACGCTCCTTTTTCACTTTTATCACAGATCAGATGGTTTGCTCGGTGATCAAATTGTGTTTATTGAGTAATCGGTACATCGTCGCTCGTGATACTCCTAACTCCTTCGCGGCGTTAGACACCTGGCCAGAGTGAGACTCCAGAACCACTAACAAAGCATCTCGCTCACTCTTCTCACGAATCGACTTCAAACTGCGCCTGGTGTCATTTCTGTGCGGCAAATCTAAATGGTGCTCTTCAATCACGACACTGTCTGACATCAATACCGCACGCTTAATCTGATTCATCAGTTCACGAACATTACCTGGCCAGAAGTAACGAGTTAGTGCTTTCAATGCATCTTCAGAGAAACTCTTCGCTTGCGAGTTATATTCTTTTGAGAACTCTTGCAAGTAGTAACGGGCTAATAGCGCGATATCACTGGCACGCTCTTTCAAGCTAGGGACACTGATACGCAGAACATTGATGTAGTGATAAAGCTCTTCGTTGAAATCACCATTAATCAATGCTTTTTCAACATCAGACGAATTCGCAGCGAGGACACGAACATTCACACTTTTCACCCCACCCCGAGTTTCAACCGTGCCTTCCTGCAAAAATCTCAGCAGGTTCAATTGCTGCACTTTGGAAATAGTGAGAATGTCATTAAACAGAACCGTACCACCATCAGCTTGCTCCAGAAGGCTTGGGCCCATATCACCATTCGCAGCAACACCAAACACTTCCGCCTGGAAGCGCTGCTCATTCAATGCCCGGCAATTAATTGACATAAACGGTTTATGGGAGCGAGCAGATACTTTATGGATAGCGCGCGCAACCGCCTCTTTACCCGTACCACTTTCGCCAGAGATTAGGATACTCACATCCGTTGGACCGATACGCTTAACCTGGTCGCGTAGACGTTTCATTGGGATAGATTCACCAATCAACCCCATATCCAGACTGTTACCAAAGCTCGGCCACACTTTCTTTTCTAGCTTCAACATACCCAATTGGTGGCCTATGGTGCTTAATAACTGCGCATCAGGGATCGGTGCAGTGAAAAAGTCGATACAGAAGTTCACAATAAACTGGCAGATGGTATCTGCACCAAGCTGAGATTCACGGATGAACGCTAACCATCGTACATGTTTATGAGAGCTCACCAGGTTAGCCAAACCGTTCAAGCTAAACTCATCCTGACTGAGATCGACAATACCAATACAAGGCCCAATATCTTCTAACAAAGCATTGGCTTTACGCAAATCACCTACCTGATGACACTTCCAGCCAACTTGTTCCAGCACTGATAACCAAGGCTCATACGTACCACCTACGACGACAAGCGATCCCGGAATGGAATCCATCTTAAACTGCCCAGCCATTCTTTAACCCTTATTAATTATTGTTGATAAATTTTTCTAGCCACAAACGCATCTTTGCGAACGGGTAACATTATCGAGACTACATCCATTCACGTCTGTCTCAATATTAAGACTATGCAATAGATAGCGCTTTGGCGAATGTTTATTTGCATATCCTATTAAGCCTTACATCTAACCACCTGAATTTATTTAAATAAGAGGCAAAAAAAAAACCACCCGAAGGTGGTTTTTCATCTCAAATAAATCAATTACGCTTGTGGGCGCATTGCCGGGAACAGAATCACGTCACGAATTGTGTGCGTGTTTGTAAACAGCATGGCCAAACGGTCGATACCAATACCTTGACCTGCTGTTGGCGGAAGGCCGTGCTCTAGAGCAGTGATGTAGTCAGCGTCGTAGTACATCGCTTCATCATCACCCGCGTCTTTCGCATTAACTTGCGCTTTGAAGCGTTCGTCTTGATCTTCTGCATCGTTTAGCTCTGAGAAGCCATTCGCCACTTCACGACCACCGATAAAGAACTCGAAACGGTCAGTGAAGAATGGATTATCATCACTACGGCGTGCTAATGGAGAGATGTCCGCTGGGTAACCAGTTACGAAAGTTGGTTGAATCAGCAGAGGCTCAGCCGTTTCACCAAAAATCTCTTCCAGTAGTTGACCACATGTCCAGAATGGCTCTACTTGAACGTGTACTGATTTCGCGATCGCAACCATTTTCTCACGGTCTTGAAGGTCAACTTCAGTTAGCGCTTGGATTTCTGCGTGCTCTGGATTGTAGTGTTTGATAGCTTCAAACATGCTCATACGAGCGTAAGTACCACCAAACTCAACCGTCTCTTCACCATACGGCATTGACGTTGAACCTAGAACTTCCATTGCCACTGTACTTAGCATTTCTTCAGTCAGATCCATAAGATCTTTGTAGTCAGCGTAAGCTTGGTAGAATTCCATCATAGTGAATTCTGGGTTGTGACGAGGAGACAAACCTTCGTTACGGAAGTTACGGTTGATCTCGAATACGCGGTCAAAACCACCAACAACCAGACGTTTCAGGTAAAGCTCTGGTGCAACACGTAGGTACATATCGATATCTAGTGCATTGTGGTGAGTAACGAATGGACGCGCTGTCGCACCGCCAGGGATCACGTGCATCATTGGCGTTTCTACTTCTAGGTAGCCTTTTGAGCTCATGAAGTTACGAATCGCAGATACCAGTTTAGAGCGAACGATAAACGCCTTACGTGAGTCTTCGTTAACGATTAGGTCAACGTAACGCTGACGGTAACGCATTTCCTGGTCAGTCAGACCGTGGAACTTTTCAGGTAGAGGACGTAATGCTTTAGTTAACAGCTCGTACTCTTCCATGTTTACGTATAGGTCGCCTTTACCAGACTTGTGCAGAGCACCTTTCACACCGATGATGTCACCGATATCCAGACCTTGGTATTTTTCTTTAAGCTCTTTCTGTACTTCTTTTGAAGCGTAAGCCTGAATACGGCCAGAAGTCTCTTGAATTACTAGGAAAGGACCACGTTTAGCCATAATACGGCCAGCAATTGCAACGACGTGGTTAAGCTCTTCTAGCTCTTCCTTCGTCTTCTCACCGAACTCTTTTTGAAGGTCGCCCGCTAATGCGTCACGACGGAAGTCGTTTGGGTGGCCGTTTGCTTTGCAGCTCTTACGGATCTCGTCCAGTTTCGCGCGGCGTTCCGCAATCAGCTTATTCTCTTCTTGTGTAGAGACTTCTTGTACGTTGTCGTTTTGAACAGCATCAGTCATTTTTCGATGTATCCTGTTTCGATTTGAGTGTCGGTGAAAAGCTTAAAGACCTGATTTAAGGCTAGCTTCAATAAATTTGTCTAAATCGCCGTCAAGAACCGCTTGGGTGTTACGGTTTTCAACGCCGGTACGTAAGTCTTTGATACGCGAGTCATCCAGAACGTATGAACGAATCTGGCTGCCCCAACCGATATCAGATTTCGCATCTTCGTTGGCTTGTTTCTCAGCATTCTGTTTCTGAAGCTCAAGTTCAAACAGTTTTGCGCGCAACTGTTTCATCGCCTGATCTTTGTTCTTATGTTGAGAACGATCGTTCTGACACTGAACCACAGTATTCGTTGGGACGTGCGTAATACGTACCGCTGATTCAGTGGTGTTAACGTGCTGACCACCAGCACCAGACGCTCGGTAAACGTCGATGCGTAGATCCGCAGGGTTAATGTCGATAGCGATGTTTTCATCAATCTCTGGGTAGATAAACGCAGACGCAAATGAAGTATGACGACGGCCGCCTGAATCGAACGGAGATTTACGAACTAAACGGTGAACACCAGTTTCTGTGCGTAGCCAGCCGTAAGCATAATCACCAGAGATACGAACCGTTGCTGATTTCAGACCCGCAACCTCACCTTCTGACACTTCGATAACTTCTGCTTTAAAGCCTTTTGCTTCAGCCCAGCGTAAGTACATACGTAGCATCATGTTGGTCCAGTCTTGAGCTTCAGTACCGCCCGAGCCCGCTTGCAGGTCGATATAGCAGTCAGAACTATCGTGATCACCAGAGAACATGCGACGGAATTCAAGCTGCGCTAGTTTCTCTTCGAGCTCAGCAAGTTCTGGTCCGATTTCATCAAATGTTTCTTGATCTTCTTCTTCAACAGCAAGTTCCAGAAGACCTTCAACATCTTCGACACCTTGCTCAAGTTGATCAATAGTTTCCACAACCGCTTCTAGCGATGCACGTTCTTTACCCAGTGCTTGTGCACGTTCAGGTTCGTTCCATACATCTGGTTGTTCTAGTTCTGCGTTTACTTCTTCTAGACGCTCTTTCTTAGCGTCGTAGTCAAAGATACCCCCTCAGGACATTTGTGCGCTCAGACACGTCCTGTAGACGGTTTTTAATTGGATTGATTTCAAACATGTTTACTCAACATTTTAGAATAGAATTTAACCGAGGAATTCTACTGAAAAATGTGACGGAGATACAGGAAAATTTCGAATGAGAGTGCAGATTGCGATGAGATGCAGTACGGCCTCTACGCTCAAGAAGACCGTACTCGATATGAAAGAAAAGCTTAGGTATTACTTAGCTTCAATATGATCAATCATAAGTTGCAGTGATTGATTGCCACGGAATTCATTCACATCCAACTTAAACGCTAAACGTACTGTTTTGACAGACGCATCCGGCCAGCGACGCAAATCGACATTGAACGCAATACCATCAATCATCACATTAGTTGGATGACCTTTGTAAAGTGGCTCCAGCATCAGCTTAAGGTGCTTTTCTCCCACCAGCTTTTGATGTAAGACCTTAAACTCACCATCAAAAACCGGTTCAGGAAATGCCTGACCAAAAGGTCCACCAGAGCGCAATAGTTCAGCGACATGCATCGAAAACTCTTCTGGTTTGAGTTCGCCATCAGACAGAATCACACCTTTTAGCGCTGCTTCATCGAGTTCTTTCTTCACCACTTGATCAAATAAACGGCTAAAACGCTCAAAATCCTGCTCTTTGATGGTTAAACCCGCCGCCATCGCATGGCCACCAAACTTGATGATCAAACCAGGATTTTGCGTATCAATAAAATCCAGAGCATCTCGCATATGTAGTCCAGGGATAGAACGACACGATCCTTTGATTGTCCCTTCACCACCATCTGCAAACGCGATAACAGGGCGATGAAATTTTTCTTTAATGCGCGAGGCGAGAATACCAATTACACCTTGGTGCCAGTCACGTTGGAACAGGGCTACCCCATAAGGTAGCTCACTGTTTTCACTAAACTGCAGGCGCTCACAAAAGGCCATCGCCTCCTGCTTCATTCCTTCTTCGATCTCTTTACGGGTTTGGTTAAGTCCATCAAGTTCACTGGCCATGCGGCGTGCAGCGTGGATGTTGTTACACATCAACAGCTCAACCCCGAAGGACATGTCATCCAGACGGCCTGCTGCATTTATGCGTGGGCCAAGAGCAAATCCAAAATCAGAGGCAATGAGACGACGGGCATCACGCTTAGCAACTTCTATCAAAGCCTGAATACCAGGACGAGCTTTCCCCGCGCGAATACGCTGCAAGCCCTGATGAACCAGAATGCGGTTGTTCTCATCCAGAGGCACTACGTCAGCAACGGTGCCAAGTGCAACAAGATCAATCAACTCCATCAGCTTCGGCTCTTGCATTCCTTGCTGAGCAAACCAGTTCAGTTTGCGCATGTGCACGCAAAGCGCCATCATCAAATAGAATGCAACACCAACGCCAGCCAAGGCTTTGGACGGAAAAGCGCAGCTGTCGAGGTTAGGATTGACCATGGCATCCACGTCAGGAAGGACTTGTCCGGGTAAGTGATGATCAGTCACGAGTACGGTAATGCCGTTTTCTTTGGCATAGCGAACCCCTTCAATCGACGAGACACCATTGTCGACGGTCATGATCATTTCCGCACCGAGCTCTAGGGCCTGATCGACCACTTCCGGACTTAAACCGTAACCATCTTCAAAGCGGTTTGGCACTAAGTAATCCACGTTGGAACTACCCAGCATTCGCAGCGCGAGCACTGACAACGCGGAGCTTGTCGCGCCATCAGCATCAAAGTCCCCTACTACGATTATGCGTTTTTGTTCCTGAATCGCCTGGAATAACAGAGCGACAGCCTGGTCAATCCCACCAAGCTTTTGGTATGAATGCAAACCACGCGCAGACGTTTCCAGTTGCGCCACATCAGTAATACCACGATTAATGTATATGCGCTTTAAGATAGGAGGAATCGAATCGGGTAGAAGGGAAAGATCGGGCTCGGGACGTCGTTGAATTTCTATCATGCTTGAAAAGAGCCGACTGCATTGTCGGCTCTGCTCCTAAAGGATTATTGTTGCTTTAAACGGCTTAGTAGATCGGCTGGAGGTAGGTAGCCACCCACCATTTCACCACTAGGCAGGAAGATTGCTGGCGTACCAGAGATACCAAGTTGGCGGCCTACATTGTAATGCGCCTGAACCGTTTCTTTACACTGCTCCAGATCATTCACTGGATTCTCAAAAGTACGATTTACTTTCGCGTTGTGGATCGCTGTCTTCGGATCTTCAGCACACCAAATCGCTGCCATCTGGTCAGCAACAGGACCTGTCGCGCCTTGGCGAGGATAAGCCATGTAACGCACAGTAATGCCTAAGTCATTGTAACCTTGCATTTGGCTATGCAAACGCACACAGTAACCACACGTAATATCGGTAAATACAGTAACGACATATTTTTCGTTGTCCGCTTTGTACTCGATAACGCTGTCAGAGAATTCAGCAATCTTAGCCGCATTCAGTGGTGCCTGACGCTCTGCGATCACATCTTTATAATCACCGTTGCTATCAATCGCGTACAAAGTACCTGCGATAAAGTGATTACCATCATTTGAGGCAAATAGCACACCACCATTAGTTTGGATTTCCAGCAAACCTGCAACGTCCGATGGTTGGATATCAATAATAGATAAGCCTAGTTTTGAAAATTTAGCCTTTAATGCAGCTTCGTCAAAGTGTTGCTGCCCTGTAGACGCAACTTGTTGAACAGGAGTTTCCGTTTTAACCTGACTTTCTTCTGCGCCACAAGCGGTTACAAAGAATGGTAAAGTCAGCAGAGTTAGTCGGCGTAATACGCTCATTAAAATCACCTTAAAAATAATATCTTTTCGCCATCGAGATCAGGATGAAACAACCTTGATTATGCTCTTGGATGGTGTTGACTGTGGATCTGCTTCAATCGCTCAGTCGCCACGTGAGTATAAATTTGCGTGGTCGATAAGTCACTATGCCCTAGCAGCATCTGTACGACCCTGAGATCTGCACCATAGTTCAGTAAATGTGTTGCAAATGCGTGGCGCAGAACATGTGGCGACAATTTGTCCGTATCAATCCCCGCTATCACAGCATAGTACTTAATACGATGCCAAAAAGTCTGACGCGTCATTTGCCGTGCGCGCTTGCTCGGAAAGACTACATCCGAAGAGGTTTCACCCAATAATGTTGGTCTTCCTTTCTGGATAAACGCTTCGATCCAGTCTACCGCGTTTTCGCCCATCGGAACTAAACGCTCTTTGCCACCTTTACCCGTAACGCGAACTACACCCTGACGAAGGCTTATATTTTCCATTGTCAAACTAACCAGCTCGGTGACACGCAGCCCCGTTGCGTACAATAACTCCAGCATGGCTTTGTCACGCAGCTCTACCGGATCATTGGGATCTGGCGCTTCCAAAAGTGAATCCACTTGTTCTTCACTGATATCTTTTGGTAGTCGCTGTGGCAGCTTAGGACTAACCAACAATGCACTAGGATCGTCGGCTCGCACTTTCTCACGATGCAAATACTGAAACAAACGGCGAATCGCCGACAGCATACGAGCACGCGACGTTTGTTTGTAATCCAAATCAACCAAATAGGTTTGGTACTCTTGAAGACCAGAAAAGCTGATGAAATCCAGACGGTAGCGCTGCTGCTCCATCCATGTTAACAGCTTTATCAAATCATTTCGGTATGAAGCGAGTGTGTTCTCAGATAGCCCACGCTCCATCCACATTGCATCTAAGAATTGCTCAACAAGCGCAAAATCTTGTTGATTGACAGGCTGTTGTGCCGTCATTCACGCTTCCTTTTTTTGATTATCTTTAGCCTCTGAGGGTAAGACAGCCCCAGTTTGAATGCCATAAAAAATTGTCTTCAATGGGGAATCTCACGATATTCGCTGCATTCGCAGGCGGTTTAAGGTTAAAATCCTTCTCAACAGCAACACAAATAACGATGAATATAATGAAAATCGGACTCTTTTACGGCTCTACGACCTGCTACACCGAAATGGCAGCAGAGAAAATTCGTTCCATCATTGGAGAAGATCTTGTCGACATTCACAATGTGAAAGAGACACCGCTATCACTGATGGCAGACTACGATTTACTGCTTGTTGGCATCTCCACATGGGATTTCGGTGAAATTCAGGAAGACTGGAGTGCGATTTGGCAAGACATCGCCGCCACCCCATTAAAAGGTAAAGTCGTCGCGTTATTTGGTCTTGGCGATCAGGAAGGCTACGGGGAATGGTATCTGGATGCCATGGGTCTACTCCATGATGAGCTAAAAGCAACTGGCGCACAGTTTATCGGTTACTGGCCAAATGAAGGCTATGATTTTGAAGCCTCTAAAGCTCTAACGGAAGATGGCAGTCAGTTTGTCGGCCTTGCACTAGATGAAGATTCCCAATACGACTTAAGTGACGAGCGTATTGAAAAGTGGTGTGAACAAGTCCTGGTAGAATTCCACGATACGCTATAAACGTGCGTTAATATTTCCAAGCAGAATAAACAAAGCCCGATGAATCACTTCATCGGGCATTTTGTTATTCGTTGTTAGGCGCGTTTAAGCCGTTTCTTCAACTAGCGCAACTTGAGGCTTCGAAATGAAGAACATGGCAACGATCGCAGCGAATGTTGGCAGAACCCAACCCATGCCCACTTCAAACAGAGGCAAAATGCTGAACGCTGATACATCGAAACCAGCTACTTTTGCAGCATCAACCAATGCAAACAGCAAAGACACAAGCAATACTGAGCGATAAGCGGCGCGAGGATTTGGCAGTTTGCTGCGAACAAAGGTCAACGCAACCAATGCTATCGCTACAGGGTAAAGTGCAAACAGCACAGGAACTGACAACGCGATCAACTGAGCAAGACCAACGTTTGCAACCAACGCACAAACTGCGCCGTTGATTAACACCCAGTGTTTGTATGACAGTGGCATTTTAGAGCTAAAGAAATCAGAACATGCCGAAATCAGACCGATAGCCGTAGTCAAACACGCTAATAATACAATGACTGAAAGAACGATTTGACCATAAGGACCAAACAACGCTTGTACGTACTGACTCAGAATCAGGCCACCATTGTCTGCACCTGCAGCTACTGTTGCACTTGTAGCACCTAAGTAGAATAGCGAGATGTAAACAAATGCCAGACCCGCTGCTGCAATACAACCAGCAAAAATCAGGTACTTAGTTGTAGCAGAACGCTCTGTGATGCCTTTGCCACGAAGTGCATCTACCATCAACATGCCGAACATCAGTGACGCGAAGGTATCCATTGTGTTGTAACCTTCAAGGAAACCTTTTGTCAGTGGCTGCGTTAAGTAATCACCAGATGCACCGATCATATCACCTTGCGGATCAACAAATACCGCCAGCGCAAGGATGAACAGACCAATGAACAATACTGGTGTCAGTACTTTACCAATCAGGTCAATCAGACGACCCTGGAACCACGAAAATAGCATCGCAATAGCAAAAAAGATCACTGAAAATGCCGTTAAATATGCCTGAGATGCTTCCATAAAAAATGGCTTAACGGCCATTTCATAAGCCACAAGGCCAGTTCGAGGGGCCGCAAATGCCGGACCAATAATAATGAAGATCAAAGCAGCCATCACAACCGCCGCTTTCTTCGGAAGATCTTGTGTTAAGTGATCCCAAGATCCACCAGCAACAGCAATAGCAACAATAGTAATAAGAGGTAAACCTACCGCTGTTAATAAGAAACCTAGCATGGCTGGCATCAAGTTCTCACCAGCCAATTGACCAGCTAGAGGTGGAAATATGATGTTGCCGGCACCCAAAAAGAACGCAAACAGCATAAAGCCGACTGCGATAATATCTGTTAGTTTTAATGTCTGCTTCACAGATAACCCTTGTCTATAAAATGTGTGAATATTGTGTATGCATCGACCACTTTTGGAATACGGAGTATTCGTGGTTCAATCTATAAAATCGCGGCGCATAATGACGAAATAATCATCATTTGGCAACCTTAAAGAAAAAAACACTATATTAATTTATATTTAAAACAAAAAACCAGTTAATCTGACTTATCAATAAATGAAAACCAGTAAATCATCTCGCTCCAAGCAAGGTACAACTTGCTAACAAACAAAACAAGAAACTAAACAATTAGAAAACAATAGACAATTTCACTAAAAATTTGATCTTATATAATACAATCATGAAGAGCGAAAAATTTAAAACTAAGAGCTTCAAGTTTAAGCAGTTTTTCATCGAAGGTGGTGAAAGCGGAATGCCTGTCAGTACAGATGGCGTGATGCTGGGAGCCTGGATTGAGAGCTCTCAAAATGCGTTAATTCTCGATATTGGGACTGGCACAGGACTGCTGGCCTTAATGTGTGCTCAGCGTTTTAGCCAAGCTCAGGTGACGGCAGTGGACATTGAAGCCACAGCGATCGACGCTGCCCGGAAAAACTTTGCTCACTCTCCATGGCAAGAGAGATTATCTGTGCTTCACACTGATGTATTGACCTTCATCCCACCTCAGTTATTCCAACGGATTATATGTAACCCTCCCTATTTCAACAGTGGAGAGCAATCCAAACAGAGCCAGCGAGCGACAGCACGACACACAGATTCGCTGCGTCACGATGCTTTACTTCAGCATTGCTACGAGCTGTTAGAAAAAGATGGAAGAGCCAGCTTCGTGCTGCCTGTCACCGAAGGTGAGCAGTTTATTGAATTAGCATTACAGCAAGGTTGGTATCTATCACGGCTTTGCCGCGTGCAACCATCAGAGAAAAAACCCGTACATCGTCTGTTATTAGAACTGGCTAAGCAGCCTTGTGAGACCCAAGAATCAAATTTGATCATTCACGCCTCAGGTGGGTACAGCGACAATTTTGTTCAACTAACTCACGAGTTTTATCTTAAGATGTGAAATAACATGTGATCCTTATCACCGATCACTCTATAATATGCGACCTTTTCGTAATCTATGCTGTTGCGGCGAACTATTAACCAAGCCTTGCTTGTGGAGAACTCATTGTGATCAGAACCTTTGCTGAACTTGATCTAGACCCAAATTTACTTGATGCCATTGAAGAGATGGGCTTTGAGCGCCCAACAAAAGTCCAGGCAGAAGCAATCCCACAAGCGTTGGATGGTCGTGACATTTTAGCGTCTGCACCTACAGGCACAGGTAAAACAGCAGCATTCGTATTGCCTGCTCTGCAATACTTACAGGATTTTCCACGTCGTAAACCTGGACCTGCACGTATTCTTATCTTAACACCGACTCGTGAACTGGCGATGCAGGTGGCGGATCAAGCCCGCGCACTGGCAAAAAATACCAAACTGAACATCTTTACCATCACTGGCGGCGTTCAGTACCAGGAACACGCAGATATCCTGGCAACCACTCAGGATATCGTTGTTGCTACACCAGGCCGCTTGCGTGAGTACATTGACGCAGAACGTTTTGATTGTCGCGCTATCGAATGGTTAATCCTTGATGAAGCTGACCGCATGCTAGACATGGGCTTTGGTCCTACGGTAGACCGTCTATCAACAGAGTGTCGCTGGCGTAAACAAACCCTTCTGTTCTCAGCGACTCTTGAAGGTAAAGGCGTAGCAGGTTTCACTGCAGACCTACTGAACGAACCAGCAGAGATCGACGCGAAATCGCCACTGCGTGAGCGCAAGAAGATTGCTCAATGGTACCACCGAGCTGATAATGCAGAGCACAAACTAGAACTGCTTAAACACATCATCACTCAGCAAGCGGAACGTACTATCGTATTCTTAAAGACTCGTGAGCGTCTGGCTGAGCTGCGCGCCCAACTTGAGAGTGCACAAATACCTTGCGCATGGATCCAAGGCGAAATGCCACAAGATCGTCGTAACAATGCGATTGCACGCTTCCGTGAAGGTACCGTTAACGTGTTACTTGCAACAGACGTTGCTGCGCGTGGTATCGACCTTCCAGATGTGTCACACGTAATCAACTACGACTTGCCACGCACAGCAGACGTATACCTGCACCGTATCGGTCGTACCGCTCGCGCTGGTAAAAAAGGTAATGCTATCTCACTGGTAGAAGCGCACGATCAGCCAATGATGGACCGCGTAGCACGTTACGTGAAAGAAGAGATCAAAGAGCGTTTCATCAAAGAGATGCGTCCAAAGCACAAAAAACCTGTGTTTAAGAAAAAGAAAAAAGACGACAAGAAGAAAACAGCGAAAAAGAAAACCGCTAAGAAAAAGTAAGATTCAAAATAACAAGAGGGTTGGCAATGCCAACCCTTTTTTGTGTCTGTACAATGAGATTAATCATCTAATCAGTTTTGCTCTTCACGCTTAAAGACCAGTTCTGTTGGTGTCGACTCCTCTTCAACAAAGTAGTAACCCGCAGTATCAAACTTCGTCAGTTCAGCCACACTCTCAATGCGATTTTCGATAATGTAACGCGCCATCATGCCACGCGCCTTTTTCGCATAGAAACTGATCACCTTGTATTGACCATTTTTACAATCTTTAAAAACTGGCGTGATCACTTGTGCATCTAAGTTCTTCGGCTTAACCGCTTTAAAGTACTCATTGGATGCAAGGTTGATAAGTACGTTGTCGCCTTGTGCAGCAATCGCTTCATTAAGCTTGTCAGTGATAACATTGCCCCAGAACTGGTATAAGTTCGCCCCTTTATCGCTAGCCAACTTGGTGCCCATTTCCAGACGGTATGGCTGCATTAGGTCTAACGGCTTCAATAAACCGTAAAGACCGGAAAGCATACGCAGATGCTGCTGGGCGTAATCAAAGTCGTCTTCTGATAGTGTTTCAGCCTCAAGCCCAGTGTAAACATCGCCTTTAAATGCGAGGATTGCCTGACGCGAGTTTTCCGTCGTGAAGGTCTCGCTCCATTCCTGGAATCGACCTACGTTCAAATCTGCAATCTTGTCACTGACCTTCATCAATGACGCAACGTCCGCAGGCGTCAGTTTACGGCAAACGTCGATCAACTCTTTTGAATACTCAATTAACTCAGGTTGAGTAACTTTTTCTGTCGCTAGCGGAGACTCGTAATCAAGTGTCTTAGCAGGAGAAACTACGATAAGCATGACTTTAACTCTATCCTTTTAATTTTATATAGCGTTAAGGGTACAAAAAAAGCCATGCATTGTCTGCATGGCTTTTTGAATCGTGCTAATAGCTTTCGACTATGAATCGGTCTTCATTTAGTCTTTTTTATCGTTGTGCCAAATGCCTTCTTCAAGCTGAGACTTAAGCTCTGGGAAATCATTTGCATCGAATGTTGGCACTTTGCCTTCATCCAACTGACGGTTGTAGTCTTTCGCCAGTTTGATAACAATGCCGGACAGCAGAATAATCGCCACCAAGTTAACTATCGCCATTAAACCCATCGAAACGTCGGCCAGAGACCATACCACTGGTAGAGAAGCCTCGGCACCGAACATCACCATACCTAGGAAGATAATACGGAAAATACCGATACCCGCTTTATGGTTATGCTCCAGGAAGACTAAGTTAGTCTCAGCATATGAGTAGTTTGCAATGATCGAGGTAAACGCGAAGAAGAAGATTGCGACAGCAACAAAAATGCCACCCCAGTCACCAACTTGCGAGCTCAATGCGCGCTGAGTCAACTCGATACCCGTCACTTCTGTTGCCTGACCTACATATTCACCTGACATGAGGATAATCGCTACCGTTGAAGAACAGATAACGATCGTATCCATAAAGACACCTAGCATCTGAACGTAACCCTGAGATGCTGGGTGTGGTGGATAAGGCGTTGCGGTTGCTGCTGCGTTTGGCGCAGAACCCATACCAGCTTCGTTCGAGAACAGGCCGCGTTTTACGCCGTTAATCATTGCCTGTGCGATTGCGTAGCCCAGACCACCAGCAGCCGCTTCTTGCAGGCCAAATGCACTCTTGAAGATAAGAGCGAGCACTGCTGGCAGTTTCTCGATATTGGCAAAC
This sequence comes from Vibrio sp. YIC-376, assembly GCF_052353105.1. Lineage (NCBI taxonomy): Bacteria > Pseudomonadati > Pseudomonadota > Gammaproteobacteria > Vibrionales > Vibrionaceae > Vibrio > Vibrio sp. YIC-376. The sequence goes on from NZ_JBBWFK010000006.1 coordinate 69,238, forward strand.
ACAACCAATAACGCAAGTGCCAGATAAAGCAGAGCCATAAGTGGAACAATCATCTCCGCTACTTTAGCGATACGCTTAATACCACCAAAAATAACGGCCGCAGACAATAACAGAACACCGAAACCTACGTATAGAGAGTTCCAGCCAAATGCATTGCCCATCGCGTTGGCAATAGAGTTAGCTTGTACGGCGTTAAATACCAAACCAAAAGCGATGATGAGGAAAACTGAGAACAACACGCCCATCCAGCGCATGCCCAAGCCTTTTTCCATGTAGTAAGCAGGGCCACCACGGTAGTTACCATCATCATCTTTGGTTTTGTATAACTGCGCCAGAGTACTTTCAGCAAACGACGTTGCCATCCCCAGCATTGCTATCAGCCACATCCAGAAGATTGCACCTGGACCACCCGCAGTCAGAGCAACGGCAACACCGGCCATGTTACCTGTACCGACACGTGCAGCAAGGCTGGTACAAAGCGCTTGAAAAGAAGAAATACCAGCTTTGTCTGATTTACGGCTGTTTTTTAGAACCGAAAACATGTGGCCGAAATGGCGAAATTGGATGAATCCCAATCGAACAGTGAAGTAAATACCTACACCAACGAGAAGATAAACCAGAATCGAGCCCCAAAGGAGATCGTTCATCAAATTGATTAAGTCTGTCATGCGTACCTCAAAGTGAGTTGCGCCGGTCTATGCATCCTAGCCATCCACCAGATTGCCTGCTAAGTGTCAAAGTATGCTTAGCTTATTAAGTAGTGTTTGTTTTCAGGGCAATCTAGAATCGTAAATGTCGCTTCATGCATCCATTTTACGTACCAGCGTATTTTTTGACGGGCGGATAATGCAATCTGAACCAACAAAAATCAATATGAAACAAGTTGTTTATTTTTGTTATTTTTCACTATAAAGTCACCAAAAAATAACATAAATGACAGATTAAATTATTACAAACGGCAACAATTTGATTACCAAAAAGAAACAGAGATAATTATCTTCTAACTAATAAAGTGGCACTTCATTATTCAGAGCCTAGGCTAGTGTTCATAAGGTGTTACCGAAATTCTCAGCTATTCTCAAGCCGCAATTGAACACTAATTCGTCAAAGCAGTTTTATGCAACTCTAAGCTTTGCTTCGTGCTCTAATTGAGTGGTTCGAATTAACATAGAAAATCTCTTCATTTAATTGTTTTCTTAAGCTCGTTTGCCTGTTTTTTATGCAACGATTACAAACCAAAATGTGATTTTGGGAAGGTTTTTGCACGAAAATGTCATGTGACAGACACAATTTCGAAATATGTCATGGCTATTCTCACATCTATTGTGGTAATTAAAAAACTCCACAAGGACTGGTTACAACAGTTTAGATAAACAAAGGTAAGGTGGCTTATGGACGGCTTTCAACTAGATGACATTTTTGATCTGGATAGTACCTCAACAACCAAATCTCGCACCAAGCCAGTAAAACGTAAATGGCGAGAAATAGAAGCGATGAACGACAGACGCAACTTGCTAAGAGAGCTGCGCGAACTTGATGTTTGTAACGACTATAACTTAGAAGACATCAAACTCTAATTTAAACAAAAGGCACCTTAACGGTGCCTTTTGTTATTTTTGAACGAGCAAATTAGGGTGCCAAGAGCACTTCAAGCCTATTCATCCCCAATTATCACATAATGAGAATAGCTGCCTCTTTTTCCCCTTATCCAGAGTACATTTAATTTACCCTCAATTCTTATTAGGTAAGAAAAATAGCATTTAAACCCGAGAGAAAACACCATTCCCCCGGGTCAACATGAAGCTATATATACTCCATGTCACTTTGACGAACACGCTCTGCCAACTGTTTATAGCGATCCGCAATAGTATCGCCAAAGACAGGGTCGTCGTCATTTTCACTCCAAAGACTCTCTACTTGTTGCCAATCTTCTGTCGTAAACAGTTCTTCAATTAAGGGAAGAATCTTCCGCTCTTCGAGCTCAAGATGTCGCTTCTGGGAATTAATGAACTCTTCGAGATGGCTGACAAACACATCTTGAGGTACAACAGCGTCCTGCAGAATCATCTCAATCACTGTTGTGAACTCTTTGGTTTTTTCTGCCAAATCTTTATGTTCCTGCTCAAGATTCTCAATGGTCTGTTGCTTACCATAATGCTCAAGAAAATGGTGGTAGAGGATGTCTTCTTTCGGGTGATGTACTTTTTCTGAGTGAGTAGAGAGGTAATCAACAATCTCGCCCACTAGCGCATAGTTAATTGAGCGTTCTTGTTTTATTGCGTTGAGTTTGTGGCGCAATATAGCCAACAGACGAACCATGTAGCCGTGTTCGCGTCGAATTCTTTCGATCATCATAGCGTCTCTCCTTAACACCTTCTTTTAATAAGTGTACATGAGAAATGCATTGCCAGCTTGAGCCTGCTCAAAAAAACAGCGATAAGCAGAGCTTAATCGCTGCCTTTTCTTTTATACTTCAAGAGGTAACTGCCAATTTATAGGCTGTTTACCTTGCGTTGCAAGTATTTGGTTTGCTTGAGAGAAGTGCCTGCAACCTAAAAAACCTCGGTGAGCAGAGAGTGGCGAAGGGTGAGGAGCTGCAAGTACATGATGCTTTGAGCGATCGATGAATCTGCCCTTCTTCTGTGCATGCGAACCCCACAGCAAAAATACGACACCGTGTTGATGCAAATTTATTGCTTCTATCACTTTATCAGTGAAAGTTTCCCAACCAGTTTTTGCATGCGAGTGCGCTTTGCCTTGCTCTACGGTCAATACCGTATTGAGCAGCAATACGCCCTGTTCAGCCCAGTTTTGCAGAAAACCGTGCTGTGGGATTTGAAATCCTTCAATATCCTGAGCAAGTTCTTTATAGATGTTCACCAAAGATGGCGGTGTTTTCACTCCGGGTAACACAGAAAAACACAACCCATGCGCCTGATTAGGACCGTGGTAAGGATCCTGACCTAAAATCACCACTTTTACATCGTTAAACTCGGTAAAACGAAATGCGTTGAACACATCTTTGGCTGGAGGATAAATCGTTTTCCCCGCCAAACGTTCTGATTCAACAAAGTTTAAAGTATCGACGAAGTAGCTTTGTTTTTTCTCTTCGCCGATCACATCATGCCAAGTCGGTGACTGATTCATGGAAAGTTCCTGTCGTAAAGTTTATCTCTATTCTAACGAGATAAACCTGCACAGACAAAAACTTGCCATCAATTTAAGAACGCAAATATAAGATTAGTGTTTCTGTGGTGTTCGATGGTGCCCCTGTCCAGTAATGTGACGGTTAGGTACTGGCAGACGCGATGTACGTCCGCTGTTCGAGAATGGAATAAAAGAGATAGTTCGAGACATAGTGCAATCCTTCTTTCATAGGCCCCTAAAGCTCCTTAAGAAAGAATAGTGCCAACTATTACAAATTGATTAATTTTTCTTTAATTCTTCCAAGTGATGACCACGAAGAACATCAATCTCCTGACGCCAAAGATCCGGATCAATTGTCTCTAAAATCAGTGGGATACCATCAAATCGAGAATCTCTCGCAATATACTCAAAACAGTCCCAGCCAATTTCGCCTTTACCCAGAGAATGGTGACGATCCACACGGCTCGCAAACTCGACTTTTGAATCATTTAGATGCATTGCTCTTAAATAGTGCATACCAACAATACGATCGAATTCGGCAAAGGTGTGTTCGCAATCTTCCTTGGTTCTTAAGTCGTAGCCGGCGGTAAAAGTATGACAGGTATCAATACACACACCGACACGCTCTTTGTCGTCGACTTGCTCAATGATTTCTGCAAGATGCTCAAACTTCCAGCCCAAATTAGTCCCCTGGCCTGCGGTGTTTTCAATTACTGCAATAACATCTGGTACGGCTTTGTGTGCCAGATTGATGGATTCAGCAATCGTCGCTAAGCACTCTTGCTCTGAGACTTTATTTAAGTGGCTCCCGGGATGAAAGTTCAAGAGTGTCAGGCCAAGCTGGCTACAGCGCTCCATTTCATCGATGAATGCTGCACGAGACTTATTGAGCTTCTCTTCTTCCGGAGCACCCAGGTTAATTAGATATGAGTCATGCGGAAGGATACTCTCTGAGCCAAATCCAAGCATTCTACAGTTGGCTTTAAATGCACTGATGGTCTTACCATCCAAAGGCTTGGCAACCCACTGGCGCTGGTTTTTGGTAAACAACGCAAACGCGTTTGCACCAATCTCTCGAGCACGTAATGGAGCTTGATCCACACCACCAGCAGCAGAGACATGAGCGCCAATCAGCTTGTTCCCAAGCTTGTTTTTCATGTTTGTCATTTAATCACTTTAAACTTTCAGTATGTGTACCTAAATACAATTAGTTATATAAATCTAGTTGAATTCAAACCACTAAAATGTAGTAAAAAAACAACAAAATTAAACATCAAATATTTTTGATAATATCAAAAATATTATAATTACCATGTTTTTAAACACTTTATTGATTTAACTCAACAAAACAACCTTATAAAAAATGATGCTTTTGGTTGTTTTTTGACTTAAATCAATATTAAAATAGTGGATATTAGCTATATAATACTCAGCTCGACACCAAGTTTGAAAACTAACACCAATAAACACCACGTATGTGGACTAGGAGACAGTAATGATCCAAGGTATCCAAATTACTAAAGCGGCAAATGACGAACTACTAAACTCTATCTGGCTACTAGATGGTGAAAAGAATGAAGCGCGTTGTGTTGCTGCTGCAGCTGGCTACGAAGCAGACCAAGTTATCTCTATCAACGACCTAGGTGAATACGAAAGCCGTGAAGTGGCAATCGAAACTGCACCTCGCATCGAAGGCGGTCAACATCTGAACGTAAACGTTCTTAAGCGTGAAACGCTAGAAGATGCTGTTGCTCACCCAGAAAAATACCCACAGCTAACTATTCGCGTTTCAGGTTACGCAGTTCGTTTCAACTCGCTAACTCCAGAACAACAACGTGACGTAATCGCTCGTACATTTACTGAGACTCTATAATAGAGACACGCTCCGGTAAAATTTGAAAACGGCGCTCAGTGAGCGTCGTTTTTTTATCGGCCGGCATAAACAAAAAAGGCGGAGACCAAGCTCCACCTTCCTTATTTAGCTTGCAGTTATTTTACTGTACTCGACGTAAAACCACTTTTAGAGCATCGAAATCAGCATCTAAATCTTCAGACAGTAACTCCATTGCTGCATGTTTCGCTAATGGCGCTGGCAAGTCGATATCAGATTGCAGGATGTCATCCACGACTTCTTTGAACTTAGCCGGATGAGCCGTACATAAGAACAGGCCAGTTTCACCAGCCTGAAGCTGCTCATCCAGTACGCTGTAGGCGATTGCGCCGTGAGGCTCACAAAGGTAGCCAAATGAATTCAGCTCTTTAACTGCATCAGCACTTTGCTGATCAGAAACCGCACCTCTACCTAATGTTTCCAAGCCCCACTCTTTCACACGGCACAGCTCTTCAATACGCGGCCAGTTGTTAGGTTGGCTCACGTCCATCGCATTAGATGTCGTTGCAACCGTCGGTTTTGGATCCCACTTGCCCGTTTCTAGATAACGCGGCACAGTATCGTTAGCATTGGTTGCCGCGATAAAACGTTTGATTGGCAAACCCAGTGCTTTTGCTAACAAACCAGCAGTTAAGTTACCGAAGTTACCACTTGGTACTGATACAACTAGGTTTTCACGCTCTGCTTTACTCATTTGCGCGGCTGCTTCAAAGTAGTAACAGATTTGCGCCATCAAGCGACTGATGTTAATCGAGTTAGCTGAGTTAAGGCCAATTTCCTGACGCAGTTCAGCATCATCAAAGGCTTGCTTCACTAACGCCTGACATGCATCGAAGTCACCATTGATTGCGACCGTATGGATGTTCTTACCCAGTGTACAGAATAGCTTTTCTTGTAGCGGGCTGATCTTACCTTTAGGGTAAAGAATCACGACGTTGATGTTTTCCATGCCGTAGAAAGCGTGAGCAACCGCTGCACCTGTATCGCCAGATGTCGCAGTAAGAATCGTGATCTTCCCACCGTCCGAAACAGCCGCCAGCGATTGAGCCATAAAACGACCACCAAAGTCTTTAAAAGCCAATGTTGGGCCGTGGAAAAGCTCCAGTGCATAAACATCATCTTTTACCTGTTTGATCGGTGCAGGAAACTGAAACGCAGCATCAACCATTGCATGAACTTGCTCTTCAGTTAGCTCATCACCAATCAGGGCAGAAAGAATTTTTGTGCTGCGAGAGACAAAATCTTCTTCTAATAGAGCGTCAATATCATCAAATTTTGGTAATTCCAATGGAAAAAACAGGCCTTGATTACGACCTAATCCTTGGCGAACGGCTTGGCCAAAGGAAACTTGTTCATCATTTTCTTTTATATTGTAAAGCTTCATAGCTCACTTCCTGTTACTTTCGAACCCTGCTTATCCAGTCGACAAACGTGGACGAATCCTTCTTCGTTTTGTACGTAATTTTGTTCTAACCAGCGAGCAACTCGCTCAGCGACATCTTTCTCTTTGCAAATACTGAACAGTGTCGGCCCACTGCCAGAAATACCGGTTGCCAGAGCTCCAGCAGACGCGGCGTATTGACGTGCATTAGCAAAGCCTGGCAGCAGTTTCTCACGATATGGTTCTGCGATCACGTCTTTGATCATTTTTGCAGCCAGCACTGGCTGACCAGAATGACACGCATGAATAAAGCCTGCAAGGTGGCGACCGTGAGCTATGATATCTTGTCGACGGTACTGAGATGGTAGGATCTCTCGCGCTTCCGCCGTGGATACTTTAATTCCCGGATAAGCCATTACCCAGTACCAGTCATCAAAACATGGTACTTCTTGGCTAATAATGCCAAGCTCTTCAAGCATCAATTGCACACCACCTAGGTAGCAAGGTGCAACGTTGTCATAGTGAATACCACCAGAGATCTTGCCTTCCATTTCACCCATCAACGCCAACAGCTCTGTCTCATTCAGCGGTTGGCCATGGAAACGGTTTAAAGCGTCTAATGCGGCAACAATAGAACAAGCACTGGAACCAAGACCTGAACCAATAGGCATGTTCTTCTCAAGCGTCATTTCTAGTGGTTTAAGCTCAACGCCTTTTCTGTCCAGCTCGCGAGCAAATACAACCCAACAGTCGTAAACGATGTTCTCTTTTGGTTCGGTAGGTAACTTCGAGACGAAGTTACCTGATGTTTTCAAGCTGAAGGGTTCAGAACCAGCTTTCACTTGTACTCGGTCACCCAATAAGGTGCCGTCGATAGGAGATACAGCCGCTCCCAAAACATCAAAACCTACGCTTACATTCCCAATTGATGCTGGGGCATAAACCACTACATCCATATCACTTGAACTCATTACTGTTATACCCCTAGTTTCCAACCTAAAGTACGCATCACATCTGAAAATACGCCTGCTGCGGTAACTTCAGTACCCGCTCCGTAACCACGCAATACCAATGGGATTGGCTGGTAGTAACGGCTGTAAAACGCCAGTGCGTTTTCACCATCTTTAATTTTGAACATTGGATCATTTTCATCCACGCTAGCAATGCTCACTTTGCATTTACCATCGTTGATTTCACCAACATAACGTAAAACTTTACCTTCTTCTGCCGCTTTTGCGACAATCTCTTTAAAGTAGGCATCGGCTTCTGGCAGACGAGCCATAAACTCGTCGACACTACCTGAATCATCAAAACCTGGTGGCAGAGCTTGATCGACAACCACGTCTTCCAGCTCCAGTGACATTCCCGCTTCACGAGCCAGAATCAGTAGCTTACGAGCCACATCCATACCAGATAGGTCATCACGAGGATCCGGCTCAGTAAAACCATTGTCTCTCGCAATCTTAGTCGCTTCACTCAAGCTCATGCCTTCATCTAATTTGCCAAAGATGTATGACAGTGAACCTGACAGAATACCGCTGAATCGTTCTAACTCATCACCAGCAGAAATGAGGTTTTGCAGGTTTTCGATAACTGGCAAACCAGCACCTACTGTTGTTTCGTACATCAATTTACGACGAGAGCTGCGAGCCACATCGCGAAGTTGATGGTAGTACGCCATGCTTGCTGTGTTTGCTTTTTTGTTTGGTGTAACCACATGGAAACCTGCCGCCAGGAAATCGGCATATTGATTTGCAATCTCTTCACTTGAAGTACAATCCACCAACACTGGGTTGATGATGTGGTTGCGTTGAACAAGCGCAATTAATCGCGCCAGACTGAAGTCTTCTGTTGCAGATGACATGCGGTCACGCCAATGATCAAGTGGTAACCCTTCGCTATCTAGGAGCAAGCCTTTACTATTCGCCAGACCACAAACGCGGATAATGATGCCTTTTTCGGCTAACTTCGCTTGTTGACGTTCAATTTGATCCACCAATTCACCGCCAACACCACCGATACCAACAACGAAGACATCAAGGAAGTGTTTAGAGTTGAACAAGTTCATATGACACGCTTTGATCGCTTCAGAGATCTTGTCTTCAGGAATAACCGCAGAAATAGCACGTTCTGAAGATCCTTGGGCAATCGCTACAATGTTGACATTCACTTCTGCAAGAGATGAGAAGAAACGAGACGCGACACCTCGTGAGGTACGCATACCATCACCAACAAGCGTTACGATTGCAACATCATCAATAAACTCAACTGGCTCAAGCAGGCCATCTTTCAATTCCAACTCAAATGATTCTGCAAGTGCCTTTTCCGCTTTCGCTTTGTCCTCTGCTTCAATACAGAAACTGATACTGTATTCTGAAGAAGACTGAGTAATAAGTACGATAGACACACCTGCTGAAGACATAGCACCGAATACTCGGCTCGCCATACCCACCATACCTTTCATTCCAGGGCCGGAAACGTTAACCATTGTTAGGTCATTCAGCGTTGTGATGCCTTTGATTGCCAGCTTGTCTTCGCCAGTGTCCTGACCAATCAGAGTACCTGCACCTTGAGGGTTGAAACTGTTTTTAATCAGGCATGGAATGTGGAATTGAGCAATTGGAGCGATAGTTTTCGGATGCAGAACAGACGCACCGAAGTAAGACAGTTCCATCGCTTCCTGATAGCTAAGAGATTTAAGTAATCTCGCGTCTTCGACTAAGCGAGGGTCACAATTATAGACACCATCAACATCCGTCCAGATTTCACAACAATCGGCACGAAGGCACGCTGCCAGAACTGCTGCTGAGTAGTCCGAACCATTACGGCCTAGTGTAACCAGTTCACCTTTTTCATTGCCTGCAGTAAAACCAGGCATAATGTTGACATGACCTTCTGGAAGTGGTTTTTGGCGGAAGTTTTGAGTAGAAATGTCGACATCAACCATCGCTTCAAGATGATCGCCTTGAGCGTACAAGTATTCAACCGGATCGATTAAGCTGGCTGGCTGACCCTTTGCTTCAAGTACCGCTTTCATCAACTGGATAGACACACGTTCACCTTTACTGATGATTCGTGCATTCACGTTGTTTGGGCACATCCCTAGCAAGCTGATACCGTGAACGAATTGACGTAGTTGAGAAAGAGAGGTTTTAACTTGATTGTCGTAAGCAGTGCCATCAAGGTTCGGTACCACTGCCTGAATATCTGAGAATAGCGTTTTAAACGATTCTTCTAACTCATTAATTTGTAAGTCTGCTTCCCCATTACGTAATGCACCTTCAATTACAGCAACCAGTTTATTGGTTGTTTTACCTGGCGCAGAAAGCACAACCGCTACTTCTTCCTGTTGAGCATTATTCGCAATGATATCTGCTGCTCGTAAAAAGCGATCTGCATCAGACAATGATGAACCGCCAAACTTCAATACTCGCATCCCTTCCTCCAGTGTATCTTCTTAAACTTGTTTAAAATTTGTATTAAGAAAGCATAAAAAAAGGCCTGTATCTTGTTGGATACAGGCCTTTCTTGTGAATTTCTTTCGCTTAGCAGCCTGCCCCAACAAATGTAATGTCGGTAATAATAATGGTTGTGGTCATTGCTACTTGGCTGTTAAGTGTCATAAATCAATATTCAATGATATGTGTGTTTGCTTAGCTCTACGTTTACCGAGTTTCTGAATCATAGTCAACAAAAAAATTGTTCATTTACCAGCCTTGTAGAGATAAATCCTGCAGCAAGATCTTGATATCAAATGGTTATTTACAAATAATTATTAAATAAATTTTGTATACACTTCCCTTTATCTTTTAACCCTGACAGCAAAGAGAACTAACACTCGCATTTGGAGGATCACTTTTTAAAAGGATCAGATCAAACAACCGAATACTGATGTGACATTCAGGCAACAACCCAAATGTGATCACTATTCATCGGAATAGATAATTTCAAAAAATAAGTGAGCTAGCTTTCATATTCTATGCTTTAATTGTGGGAAGCGTTAAGCACATACCAATAAAAATCGCGGAACACAAGGAGTGGTGAGCATGAAAAAATGGTTTTTTCTGTTGCTTTTTGTCGTGCCCGGTATTTCTTTTGCCACTGAGCTCCCCCCTCTTCCAGGGAAAGCCATCACTTCCCCTCACAAATTGTTTATCTCTAGTGAAAGTTACCAATCAGACAGTTTCGACGTATGGAATATTGATGGCGGGTACTCCTACGAGTTATTTGACTCCGTCGATCTTTACGTTGGTGCGCGTGTAAACAATTCTCCGGTTCAGAACCAAAGCGGCTTTCTAAGCGGCGTCAGTTACCACTTTAATGATCGTGTGACAGTAAAAAGTACCTTGCGTTCTTTTAAAGGTGAGGTGACAGAAGGTGTTCGCGAGGAAGATAATGGCCTTGCTGCCGAAGTGTCTAGCCGTGTGAAGATCACTGATAAGTTAGATATTCACGCTACTTTGGATTATCAAGACTGGCAACAAGGCTTTGAGGTAGGTTTAGGTTTCCGCTTCTAGAAGTCGAGCTTTTCTTTTGAGATTAACACTCCGTTCCAATCTGCATACACATAGTGTTTCGGCTGAACTATCTGATTGTGCATGGTTAAGCTCACGTTGACATCACCCTTTCCACGCTTCTCGGTTTTAAACGGACATGTGCCAAGTGCTTGCACACCAATGTCCATTTGTGACATTTGTGCTACATCGCGTATCGCACCATAGACAATAATACCTTCCCAACCATTTTCTATACCGAGTATGGCGAGCTGGTCACCGAGCAAAGCTTTTTGACAGGATCCATGGCCATCCACAATCAACACTTTGCCTTTCCCATTCTGCCCAAGAACTTCTCGTACCTTAGAGTTATCGTGATAACATCGAATTGTAACAATTTCACCAAAAAAAGCAGTTCGTTGCCCATAGTTCTGTAATGGCAAAATCAACTGCGTTACTTTATCTTCAAATCGATCACAAATATCTGGTGTTATATCGATCATATTCCCTCCGTGAATTTTGTCGCCCGAGCTTTGCTCCAACGATTAGTATCCTGTTAAACAAGCCTGTCGCTGATCTTACCAATTTTATGTTTATTCTCCGGATCCGAGCAGGCGATGAGATAGAGCTCTCCATCAGTTACGTAATAAATAGCATTCTGTTGATACTCATTTGCCAGTGATATCGCTTCCTCTATTGTGATATCCACCGCAAAGCTTTCTTCATACCATTCAAAGCCACGATCACCCACAGTGACAGGCACATAGTTAGTGTGTTGTAATCGTTTTACTAGCTCTTGATTAGTTATGCAATTGTCTTTTTTTGACCGCAAATTACTGTAAGGGTTCCAAGCAGTTATTACAACGTAGCTCAAAACACTCCATTGGGATTCGAAATGGAAGAAGGCATTTGAATAAGAATTCCATAACGATGTGTCTATGTTCGAATTACTTTTTTCTATCATAACTCTTAAATGATTAATAACAGTTAAATTTCATCAATTGATGTAAATCAACAAAGTGCATGGAATTAACATTTGAGCATTGTTAGCATGCTGTTAACAATATAAAATCCGCCAATATCAAGGGTGTTTACGTTTCATCTCCCATTACCCGAAGGGACTGAAAGGTAAAAGGCCCTTTAGAATAAAAGCCACCACTGGATTTGGTGAGCTGGTAAAACTCCACGGAGGGCGGATAACTGAAAGAAGTGTAATTTTGATCAACTTGATTTATTATCAAAATTACATTACCTGTATGTTATATTTTTGCCTAGAATTTATTCTATTAGCACAATTTTGTCACAAATTTAGGTACCGCCAATGCAAACCCCGCAGATTCTGATCGTTGAAGATGAGCAAGTAACTCGTAACACTCTTAAGAGTATTTTTGAAGCAGAGGGATACGCTGTTTTTGAAGCCAGTGACGGTGAAGAGATGCACCAAGTTTTGTCTGATAACTCTATCAACTTGGTCATTATGGATATTAACCTTCCAGGTAAGAATGGTCTTCTACTAGCACGTGAATTGCGCGAGCAAGCAGACATCGCGTTGATGTTCCTGACAGGCCGTGACAATGAAGTAGACAAGATACTAGGTCTTGAGATAGGTGCAGATGACTACATCACTAAACCTTTCAACCCTCGTGAGTTGACTATTCGTGCACGTAACTTGTTAAGCCGCTCAATGAGCACCAGCACAGTTCAAGAAGAAAAACGCTCGGTAGAAAAATACGAATTCAACGGTTGGGTTCTAGATATCAACAGTCGTTCTCTAGTTAGCCCTTCTGGCGATAGCTACAAACTACCTCGTTCTGAGTTCCGTGCTCTACTGCACTTCTGTGAGAACCCAGGAAAGATTCAAACACGTGCCGATCTTCTTAAGAAGATGACTGGTCGCGAGCTTAAGCCACACGATCGTACTGTCGACGTAACCATTCGTCGCATTCGTAAGCACTTTGAATCAGTATCTGGTACACCTGAAATCATCGCGACAATTCATGGTGAAGGTTATCGCTTCTGTGGCGATCTTGAAGACTAATTCATTCGCTTAAACACTAAGGGCTTGCTCATTGAGCAAGCCCTTTTTAGTTGAAAAGACAAAGTTAATACACTTTGTTAATCTTCACATACTTTTCTACCAGCCAGCGTTTCTCGCCTTCATCATCAAGAAGTATCGCCAGATCAACCCACTTCTCGGTATTAAGTTCATTTTGCAAATTAAAGGCAACTTCCCATTGGTTTTCACTGTTGGTACGAGTTTCAAGTGACTCCTCTCCTACCACCCACTCTTTATCACCTTGTTTTATAATCAGAGCCTCTACCGTCAGATTGGCAGGCAACTCCTGATCACTTTCTAACGACAGCGAGCCATGAAGACTAGGTTGTTGAGTGCCACCAATAGTCGGCATTAGGTTTACCCAAAGGCTACTCTTAAGTTCAATGTTAACCTGATTAATTGTTATTTGGCTGTCTTGTTTCCAATTCACTTCAGGAACAGCACTACAGCCTGTCAGCAATGCAGTAGCTATGACTACTGATGCAAGTTTCTTCATGTTATTTCCTTTGCTCTAACCAACTTCTTAGTACTTGAATATCATTCTGGTATTCATTTTTAATTTCTTCGACCCAGTCTGAAATATTCTCCCACCATGCTGGCATGTCAGGAGATTGGGCTTTTTGTGCCACGTTTTGAATACGCTTAAGTCCTATTGATCCCGCCGCACCTTTTATTTTGTGCGCTTCTGAGACAATTCCGTCCTTGTCTTTGGCAGTCATATTTGAGTCCAGGACTTCAATATAGTCCGGCATCATGTCTTCAAACATTTTGATACTGTCATACACAGGATTAGCACCAACAATATCTACGTAGGATTCCAACATGTCGAGGTCAAGCAGATGCGTCTCAATAACCGGAGATGGTGTTATCACAGGATGTTCTTTCACTTCAGCAACCTCAATAGGTTCCGCATTACCCACTTTATGCACAAAAAACTTATCAATGACCGACTGAATGGCGTGTACGGCTAACGGTTTACTAATTGCGTCATCCATACCATTTTCCAGGTATTCACGTCGGTCTTTCATCACGTTTGCAGTCAATGCCACCAAAGGCGGTAAGTGGTCATAATGCTCTCGATAATACTTAGCAACGTCAAAACCGGTCATATCAGGCAACTGGATATCGAGTAACGCTAAGTCATATTGCTCTGGTACAAAGTTAACCAGTGCTTCTTGTCCAGTCATGGCAACAGTGACGGAATGCCCCAAGCTTTCCAGCAATGATTTGGCCACCGTGACATTGAGTTCGATATCTTCAACCATGAAGATATTTAAGTGAACATTGTCGCGTTGCGCATCGATAACTGGCTCATCAAGAGTCACAACCGGAACATGAATAGAAACAGTAAACGTACTACCAAACCCTTCCTCACTCGCAACCGTGATATCACCGTCCATCATATTGATAAGCTGCTTGGAAACCGCCAGACCGATACCGGTACCAACCGCATGCAGGTTATCTTTACCTGATTTCACTTGGTAATACATGGCGAAAATTTTGTTCAATTCCTCTTCAGGAATGCCGATACCGGTATCTTCAACTTCGATAATAATCGTAGCGAAGCTATCTTCAACATCTGCACTCACCGTCATCACCACTCCACCTTCTTTGGTGAACTTCATAGCGTTACTGACCAGGTTCCAGATGACCTGACGTAGTCGGGTAGCATCCACTTCAATCGCTTTCGGTAAATCACTCAGACGTTCCAGGTCAAAACGCAAACCTTTTTGCTGTGCCATTAGTGCAGAAATACTTTCAATTTCAGCGACAAAGTCTTCAAAGTTTAGTGGTTCAGGAAGGAGCTCAAGTTTACGGCGGTCAAACTTATCCATATCGATGATATCGTTGAAGATATTACCAAGCGTAATCGCACTCACATTGATGGTTTGCATGTACTTCCGTTGCTCTTCAGTAAGCTGAGTATCGAGCAACATACGGCTCAAACCAACAATACCGTTAAGCGGCGTACGAAGTTCATGGCTAATTGTTGAAATAAAGGTGGTTTTATCCCGGCTGGCTTTTTCAAGCGACTCTTCATGGCGTTTTCGTTCCGTGATGTCGCGACCAAAGCCAACTAAGCCAAGGTGACGCCCATCCTTACTGTAGAAAGGTACTTTGCGCAATTCGAAGTAATGCTTACGGCCATCAGGGTATTCGAGCCATTGTTCATAAGTAATGGCCTGATTATCGCTAAAGACTTTTTGGTCCGTATCAACGATTGGCTGCGCGATTTCTTTACTGTAAACATCCCAAGGGCTAAGACCGACCAGTTGATGCTCTTTCTTGCCAGTTAGCTCTTCCATAGCGCGGTTACAACCCGAGAACACACCATCAGCATTGCGGTAGTAAATCAAATCTGGTGAAGCATCAATGAAGGATCGTAATAAAGCAGTCCGTTCAGCAAGCTCCAATTGTGTACGCTCTCGCTGGAAGACCTCATTTTCCAGATCTTTCATCGCTTCTTCGCGCGCTTCTTCTGCTTTTATACGTTCTTCAATCTCTTGATTGAGCTTTTCAATATTCTGTTGTAGCTGGAAATTCAGCTCCTGATCTCGAGAACGCATGTCTTTCAGTTTCGAAACCAGTTTGGTTAACCTCTGGCGTGATTCCTCAAGCTGGTCAACAACCACGGAGAGAAAGTACACCGCCCAAGGGGTAATCAACAGACCAAAGAACACGGAGCGAACAATATCAATATCGTCAACTCGGCCTTTTAATGCCAATGTGATACCGACTTGTACCACGACAGCCAATGCCACCAGCGCAAGTGCCAGCAAAATTGAAAAACGTACAATACCCAGTTTAACCAGAAGGTCTACATAGTACTGGGCGAGATTTTTCATCGGTTTCATTCGCAACTCCACGGCGCAAAGCTAGATATCATCCCTGAACATTAGAAATTCACATTGGTGTCCAAACAAAACTTCAGGGCAATAATCGAAAAACACCAATTACCAGCAGTTTAACGTGTTTGATATGCTGATTTAAACTTCTCGCTCTCAACTTAGAGCAAAAGGTCACAAAGCGTTGATCACAACTTAGGTTAATCTTCAAATGATTAATAGTGGTCGACCGAAAAGAGGTTTGAAAAGAGAATTTTAGAAGGCACAACGGCTCGCATTAGACTGGCGAAAGACGAATGACTATCTCGTTCAACTTAGGAAGAAAGCATTCGGGCGATGTTTCAACTCGCCCCAAAACAGTAAAAATAGTGAGAATAGGTTCCAACGATTTGAGATATCTGGATTAACTCAACCAATTACGATAAACGTTAAGTCTCGGTTATCGGTCAGATAGAGATTATTGTTTTAAGTCCGGTTTAGTATAAATAAACGACCGTCCTGTTAAACTACCTTGAGCCCCCTCTCTATCTAATGCTCGGCCAATTTCTGTCATCGCTAGCCAGCGGTTTTCACACCAGAGCGGGGAAAGCAGCGTCGGACGACGAGCGGCGGAGGAAACTCGATGGAAAACAATATCCGGTGGTGTCATACGGATCAATTCACTGGCGATTGCGACATACTCTTCCAGTTCAGGTGCTTCCAATTTACCTGCGCGCCAGGCTTTGGCCATCTTACTGCCTTCCACAATATGCAAACCATGTAATTTGATGCCATCAGTACCGACTTCTAGCACTTTATTCATCGTTTCCACATTATCTTCGCGAGTTTCTTTTGGTAACCCTACGATCAAATGAGTGCAGACTTTAATACCGAGTGCACGCGCGCGTTTGGTGATCTCCGCGTAACATTCAAAGTCGTGACCACGGTTGATTCGCTTGAGTGTGCCATTTTGGGCAGTTTGTAAACCAAGCTCGAGCCAGATTTCATAACCCTGATTTACGTAATCAGACAACAACTCCAGCACAGCATCTGGTACACAATCAGGACGAGTTCCCACGCACAATCCAACGATATCTGCCGCTTTTAATGCCTCCTCATACATGCTCTTTAGAACTTGTACTTCAGCATAAGTACTTGTGTATGCCTGAAAATAGGCGAGATACTTTTTCGCGCGATGGATCTCACCAGCACGATCACTTAATTGATCGTGGATGCTTTTGACCTGCACTTCCTCGTCCGCAAACGATGCCACATTACAAAATGTACACCCACCACGCCCTATCGTGCCATCACGATTTGGACAGCTAAAACCACCGTGTAACGTTAATTTATGAACTTTTTCGCCATAACGACGCTGAAGGTCCTGGCCCAATGTATTGACCAACTCATGTAACTGCATAAATTTCCACCAGTCGCAAACCGCAATCAATCTCACTACGGTTTATGTAAATAAATTACATCCCTGCAAGAAAAAACACATAATATTAATCAGTCCAACCAATACCCAGCCCTATCCAAATCAATAAACCTGCATAAATAAATACAAAATCAGACGATGTTGCGCAATTGTTAAACACTTTGTGCATATTTAAACAAAAAAAATGGGTCACAAAGTCGACTTTTCATTGCATTCTGAAGTAACAAAATTGTAGGATACTTACGCAACCCCGTCGTTTTTGTAGTTTGGATTACAACACGGACTACGGGATTTGTTGGTGTTATCTCAATCCTACCTATATAAGTCACCAAGAAGTGGCAAATAACAAAGAGATATCACCAAGGAATGTTTTTCTCGCAATACTTTTCCTGCGAGATACGGAAAGGAATCAAGACTGGTCAACCTAGACTAGTGGCGAATCATAAATATAAAAGGACAAGACGCTAAATAAATGTGCCTGGGCAGGCAGAGTCTGCCTGGAGTTTTCGCGTCTACATTGAACTGGAAGGATTTATCTATGGTAGATAGAGAGCAAAATTCACAGGGTCTGTACACTCCTGAACTGGAGCATGATGCTTGTGGAATCGGTTTTGTTGCTCACCTTAAAAACCGTAAATCTCATGAAGTAGTTACGCAAGCATTGGATATGCTGGCTCGTATGGAACACCGTGGTGGTCAAGGTTGTGACCCATGCAGCGGTGACGGTGCCGGTATCCTGCTACAAAAACCTCATGAATTTCTATTAGAAGAAGCCGTTAAGCTAGGTATTAAACTGCCTTCTTTCGAAAAGTATGGTGTTGGTGTCGTTCTTTTCCCTAAAGACGAATACAAACGCGAACAGTGCCGTGACATTCTTGAGCGTAACGCCAAACGCTTGGATCTTGAAGTCATTGGTTACCGCGTGCTACCAACCGACAACTCTATGCTTGGTGCTGACCCGCTTAGCACGGAGCCGCAATTCGAACATGTATTTATCTCTGGTGGTCCAGGTGTATCACCTGAGGAACTGGAACGTAAACTGTACGTTCTGCGTAACTATACAGTACGTGTCTGCCTAGAAAGCGTATCGAATATCAAAGACGAGTTTTATATCAACTCTATGTCGTACAAGACTCTGGTATATAAAGGCCAGCTGACGACAGAACAGGTACCACAGTATTTCCTTGACCTGCAGAACCCAACCATGGTGACTGCACTGGCACTGGTACACTCTCGTTTCTCTACCAATACATTCCCGAGATGGCGTCTTGCACAGCCTTTCCGTTACATCGCTCACAACGGTGAGATCAACACAGTTCGCGGTAACCTGAACTGGATGAAAGCCCGTGAAGCGATTATTGAATCAGACCTGTTCACTCAGGCTGAAATCGATATGCTGCTGCCTATCTGTCAGGAAGGCATGTCTGACTCAGCAAACTTTGATATGGCACTGGAACTGCTGGTTCTGTCCGGCCGTAGCCTGCCTCACGCGCTGATGATGATGATTCCTGAAGCATGGCAGGAAAATAAAAACATGGATCCTAAGCGTCGTGCTTTCTATCAGTATCACGCAAACATTATGGAACCATGGGATGGCCCAGCATCAGTATGTTTTACAGACGGTGTTCAAGTAGGTGCAACTCTTGACCGTAACGGTTTGCGTCCTTCTCGCTACACAGTGACTAAAGACAACTTCCTGGTCATGGCGTCAGAGTCTGGCGTTGTAGACATCGCACCAGAAAATGTTGAGTTCCGTGGTCGTCTGCAACCTGGTCGTATTTTCGTTGCCGATTTAGAACAAGGTCGCATCATTTCTGACGAAGAAGTGAAAGACACTATCGCAACCGCGCAGCCTTACGAGAAATGGTTGAAAGACAACCTGCTGAGCTTGAAGAAACTGCCAGATGCGAGCAACCAATTCAGCCAGCCTTCTCCAGAGCGTTTAATGCACCGCCAACAAGCATTTGGTGTGAGCTCAGAAGAAGTGAACGAAATCATCGTTCCAATGGCAGACGATGGTAAAGAGCCACTATCTGCAATGGGAGCCGACTGGCCACTAGCCGTTCTGTCTCACCAATCACAGCATCTATCAAACTACTTCAAGCAGCTATTTGCTCAGGTGACTAACCCGCCGATCGACCCGATCCGTGAGCGCATGGTTATGTCACTGAACACTTACCTGGGTAAAGATCACAACCTACTGACGGAAACACCGCTTCACTGTCAGAAAGTTGAGCTTGAATCACCAGTACTGGCTAACTCTGAACTTGAAAAACTACGTGCTATCGACAACGAGCACCTACAAGCTAAGACGCTGGATATTGTATTCCAGGCTAGTGAAGATAAAGGCAAGTTAGAGCGTGCACTTAAACGTATTTGCCAATACGCGGAAGATGCCGTTATTGATGGTTACTCGATCATCCTTCTGACTGACCGTGCGGTTAACTCTAACCACGCGGCTATCCCAGCAATGCTGGCAGTGGGCGCTGTTCACCACCACCTAATCCGTAAAGGTCTGCGCGCGAAGTGTGGCATAGTCGTAGAAACAGGCGATGCACGCGAGACTCACCACTTTGCAACCTTGATCGGTTACGGTGCGAATGCGGTTAACCCGTATCTGGTTATCGAAACCATCGTTGATCTGCAACGCACGAAGAAACTCGATCCAGAAGCAACCCCAAGTGAACTGTTCAACAATTACCGTAAAGCAATCAACGGTGGTCTGTTGAAGATCTTCTCAAAGATGGGTATCTCAACGCTGCAGTCTTACCACGGTGCGCAAATCTTTGAAGCACTGGGTATTCACAAATCTGTTGTCGATAAATACTTTACTGGTACGGTTTCTCGTATTCAGGGTCTGACTCTGGACGATATCGCGAAAGAAGTTTTGGTTCGTCACCGTGTGGGCTACCCACAACGTGAAATCCCAGTTCAAATGCTTGATGTGGGCGGTGTTTACCAATGGAAACAACGTGGTGAGAAACACCTGTTCAACCCAGAAACGATTTCTCTGCTACAGCAATCAACTCGTAACAAAGACTACGACCAGTTCAAGCAGTACGCGAGCGCGGTAGACAAGCAAGGCGACAACGCTGTTACGTTACGTAGCCAGCTAGAGTTCATCAAGAACCCGGCAGGTTCTATCTCTATCGACGAAGTTGAGTCACTAGAAAGCATCGTGAAACGATTTGCGACCGGTGCAATGTCATTCGGCTCGATCTCTCACGAAGCACACTCAACACTGGCTGTTGCGATGAACCGCCTGGGCGCGAAATCCAACTCGGGTGAAGGTGGTGAAGATCCAATTCGCTTTGAGCGTAAAGAAAACGGCGACTGGGAACGCTCAGCAATCAAACAGGTTGCATCAGGTCGTTTCGGCGTGACGTCTTACTACCTGACTAACGCAGAAGAGCTTCAAATCAAGATGGCTCAAGGTGCGAAACCAGGTGAAGGTGGTCAGCTACCTGGCGATAAAGTCGATGACTGGATCGGTGCAACTCGCCACTCGACTCCGGGCGTCGGTTTGATTTCTCCACCGCCACACCACGATATCTACTCTATCGAAGACTTGGCTCAGCTAATCTACGATCTGAAGAACGCGAACCGTGCGGGTCGTGTAAACGTGAAACTGGTATCTGAAGCAGGCGTTGGTACGATCGCATCAGGTGTAGCGAAAGCAAAAGCAGACGTTGTACTGATCGCAGGTTTCGATGGCGGTACAGGTGCGTCTCCAATTTCTTCGATTCGTCACACTGGTCTTCCTTGGGAGCTAGGTTTGGCAGAAACACACCAAACACTTCTGAAGAATGGTCTGCGTAACCGTATCGTTGTTCAAGCTGACGGCCAGATGAAAACTCCTCGTGACCTTGCAATCGCAACGCTTCTAGGTGCTGAAGAATGGGGTGTAGCAACAGCAGCATTGGTTGTTGAAGGTTGTATCATGATGCGTAAGTGTCATAAAAACACCTGTCCTGTTGGTATCGCAACTCAGAACAAAACTCTGCGTGAGCGCTTTGATGGCCGCGTAGAAGACGTTGTGACCTTCTTCCAGTACATGGCTCAGGGTCTACGTGAAATCATGGCTGAACTTGGTTTCCGTACTATCGATGAAATGGTTGGCCAAGGTCAGAAGCTACGAGTGCGCCAAGATGTTTCTCACTGGAAATATAAGAACCTGGATCTTTCTCCTGTTCTACACATTGAGCAACCTCGTGAAGCGGATGGCGTTTTCAACCAAACGCAGCAAAATCACAACCTTGAAGCGGTGCTCGACCGTAAGTTGATCCAAGCGGCAATTCCTGCGCTGGAGAAAGGCGAAGCAGTCAATGCTGAGTTCCCTATCGTCAACACAGACCGCTCTGCAGGTACTATGTTGTCGAATGAAATTTCGAAAGTGTACAAAGATCAGGGCCTGCCTAAACCAATGAAGGTCAAGTTCAAAGGTTCTGCGGGTCAGTCATTCGGTGCATTCCTTGCGAAAGGGGTAACGTTCGAAGTTGAAGGCGACGCAAACGACTACTGGGGTAAAGGTCTGTCTGGCGGTACGTTAGCACTGTATCCAAATGCGAATTCAAGCATCGTTGCAGAAGACAACATTATCGTAGGTAACGTATGTTTCTACGGCGCAACCTCTGGTGAATCCTTCATCCGTGGTATGGCTGGTGAGCGTTTCTGTGTTCGTAACTCTGGCGCAAAAGTTGTGGTAGAGGGCGTTGGTGACCACGGTTGTGAATACATGACTGGTGGCGCGGCGATCATTCTAGGCTCAACAGGTCGCAACTTTGCTGCTGGTATGAGCGGCGGTATCGCTTACGTATGGGATAAATCAGGCGACTTCGAGTCAAAACTTAACTCAGAGCTCGTTGATTTAGATCCAATCGAACAAGAAGATAAAGATCTGTTACTCGACATGCTAACTAAGCATGTTCAATTCACAGGAAGTGAAGTTGCTCAGTCATTCCTTGACAACTTTGAAGCAAGCTTGATCTCTATGGTTAAGATTATGCCGCGCGATTACAAAGCGGTACTTCAAAAGCGTAAGGCTGAAGAAAAACAAACTGAAGCGGAGGCAGTGTAATGGGTAAGCCTACTGGATTTTTAGAGCATGGTCGTGAACTTCCACAGAAGATCGACCCGGCTGAACGTATCAAGAACAACAAAGAGTTCGTTCTGAACAAGGAGTTTGGTAGCAAGATCAATACTCAGGCTTCTCGCTGTATGGATTGTGGTGTGCCGTTTTGTCATAACGGCTGCCCGATTGGTAACATCATCCCTGAGTTTAACGATGCAGTTTATCGTGATAGCTGGGAAGAAGCGTGGAACATCCTAAGCTCGACCAACAACTTCCCTGAATTTACGGGTCGTGTTTGTCCTGCGCCATGTGAAAGCGCTTGTGTACTTGGTATCAACCAAGACCCAATCACCATTTGTAATATTGAGAAAACCATCGTGGAAACGGCGTATCGTGAAGGGTACGCCAAACCGAAAACACCACGCTCTCGCACAGGCAAAACCGTTGCCATCATCGGTTCAGGCCCTGCTGGTCTGGCAGCGGCTGAACAGTTGAACAGTGCTGGCCACTCAGTGACGGTATTTGAACGTGATGAAAAAGTCGGCGGCTTACTACGCTTTGGTATCCCAGACTTTAAGCTAAGCATGGAAGTGATTGATCGTAAGATCAACCTGATGGCAGAAGCAGGCGTTGAGTTCAAAGTGAACCAACACGTTGGTGTCGATGTAAACGCTCAACAACTACGTCAGGAATACGATGTTGTCCTACTGACTGGTGGCTCAACAGTTCCTCGTGACCTACCGGTACCGGGACGTGAGCTTAACGGCGTTTACTTCGCGATGCAGTTCCTTGCGCAAAACAACCGCCGTGCAAACAGCATGGACCTGAAAACTGAAGAAATTCACGCTGCAGGCAAACATGTGGTAGTTATCGGTGGTGGCGACACAGGTTCTGACTGTGTAGGTACATCAAACCGTCATGGTGCAGCGAGTGTGACTCAGGTTGAGATCATGCCGATTCCACCAGAAAAACGTCCAGCGAATATGCCTTGGCCTCAATACCCAATGATCCTACGTACTTCTACGTCTCACGAAGAAGGTGTAGATCGTCACTGGAACATCCTTACTAAAGAGTTCATTGGTAACGATAAAGGTGAAGTAACAGGTCTGCGCATTGCGGACATCGTCTGGGAAGATGCAAAACCTGGCGAACGCCCAAGCTTTAAAGAAGTGAAAGGCAGTGAGCGAGTGATTCCTTGCGATATGGCTTTCCTGGCGATGGGCTTCCTACATCCAGAACCAACGGGTGTTTTAGCACAACTAGATATTGCTCTTGATGATCGTGGCAACGTTGCAACTCAAGGCTTTGCGACCAACCAAGAGGGTGTTTTCGCTGCAGGTGATATGCGTACAGGTCAATCACTTGTCGTTCGTTGTATTAACGAAGGTCGCGAGTGTGCTCGTGCTGTCGATGCATACCTGATGGGCGGTACTCACCTTGAAGCAAAAGCAGACTCACTAATGCTGTCTGCATAATAGGGGGGAGACACACTCCCCCTCTTTCAGAGCCATTAATCAGCCAAAAATTATATTGTTGGCTGTTGGTGTAGAAAGAAAACAATTCCTTCCAATCTTTCTTTTTTGACCAGCATTTTATGCTGGTCTTTTTTATTCCTCGCAGCATCAAATGTTATTTTATTGTAACAATCGATTTTCTATCTAGTTGAAATTATTAAATAATTTCAGGCAATAAAATGGATAATCTCTTATTCACGTGATGATCCACTAATAACTTGACCTTTTTTACAATAAGCTATAGCTTGTGAAGTTGATGAAAATAAAACAGTCAAAAATTGTTAAATATTTCACAGCATTTATTGAATAAATATACATAAAACAATAAAAAATGACGCATAGTTAGTCATCATTGTCAGCATAAGCAGTGTTGATGTATCTGTCGGGATGACAGATAAGCAAAGGGAGAATTGCAATGGCTCTTTATGATCCAAGTCTTGAGAAAGACAACTGTGGATTTGGCTTGATCGCTCATATGGAAGGCGAACAAAGCCACAAGCTGGTTCGTACAGCAATTTCTGCACTTGACCGTATGACCCACCGTGGTGGTATCGCTGCCGATGGTAAAACAGGTGATGGTTGTGGTCTTCTATTACAAAAGCCCGATTCCTATTTACGCCTGGTCGCTCAAGAGAATGGTTTTAACCTTGGTAAGCAATATGCCGTGGGGATGATTTTCTTTAGCCAAGATCCTATCAAAGCTCACCAAGCCCGAGAAATAGTTAACAAAGAACTTGCTCAAGAGACGTTAACCATAGCAGGCTGGCGCGAAGTACCAACAAATTCTGAAGTGCTGGGTCCTATCGCCCTTCACTCGGTGCCACATATTCAGCAAGTATTTATCTCTGCGCCAGCTGGATGGCGTGAACGAGATATTGAGCGCCGTCTATATATAGCACGTCGCCGCATCGAAAAGCAGATCACGGAAGATCCGGATTTCTATATCTGTAGCTTATCGACTCAAGTGTTGGTGTATAAAGGTCTTTGTATGCCTGCCGACTTACCACGATTCTATCTTGATCTTGCGGATCTACGTATGGAGTCTGCTATTTGTCTGTTCCACCAACGCTTTTCAACAAACACTCAGCCTCGCTGGCCACTTGCTCAACCATTCCGCTATCTGGCACATAATGGTGAGATCAATACCATAGAAGGTAACCGTCAGTGGGCTCGCGCTCGCGCGTATAAATTCTCGTCTCCACTGTTACCGGATCTGCAAACAGCTGCGCCATTCGTTAATGAAACTGGGTCGGACTCTTCAAGCCTTGATAATATGCTGGATCTGTTCCTTGCAGGCGGTATGGATATCTTCCGTGCTATGCGTATGCTTGTGCCACCAGCATGGCAAAATCACCCAGATATGGATAAGGACTTGCGTGCTTTTTATGACTTCAACTCTAAGCACATGGAACCATGGGACGGCCCAGCCGGCATCGTTCTCTCAGATGGTCGATATGCAGCATGTAACCTAGACCGTAATGGCTTGCGTCCGGCACGCTATGTGATCACTAAAGACAAGTTGATCACGCTTGCATCTGAGATCGGTATTTGGGATTACGCACCCGATGAAGTGGCGCAAAAAGGCCGCGTTGGCCCGGGCGAGCTGCTGGTTGTCGATACCCGAAAAGGTAAATTATGGCAGTCGAGCGAAATTGATAATGATCTGAAGAGCCGCCACCCATACCGCGAGTGGATGGAAAACAACGTGCGTAAATTAACGCCGTTCTCAGAACTACCGGAAGATCAGGTTGGTGAACGTAGCTTCGATGAAGACTTGCTTAAGACTTATCAAAAGCAGTTCGCCATGAACAACGAAGAGATCGATCAAGTACTTCGCGTACTCGGTGAAATGGCACAAGAAGCCGTCGGTTCGATGGGTGACGACACCCCAATGGCCGTGCTCTCTTCGAAAGAACGCCTTGTGACTGACTACTTCCGTCAGAAATTTGCTCAGGTCACCAACCCGCCAATCGACCCGCTGCGTGAAAAACACGTTATGTCACTGGCAACCAGTATCGGTCAGGAGATGAACGTTTTCTGCGAAACAGATGGACACGCTCACCGTGTGACATTCGATTCACCCGTTCTGCTTTATTCTGATATGCAGCAATTGCTTGGATTGAGTGACGATCACTATCGCAATACGATTCTCGATATCAACTACGACCCGAAAGAAAGAAATCTTGAGGAAGCCATCAGCTTCTTGTGTGATCAAGCAGTACAGGTAGTACGTGAAGGCACAGTACTGGTCGTACTATCTGATCGCGCACTGGTCAAAGGCAGAATTCCAATTCCGGCAGCAATGGCGGTGGGTGCGGTGCAAACTCGTCTCGCCGAGGCCAATTTACGCTGTGATGCAAACATCGTAGTAGAAACCGCAACGGCACGTGACCCACACCAGTTTGCAGTATTACTTGGTTTTGGCGCGACAGCGATTTATCCATATTTAGCGTATGAAACGCTGGGTAAAATGGTCGATGATGGAGTACTGGATAAAGACTACCGTGATGTCATGCAAAACTACCAGTACGGCATCAATAAAGGCCTGTACAAGATCATGTCGAAAATGGGTATTTCTACCATTGCTTCATACCGCTGTTCACAGCTATTTGAAGCCGTCGGTTTAAGCCAGCAAGTTGTCGATCTTTGCTTCAAAGGTGTTACCACTCGAATTGCAGGTGCAAACTTTGAGGACTTCCAACAAGATCTGACAAACCTTTCTCGTAAAGCGTGGGCAAAACGTAAATCGATCGACCATGGTGGCTTACTGAAATACGTACATGGTGGCGAGTACCATGCCTACAACCCTGACGTGGTAGGCACGCTACAAACAGCAGTTAAATCCGGTGATATCAACGATTATCAAACCTACGCTAAGCAAGTAAACCAACGTCCGGTTGCCATGCTGCGTGATTTGATGACATTGAAAAAGTCCGACAAACCGTTACCACTAGAAAAAGTTGAACCAAGAGTCGATCTGTTTAAGCGATTCGACTCTGCAGCCATGTCTATCGGGGCACTAAGTCCTGAAGCTCATGAGGCACTCGCAACGGCAATGAACCGTCTTGGCGGTTACTCTAACTCTGGTGAGGGTGGTGAAGACCCGCGCCGTTTTGGCACTGAGCGAAACTCACGTATCAAACAGATCGCATCAGGTCGATTTGGCGTAACCCCACATTACTTAACCAATGCTGACGTATTGCAAATCAAAGTGGCTCAAGGGGCAAAACCGGGTGAAGGTGGCCAGCTACCGGGTCATAAAGTGACGGCTGAAATCGCTAAACTGCGTTATTCAGTGCAAGGGGTTACCTTGATCTCCCCTCCTCCGCACCATGACATTTACTCGATTGAGGATTTGGCTCAGCTGATCTTCGACCTAAAACAAGTTAACCCGAAAGCGCTGGTTTCTGTGAAACTCGTATCCGAGCCGGGTGTTGGCACAATCGCCACTGGCGTAGCTAAAGCCTATGCTGACCTTATCACCATTTCAGGTTATGACGGTGGTACAGCAGCAAGTCCACTGACATCAGTGAAATACGCTGGTAGTCCATGGGAGCTTGGTTTAGCAGAAACTCAGCAGGCTCTGGTTGCCAATGGCCTGCGTCACAAGATTCGTCTACAAGTCGACGGCGGTCTGAAAACGGGCTTAGATGTGGTCAAAGGCGCCATTTTAGGCGCAGAAAGCTTTGGTTTTGGTACCGCGCCGATGGTAGCAATGGGTTGTAAATTCTTACGTATCTGTCACTTAAATAACTGTGCGACCGGCGTAGCAACCCAAGATGAAACTCTGCGTAAAGAGTACTTCAAGGGCTTGCCTGAAATGGTGATTAACTATTTCACAGGCATTGCAGAAGAGGTGCGCGGCTTACTTGCAGAGCTCGGGGTTGAAAAGCTGACCGATCTGATTGGTCGTACTGACCTTCTTGAAAGAGTCGAAGGTTTCACGGCAAAACAAATCAAGCTGGATCTGTCTAACATTTTAGAAGCTCCCGTTTCTCCTGAAGGACACCCGTTATTCTGGACTGAACCAAATGCGCCATTTGATAAAGCAGCGTTAAACCAAAAAATTGTTGACGATGCTATTCATGCAGTAGAAGAAGGTCGTTCAGCCAGCTTCTATTACAACGTGATTAACACCGATCGCTCAGTGGGCGCACGACTATCTGGTGAAATAGCTAAGCGCTATGGCAACCAAGGTCTGGCAGGGACACCAATTAAGCTGCATTTAGATGGTACGGCTGGTCAGTCATTCGGCGTTTGGAATGCGGGTGGCGTAGAACTTTACCTGACCGGTGATGCAAACGACTACGTCGGTAAAGGCATGGCAGGGGGTAAGATTGTCATCAAGCCTCACTTAGGTACGGCCTTCAAATGTAACGAAGCAACCATCATCGGTAACACCTGTTTGTATGGTGCAACTGGCGGTAAACTGTTTGCAGCAGGTAAAGCTGGTGAACGCTTTGGTGTACGTAACTCTGGCACCATCGCTGTTATTGAAGGCGCTGGCGATAATGCTTGTGAATACATGACAGGCGGCATCGTTGCAATTCTTGGCGCGACTGGCGTGAACTTTGGTGCAGGTATGACAGGTGGTTTTGCCTACGTACTGGATGAAAACCAAAGCTTCCAAGGTCGGGTGAATGATGAATCGGTTGAGGCGATTTCACTGTCTGATCTATACATACATCAGGAGCACCTTCGCGGTCTGATTGCAGAGCATTTAGAGGAAACAGGCTCTCGTCATGCAGAACGTATTTTGGCGAACTTCGATGAATGGATTCCGAAGTTCTACTTGGTGAAACCTCAAGCTGCGGATTTAAGTACCCTGCTTGGTCACCAGAGTCGTAGCGCTGCTGAACTGCGCGTTCAAGCACAATAAATCATGGAGGATGTTTGAATCATGAGCCAGAACGTTTATCAATTTATCGATGTTCAACGCGTAGACCCGGCAAAAAAGCCACTTAAAATTCGAAAGATTGAGTTTGTTGAAATCTATGAGCCGTTCACCAAACAGCAGGCAACAGCACAAGCGGACCGTTGCTTGGATTGTGGTAACCCATATTGTGAATGGAAGTGCCCGGTTCATAACTACATCCCTCAATGGCTAAAACTGGCCAATGAGGGGCGTATTCTGGAAGCGGCAGAGTTGTGTCATCAAACCAATAGCTTACCGGAAGTATGTGGCCGAGTTTGCCCACAAGATCGCTTATGTGAAGGGTCGTGCACACTTAACGATGACTTTGGTGCAGTCACCATTGGGAACATCGAAAAGTACATCACCGATAAAGCTTTTGAAATGGGCTGGAAGCCGGACATGTCCAAAGTGGAATGGACAGACAAAAAAGTTGCCATCATCGGTGCCGGACCTGCGGGTTTGGCTGCTGCGGACATCCTAGTCCGTAACGGGGTAAAACCTGTGGTATTCGACCGTTATCCTGAGGTTGGCGGGCTACTGACATTCGGTATCCCTTCATTCAAACTTGAAAAAGGGGTAATGGAAAATCGTCGCCGCATCTTTACTGAGATGGGTGTAGAGTTCCGTATGAACGTGGAAGTCGGTCAAGATGTTCAAATGCAAGAGCTTCTTGATGAATATGATGCTGTTTTCCTCGGCGTTGGCACATACAAATACATGCGCGCAGGTTTGGAAAATGAAGACGCTCCGGGTGTATATGACGCTCTGCCGTTTTTGATTTCTAACACTTACAAAGTGATGGACCTTAAAGCCAGCGAACCATATATCGACATGGCAGGTAAGAAAATTGTCGTGCTTGGTGGTGGTGATACAGCGATGGACTGTGTTCGTACCTCTATCCGTCAGGGTGCATCCAGCGTAGTTTGTGCGTACCGCCGTGACGAAGCCAACATGCCGGGTTCACGCAGAGAGGTAAAAAATGCGAAGGAAGAAGGCGTGAAATTCATGTTCAACCTTCAGCCTCTTAGCCTTGAAGTCGATGTCTCTGGTAATGTGTCCGGCGTAAAAGTGGTGAAAACGGCACTGGGTGAACCAGATGAAGCAGGACGACGTCGCCCAGAGCCAGTTGAAGGAAGCGAACATGTATTACCAGCGGATGCGGTGATCATGGCATTTGGTTTCCAGCCTCATCAAATGGACTGGTTAACACCTTTCAATGTCGAACTTGACCAATGGGGTCGAATCAAAGCACCACTTGAGCAAACGTTCCAGTACCAAACCAGTAATGAAAAAATCTTTGCTGGCGGCGATGCCGTACGTGGCTCTGACTTGGTGGTAACAGCTATCGACGAAGGCCGCAAAGCTGCCGAAGGAATTCTCGACTACCTCGAAGTCTAAAATTACACAGCGAAACCTCTCAAAAAGGATCCTAAATTAGGATCCTTTTTTTCTTTTATTACATATAATTACGTAATAAATCTCAGAATGAGTAAATTCCTACCGCAAGGAATCAAAGACATGAATAAAATCGCTCTCCTTATCATCACCTTTCTCGGCTTAACTGCGTGCAGCCAAGGAGTATCAACCATGACCGATCGTTCTCAAACGCCATGTGGTAACAAGCCAAACTGCGTTTCCACTCAGGACGCACGTGAAGAGCACCACCTTGCACCATTTATGTTAACGGAGTCCGCAACATTAGATGCCATAGAACAAGCCGCTCTAAACTTGCCAGGAGCCAAAACGGCGGTTAAAGAAGATGATTACCTGCGCATCGAATGTACATCCAAAATCATGCGCTTTGTAGATGATCTAGAACTCAAGGTCACTGGCGATAAACTCATCGTTCGATCCGAGTCTCGTATTGGGTACTCCGATTTCGGCGTCAACAGAAAGCGAGCAGAGCAATTGCGTAAAGAACTCTCTGACGCAGAGCTCATCAAATAGAAAACTGATGACCGGGAGTGTTATACTCTCGCCGATTAAATTTTTTACCCAAAGAGAGTGTTATGAAAGTTGGTATCATCGGTGCGATGGAACAAGAAGTGACCATCCTGAAAGAAGCAATGACAAACTGCCAGACTGTAAACAGAGCAGGTTGTACGTTTTTCGCTGGTCAAATTAACGGTGTAGATGTAGTACTACTGCAGTCGGGAATTGGTAAAGTTGCTGCGGCTATTGGTACTACAATTCTTCTTGATGAATACCAACCAGACGTAGTGATCAACACAGGATCTGCGGGTGGTTTCGACTCAAGTCTTAACCTGGGGGATGTGGTTATCTCAACGGAAGTTCGCCATCACGACGCTGATGTAACGGCTTTCGGCTACGAAATAGGCCAAATGGCTGGTCAGCCTGCAGCATTTAAAGCGGATGAAAAGCTGATGGAGCTGGCAGAGCAAGCACTGGCACAAATGGAAAACACCCATGCAGTTCGCGGCCTTATCTGTACTGGTGATGCTTTCGTTTGTACAGCGGAACGTCAGGCGTTTATTCGCCAACACTTCCCATCAGTAATTGCAGTAGAAATGGAAGCGTCGGCAATCGCCCAGACTTGTCATCAGTTCAATACACCATTCGTGGTTGTACGCGCAATTTCTGATGTAGCAGACAAAGAATCTCCTATGAGCTTCGAAGAGTTTTTACCACTAGCAGCGAAAAGCTCTTCGGAAATGGTATTCAAAATGCTAGAGCTAGTAAAATAAATCGAGCTGGTTAAGTAAATCGAACGATTCATGGAAGAAACTTTTCAGCAACTTTATGCCAATGGTGCGCTCCTTGTCATGTGGGGCGCACTGCTGTTTCATCTGCTCCTTCCCATCCCTCGTTCCGCGCATCCTCTGACTTTATGGCACACAATGGCTAAGCAACTGGCCAATAAAGTTAACCGTCACCATAGTTATTCGCAAAGCACCCTGGCAGGCAGCCTCTCTATTATCCTCATGA
Organism: Vibrio sp. YIC-376; assembly: GCF_052353105.1. Taxonomy (NCBI): domain Bacteria; kingdom Pseudomonadati; phylum Pseudomonadota; class Gammaproteobacteria; order Vibrionales; family Vibrionaceae; genus Vibrio; species Vibrio sp. YIC-376. The sequence continues at coordinate 100,915 of NZ_JBBWFK010000006.1, forward strand.
TATTGCCTTGTTTGGTGTTATTGATGGCGTTAAAGCCTCTGGTGTGGCAAGCACCTCTGTACGAGCTAGCTCTGTTACTACTCGCATTAGACTGGCGCAGCAGTGAAATATTGACTAAGCAACTTGTCCAAGCCATGTCGAAAGAAGACAAAGCTCAATGCCGTCAGAGGTTAAAGCGATATCTCAATCGAGATACAAATAATCTTTCTCTCGTGGGGATAGGTAAAGCGGGAGCGGAAACCATCATAATGGGATACGGACGAAATGTAGTTTGTGTGCTGTTTTGGTATGCGATTACGGGTGGTATCGGGGCTTTCATTTACCGGCTCATTGCCGAACTTGCTCGTACCTGGTCACCAAGCCGCAGGCAATATTCTCCATTTGGCAAACCTGTGATTCAACTACTCGCTGCGCTTGAAGTCATTCCGCTACGCTTGTTTGCAATTTTTATCGCTGCAGGCAAGAATCTATCCAACGTCCTTAACGGTGTGAAACAACAGTCAAAATCCTGGCCATCACCGGGACCGGCGTGGTTGCTAAGTTGTGTCGGACACAAGTTACAGCTCTCATTAGGCGGACCCGCACTCTACCAAGGCATACGAACTGAACGGGCAAAAATGGGTGGACGTATCGCTCCAGCAGCCATTCATCTGGCCCAGATCCAAACGCTGTTGATTTGGCGTATTTTTGCTTGGATTGTTATCCAAAGCCTTCTTCTCGGAATGATTTATCAAGGATTATGATGAACAAAATTGCCTTTTCGTTTCCACTGTTCTTCTCCTCTATTGTCGTAGCTAGCCAACCAGCTCAACGGATTATCAGCTTAGCCCCGCATGCGACCGAAATTGCCTATGCTGCAGGCCTTGGAGACAAACTGATCGCGGTGAGTGAGATGAGCGATTACCCTGCACAAACCAATTCACTCGAAAAAGTCACCAATTACCAAGGAATCAAGCTCGAACGCATCATTGCACTTCAGCCAGATTTAGTGATTGCCTGGCCTGCGGGAAACCCAGCCAAAGAGCTTGAAAAACTAAAGCAGTTTGATGTACCTATTTACTACTCCACCACAGGATCACTGGAAGATATTGCCAGCAATATAGAGCAATTGAGTCAATACAGCGAGGATCCACAAGTCGGCCAAAAAGCCGCTGACGATTTTAGAACTCAGCTAGAAGCGCTTAAAAAGAAGTACAACACAGAGAATAAAGTCCGCTATTTTTATCAGCTCAGTGAAAAGCCCATCATTACCGTTGCTGGTAAAAACTGGCCAAGTGAAGTCTTTACTTTTTGTGGCGGTGAAAATATTTTTACCGACTCGGGCTCGCCCTACCCTCAAGTCAGCATCGAACAAGTCATTACTCGTCAGCCAGATGTCATCTTTACGTCGCGTCATGCAATGAGCAACGATGGCATGTGGTCCGAATGGAAGAATGAGCTTCCGGCTTTAAAGAATGGCCATATTTGGTCACTGAATGCAGACTGGATAAATCGTCCAACACCAAGAACACTTAATGCGATCACAGAAGTGTGTGAACACTTTGAAAGCGTTCGCCAAAAACGCTAACGTTTTCGTGGTAAATACCGTACAATTTGCGCCCATTTTTTATCACACATTTTAAAGGTACCAAGTGACATGGATTCCATGCTGCTTTTTATGATCGATATATTCGGCACCGCTATTTTCGCCATCTCCGGAGTTTTACTTGCAGGCCGATTAAAGATGGATCCATTCGGAGTCATTGTGCTCGGTAGCGTTACGGCTATCGGTGGCGGAACCATCCGGGATATGGCACTTGGTGCTACACCCGTTTTTTGGATCACAGACACAACTTACCTCTGGGTGATCTTTATTACCTGTCTTCTCACAATGATTGTCGTCCGACGCCCAAAACGTCTTGCTTGGTGGGTATTACCCGTTTGCGATGCAATTGGCCTTTCCGTATTTGTTGGTATCGGGGTTGAAAAGGCACTGGCTTATAACGCATCCGGTATGGTCGCCGTGATCATGGGAGTCATTACCGGATGTGGTGGTGGTATCATACGTGATGTACTGGCGCGAGAGGTGCCGATGGTATTAAGAAGTGAAGTGTATGCCACGGCGTGTATTATTGGTGGGATCTTCCATACCACAGCCGTCGCCATGGGTTATGACCACTCAACGGCCTTAATGGCTTGTGTAAGCTCAACATTGATCATCCGCCTAGGGGCAATTCGCTGGCATCTCTCTTTGCCTACCTTTGCGATTAATCGCTAAGCCCAGCACATCAACGTATGAATAAGAGCCGGCCATCGTTTCGGCTCTTATTATTTTGAACCCCACCTCTCGCCAATCAAACGGCAGTACGCTAAATTAACGCTACTATTCCCTATTTTCATCAATTGGTATGTTATTAGAAGGCATTGAAACCTTACTCGTTCTGAGTAAAGAGAAAACCATGAGCCGCACAGGCAGTCAGCTGTACATTAGCCAGTCTGCGGTAAGCAAGCGTATTGCCAATCTGGAGAAAAGGTTAGGGAAGAAGCTTATTGAGCCAAGCGGCCGACATATCAAATTAACATCAGACGCGCTTGCCCTTATCGGCACAATAGAGCCAACCTTCAACGAGCTGATTGGTCAGATACACGATCAGCAAGTACTCGAAGATACCTCCTTGATTAAACTCGATTGCTCAGAAACGCTGGTCGCTGGTTATCTGAGTTTGATCATGAAAGAGCGATTCATAGAAGATCCCTATCTGCGCATCTCAACCAACCATACTCCAAGAATCATAGAAAACGTTAAATCAGGAAAAGCGACGCTTGGATTCTGTGCTGGCTATTTACCTCCGCATCACGGCTTGATGAGCTTTCACCTTGCCGACGAACCCTTCACTATAGTCAGCAAATATCCCCTCACCAAATTACCTAAAGCCCTGTTGACCAATGACTTAAATAACCCGGCCAATACTTATCAGCAGGCTATTTTATCTAAGTACGGCATCGAACCTCTCATGGAGATGGACTCTTATACTGCAGCCGCTCAGTTGGCATTAGGTGGCATGGCACCCGCTTTGATCCCCAAATCTATCGTCAACACGCTCAACATCGACGCAAAATTCAGTTTTGACTTCGAAGAGCTGACAAGTCTCATCCGGCCAATTCACATCTGCTTGCGTCATAATACTTATCGCAATCAACGTGTTAAAAAACTGACAGAAGCCATTGCTGATGTTGTTGCCAAAGAAGTTTTATCGCCATCAACATCGACATCGTAATCACTAAAGGTCGAATCCACTTCTGGCCTTTTGTCACCACCACTTTTGCCCCTAGTTGAGCACCGATAAAGCCACCGACAGCCATGGTTAAGCCAATCTCCCACACCGGAAGCCCTGCTAATACAAAGAATAGCAATGCGGCAATATTAGACGTGAAGTTGAGGATTTTAGTCCGCGCGGTGGCATCGACTAAAGAGAAGTGCCCTAGAGCAACAAAGCAGACCGTGAAGATAGAGCCAGTTCCCGGGCCGAAAAATCCGTCATAAAAACCCACACCACCACCGATACAAAGCGCAAACATTGCCTCTGAAACCTTTGGTTCTCCCCCTGTTTTTTTTGTGGTTGGCGCAAGTAAAAAATAGAGTGAAATAGCAATGAGCAGAACCGGAATTAAGCTGGTCAGAACACCCGCATCAATAAATTGTACCGCCTCAGCACCGATGGCGGAGCCAATGAAAGTACATAAGATGGCAACCCGCATATCTTTTAGATTGACTATGCCGTTACGCACAAAATACCAGCTAGCGGAAAAACTGCCGAATGAGCTTTGAAGTTTATTGGTGGCGAGAGCTTGTGTCGGGCTGAGTCCTGCAGCCAACAATGCAGGCAGTGTCAACAAACCACCTCCGCCCGCCATCGCATCAATAAATCCAGCCACTGATGCTACAAAAAACAGTGCCGCCAAAACCTCAAACGTGATTTCCACTTATGCTTCCTTGTCAAAGAGATAGATACCTAAAGGAAAGCAACGGTAGCACTAATCAGCACAGGGACAAAGGGAAAGACAAGACACCAACCTATTCCAAATTTTCATCAATAGCAGTAGGAAAAAGCTAAAACAAAAAAGCCCGCTCAGATGAGCGGGCAATGAGGTTGTCATATAAGCTCTGATTATCGAGCTTACTGATTTTTATCTATTTACGCTTCCAGACTCGCTTTCACTTTAGCGTGTAACTCTTGAACAGAAGTTACTGTCGCTTTCGCATCAGCAGTTTGAGACATACACGTTGCGAACGCAGCGTTCAGCGTTGTTGTGTAGTTCACTTTCTCTGCCAGTGCGCCACGGCGTAGAACTTTCGAATCTTCAATTGCTTGACGACCTGAAGCCGTGTTCACAATGTAGGTGTATTCGTTGTTCTTGATGCGGTCAAGAATGTGTGGGCGACCTTCATGTACTTTGTTTACCAAGCGTGGGTTGATACCCGCTTCGCCTAGAATTACAGCCGTACCGTGAGTTGCATCCAACTGGTAGCCTAGTTTCACTAGCTTAGAAGCCAGGTCAACAACACGCTCTTTATCGCCTTCACGTACTGATAGTAGTGCACGGCCACCTTCAGGATAAACTGAACCACAGCCTAGTTCCGCTTTCGCGTAAGCTTCTGCGAACGTTGCACCAACACCCATCACTTCACCTGTAGAGCGCATTTCTGGGCCTAAAAGTGGGTCAACGCCAGGGAACTTGTTGAATGGAAGAACCACTTCTTTCACTGAGTAGTAAGGTGGAATAATCTCTTTAGTAAAGCCTTGCGACTCTAGAGATTGACCCGCCATTACACGTGCAGCGATTTTCGCTAGTGGTGCACCTGTTGCTTTCGATACGAATGGTACCGTACGTGCAGCACGAGGGTTAACTTCGATTAGGTAAACTTCGTTGTCTTTCACTGCAAACTGAGTGTTCATCAGACCGCGTACACCAAGTTCGAATGCTAGTTTCTCAACTTGCTCGCGCATCTTATCCTGGATTTCCTGGCTTAGCGTGTAAGCAGGAAGTGAACATGCTGAGTCACCTGAGTGAACACCCGCTTGCTCAATGTGCTCCATGATACCGCCGATAACTACGCGCTCACCGTCACAGATAGCGTCGATGTCAACTTCAGTTGCGTCATCAAGGAAACGGTCTAGCAGTACTGGAGACTCGTTCGATACGCTTACTGCTTCGTTGAAGTAGCGACGTAGATCTTGCTCGTCGTATACGATTTCCATCGCGCGACCACCTAGTACATAAGATGGACGAACAACTAGTGGGAAGCCAATGTCTTTCGACTTCTCAATCGCTTGCTCCATTGTTGTTACGGTCGCGTTTTGTGGTTGCAGCAGACCTAGACGCTCAACTGCAGCTTGGAAACGCTCACGGTCTTCCGCACGGTCGATAGCATCTGGGCTAGTACCGATGATTGGCACACCAGCAGCTTCCAGTGCACGAGCCAGTTTAAGTGGAGTTTGGCCACCGTACTGAACAATCACACCTTTAGGTTTTTCAACACGAGCAATAGACAGTACATCTTCCAGTGTTACTGGTTCGAAGTACAGACGGTCAGACGTATCGTAGTCTGTTGATACCGTCTCTGGGTTACAGTTAACCATGATGGTTTCGTAACCGTCTTCACGCAATGCTAGTGACGCGTGTACACAACAGTAGTCGAATTCGATACCTTGACCGATACGGTTTGGACCGCCGCCAAGAACCATGATCTTGTCTTTGTCTGTTGGGTTCGCTTCACACTCTTCATCGTAAGATGAGTACATGTAAGCCGTGTCTGAAGAGAACTCTGCTGCACAAGTATCTACACGCTTGTAAACCGGGTGAATATCGAACTGCTCACGCGCACGACGAATTTCACTTTCAGCGACACCAAGTAGTTTAGATAGGCGCGCATCAGAGAAGCCTTTACGCTTCATCAGACGAAGAACATCTTCTGTAAGACCTGCGTAACCGCCCGCTTTAACTTGCTCTTCTAGCTTCACTAGTTCTTCAATTTGAACCAGGAACCAGCGATCGATGTTTGTTAGGTTGAACACGCCATCTACTGACATGCCAGCACGGAATGCGTCCGCGATGTACCAAATACGCTCTGCACCAGCTTCTTTTAGCTCGTGACGAATCTTAGTCAGTGCATCTGGAGCTTCTAGGTCAACCATTTCATCAAAGCCAGTCGCACCAACTTCCAGGCCACGAAGTGCTTTATGAAGAGATTCTTGTTGGTTACGACCAATCGCCATCACCTCACCAACTGATTTCATCTGAGTCGTCAGACGGTCGTTAGCACCTGCAAATTTCTCGAAGTTAAAACGAGGAATCTTAGTGACTACGTAGTCGATTGTTGGTTCGAATGATGCTGGAGTTGCACCACCAGTGATGTCGTTTTGTAGCTCGTCCAGAGTGAAGCCAACAGCCAGTTTCGCTGCAATCTTCGCGATTGGGAAACCTGTTGCTTTTGACGCTAGCGCTGAAGAACGAGATACACGTGGGTTCATCTCGATGATAACCATACGGCCATCTTTCGGATTGATACCAAACTGTACGTTAGAACCACCTGTTTCAACACCGATTTCACGTAGAACCGCTAGCGATGCATTACGCATTAGCTGGTATTCTTTATCAGTCAGTGTTTGAGCAGGTGCAACCGTGATTGAGTCACCAGTGTGGATACCCATTGGGTCGAAGTTTTCGATTGAACATACGATGATACAGTTGTCCGCTTTATCGCGAACCACTTCCATTTCGTACTCTTTCCAACCGATTAGAGATTCATCGATTAATAGCTCGTTTGTCGGTGATAGGTCCAGACCGCGGCGACAGATTTCTTCGAACTCTTCTTTGTTGTACGCGATACCACCACCAGTACCACCCATCGTAAATGACGGACGGATGATACAAGGGAAGCCAACCATGTCTAAAACTTTGTAAGCTTCTTCCATGGTCTTAGCTGTATCAGCGCGCGGACACTCAAGACCGATAGATTTCATTGCTTTATCGAAGCGAGAACGGTCTTCTGCTTTATCAATCGCGTCTGCCGTTGCACCAATCATTTCTACGCCGAACTCTTCAAGAACGCCGTGCTTCTCTAGTTCCAGAGCACAGTTTAGCGCTGTTTGACCACCCATTGTTGGTAGTACCGCATCTGGGCGCTCTTTCTCGATGATCTTACGTACTACTTCCCACTGAATCGGCTCGATGTAAGTCGCATCTGCCATTTCAGGGTCAGTCATGATCGTTGCAGGGTTAGAGTTAACAAGGATAACTCGGTAGCCTTCTTCACGAAGAGCTTTACACGCTTGTGCGCCAGAGTAGTCAAACTCACAGGCCTGGCCGATAACAATCGGACCAGCACCAAGAATAAGAATACTTTGAATGTCGGTACGTTTTGGCATTGTCTACTACTCCGAATTAAGCGCTGTGTTTTTTGATTAGTTCGATAAAGTGGTCGAATAGCGGTGCCGCGTCATGTGGACCTGGGCTTGCTTCTGGGTGACCTTGGAAGCTAAATGCTGGTTTGTCTGTACGGTGAATACCTTGTAGAGAACCATCAAATAGAGATACGTGAGTAGCACGCAAATTTTCCGGCAACGTTGCTTCATCTGCAGCAAAACCGTGGTTTTGAGAGGTAATCATTACAACGTTACGGTCTAAATCTTTCACCGGGTGGTTAGCACCATGGTGGCCAAACTTCATCTTCACAGTTTTAGCACCAGAGGCCAATGCCAGGATTTGGTGACCTAGACAGATACCGAAGACTGGTAAGCCTTTTTCCAGGAATACTTTTGTTGCTTCAATCGCGTAAGTACATGGTTCTGGGTCGCCAGGGCCGTTTGATAGGAAAACGCCGTCTGGATTAAGAGCCAGAACTTCTTCTGCTGAAGTCTCAGCAGGCACAACAGTTAAGCGACAGCCGCGGTCAACCAGCATGCGTAGGATGTTGCGTTTAGCACCGAAGTCGTATGCAACGACATGGTACGGTAACTCGCTATCATCTTTCGCCTCTGGAAGTCCGCCTTCAAGCGTCCACGAACCTTGTTTCCATTGATACGCTTCTTTTGTCGTCACTACTTTCGCAAGATCCATTCCTTTCAGACCTGGGAATTCTTTTGCTTTAGCTAGTGCCAAAGCTTCATCCAAGCTGTCACCTGCAACAATACAACCATTCTGCGCACCTTTTTCACGTAAGATACGAGTCAGTTTGCGCGTATCAATGTCAGCAATGCCAACAATATTTTGTGACTTAAGATAATCAGAAAGGGATTGCTCATTACGGAAGTTAGAAGCGATAAGAGGAAGATCGCGAATCACAAGGCCTTGTGCATGGATTGAAGAAGATTCTTCATCTTCGGAAGTGGTTCCGGTATTGCCAATGTGAGGATAAGTAAGAGTAACGATTTGCTGAGAATAGGAAGGATCAGTGAGGATTTCTTGATACCCCGTCATCGAGGTATTGAAAACAACTTCACCGACGGAAACGCCATCTGCCCCAATGGACACTCCGCGGAACACTGTCCCATCTTCTAGGACTAACAGTGCTAATTTACCCAAGACAACCTCCAGAATAAAAATGCAAAAAAAATAAATCAAACTGCAAACATGCCTTCCTTTACCTAAAAATTCGACATAAATAGGTATTTCAGACAAATTGGCGGTATTCTAAAGACGGACTTCAAACCTGTCAACACACAATCAAAAATAAATCACCACTTTCTAGCGAGTAAAGCCATTTGGGCATAATAAGCCTCAAAAATGCAAGTTTTTCTCTCCGTAAGATGATTAGGGGTGCTTTTTTTGTGAATTTTACAAATTTGAACTTTCTATAGATCACAAAAATTGATGATATTTTTACGCAAACGTTCACTACGCAAAATAAGCATGAACTTTTAAGCTTTACACCGAAAATAAAGCACCAAACCACCAAAAAAGACAGCTAACTCAACTAGAAACGCGAGCAATTTTGAATCATATATTTTACATCCTTATAAGCATATATAAAAAAGCCGGCTTACGCCGGCGAATAATTATGTATTTATAGATCGTTCAAACCCAATACATCAGTCATGCTATAAAAGCCCGCTGGTTTAGTACTCAACCAAACCGCCGCTTTCACCGCACCATTAGCAAAGGTCATACGGTCGGTAGCTTTATGCGTGATTTCGACACGCTCACCGATGTCAGCAAACATTGCAGTGTGTTCGCCAACAATATCCCCAGCTCGAATGGTCGCAAATCCGATTTCGTCTTTGGTACGCTCGCCGGTGATACCTTCTCGAGCATAAACAGCAACGTCGTTAAGCTTGTTACCCATTGCGCCAGCAATAGCTTCTCCCATACCAATTGCTGTGCCTGATGGCGCATCAACTTTATGACGGTGGTGCGCTTCAACAATCTCGATATCACAGTAGTCACCCATGACTTTGGCTGCTTTCTCCAGCAGTTTAAAGACTAGGTTCACACCAACAGAGTAATTTGGAGCCATCACAACAGGAACTTGTTTTGCTGCTTCATCGATAAGCGCACGTTCCTCATCACTAAAGCCAGTTGTGCCAATTACAATGCTCTTACCGTACTGTTTACATAATTCCAGGTTAGCTAAGGTGCTTACTGGTGCAGTAAAATCGATAATGACGTCAAAGTTGTCCACTTCTTTAGCTAGATCATCAGTCAGTACGACATCAAATTTACCTTCGCCACAAAGTTCACCGATATCAACACCTACTAGTGATGACTCTGGACGCTCAGAGCCTGCCGCTACAGAAGCTGCTTGATTATGGTGCGAAGCTTTAACTAAATTGCGGCCCATGCGGCCAGCTGCCCCTGCGATTGCAATACGAACCATTGCGTTTTATCTCCTTCTCTGGACAACGAGGTCTGCACTCGTTCTCTCTTCTCGCTGAATCTTTTTAAACTAACAACATACTTTGCTAACCACAAGATGCTTGATGTGGAAACTAGGAAGAAAACTCTTGCACCACACGTTCAAGAATTGGCACATTGGCTTCTGGAAATGCATATTCAGAAAGGCTGCTTACATCAACCCATTGCCCTTCCTGACCTTCTTTGCCATAAGGTTCATTTTCAAAAGCGGTCACTGAGATAAAATCAAACTTCAACGACTTGTCTGGGTAATCGTATTCAAGGTGCTCAAACAGAGCTTGCTCTGTCACGCGAATGCCTATCTCCTCATCAAGCTCACGGATCATCGCTTGCTCGATAGTTTCTTCAGATTCAACTTTTCCACCAGGAAACTCCCAGAAGCCACCTTGATGTTTGTCATCAGGACGTTTGGTAATGAAGATCTGCGATTTATCTTGGTTAAAAATGATCGCCGCAACGATGTGAATTCTTTTCATGGAGATTAATACCTAAAACTGAAATGCCGTCATACCTTACAATGAGGATAGCGCCATTGGGAACAATAAAATTCACTTAAAAAAAGAGCCGCCTAAGCGACTCTTTCTCTATACATCATCAGACTATTAGTTGATTTGACCGTGGCACTGTTTGTACTTTTTGCCACTACCACATGGACAAGGCTCATTACGACCCACTTTGCGTTCGTCACGGACAACCGGTTGGTGAGAACCATCCGATTCTTCACCATCAGCCAGCTGATTTTCTGCTGCCGCATGCTGAGCTTGTGCGCGACGTGCCGCTTCTTCAGCTTGAGCACGACGTTGCTCTTCCATACGCTCAACTTCTTCTTGCTGTTGAACACGTACGCGAGACAACACTGTGATGACGTCTGTTTTCAGAGCCTCTAATAAACCTTCGAACAGTTCAAACGACTCACGCTTGTACTCTTGTTTCGGGTTCTTCTGCGCGTAACCACGTAGGTGAATACCTTGACGCAAGTAATCCATTGCTGCCAGATGCTCTTTCCAAAGTGTATCCAGCGTCTGTAGCATCACTGATTTCTCAAAGTTACGCAGAACTTGAGCACCAACCACTTCTTCTTTCGCTTTGTAGACATCAACTGCCAATGCAATGATCTTCTCACGAAGTGCTTCTTCGTAAAGTTTGTCATCTTCTTCAAGCCATTGCTTGACTGGCGCATCTAAGTCAAAGTCAGCTTTCAGGCGTTCTTGCAGGCCTTCAACATCCCACATGTCTTCCAGAGATTGTGGTGGAATGTACTCGTCAATAACCGCGATCATTACGTCTTGACGGTTCTGCTCAATCATATCGCTGATATCATCAACGCTCATCAACTCATCACGTAACTCGTAAACCACTTTACGCTGATCGTTCGCTACGTCATCGTACTCAAGCAGTTGCTTACGAATATCGAAGTTGCGACCTTCAACTTTACGCTGTGCTTTTTCAATTGAGCGAGAAAGCATTTTCGACTCGATGGCCTCGCCTTCTTCCATACCACTTTGGATTAGGCTTGCCATACGATCCGAGGTAAAGATACGAAGTAGTGAATCTTCCATCGATAGATAGAAGCGAGAAGAACCCGCGTCACCCTGACGACCAGAACGACCACGTAACTGGTTATCGATACGACGAGATTCGTGACGCTCTGTACCGATAATGTGCAGACCACCCGCTTCCAGAACTTGATCGTGCACGACTCTCCAGTCAGCTTTAATCGCATCGATTTGTTCTTTGGTTGGATTTTCCAAAGTTTCTACTTTTGACTGCCAGCTACCGCCCAACACGATATCGGTACCACGACCCGCCATGTTAGTCGCGATAGTAACCGCGCTAGGCATACCAGCTTCAGCAACGATCTCCGCTTCTTTCTCGTGGAATTTAGCATTCAATACATTGTGCTTAATCTTCGTTTTCTTAAGCGCATTAGACAGCAACTCAGACTTTTCGATTGAAACTGTACCTACCAGCGTTGGCTGACCTTTTGCTACTCGCTCTTTGATGTCTTCAATGATTGCTGCAAACTTTTCCGCTTCGGTACGGTACACCACATCCGGCATATCATTACGAATCATCGGCTTGTTGGTTGGAACAACCACTGTTTCCAGACCATAGATAGACTGGAACTCAAACGCTTCAGTATCTGCAGTACCTGTCATACCCGACAGTTTTTCGTACAGACGGAAGTAGTTCTGGAAAGTGATAGAAGCCAGCGTCTGGTTTTCGTTTTGAATCTTAACGCCTTCTTTCGCTTCAACAGCTTGATGCAGACCTTCAGACCAACGACGACCCGGCATAGTACGGCCAGTGTGTTCATCAACGATCACCACTTCGCCATCATCAGTAACAATGTAATCCACGTTACGTTCAAATAAAACATGGGCACGCAGTGCTGCATTCACATGATGAAGCAGGCTAATATTCGCTGGAGAATAAAGCGTATCGCCTTCTTCCATCAGACCATTCTTAACCAGCAGTTCTTCTACGTACTCTTGACCCGTTTCAGTAAGGTAAACTTGCTTAGATTTTTCGTCTACTGTGTAGTGACCATCACCGCGGTACTCTTCTGAATCTTCTTTGTCTTGCTTTTCAAGATATGGAATCAATAGGTTGATGCGTGTGTACAGTTCAGAACTGTCTTCAGCAGGACCAGAAATGATAAGAGGCGTACGAGCTTCATCAATAAGGATTGAGTCCACCTCATCGACTACCGCAAAGAAGCGTTCACGTTGTACACGGTCTTCAGTACGGAAAGCCATGTTATCGCGAAGGTAATCAAAACCGAATTCGTTGTTTGTTCCGTAAAGGATATCCGCTTGGTACGCCGCTTTTTTCTCATGAGGCGGCATGTTTGGCACGTTAACACCAACGGTCATACCTAAGAATTCAAATAGTGGGCGGTTTGTCTCTGCGTCACGCTTAGCAAGGTAATCGTTCACCGTTACTACGTGAACACCTTTGCCAGCGAGTGCATTTAGATAAGCAGGAAGAGTTGCAGTTAGAGTCTTACCTTCACCTGTACGCATTTCCGCGATTTGGCCTGCGTTCAGAACCATACCACCAATTAGCTGAACGTCGAAGTGGCGCATTCCGAATACACGCTTAGACGCTTCACGGACAGTAGCAAAGGCTTCTGGAATGAGTTGATCAAGAGTTTCGCCCTTATCTAGACGCTCACGAAATTCAACAGTTTTCGCTTTTAATTCTTCATCGCTTAGAGCTTCAAAAGTCGGCTCGTAATTATTAATTTCTTTTACAATTTTTCTAAGGCGGCGCAGTGTTCGGTCGTTGCGACTGCCAATTACTTTTGTCAGTAGCTTAGTTATCATTTTTCGTGAATCTCTCTTTCATCAGACCGTTCCCGATCTACTCGTAATGCATTCAGTCTCTGCCAGTTTGGAACTAAGGATACTGAGATAAATCATTTATCAAAGATATTGAGTTCAAACATCCATATTTCAAGGCTAAATTCGAAACAATGTGGCTTAGTGTAAGGATTTTTAATCGATACAACCATAAATAGACGTATTTGTTTGAAGCACTCTGAAGTTTTTAGTTAAAGTGGCGATCGATTAGCCAACATTCCAGCAGCAAAGCGGTGAATCTATCACTCTTACTTTTCAATAGGCTAATTCCACAACCGATTGCAAAACTAAAGTCAAAGTGGCTAATGTAAACTATACCTAGCTAGAAAGCTGCTCTAGAATAGTTCATATATCAACAAAATTAGATTTTACCTATGCGTGATCACCGCCCAACCTCAACAGAGGATGTTATCGCTGAATCTCAATTTAAGCAGATTCAAGAACATGCCGGAGAAATCTTGCAGATCAATCAAGCTTTGCAAGAGATTTTGCCTAAAGGAACGGCTGATCATTGCCGAGTGGCGAACATTCGTAACGGCCACCTGTTAATCGATGTATCCAGCGCGGCGATCAAAATGAAGATCGACTACGATCGTCTGATGATCCTCAATAAACTGCGAACCCAAGGTTTTGCAAAATTGATGAGCGTTGAGGTCAGAATTAACCCTTCCCTTTACCGCAATCGATATGATCTAGATGACAGGCCAAAGCGACCACCTTTAACCGAGTCTGCAGCAAAGTCCCTAATGATCATTGCCGACATGGCACCACCTAAAATTCAGGAGCGCCTAAAAAGACTGGCCGAGATGGCAGACAAGTCAAAGCAATAACAGATCTAGCCAGCGTAAATTTTAGATAGAAAAAAACCAGGTCAAGACCTGGTTTTTAATATTCTATAGCGGAATTACGCTAGTACCATGTTTGGTTCCGCAAATGCGACTGGCGAACCTACTTCTTCTTCGAATGTTGTCCATTCCCATGCTTCCTGATCAGCCAGAACAGCACGCAGAAGCTGGTTGTTTAGACCATGGCCTGATTTGAATGCACGGAATTCACCGATAATTGGGTGACCACACATGTAAAGATCACCAATTGCATCCAACACTTTATGAGTAACGAACTCATTATCAAAGCGCAGACCTTCTTCATTTAGAATACGGTATTCATCAAGTACGATAGCGTTATCAAAACTACCACCCAAAACTAGGTTTTGAGATTGTAGGTATTCAATATCACGCATGAAACCAAACGTACGTGCACGAGAAATTTCGCGTACGAACCCTTTAGATGAGAAATCAAACAGAAGACGTTGCTCGTCTGCCTCAATCGCAGGGTGGTTAAAGTCGATTTCAAAGTCCATACGGAAGCCGTTAAATGGCACAAATTCTGCCCATTTATCGCCATCTTCGAAACGAACTGGCTTTTTAATGCGGATAAAACGCTTCGGTGCATTTTGCATTTCGATACCAGCTTGCTGAAGCAGATATACGAATGGGCTTGCGCTACCATCCATGATTGGGATTTCAGGAGCGTCTACTTCAACAACAATGTTGTCGATACCCATACCAGCAAGTGCTGCATTCAAATGTTCAACCGTGGAAATACGCACGCCTTGATCGTTCACTAGTGCGGTACATAGCATAGTGTCACGAACAGACGCTGGGTCAGCTGGAAAATCTACAGGTGGATTTACATCTGTACGACGGTAAATGATACCTGTATTTGCAGCAGCCGGGCGCAGAGTAAGCGTGACTTTACGACCAGAGTGGAGGCCCACACCAGTTGTTTTCACTATCTCTTTCAGAGTACGTTGTCTGATCATCTGCTTGCCTCTCTAAAGTGTGCTACAAAACACGGTCGTCTGTAACGTCGACCGTGAATGCTACCATAATTTTGAACCATGTCAAATTTATGGGTTAAAGATTAATCAGCCTGACGACGCAAAAATGCCGGGATATCAAGATATCCGCTTTCTTTCTCTTGCTTTGGTGCCGCTGAACCTTGGCCCGACGCAGAAGAAGAAATCGTATTTGTTGGCTGAGGAGTTACCTGTGGCTTCTCTTGCACTTGAGTGCGCATAGTTTGTGCCGGAGTCTCTTCAGCTTGCGCTACCGCAACTTGCTGTGGCTGAGCTTGAGGAGCCGCAGCTACTTTCGCTTTGCCACCTGCAACCAACGTGATATCAGGTTTTCTTTCGTTGCCAATACCCGTAGCAACAACAGTCACGCGGATCTCGTCAGTCATATCTGGGTCTAGAGAAGTACCGATAACCACAGTTGCATTGTCCGAAGCAAATGCTTTAACTGTATTACCTACCGTCTCAAACTCATCAAGACGCATGTCCAGACCAGCAGTAATGTTAACAAGAACACCACGAGCACCAGCCAGATCGATATCTTCCAGAAGCGGGCTAGAAATTGCCATTTCTGCAGCTTCTTCAGCGCGGTCTTCACCTTTAGCGATACCGCTACCCATCATCGCGTGACCCATTTCAGACATCACTGTACGTACGTCTGCAAAGTCGACGTTGATCATACCAGGACGAGTAATAAGTTCCGCAATACCTTGAACTGCGTTTTTAAGAACGTCATTCGCACTTGCAAACGCTTCTAGCAAAGTCACGCCACGACCAAGGACTTTAAGTAGCTTTTCGTTTGGAATAGTAATCAATGAGTCAACATGTTTTGAAAGCTCATCGATACCTTGTTCTGCAAACGCTAAACGCTTTTTACCTTCAAAGCTGAATGGTTTAGTTACCACTGCCACGGTAAGAATGCCTAGCTCTTTCGCTACTTCAGCGATAACAGGTGCTGCACCAGTACCTGTACCACCGCCCATACCAGCCGCGATAAACACCATATCGGCACCAGTTAGGGAATCTTTAATTCTGTCTCTATCTTCGAGAGCTGCCTCACGGCCGACCTGTGGATTCGCACCTGCACCCAGACCTTTGGTGATATCACCACCAATCTGAATGACATTGCCAACGCTTGTCTTACGAAGTGCTTGCGCATCAGTGTTAACGCTGATGAATTCCACACCTTCGATGGATTCACGCACCATGTGTTCAACAGCGTTACCACCGCCGCCACCAACCCCAACGACCTTGATTACTGCATCGTCAGACATTTCCATCATCGGTTCAAACATGTGTTGTCTCCGTTTATCCTGCAACTCAGGTTAAAACTCTTTTTGTATCCAATTACGCAATTTACCGAAAAAGCCAGTCACAGATGAGCGTTTAGGTTCATTGTAATCGCTATCGTCACTAGACTGCATGTCTCTTGCGTAATGAAGTAATCCAACTGCCGTAGAATGGTACGGCTCTTTTACATAGTCAGTTAACCCGCTGACTTCGAGCGGTTTGCCGACCCTTACTTGGTTGCGGAATACGCGTTCCGCACATTCTATCACTCCGTCCATTTGCGCAGCGCCGCCAGTTAAAACAACACCAGCGGCAAGATGATGCTTAATGCCCTCTGTGCGCAATTTAGCCTGAACGGAATCGATAGTTTGATTAACGAGTCCCATAAGCTCAGAGTAACGTGGTTCTATCACCTCTGACAACGTTTGACGTTGCAGACTTCGTGAAGGTCGACCACCTACGCTTGGTACGTTAACCGTGTCATCCTTACTGACCAGTTCACTTAGAGCACAGCCATATTTCACTTTTATTTCTTCAGCATCGCTTACTGGCGTACCAAAAGCAAAAGCAATATCGCTTGTTACAGCATTTCCTGCGTATGAAAATACTTCAGTGTGACGTAGCGCACCACCCGTCCAGATAGAAACATCCATCGTGCCGGCGCCAATATCAACCACACATACTCCAAGCTCTCTTTCATCCTCGGTAATTACTGCGTTACTTGCAGCAAGCCCAGAAAATACAAGTTGCTCTACCTTAAGACCGCACCGTTCTACCGCCTTAATGATATTGCGAGCCATGTCGTTATGGCACGTGATAAGATGGACACTCACTTCCATTCTTACCCCAGAAAGACCAAGCGGATTCTTAATCCCTTCCTGGTAATCGATAGTGAACTCTTGTGGAATCACATGAAGGATTCGCTGTTCATCACCGATCTTTATTGATTTAGCAGTATGGATTGCTCTATCCATATCTTCTTGAGAAACTTCCTCGTCCGATATAGTGCCCATACCTTTTTCAATTCGGCTTGCGATATGCTTACCAGACAACGAAATGAATACTCGGCTGATTTGGCACTCGGCCATTAGCTCAGCTTGATCAATCGCGCGTTGTACTGATTTTACAACCGACTCCAAGTCATTCACGCCACCTTTATCCATGCCGCGAGAGGGGCTACTACCTGCACCAATAATATTAATTTGGCCATCAGGTAGAATCTCGCCCACTAGAGCTGATACGGTTGCAGTGCCTATATCAAGACCAACAATAATGTTGTCATCTGCGGCCTTAGTCATCTGTACTCTCTTCTAACTCTTCTTCAGGAAACCAACCGACTGCAGCCCCTGTATCGTACCTGAGATCGATATAACTGATTCTTTGCGTGTCACTGCCAAGCTTGTTATAGAGCGAAAAAAAGCGCTCTACACGTTCAAGAAGAGACTCTTTACCGAGCTCTAATCGAATACCGTTATCAAGGATGATTTGCCAAGCTCGTCGCTCGTTTAACACCAGAGACGATATCGCTAAACCTAATTGCTGAAATTTAGGACTCAACTCACGGTAGGTCTCTAAAACCTCAGGTCCGCTGTCTTTGGGTCCATACAGCTTAACTTTTTCTTCCTTTAACAGACCAACATCCCCATCAAAAACCCAGCCGTCTTTATCTAACAGCTCGTTGCCATTCCAAATGGCCTCAGGTTGGTGCTCTGTTAAGAAAACTTTTACTGTATCGGGCCATTGCTTCCGAATCGCTGCATGAGCAACCCAAGGCAAGGCTTCAACACTTTGCTGTAATACATCAATGTCTTGTGACATAAACGTTCCGATGTGGTCAATCCTGCTAAATGCAGCCTGAACATCATCAGCTTTGATATACTCCAGCTTTCCCTGGAGCACTATTTTGGAGAGGGGTAGTCTTTGGTCATCCCACATCCAACTGATCGCCGAGTACAAAACAGAACTAATTAAAGTCACAACTACGACGAAAAATAGCGCACCTAAGATTTTTTCTTGACGACCACGGTTATCGTCCGTGTTTTGTCGTTCTTCATTTAGTGCAATATTCAACAACGTCTTCGTTTCCTGACTCTTGCCGCGTACTTTTGCCTGCATAATCACACTGCAGCAAAAGTATTGACTTTAACCTTCGGATTATACTGAGCTCTAATAAACTATCAAACACTGTTAACAAGAAATCACAACGTTCTTGACGCAAAATCGAGATCTATGTCTTTATCTGAAAGTTTGCGGTGCGTTCCAATTTATTTCAGCATCTTATTAATATTCAACTCAAGAGCTGCGAGTTGTTTAGCAACTTTACCAACATCTCCCGCGCCTTGCGTTAAAATTAGGTCTCCGTCTTGTATAACGTTAGCCAAAACTGACGGTAATTGCTCGATTTCTGGGACAAAAATTGGATCTATCTTGCCTCTACTGCGAATTGTACGACATAAAGAGCGCCCATCGGCCCCCGAAATTGGCTTTTCACCCGCTGCATAAACATCCAACATGATCAACACGTCGACCTGCTCAAGTACGTTTGCAAAATCATCATATAAATCACGAGTTCGGCTGTAGCGATGCGGTTGGAAAATCATCACCAAACGCTTATCCTGCCAACCATTGCGCGCCGCATTAATCGTCACTCCAACTTCAGTTGGGTGGTGTCCGTAATCATCCACCAGCATTACATGACCATTGCCAGTATCAAATTCACCAAGATGATCAAAACGGCGTCCGGTACCTTGTGTTCCGGCCATTGCTTTCAGAATCGCTTCATCTTCAATATCATCTTCTGTCGCAACAGCAATTGCGGCTGAAGCATTGAGTGCATTGTGGCGACCCGGAATGTTCAGTGTGATATCCAGATCTGCACGGCCTTTACGCACAACGGTAAATTTGCCGCGCTGGCCTTCTTGGCGGTAATTCTCAATACGTATATCGGCATCTGCTGAGAATCCATAAGTAATAACTTGGCGGCTAATACGTGGAATCAGTTCTCTAATCACAGGATCATCAATACAAACAATAGCTTGACCATAAAACGGCAGGTTGTGAAGAAAATCAATGAAGGTCTGCTTCAACGTTTCGAAATCACCGCCATAAGTATCCATATGGTCTGCTTCAATATTAGTGACAATACTCACCATCGGTTGAAGATGCAGGAATGACGCATCACTCTCGTCGGCTTCAGCGATCAAGATTCGGCTGGAGCCCAAACGTGCGTTAGTACCAACACTTTTCACTAATCCACCGTTAACAAACGTTGGATCAAGACCTGCTTCTGAATAAATTTGAGTAACCAACGCCGTGGTTGTCGTTTTACCATGCGTACCGGCAACAGCAATACCATGACGGAAACGCATCAGCTCTGCTAGCATTTCAGCTCGACGAACGATTGGGATACGCAACTCACGAGCCGCTTTAACTTCCGGGTTATCTTCGTTAATTGCCGTAGAAACAACGACCACACTCGCTGTCTCTACATTACTCGCTTGGTGACCGATATAGATGCTTGCCCCTTTAGAAGCTAAACGTTCTGTAACGAGGTTATTCCCCAAGTCTGAGCCCGTAATTTGATAACCTTCGTTTAAGAGCACTTCAGCAATACCGCTCATCCCCGCACCACCAATGCCAATGAAATGGATTGATTTAACGCGACGCATCTCTGGCACCATTGCGCGAATCTGGGCTAGGTCTTGTGTATGTTGGATAGTCATCTGTATCTATTCTCGATAATTCGTTAACGCTTTTCTGTCAAAGCGACGATGGCTTGAGCGACTATTTTGTCAGCGTCCAATTTAGCAGCACCACGTGCCTGCTGAGCCATCTCTAATAAAGTTTTGCGATCTAATTGTTGGATTTGCTGAGTGAGAGAGTCAACCGTCAGATCAGGCTGCTCAATCATTTTCGCCGCTCCGCATTCTACTAAGTGATCCGCATTCAGTGCCTGCTGACGATCTTTGTGCATAAACGGTACGAAAATAGCGCCTACGCCAGCGGCAGAAACTTCTGACACTGTCAAAGCTCCCGAGCGACACACCAGCAGGTCAGCCCACGCGTACGCATCTGCCACATCGTCAATAAATTCGGTCACTTCAGCACTTGTCACTTTGTGTTCCTGATAAGCCGCTTGCACCTCTTGAGCTGAGCCCTTACCCGCTTGGTGACGGATAGAGTATTCTTCACCCAGATTGGCCATTACCGCCGGCAGGGTTTGATTAAGAATACGAGCGCCTTGGCTTCCACCCATGACCAGAATGCGAACAGGACCTTGGCGGCCTTGCATACGCTGGGATGGTTCTTCAAGTTGAGTGACGTCTTCCCGCACAGGGTTACCAACCACTTCAGCTTTCGGGAAGGCACCAGGAAACGCTTGAAATACCTTTTTGGCAATTTTAGATAGCCACTGGTTCGTCAAACCTGCAACGGCATTTTGTTCATGAAGTACAACCGGAATACCGCTTAGCCAAGCTGCAATACCACCGGGACCACTTACATAGCCGCCCATGCCCAGAACCGCATCTGGCTGCCAGCGCTTCATATGTGCACGAGCTTGCATGATGGCATTGATGATTTGAAACGGCGCAGCAATAAGACGCTTAATGCCCTGTCCTCTCAAACCTTTTACTTTGATGAAGTCGATTTCAATACCGTGCTTTGGTACTAAATCCGCTTCCATTCGATCCGCAGTGCCTAACCAGCGGATCTCCCAACCTTGCTCTTGCAACTGTTTAGCAACGGCCAAACCTGGGAATACGTGACCGCCAGTTCCACCAGCCATCACCATCAAACGTTTAGTTTTCTTCATTAGTTTGTTGTTCTGATTGTTGTTGCTCGCGTTTCAAGCGGCATTCGTGATCAATGCGCAGCAATATGGATACTGCAACGGACATAATAATCAGACTGGAACCACCATAACTGATTAGCGGAAGCGTCAAACCTTTTGTTGGGACAATACCGGCAGCGGCACCAACATTAACCAATGTCTGAAACGCAAACCAAATACCAATACCAAATGCCAGATAGCCGCCAAATATTTCGTCTTGTTCAAAAGCTCGTTTTCCGATGTAGACCGCTTTCAGTACCAGGCTAAAAATCAGCATCAGCACTAATACGACACCAACGAAACCAAGCTCTTCAGCCAATACCGCAAATACAAAGTCGGTGTGCGCCTCTGGCAGGTATTCGAGTTTCTGAATGGAGTTACCCAGCCCTTGGCCAAACCATTCACCACGACCAAACGCCATCAACGATTGAGTCAGCTGATAGCCACTGCCGAACGGGTCTTCCCAAGGATCGAGAAATGACGTTACTCGTCGCATACGGTAAGGCTCGACCAAAATCAAACCCACCACAGCACCAATTCCGGCAACCATCAGTGCAAGAAACTGGGTCAGCTTAGCGCCGGCGATGAATAACATGCCGAACAAGGTTACCAGCATTACAACGACGGTACCTAAGTCAGGCTGTCCAAGCAACAAGACAGCGAAAAACGCAAACACCATGATTGGCTTCATAAAGCCGCCAAAGAAGGTTTGACGAACTTCGTCCTGCTTACGGACTAAGTAACCGGACATAAAGATGAACAGCGAGAGTTTTGCCACCTCTGCAGGCTGCAGGTTAAATAGCCCCAGAGGTATCCAGCGCGATGCACCATTTACAGATTTACCTGCAAGCAACACGATGATCAATAAAGCAAAAGAGACCCAAAGCAAGTAGTGGCTCCGTTTGAACCACTCTTCTAAAGGCACTTGGAGTATCACTGCCGATGCCCCAAGCGCCAACACCAGAAAGGTGGCGTGACGGAACATGAAATGGAAAGGCTGATCGGTCAATCGTGAACTGATTGGAAAAGAAGCCGACGTTACCATGATCAAACCCGTCAACATCAAACCCAACGCAATCCATACCAACTGGCGATCAAACAACGCCTGTGGAGCGGGCTGTCTAAGCCAGTTACTGATATTGTGTTTAACGTTACCTAAACCCACGAAATGAGTGACCTTTAATTATTATGCGTATTTTTTCGCAAGAGCAGCGAATGCATCACCTCTTGCCATAAAGTTGTCGAATTGATCAAAGCTAGCACATGCGGGAGACAGCATCACCATATCCCCAGGTTTTAACTGCGAAGATATTTGCTGAATCACATCTTCCATCGAGTTAAAACGGATGGCAGACTCATGCAGAGGCAAAAACGCATCGCCATCTTTGCCAAAGCAGCACAACTGTAAGTTCAATGCCGCCAAGATCGGTTTCAATGGTGTGAAGTCTGCGCCTTTCCCTACGCCACCAACGAGCAAATAAAGAGTGCCCGTCAGTTCAAGACCCGATAATGCTGCCATCGTGCTTGCGATATTGGTCGCCTTGGAGTCATTCACCCATTTAACACCTTGATTATCCTCAACCACCTGACAACGGTGTGTCAGTCCGGTGTAATTTTTAAGTGTATTCAATGTGTTGTAATATTCTATACCCGCGGCTTTGAGCAGTGCCAGCACAACCAGTACATTGGCTAAATTGTGTTTGCCGACCAGCTTAAGTTCATCGCTGGCAATGACGTGCTGACCATGGTCAATAAGCCAAGTTTTGTCGCCATGAGCATCTAAGCCAAATGCTTGGTTATCACTGCCAAACGTAACCACTGGCATTTCATGATCAGGGAAGGTTTCCGGATCATCACGATTCACCACCGCAAGCTCAGCATGATTAAAAATGCGTAGTTTTGCTGCTCGGTAATCTGCCATACTTTCATAACGATCCATATGATCTTCAGAAAGATTTAGAAATGCCGCCGCTTTCAATTTTAGACTGGAAGTAGTTTCCAGCTGGAAACTAGACAACTCAAGTACATACAGGTCAGCCTCTTGCTCTAGCAAGTCCAGAGCAGGGACACCAATATTGCCGCCAACGCCCACCTTCAAACCAGCCGCTTTTGCCATCACTCCAGTTAAATCGGTCACTGTACTTTTGCCATTGGATCCTGTAATCGCAACGACCGGCTTAGTTACTGCCCAGGCAAACAGTTCAATATCACCAACAACTGATGTCCCACTATTCAGCACTGACTGGATTTCAGGCGTCGCAAGCGCGATACCCGGATTGGCCACGACCAGATCAGCCTTCGCAAGCCACTCGCTATTCCAACCACCACTGTGTAGTTCAACCCCTTCAGGAAGGCGGTCTTCTCCCGGAGGATTGGCGCGGGTATCAATGACTTTAACCACCAGTTGTGGCTGATTTTTTCTGAGGTGTTTAACGACAGAGAGCCCGGTAATACCGAGCCCTACGACGACAACGTTATGTATGTTTTGCCAACGTTCCATATTTGTCCACACTGTATATCTTGTCTGAGAAGGCGCGATTAACGCACCTTCAATGTTGCTAGACCAATCAGAACAAGAACAATAGAAATAATCCAGAAACGCACGATTACGCGAGGCTCTGGCCACCCTTTAAGTTCGTAGTGATGGTGAATTGGTGCCATGCGGAAAATACGCTGACCACGTAGTTTGTAAGAACCCACCTGAAGGATAACGGACAGGGTTTCCATTACAAATACACCACCCATGATAACCAGTACAAATTCCTGGCGAACCAATACAGCGATAGTGCCCAGCGCACCGCCAAGTGCAAGCGAGCCTACATCGCCCATAAATACTTGTGCTGGGTATGTGTTGAACCACAAAAAGCCAAGACCAGCACCAACAATCGCCGTACACACCACAACAAGCTCAGAGGCATGAGGAAGGTATGGAATGTGCAGGTATTCAGAGAAGTTAACGTTACCGGTCGCCCACGAAATCACAGCGAAACCTGCGGCTACCAGTACGGTCGGCATAATCGCCAAACCATCCAGACCGTCGGTCAGGTTGACAGCGTTACTCGTACCTACAATCACAAAATAAGTGAAGATAATGTACAACATCCCCATTTGAGGCATCACATCTTTAAAGAATGGCACGACAAGTTGAGTTGCAGCGGTATCTTTGCCATACGCGTAGAGAGCGAACGCCACTACAAACGCGATCAAAGATTGCCAGAAGTATTTCCAGCGAGCGATCAAACCATCGGTATTCTTACGCACCACTTTACGGTAATCATCGACAAAGCCAACTGCGCCGTAGCCAAGTAATACCACCAACACTGCCCAGACGTAAGGATTTGATAAATCAGCCCAAAGCAGAATAGTGATGGATATAGCAGCCAAAATCATGATGCCGCCCATGGTCGGCGTACCACGTTTGCTAAAGTGAGATTCAGGACCTTCGTTACGTACTACCTGACCGATTTGCAGCATTTGCAATCGCTTGATCATAATAGGTCCCATCCAGAGAGACAGACCTAAGGCAGTCAATACGCTCAAAATTGCTCGAAAAGACAGGTATTCAAACAATCGGAAAAAAGAGAAATATGGCTGTAGCAGCTCGGCAAGCCAGATAATCATTAAAAATACTCCTTCAAAGCAGCAGCGACTTCAAACATACGAGCACCGTTCGCTCCTTTAACCAAAATGGTGTGGTTTTCAGAAACGGTTTGGTCTAGATGCTGCTTGATGTAGTCAATCATATCTTGATGTGTCTCAAAGTGGATACCGTCGCAAAGGTCGCTAATAACCTTTGCATCCGCACCATAAGTGAGAACGTGTTCAAATTTTTGTGGGGCAGCATGTTCCCCGACTTGACGATGAAGTGCAAGACTTTCCTCGCCCAATTCCGCCATATTACCTAAAATCAACCAACGCTGACCTCGGAAAGCGCCTAATAGGTCAACCGCCGCCTTCATTGCAGGGACACTGGCATTGTAGCTGTCATCAATCAATTTGATGGATTGACTCAGTTGCTCAACGTCTACCCGGCCTTTAACCTTGTTGAGATGCATCAGACCAGATTGAATCTCTTCCATCGTCGCGCCCATCTGCAGAGCAATAATGGAAGCGGCAATCGCGTTTGCAACATTGTGTTGACCAATAATACCCAGAGATAGTTCAATTTGTTGTGCGTCTGAGGAGATATGCAAAGTGAAGCTGGCTTTACCCTCTTCATTCATTTGTATATCGGAAGCATAGAAATCGGCTTGAGCGTTACTTTGCGAAAAAGTGATCACCTTCTTATTTGCAAGAACAGGCTGCCATAGCACATCACCATTACTATCCAAATTGACAATCGCAACTCCACCAGCCGACAAGCCTTGATAGATTTCACCTTTCGCTTGCTTAACCCCGTCAAGAGAACCAAAACCTTCAAGGTGCGCGGCGGCCACATTATTGACCAGTGCGATATCCGGTTTAACCAATTGCGTGGTATAGGCAATTTCACCGATATGGTTTGCGCCCAGTTCAATGACGGCGTAATTATCATCTGACTGCGAACGTAACAAGGTGAGCGGTACACCGATGTCATTGTTAAAGTTGCCAGCCGTGAACAGCACTTGCCCTTTCAACTGCAAAATGCTCGCCACCATCTCTTTCACCGTCGTTTTGCCACAACTCCCTGTAATAGCAACCGTCGGAGTCTGGCAAGAGTGATGTACCCAAGCCGCAACTTCTCCCAGAGCAACTTTGCTGTCAGCCACTACAACCTGAGGAACATTCACATCGAGACGCTTTTGCACCAGCAGTGCGCCTGCGCCAGATTCTACCGCCTGCTGGCAGAAGTTGTGGGCATCGAATCGTTCACCCACTAATGCGACAAACAGCGATCCTTTCTCAATGGTTCTCGTATCGGTTGAAACCGCAGCGATGGTGATGTCTTCCCCGACCAGTTCACCATTGGTAATTTCAGCAAGTTGAGACAAGGTTACTTTAATCATGATGACAGTCCTAATAGCTGCATTGCAGATTCTCTATCCGAATAATGAATCGTTTCGCCGTTGCGGATTTGGTAGTCTTCGTGGCCTTTACCAGCCAGTAAGATGATGTCTTGCGCCGAAGCATTCTCCAGTGCATAAGACAGTGCTTTGAAGCGGTCATGCTCAATAATCGCCTCAGCGGGCTTCAATAAACCTGCCAGCATATCGTTCACAATAAGTTCAGGACTTTCACTACGAGGGTTGTCGTCTGTCAGCACAACCTTATCACCCAAGCGTTCCGCAATTTCTGCCATCATCGGGCGTTTTCCTGCATCACGATCACCGCCACAGCCAAAGATCGCCCAAAGCTGACCTTCACAGTGAACACGCAGTGCCTGCAATGCTTTTTCTAATGCATCAGGAGTATGAGCATAGTCGACCACCACTTTGGCCCGCTTTTCTGTCTGGAACAGTTCCATTCGACCTAATACTGGTTGCAGTTGGCTTGCTGTCGCTAAAAGTTCTTGTTTGTCAAAACCCAAGCTTAACAAAGTGGCAAAAGCCAGCATCAAGTTCGCCGCATTGAATTCACCAATCAACGGCGCGTAGAGAGTGCCAGCTCCAAATGTGCCTTCGAATTCGATAGTAATGCCAGATTCGGCATACGCGACATTATTCGCCCAAAGTGCGTTTGCAAACTCAGCAGTCGGTGTTAAAGAGACCGCAATAGCATTCGAAAGATCTTTGGCCCAAGCCGCACCGACTTCATCATCAACGTTTATAACGGCTTTTTCACACTGATGCTCAGTAAAGAGGGTAAATTTAGCACTCGCATAATCTTTCATCGTGCCATGGTAATCGAGGTGATCGCGGCTTAGATTGGTAAACACACCAGCCGAAAACGACAATGCTTTCACTCGCCCTTGCACCAAGCCATGAGAAGAGACTTCCAGTGACGTATATTTTGCACCCTGCGCCGCTAGCGACGAGAGGGTGTGTTGAATTTCCACCGCGTTACCTGTGGTGTTCGCGGCTTGTTGTAAATGACCTAAAAAACCATTTCCCGTCGTACCCATAACGGCGGCTTTTGAACCAACTAATTCGATCCACTGTGCAATCAGTTGGGTGATGGTGGTTTTGCCATTGGTTCCAGTTACACCAATAAGTTCCATGGCTGGGTAAGTGTAAAGCTGGCCTGCGATTTCTGACAGGCATTTATCCAAAGCATTTAAATAGATAACCGGAACATCACCGACCATTTCTATCGTGCCATGCGATTTGAGGTCACATGCTTGCGCGATAACGGCATTCGCCCCTTGCTCAATAGCTGACGAGATAAATCTCCGCCCATCCACCACATGCCCGACAATCGCAACAAAGGTGGTACCGGTTTGAACTCTTCGACTGTCGAGTTCCAGTTCAGAGACAAGGACGGACGCCAGACTTGGGCAATCAACCCAAGGGGAAAGCAATGCGTCCATACTGATGGCTTTAGTCATATATGTTCTCCGAGCATTAGCTCAGGTTTACTCAAGTTGGTCGCAATAAGCTTACTGTGCTTACTGCTGGAATTTGTTTTCATCCGGTGCCACGTTCAGGATCTGCAACGCGCCTTTCATAATTTCAGAAAAGACGGGAGATGCTACCGAGCCGCCGTAGTAATCATCGCCTTGAGGCTCATTGACGATCACAACGAGTGCGATTTTAGGATCACTGACGGGAGCAAGACCGGCGGTGTAAGTAATGTACTCATCACTGTATCCACCGGCAGAAGCTTTACGCGATGTACCGGTTTTCGCCCCGATTCGATACCCCGGTACCGCTGCACGACGAGCTGAGCCGCCTTGCTGAGTTACCGTTTCGAGCATATCAAGCACCTGACGCGCATGCTCAGGGCTAACAACCTGATGAGCCATCCCGCTGTCATTATTTTTAATGATATGTATTGGCTCATATTTACCGAGGTTACCGAGCGTCGAATAAGCGTGAACTAACTGAATTGGAGTAAAAGAAAGACCATAACCGAAAGAAATGGTAGCTCGCTCAATCGGCGACCAACGTGAGCGGGTAGGGAAAATACCCGTTACTTCACCAACCAGATTCAGACCTGAAAGCTCACCTAATCCAACCGAGCTATATAGTCCCAACAACGCTTCAACAGGCATTTGCATCGCCAGCTTCGTCACACCGACGTTACTGGATTTTTTCAGGATCATTTCCAGGCTGGCTTTCCCAACTGGAGTTATATCCTTAACTCGGCTCCCACCTAACCGAAGCACACCATTACCTGTATCAACAATCGTGTCTTTTGTTGCAATGTCATTTTCTAAGGCAGCCAGAACAACAAAAGGCTTAATTGTTGACCCTGGTTCCATCGAGTCAGTGATCACACGGTTACGCATTTTGTAACTTTGCCAGTCACTGCGATTATTCGGGTTATACGACGGCGCGTTCACCATCGCCAGCACTGCACCGGTTTTTACGTCCATCATCACAACAGAGCCAGAGGTCGCACGGTGATCGGCAACTGCCTGTTTAATGGCTCGATACGCAATAGCTTGTAAACGCTGGTCAATCGTCAATTGCAGTGACTTACCTTCTTGCTTGTCCTGCCATGCAATGTTCTCTACCACTCGACCGTAGCGGTCTTTGCGGATGGTTTTTTTGCCTTCTTCACCCGTCAGCCACTCATCATAACTGCGCTCGACACCTTCCAAACCATGGCCATCAATCCCCGTCACCCCAACAAGGTGGGCACTTACTTCCCCTGCCGGATAATAACGGCGAGATTCAGACTTAAGACCGATACCAGGTAGTTTTAGCTCACGAATGTAATTCGCCATTGCAGGGCTGACCTGACGCTGCAGGTAAATGAAGCGGCGCTTTTCATTGCGCTTGATCTTTTCAATTAAACCTTCACGGTTAATACCAAGAACGTCCGCCAGTGCATACCAGCTTTGGGTTTGGCTTAAAGCATTTTCTTTAAAGATGGTCGCAGGATCGGCCCATACCGCTTCAACAGGCACACTAACGGCAAGAGGCTCACCATTTCGGTCGGAGATAATGCCTCGAGCAGAAGGAATCGACTTTACGCGAATCGAGCGAAGGTCACCTTCCTTTATCAGGTTATCAGGCTCGATGATTTGAATGTACGCCACTCGCCCTACAAGAAGAGCAAACGCACAGAAAACAAAAAACAGTAACAGGTGAAAACGCCAACGAATCAAAAATGACTCTTCGACCTCAACTTTTGCTGCTTTATCTTCGATTTTTTTCTCATCGACTGCAGCTTTAGTTTTTGCAGGAGACTTCCGCTTGTTTCCTTGTTTGGTACTGGTTTTCTTTCTAATCATTTTAGTGTGATAACCACTTCTTTATCGCCGTCAGGTCGTTTCATTTCAAGTTCCTTTTTCGCAAGGTCTTGAACTCGGCTATGTTCTGCCAGGGCGGTTTCTTCCAACATCAGGTTGCGCCATTCGCTGTCTAGTCGCTCGCGCTCAACCAGTGTGTGATCTTTTTCTGTGATCGCTTGACGCGCATGGTGGGTAGCGAATACCACTCCCATTGCTGATGCCAGAATAAGTAGCAACAACAGTAACGGCCAGCGACCAACGGTAAGTAAATCCGTGGCTATCAACTTAGCAAGGTTAGGAGTGGATTTCGTCATAATAATTAAAGCTTTTCAGCAATTCTTAACACAGAACTGCGTGAACGAGGGTTTATGTCAATTTCTTGTTTCGTCGGCTTTATCGCTTTGCCTACCGCTTTCATGTTCGCACTGCCAAGCTCTTTGATTTGAGCTTCTGTCAGAGGGATCCCATGTGGCACTTCCGGCCCTTTACTCTCTTTACGTATAAAGCGCTTAACCATTCGATCTTCTAACGAGTGGAAACTGATGACCGATAAACGCCCTTCAGGAGCAAGAATACTTGCCGCACCTTTTAGTGCAGTATCTATTTCTTCGAGTTCGCTGTTGATGTAAATGCGGAACGCCTGGAATGCACGCGTTGCTGGGTGTTTCTTCTCTTTAAAACTCTTTGGTGCAGCTTCTGAGATCAGTTTAGCCAATTGACCAGTGCGAGTAAGAGGCTCATTTTCTTCATTTTCACGGTATTCAACTATCGCACGAGCGATACGGCGTGCGTGTTTGTCTTCACCAAACTCACGAATGACCCACGTGATGTCATCCAGATCCGCTTCCATCAGCCACTGAGATACCGGGATGCCAGATGTCGGATCCATACGCATGTCCAGCGGGCCATCTTTCATAAAGCTAAATCCACGCTCGGCATCATCAAGCTGAGGAGAAGAGACACCAAGATCGAGCAAAACGCCATCCACTTTGCCAACCAGATCGTACTCTTGTGCGTATTTCGCCATGCCCGAGAATGGGCCATGAATAATGGTAAAACGAGGATCGTCAATCTTGCCCGCTTCCGCGATAGCCTGTGGGTCACGGTCAATACTGTACAGACGGCCATTTTCACCTAGCTTAGACAAAATCGTACGGCTGTGACCGCCTCGGCCAAATGTTCCATCGATATAGATACCGTCAGGTTTGATAGCCAGGCCATCAATGGATTCATTTAATAACACAGAAATATGTTGGAAGGTTTCGGTCATAGCTTTCTCGTTGAATAATCTTGAAGCGATTTTTAGGACGTGTTGTTCTCTCATGCTGATTTAATCAGCGAGTGAATAATAGTTCCTAGTGTACTGATTTCCCACATCATCGCCACCACAAGTCTAGAGTTAGACGTGATTTAACGCCAAGTTTATTGGTAATGACGCAGTCTGAGTCAATAAAATGCAAAAAACCCATCATTACTATGAAGTAATGATGGGTCTCGAATAGTTGGAGCCGACACATAAGCCGGGTTCTGTTCCGCTTGCGCGGCGGTAGCCATTCGTCTAGGCCAGCAATCACTCACTGGCTCGAGCAACCTACCCGCCTCCTTACGCGAGCAACGCAATGTGGAGGCCTATTTGGTCTTGCTTCAGGTGGAGTTTACCCTGCTACGAACTATTACTAGTCGCCCGGTGCGCTCTTACCGCACCCTTTCACCCTTACCTGATCCCTTACGGGCCATCGGCGGTCTTCTCTCTGCTGCACTTGTCGTAGGCTTGCGCCCCCCAGGCGTTACCTGGCACCTTGCTCTATGAAGCCCGGACTTTCCTCCCCTTTGTCAGTCTCCCGAAGGACGTCAACGTCAGTTTCCCGAAGGACCTCAACGTCAGTCTCCCGAAGGACATCAACAAAGCAGCGACTACCCAGTCAGCTCCGGGGCGGATTGTATAGAGTTCTCACTTCAGAGTCTAGTTAGATCACAGATATGATGTAAGGAATGCATCAAATGATGCTTTTTTGCTCTAACAACGCCCCGTAATGACGTCTGGTCAGCACAAAAAAGGGCTAATGAAAATCATCAGCCCTAATCAATTTTGCTTGGTAAACCCGTTTAGGCAGAGGTCGCCTTATTAATCCAGGTTTTCTAAACCCCATTTATACAGAGCATTCTTTTTAAGGTTATGAATTTCTGCCACCAACGCCGCGGCCTTTTTAAGTGGCAATTCTTTGGTCAAAATGCCCAGTGTGCGCAACGCGTCGTCAGGCAAAGAGTCATCCGCGGTTTCACGATGGCCATGAATCAGTAACACCATTTCTCCACGCTGTTGGTTATCGTCGCTTTTCACCCACTCGATTAACTCTCCAAGCGGCATACCTTGAATAGTTTCAAACGTTTTGGTCAACTCTCGCGCCAAAACAACTTCTCGTTCAGGGCCAAGAACGTCTAACATATCTTGTAGCGAGTCCAAAATACGGTGCGGAGACTCATAGAAAATACACGTACGTTCCACCGCTGCGATTTCTAAAAACTTGTCTTTGCGTCCTTTACTTTTAGGCGGTAAAAAGCCTTCAAAACTAAAGCGATCAGACGGCAAACCAGAAGCGCTTAACGCTGTGATAACCGCACACGCACCAGGAAGAGGCACAACTCTTACGCCCGCTTGACGACATTTTGTTACCAAATGGTATCCTGGGTCGCTGATTAGCGGCGTACCAGCGTCAGAAACCAATGCGATGGACTGGCCTGAAAGTAGCTTCTCCACCAAAACTTGAGCTTTTTGCTGTTCGTTGTGATCATGCAATGCAAAAGTTTTGGTTTGAATATTGAAGTGAGACAGTAATTTACCCGTATGTCGGGTATCCTCAGCAGCAATGATGTCCACATTCGACAGAACTTCGATAGCACGTTGGGTGATATCAGCTAAATTTCCGATTGGAGTCGGTACGATATAGAGAGTTGGCCCCTCATTCGGCAACTTATTTTTATCTGTCATTTGTTTACCATCACTTCAACGATTAATATAAAGACAATTTTGTACAAAATTATAGAGAACTCACGGCAATGATTAACCATAAGCGACTCAGTGTACCACGCATACTCACTCCTGTTGCACTAGCAATTACACTCGCCGCCTGTTCTTCAGGCCCGAGACAACCAGATGGCGTAGATGTCACACTAGAGCCTACCCAGTCGGTTCAGAGCTACATGATTCAAGCTGACAGTTCGGAAGGCAGCTTACAAAACGACTGGTTGATCATGGCAACCAAAGCGGCAATTCAGTCTGACCAATTTGACGAAGCTAACTTGTTGTTAACACGTCTTTCCCGCCAGCAATTGTCAGAAGTTCAACAGGCAGAATGGCAACTGGCGCGTGCGACCATACAGCAAAAGCAAGGTAATTACTCACAGTTACTGCAACAACTGAACTTTCAGCCGTGGTGGAAACTGCCAAACGATCAGTGGAAAGACTACTACGCAATACGTGCGGATGCTTACCAGAGCCTGAACCAACCGTTTGAGGCCAACCGTGAGCTGGTGTTGTTAGGCCAGTATTCGTCTTCACCAGAGCAACGTGAAATTTCCAGCCGCATTTGGATGAACTTTGGCAGTTACTCACAATCAGAGCTGACTTCGTTAAAGACTGAACCAAACGAAGATATTCTGGATGGCTGGTTACAATTAGCTATTTACTCAAAAACGTATTCTGGCAACCTTTCTCAGTTGAGAAATACGCTAGAGCGCTGGTTAGCTGAAAATCCATCACATCCGGCGGCTGTTTACACTCCGACAGAAATCCAAAATATTCTGTCGTTAAATATCGTCAAACCAAACAACACCGCACTGTTGCTGCCACTAACGGGCAAATTCGCCCCTCAAGCACAGCTGATTCGTGAAGGCTTTATGTTTGCAATGATGAACGATGAAAATCGTGATCAAAGCACAAGCCTGACCGTGATTGACACGAATGCTTATAGTCCAGAGCAGATCAAACAACGTCTTATTAGTGAAAATATCGACTTCGTTGTCGGTCCGCTGCAAAAAGAAAATGTTGAGGTATTACAAACCTCAATTGATGGTTCAGCCGCAGGCCCAACAATCCCAGCGTTAGCATTGAACATTCCTGAAGAAGTACAGCCTGGTAGCAATATCTGCTACTTGGCACTGTCACCAGAACAAGAAGTTGCTCAGGCAGCTAAGTATCTCTTCAGCCAAGGCTATAACTTCCCGCTTGTTCTTGCGCCAAAAGGCAGCTACGGCCAACGTGTTGTGGAAGCGTTTAATGAGGAATGGCGTAAATACAGCTCAAACAAAGTAGCGACCAGCTATTTTGGTGATAATCGTCAGTTGCAGAAAGACATAAACGATGTCTTCGGTTTGCAAGAGAGTAAGCAGCGTATTGCCCAAATGCAGTCTTTAATGCAAATTAAGCTGGAGACACAACCACGCAGTCGTCGTGATGTCGATGCGGTCTACATTGCGGCTAGAAGCACAGAACTTACGTTAATTAAACCATTCATTGAAGTTGCAATTAACCCGGACGCTAAACCACCGAAGATGTTCTCAAACTCTCGTAGTAACAGTGGCGGTGCGACTTACGACGATTTGAATGGCATCATTTACAGTGACATTCCACTGCTGATTGATCCAGATCCAACTGTCGCGGCTGAAATGAAGGAGTTATGGGGACCACAATCAAATATGGAAATCCGTCTTAAAGCACTAGGGATGGACGCATATAAATTGATTGGTGAACTACCTCAGATGAAAGCCGTTCCGGGTCTTTCTATCCGAGGTCAGACCGGCATATTAAGTATCGACAGTAATTGTGTGGTACAACGTGAACTAAGCTGGGCTGAGCGTGGGGCTTTTTAGTAAGCGCCAGATAGGAAATCAATACGAGACCCTGGCGAAGCAGTATCTACTGCGCCAGGGTTTACGCTTTTTAGATCAAAATTTTCTGACAAAAGTCGGCGAAATTGATTTAATCTTTCAACAAGATGAAACTATCGTCTTCGTTGAAGTCAAATATCGTAACAATGATCGTTTTGGCTCGGCGGCAGAAATGGTCACTCACGCGAAGATGCGTAAGCTGGTTAAAACTGCGCACATTTGGCTAAGTCGCCAAAAACACTCAGTACACTCAATTGATTACCGGTTTGATGTGATCGCCATTCACGATAGTGGCCGAGATATTAACTGGATACAAAACGCAATATCTGAAGGATAAGGGATGCTAGACAGCATTAAAGACAGTTTTACAGAAAGTATTCAAATTCAAATTGCAGCAGCAGAAGCATTGCCAGATGCCATTACTCATGCCGCTCAAGCGATGGTTTCGAGCTTACTTAATGGCAACAAAATTCTTTGTTGTGGTAACGGTGGTAGTGCCTCTAATTCGCAACAGTTTGTTTCTTGCCTTTTAAACCGTTTTGAGACAGAACGCCCGAGCCTCCCAGCAATGGCCCTGACCGCTGACAACACGACGCTTACCGCAGTTGCCAATGACTATCACTATCAGGAAATCTTTTCCAAACAAGTTCGCGCATTTGGCCAGCCTGGTGACATTCTGCTCGCTCTCTCAACTAGCGGTAACAGTAAAAATATAATCAAAGCAATGGAAGCAGCCGTAACACGTGACATGACGATTATCGCGCTTACCGGTAAAGATGGTGGCGAGATGGCGGGTTTGCTGGGTGAAAATGATGTTGAAATTCGCATCCCTTCTCACCGTACCGCGCGTATTCACGAAGTTCACTTGCTTACTCTACACTGCCTGTGTGATCTCATTGATCAAGTGCTTTTCCCAGCTCACGAAGAATAACGAAGATTGAGAGTCAGAATAATGATACGTAGCCTAGTTGTCTTATTAACCGTTCTAAGTATCAGTGGTTGCGCAGGCTTGTTTATCGCTGGTGCTGCCACGACAGCGAACATCGTCACGGATACGCGCTCAACCAAGCAGATCTGGTTAGACAATAATATAGAGTTTGAAGTAGCTGCAATGGGCAACAAGCAGCCTTTCAAAGGTATAGCGAGAGTATTCGCGAGCTCTTACAATGGAACCGTGGTTCTTATGGGGCAAGCCCCAACACAAGATTTGGTTAACGACCTTGAAAGAAGAACCCGGGAACTATCTGGCGTAAAAATCATTCATAATCAAATGAAAGTAAAAGAGCCTCTTACCGTTACCCAAATCAGTAATGACAGTTGGATCACCACAAAAGTGAAATCATCATTGCTCACTGATGAGAAGCTCAATGCTGTCAAAGTTAAAGTGATTACTGAAGATAGTGAAGTATTTCTGTTTGGTTATGTAACAGAAGCACAGAGCGAGCGAGCGATAGAAATCGCACGTAACATCTCTGGAGTAAAGCAAGTGATTAATGGGTTCCAGTACGGAGGGACAGAGCCCGTTGAAGTTGACTTACCTAATAATGCTACGAAACCAATACAAACTGATACAAACGACGATGATGAAGCAAACGTTGAAGTATTTACTATAAGTCGATAATTGCTAAAGCATCATCTCAACAAACCAAAAAAAAAGCAGCGTAATCGCTGCTTTTTTTATTTAATAACTCTTAAGCTTGGTTTTCCTTTCGGACGAGGTACTTCACTTTCGTTATCACCAGATTCCGAGTCCGCAACTTGGGGAACGCCATCACTTACCGTCGTAAACGATGGGGATTGTTCGTCTTCCATCGTCTCTTCTTCGATATGAGTGTAAGCCTCTTCTGGTTCAAACATAGTACCTGCACCATTCTCACGTGCATAAATTGCCTGAACCGCATACACAGGGACAATTACCGAATGCGGGCGACCACTAAAACGAGCGTGGAAAGTAATCGCATCGTTACCCAACTCTAGATTACCAACGGCACGAGGTGCAATATTCAAGATAATCTGACCATCTTGAATAAATTCAACAGGTACACGTACGCCTGGCATGGTTGCGTCAACAACCAAATGAGGAGTTAAGTCATTGTCTACCAGCCAATCGTAGAATGCGCGAAGCATATACGGACGGCGGGCAGTCATCTTTGCAATATCCATAACGTCTCTAATTGCTTAACGAACCAGACGCATTTCACGTTCAGCTTCAGTCAAAGAAGCAAGGAAAGAATCACGTTCGAATACGCGGTTCATGTATACCTTAATTTCTTTTGAACCTGGGCCGATTAAATCGATGCCAAGTTGAGGTAAACGCCACAACAATGGAGCTAGGTAACAATCAATCAGGCTGAATTCTTCGCTCATGAAGTACTCATATTCAGCAAAGATTGGCGCTAGAGTCAGAAGGTCGTTACGCAGTTTAGTACGTGCTTTTTCTGATTCTTCCGCATTACCTTTCATGATTTTTTCAGCTAGTGAGTACCAGTTACGTTCGATACGGTACATCATCAAGCGGCTGTTACCACGAGCAACAGGGTAAACCGGCATTAGAGGCGGATGAGGAAAACGCTCGTCCAGGTACTCCATGATGATTTTTGAATCGTAAAGCGCGAGCTCGCGATCAACAAGAGTTGGCACTGATTTATATGGGTTTAGCTCAACAAGCTCAGCAGGAAGGTTAGCTTCATCAACAAGCTCTACTTCAACACTTACGCCTTTTTCAGCTAGTACAATGCGAACCTGATGGCTATATAAATCTGATGCACTTGAGAAAAGAGTCATCACAGAACGTTTGTTGGCAGCTACAGCCATGGAGCCCTCCAGTACACTTACAAATAAAAACAATGGAGGCTAAGCCTCCATTGTACATCAATTAAAATTGGGAATTAGCATGACATTTTAGCACAATTAATGCACATCACGCCAATACTCTTTCTTCAGCAACACAACAATGATGGTCAGAATGACTAAGAAGCCCATAACCCACCAACCAATTGAGTGGCGCTCTAGTTGCACTGGGTCACCAGAGTAAACCAGGAAGTTAACTAAATCGCCGACCGCTTTGTCGTATTCGCCAGTGCTAAGCTCACCAGTACCGTTCGTTTCAGTACCAACAACAACTTGTACTTCTTCTCCATCAGCGACATGAGTATCGTAAACCGGCGTTGGAATACCTTGTAGTTCTTCTAGAACGTGTGGCATACCAACACTTGGGAAGACAATGTTATTCACACCAAACGGACGTGATGGATCCACATAGAAAGAACGCAAGTAAGTGTAAATCCAGTCAGCACCGCGAACTCGGGCAACCAGCGTCAAATCTGGTGGTGGAGCACCAAACCAGTTTGCCGCTTGCTTAGGTGGCATTGCGTTAACCATCAGATCACCGATTTTCGCCTCTGGGTTGAAAATCAGGTTCTCTTTCATTAAGTCCGTTGGAATTTCCAAATCGGTTGCGACACGCTCATAACGCTGATATTGCGTAGAGTGGCAGCCAAAACAGTAGTTCATGAATAGCTTCGCGCCGTTTTGCAGCGAAGCTTTATCCGTTAGGTCTACGTGCGCTTTATCAAGATGCACGCTGGCACCCGATGCCATCGCTAGAGATGGCAACATAGCAAATAGAATTACAATCCACTTCTTCATTTGAATGTTACCCTCTCTGGTAATGGTTTGGTTGCTTCATTTTTGCTGTAGAAGAACAGCAGTACGAAGAACATGAAGTAACCCAAACTAAAGATCTGTGCTAGTAGTGTGTATGTTGGTGTGGCTGGCAGCGCACCCAAAATACCTAGCGCAATGAAGCTAATAGTGAATTGGATAATATTCAACAGATGAAGTTTGCTACGGTAACGGTAAGAACGTACTTTACAACGATCCAACCAAGGTAGAACAAACAGTACTGCAATCGAGGCACCCATAAGGATTACACCCAACAGCTTGTCCGGAACTGCACGCAAGATTGCATAGAACGGTGTGAAGTACCACACAGGAGCGATGTGCGCAGGTGTTTTCAGTGGGTTCGCTGCTTCAAAGTTAGGCGGCTCTAAGAAGTAACCACCCATTTCTGGGTTGAAGAACAGCACGTAACAGAACAAGAACAAGAAACCAGCAACACCAACCAAATCTTTTACCGTACCGTATGGGTGGAACGGAATAGAATCGATGATGTCGTATTTTTTCGAGTAGTAATCGTGGAACTTGAACTGCGTTTTGTAATCATCGCCCATCGTGCCTTTAGGCAGCTTAGTCTCGATACCGTCAGGGTTGTTTGAACCAACCTCGTGCAGCGCCAATACGTGAAGAACGATCAGTAGAAGCAGTACGATAGGTAGCGCGATAACGTGAAGTGCGAAGAAACGGTTCAACGTTGCACCAGAGATGATGTAGTCACCACGGATCCAAAGTGTTAAATCGTCACCGATAACAGGAATCGCACCAAACAATGAAATGATTACCTGTGCACCCCAGTATGACATCTGACCCCATGGTAGTAGGTAACCCATGAACGCTTCTGCCATAAGAACCAGGAAGATCAACATACCGAAGATCCACAGTAGTTCACGAGGCTTTTGGTAAGAACCGTAGATCAGACCACGGAACATGTGCAGGTACACAACAACGAAAAATGCTGAAGCGCCGGTAGAGTGCATGTAGCGCAACAACCAACCGTATTCAACATCACGCATGATGTATTCGATAGACGCAAACGCACCTTCACCAGAAGGAACGTAGTTCATCGTTAGCCAAATACCGGTAAGGATTTGGTTAACAAGAACCAACATAGCCAGAGAACCGAAAAGGTACCAAAAGTTGAAGTTCTTCGGCATCGGGTATTCAGATAAATGCTTTTTATAAGCATTCATTGCTGGTATACGTTTTTCTACCCAGTCTAACATTGCTTGCATTATGCATCCCCCTCATCAACACCGACAATGAGCTTCGTGTCACTCAAATACATGTGCTTAGGAATCACAAGGTTTAACGGTGCAGGAACCCCCTGGAACACTCGACCAGCCATATCAAACTTAGAACCGTGACATGGACAGAAGAAGCCAGATTTAACACCCTGAACTTGCTCTGAGAAAGAGTCCGGCAGATAACTAGGTGAACACCCCAAGTGAGTACAGAAACCAACAGCGACAAAATACTCAGGTTTAATTGAGCGGTACTCATTCTGAGCATAAGCAGGTTGCTGCTCCATTTCAGATTGAGGGTCGCGAAGCTTATCTCCGATAGTTTTCAGATTATCTAACACTTGTTGAGTGCGGCGTACTATCCATACTGGTTTACCCTGCCACTCAACACGAACCAATTGGCCCGGTT
The DNA here is from genome assembly GCF_052353105.1 of Vibrio sp. YIC-376. Lineage (NCBI taxonomy): Bacteria > Pseudomonadati > Pseudomonadota > Gammaproteobacteria > Vibrionales > Vibrionaceae > Vibrio > Vibrio sp. YIC-376. Next base: position 140,682 of record NZ_JBBWFK010000006.1, read on the forward strand.
CGATTTTACTGATATCCACTTCCACCGGTGCACCCGCAGCTTTTGCTTTGGCACTCGGATTCCATGATTTTATAAAAGGAACGGCGACGGCAGCTGCCCCTAATCCGCCAACAACTGCCGTTGTAGCGGTTAGAAAACGCCTGCGACCGTTATTTAAAGGCGCGTTGCTCATCCAAACATTCTCCCATTTGCTCCCTTGGATCGTTATTATTCCGCTTATAAGAGCATGGCTAACACATAATGAATTTTGTTCTATTAATAGGGAGAAATGATAAAGAAAACCCTACTTTTTGACAAGATAAAGCTACCTTTTTGTAACATTTGTGAGGCGAATCGCTCGTGTCGTCACAAAAGCAGTAAAATTATAAAAGTTTGATGTGATTTGTAACAAGAAAGCAGAAGGAAGAGACGTGACATAACACGCTCTGTGCTTTTTATATCGGTAGTTTTCAGCTAATTACGTCGGAAAATATTATAAAAAGATGAAAAATCGGTTACGTCTGTTATAAAAAACTTGTAGCACGCAAATTAAGATAAAACTTTAAAATTATTCAGAGAATATATTGTGCAGACTTAGCGGAAGAAATCGGAGGAATAATTTCGAAACTGAGCGCTATTTTTTACGGTTGGATAAAAACAAAAAGCTCGGCATATAGCCGAGCTTTTGGTGCACAGTTTCCAGAATAAATCTGGAAAGCATAATTTCCGATAATTGGAAATTAACGCTTAGAGAACTGTGGACGACGACGTGCTTTACGTAGACCAACTTTCTTACGTTCAACGCAACGAGCGTCACGAGTAACGTAACCAGCTGCACGTAGAGCAGGACGTAGAGACTCATCGTATTCCATAAGCGCGCGAGTGATACCGTGACGGATAGCACCAGCTTGACCAGAAATACCGCCGCCTTTAACTGTAACGTAAAGGTCTAGCTTCTCAGTTAGTTCAACTAGCTCTAGAGGTTGTTTAACAACCATGCGAGAAGTTGGACGACCGAAGTATTCATCAAGGCTACGCTTGTTTACTACAATGTTGCCGCTGCCTGGTTTAATAAAAACACGTGCAGCTGAGCTTTTGCGACGGCCAGTGCCGTAGTATTGATTCTCTGCCATTTTCGAAATCCCCAATTAGATGTCTAGTACTTGTGGTTGTTGAGCAACATGGTTGTGCTCAGCGCCTGCGTAAACTTTAAGCTTACGGTACATAGCACGGCCTAGAGGACCACGTGGAAGCATGCCTTTAACTGCAATCTCAAGAACCATCTCAGGTTTACGATCGATCAACTTTTCAAAAGTGATAGATTTTAGACCACCTGGGAACTCAGAGTGACGGTAGTACACTTTGTCTTTAGCTTTGTTACCAGTTACAGCAACTTTCTCAGCGTTGATAACGATGATGTAGTCACCAGCGTCAACGTGAGGAGTGTATTCAGCTTTATGTTTGCCACGTAGGCGAGATGCAATTTCACTTGCTAGACGGCCAAGAGTTTTACCTTCAGCGTCTACAACGTACCAGTCGCGTTTTACAGTTTCTGGTTTAGCAACGAAAGTTTTCATGCTAATAATAACCCGTTAATTAAAATTTAAACTTTAAAGGAACACCCTTTTGGTGCTCCCACACTGTCTAAGAGCCCAGTCATCACCCCTTCGAGTCGTTGGTACTCTCGACCTTCTATGTCGAATAACTTCGATAATCAGGTCTGCAGTAACGGTGGGTCGCAGGATTATAGAGAAGAGCGCAGAAAAAATCACCTTTTTTTGCGCCAAATCACTAATTTTTTCTTCGCCATTTTAAGAATCACGCCAATTTAGGCTAAATGTTCTCTTGCTAGGTACTCATGGCTCTGCATCTCAGTCAAACGGGATAAGCAGCGCTTAAACTCAAACTCCAACTGCCCCTGAGTATATAAGCTGTCCATTGGCACTTCGGCAGAAATGATCAGCTTTACATGGCGCTCGTAAAACTCATCCACCAACGCAATAAAACGTCTTGCCGCATCATCAATTTTGCTACTCATCTGTTGGACATCTGCAAGTAATACGGTGTGATAAATACGCGAAAGCTCGATATAGTCATTCTGACTACGCATCGTCTGGCATAACTGAGCAAATGAAGCATGCAATACACCATCACTAGCTTCAATAACCTCGATTTTACGATGATTAATCTCTATCTGGTGAGCCACAACATTTCTCTCTCCAGTTAATTGCTGGTAGTACTTATTGAGATTAACCGTTGCCTGCTCATCGAGTGGATGATGGTAGATCTCCGCCTGCTCAAGCGTTCTCAAGCGATAATCCACACCGCTATCCACATTCAGTACGTCGCAACGTTGCAGAATCATCTCAATGGCAGGCAGGAAGCGAGCTCTTTGTAGGCCATTCCGATACAAGTTTTGCGGTTCGATATTCGAGGTAGCCACCAGCACCATCTGACGCTTGAACATCTCTTGCAACAAAGTGGCGAGGATCATTGCATCAGTAATGTCAGAAACAAAAAACTCATCAAAGCAAACCACATCCGCTTCTTTTTTGAATTGCTCAGCGACCTTAGAGAGTGGATTTTCAACATCGCCTAATCGCTTCATTTCATCGTGTACCCGGTACATGAATCGATGAAAATGAACTCGCATTTTTCTGTCTGTTGGCAATGCATCAAAAAACGCATCCATTAAATAGGTTTTGCCTCGCCCTACACCACCCCAAAAATACAACCCTTTGGGTGGTTGAGGCATTTCCGCTTTTTTACCCATGAGCTTTTGCCATTTAGGCAGCTGGGGAGTCGGTGCAGACTGAAATTCAACAATAGCATGGTAGAGCTTATCTAAAGCAGTGACCGCTTGATGCTGGGCTTCATCACGCTGAAATCCATGTTCTGCTATGTCATTTTGATATCGTTCTAGTGGTGTCATCGCATTAGGTCGTAGTAGATGTACAGGGAATTATCACCTCGGGAAATGTCAGAATAGAGCATTAATACACGCAGGAAAATGAACGCGAGAAATAAACACGCCCTACTTATCAGTCCCCGAAGACATACTGCTATTTTTCTTTATCGGCTTTGCAAGCCATAGTAACATGGACGCACACCTCATGTAACTAAGTAGTAAAAGACTTGTTAAAACAAATATAAGGAGCAGTTATGCCTTGGATTCATGCCATTGTGGGTTTGCTGGTCGGTACAATCGTAGGCGTAGTCATTAGCAGACTAACCACCCCTGAATACAGAAAGCAGAAGTCTGTAAAAAAAGAACTTGAATCAGCTAAATTTGAACTAGAGCAACAACGTCAAGAGCTGGTTGATCACTTTGCGCAAACCGCAGAGATGCTAGATACCTTGGGTAAAGATTACACCAAGCTTTATCAGCATTTAGCTAAGACTTCTTCTGAACTTCTGCCGAACCTGCCTGAACAAGATAATCCGTTTGATAAAAGAGCGGCGATGGCGTCAGAGCAAATCAAAGAAGACCAGCCTGATATTAACGAACAGCCAAAAGATTACGCCAATGGCGCAACTGGCCTGTTAAAAGACAAAGAGAAAGAAATCATTAGTGCTCCTGAAGTCGTAACAGCTAAAGCATCATAACCCCTCTTTCACTCTCCCAGCAGGTCGATACATAAAATTAAAATTTGTATCGACCTGTTTTGAACTTTTCTCAAACCGCACATCTCTAACTTACTTGTGGACTGCCGTCCCCTTTTGAATATCCCAACTAATCCTTATATTACTAACAGTTAGGATATTTCTTTTTGGCAGACATGTTTCAAGAGGAGTTATTGGATGAAAAAACCACTGCTTGCACTAACCGTTCTATCTTTAAGCCTGAGTTCAATTCTAGCGCCAATACAGGCTACAGCAGCCTTGCCACTCAGCATGGATGGCCAGCAATTACCAAGCTTGGCACCTATGCTGGAAAAAGTAACCCCAGCGGTTGTCAGCATCGCGGTAGAAGGTAAACAAGTGCAAACCAGCCGCATTCCTGAGCAATTTCAATTTTTCTTCGGCCCAGATTTCCCTATGGAGCAAAAACGAGAACGTCCGTTCCGTGGCCTAGGTTCTGGTGTCATCGTTGATGCTGGTAAGGGTCATATCGTAACGAATTATCACGTAATAAAAGGGGCGGATGAGATTCGAGTACGTTTATACGATGGCCGTGAATATGACGCCGAGCTCATCGGTGGCGATGAAATGGCTGATGTTGCACTACTTAAATTAGAAAAAGCGAAGAACCTGACTCAAATTAAAATTGCCGACTCAGACAAGCTGCGTGTTGGTGACTTTACAGTGGCGATTGGTAACCCATTTGGTCTGGGTCAAACCGTCACTTCCGGTATCGTTTCTGCGCTTGGTCGAAGCGGCCTGAATGTCGAAAACTTTGAAAACTTCATCCAAACCGATGCTGCGATCAACAGCGGTAACTCGGGTGGCGCACTGGTCAACTTAAATGGTGAGCTGATTGGTATCAACACCGCCATTTTGGGTCCAAATGGTGGTAACGTCGGGATTGGCTTTGCTATTCCATCTAACATGATGAAAAACCTCACCGAACAGATTTTAGAATTTGGTGAAGTTAAACGTGGCATGCTGGGCGTTCAGGGTGGAGAAGTAACATCTGAACTGGCGGAAGCACTAGGCTATGAGGCGAGTAAAGGAGCCTTCATTGGTCAGGTAGTTCCGGATAGTGCCGCTGACAAGGCTGGCCTAAAAGCAGGTGACATCATTGTTTCAGTGAATGGTAAACCTATCAGTACGTTCTCGGAATTGCGCGCCAAAGTCGCCACTCTCGGGGCTGGTAAGAAGATTTCTCTGGGCGTAATTCGAGACGGCAAAGACCAGACCTTTGATGTGACATTGGGTGAATCGACCAACGTGAAAGCAAAAGCAGAAACGCTACATGAAGGTCTTAAAGGCGCTGAGTTGAGTAACACGACACCGAGTGATGCGGTGCAAGGTGTCAAAGTCACCAGCATCGTGGAAAACTCACCAGCCGCTCAATATCAGCTGCAACAAGGTGACATCATTATTGGCGTGAACCGTCAACGAGTGAAAAACATAGCAGATCTGCGCGCAATTGTTGAGAAGCAAAAAGGCGTCTTAGCACTGAACATTCAGCGTGGAGAGCGTACCATTTACCTAGTAATCCGTTAGTATCATTTGTTTAAAAATGAGGAAGTATTCGTTCTGTGCGTTCACGACATCGGGTGATAAAGCTCGAATACTTTGACTAACGTTTAATCAGACAATTAAAAGGGCAGCATGATCACGTGCTGCCCTTTTGTTATTTATCAATGTAATGCTATTCTTCAACTTTCTATGCCATTTTGGCGTTCATGCATGGAGAGGATATGCTCAGCTTTTTATTACGTTCTGTCTTTTTAGGCTTAGCAACCGCCGCTATTGTTCTACTGGCCGTTCCATCACTACGTCACAATGTCATTCCCGCTGCACTTGATCCTGAACCGAGTAACATCGCGTCACTTGAGATCTCTTTTAATCAGGCCGTAAGAAGAGCAGCACCTGCCGTGGTGAATATTTACAGTCGTAAGTACGTTGAAAATGATCGCAGTAAGCTTTCTACACAAGGCTTGGGCTCTGGTGTCATCGTCAGCGAAAAAGGCTACATCATTACTAACTACCATGTTGTGGCGCAGGCCGATCAAATCGTGGTAGCACTGCAGGACGGCCGGGCCGCCGCCGCTCAGCTTGTCGGTACAGACAAACGCACTGATATTGCAATTTTACGCGTTGAAGGCTCTAATCTGCCAGTAATTCCACTTAACTCAGACTATAAACCTCAGGTTGGAGACGTGGTGCTTGCCATTGGTAACCCGTATAACTTGGGACAAACCACCACCTTTGGCATTATCTCCGCGACGGGACGCTCCTCTATCAGTGATGGACGCCAGGCGTTTATTCAAACTGATGCCGCAATCAACGAAGGTAACTCAGGTGGCGCACTGGTGAACACCCAAGGCGAATTAGTCGGTATTAATACCGCCTCTTTCCAGCAAGCGACCGATTTAGAAACCTATGGTATTTCGTTCGCGATACCAGCGCCACTAGCGAACAAGATCATGCATAAAATCATCGCTGACGGACGTGTTATTCGCGGTTATATCGGTATTGATGGTCAAGACATCAATGCCGTGACAGCGCGTTTATTGGGTAATGAACACATTGGTGGGATTGTTGTGCTTGGCATTGATCCAAATGGCCCCGCGAGCGCGGCAGGCTTTGAAAAGCAAGACATTATTATTAGTATCGATGGTAATAAGGTGCAGGGGCGCCAAAGTGTGATGGATATTGTCACTGATTTGCGTCCAGGTACAACAGTCGACGTAGGTATCATTCGTCAAGGCAAGGAAATTACGTTAAAAGTCACCATTGCCGAAGACAAACAAGAGGCATAAAAAAATCCCAGCCAATGGCTGGGATTTTTGTTTTTATTCGCTATCGCTCGATTCTTCAGTATTGTCTGATTCACCGAGTTCGATATCAATTCGCGTCACTCGTTGTAAGCCTCTTGGAAGCAAGCTTCCTCGACGGCCACGCTCACCACGGAAGTTATCTAAGTCCGTCGGTTTTAAACCTAATTTACGCTTACCAGCGTACAGCGTTAAAGATGCGCCTTGCGGCAGAGCAATAAGATGTGACAAGACTTCTTCACGATCTTTCGCTTTCGCGGCAGGAATGTTGATGATCTTGTTACCTTTACCTTTCGCTAATTGCGGCAGGTCTTTAATTGGGAACAACAACATACGCCCCTGGTTTGTGATCGCTAAGATTTCATCAGAATCTAAGTCTTCAATCGCTTTTGGTTCCATCACCTCAGAGTTAGTAGGTAAGGTCACCAGCGCTTTACCGCTGCGGTTCTTCGATAGTAATTCTGCGCCTTTACATACAAAACCGTACCCTGCATCAGAACCTACCAGCCATAGCTGATCTTCTTCACCCATAATAACCTGGCGAATGCTGGTGCCCACAGTGATGTTCAAGCGCCCAGTGATCGGCTCACCCTGACTGCGTGCAGATGGCAACGAGTGAGATTCAAGCGAGTAGCTTCTACCGTCACTGCCAAGGAACACGGCAGGTTGGCTGCTCTTGCCTCGAGCGTGCGCCAAGTAGTTATCGCCAGACTTGTAGTTCAAGCTTTCAGGCTCTAGATCGTGGCCTTTCGCATGACGAATCCAACCTTTTTCAGAAAGCACAACGGTAATTGGTTCACTTGGTACCAGATCACGCTCAGTCAGCGCTTTCGCCTCAGAGCGCTCTACCAAAGGAGAACGGCGATCATCACCGTACTTCTCAGCATCCGCTTTGATTTCTTTTTTCAGTAATGTGTTCAGACGACGCTCAGAACCTAATAGCTGCTCTAGTTTTTCACGTTCTTTTTCCAGATCTTCTTGCTCACCGCGGATCTTCATCTCTTCCAGCTTGGCAAGATGACGAAGTTTGGTATCCAGAATCGCATCAGCTTGAATATCCGTGATACCAAAGCGTTCCATAAGCACCGCTTTCGGATCGTCTTCAGTACGGATGATCTCAATCACTTCATCCAGGTTCAGGTAAGCAATCAACAAACCTTCTAAGATGTGTAGTCGAGCCATCACTTTATCTAAGCGATATTGCAGACGACGGCGAACTGTAGTGCGACGGAACTCAATCCATTCAGATAAGATTTGAACCAGACCTTTCACTTGAGGACGGTTATCCAGACCAATCATATTCAAGTTAACGCGATAGCTGCGTTCAAGATCGGTGGAAGCAAACAGGTGATTCATCAATAGATCGCAATCAATGCGGTTAGAGCGAGGCACGATAACGATACGAGTCGGGTTCTCATGATCCGATTCATCACGTAGATCCTCAACCATTGGCAACTTCTTCGCGCGCATTTGGTTTGCGATCTGCTCAAGCAGTTTGGCACCAGAGACTTGATGTGGAATCGAAGTGATGACGATTTCCGAGCCTTCCTTATGCCACACAGCACGCATTTTAATGCTGCCGCGGCCGTTGCGATAAATCTTCTCGATTTCCGCTTGTGGTGAAATGATCTCCGCTTCCGTCGGGTAGTCAGGACCTTTCACAAACTGCATCACTTCTGGCAGATCGGCTTTCGGATTGTCGATGAGGTGGATCGTTGCATCCGCGACTTCTCGTACGTTGTGTGGCGGAATATCAGTCGCCATACCAACTGCGATACCCGTTACGCCATTAAGCAGGATATGTGGCAGACGTGCTGGCAACATTTGCGGCTCTTTCATCGTGCCGTCAAAGTTTGGTTGCCACTCAACCGTGCCTTGACCTAATTCGCCCAGCAGTACTTCAGCAAACTTAGACAGTTTCGCTTCGGTATAACGCATCGCCGCGAAGGATTTAGGATCATCTGGCGCACCCCAGTTACCCTGACCATCAACCAGTGGATAACGGTAAGAGAATGGCTGTGCCATCAATACCATCGCTTCGTAACATGCAGAGTCACCGTGCGGATGGTATTTACCCAACACGTCACCCACGGTACGTGCTGATTTTTTGTATTTTGCTGATGCCGAAAGACCAAGCTCCGACATCGCGTAGATGATACGTCGTTGAACCGGCTTTAACCCATCGCCAATGTATGGCAATGCGCGGTCCATAATTACGTACATCGAGTAGTTCAGATAAGCGTCTTCGGTGAACTTGCGCATTGGCAACTGTTCAACGCCATCGTAAGTAATTTCTGTAGACATTCGTTAAACCTCTGCCAAGTCGCCGTTGTTTTGTAGCCAAGAGCGACGGTCATCTGCTCGTTTCTTACCAAGCAACATGTCCATCATTTCCATGGTCGCTGCAGAGTCATCAATGGTTAACTGCACCAGACGACGCGTGTTTGGATCCATGGTGGTCTCGCGCAACTGCAGTGGGTTCATCTCACCCAGACCTTTGAATCGCTGCACGTTGATTTTGGCTTTCTTCTTCGACAAACGTTCTAAAATGCCATCTTTTTCATCGTCATCGAGCGCGTAGAACACTTCTTTTCCACAGTCGATTCGATACAGTGGCGGCATAGCGACATAGATATGACCCGCTTCAACCAGTGCACGGAAGTGACGAGTAAATAAGGCACACAGCAGAGTCGCGATGTGAAGACCATCCGAGTCCGCATCGGCCAGGATACAAACCTTACCGTAGCGAAGACCTTCAAGGTTGTCATTATCAGGGTCGATGCCCAGAGCGACAGAAATATCGTGTACTTCTTGTGACGCCAAAACTTGGTCTGCAGACACTTCCCAAGTATTCAATATCTTACCTCGAAGCGGCATGACGGCCTGGAACTCACGATCGCGGGCTTGCTTGGCTGAGCCACCCGCCGAGTCACCCTCGACAAAGAAGATTTCTGTGCGGTTTAAATCTTGTACAGAACAGTCGGTCAATTTACCTGGCAATGCCGGACCTGATGCGACTTTCTTACGCACGACTTTCTTGCTCGCACGCATGCGGCGGTGTGCGTTAGCGATACAAACTTCAGCCAGTTGCTCTGCCAGTTGCGGCTTTTCATTTAACCATAGGCTGAACGCGTCTTTCACCACGCCAGATACGAACGCCGCCGTTTGACGAGAAGAAAGACGTTCTTTAGTCTGGCCGGCAAATTGCGGATCTTGAATCTTCACTGACAAAACGTATGAACAACGGTCGAAGACGTCGTCACCTGTCAGTTTCACGCCACGAGGAAGCAAGTTGCGGAATTCGCAGAACTCACGCATTGCATCCAGCAAACCTTGTCGCAAGCCGTTTACGTGCGTACCACCCTGAGCGGTAGGGATAAGGTTCACGTAACTTTCAGTGATCATCTCACCGCCTTCTGGCTGCCAGATCACTGCCCAGTTTGCTGCTTCAGTTTCCGCTGAAAATTCACCAGTAAATGGTTCTTCTGGCAGAACGGTGTAACCTTTAACACCTTCCACAAGATAGTCTTTTAAACCATCTTCGTAGAACCACTTGTAGTCTTGGTTATTTACTTTGTCGGTAAAAGTGATTTCTAAGCCAGGACAAAGTACCGCTTTTGCTCGCAGGTTGTTAATCAGACGAGTCACAGAGAAGTTTGCAGAATCAAAGTACTTTGTATCTGGCCAAAAATGTACACTGGTACCACGATTACGACGACCACAGGTCCCCGTTACAGTAAGGTCAGAGACTTTCTCACCATGCTCAAAAGCAATATCGTAGATCTGACCATCACGGCGAACCGTAACTTCTACACGCTTAGAAAGCGCGTTCACGACAGAAATACCTACCCCGTGAAGACCACCAGAGAATTGGTAGTTTTTATTCGAGAATTTACCACCTGCGTGAAGCTTACATAAGATCAGTTCAACACCGGAGACTTTCTCTTCTGGATGGATATCTACAGGCATGCCTCGACCATCATCGATCACTTCCAGTGATTGGTCTGCATGTAGGATGACTTGTACTTTAGTGGCATGTCCGGCTAGCGCTTCATCGACACTGTTATCGATAACCTCTTGGCCCAAGTGGTTTGGGCGCGCTGTATCCGTATACATCCCAGGTCGGCGACGTACTGGCTCTAAGCCATTCAGTACTTCAATGGCCCCAGCATTATATTGTTCAGTCATAATACGGAATTGTTCTCAACGTTTATTTGTTGCCTGAGCACCGCTGATTAGAATGTGCGAGCTCAGAAAACGAAAAAGCCACCCTGTTTGTATCTTTTAGTGTTTGTAAATCTGATACATAACAAAGCAGCCAGAGTCCATGACTCTTAAAATCTTTCGGCAAAGCATAGTCGGAAAGCAAACCGCCTATGTCAAGAAACGCTTGGATATATCAATAAAAACTATGAGCGTATTCCAAACGTTCCTAGGGTCTGCTTATCTTTCGTGGTTAATTTTGTTCGAAAGGTCAACAGCCCCCTGCAAATTACAGCTCAAGGAATTCGATAATCTTTGCAGGATAACGCTCAAAGCCTACAAAACTGTGATCACCGCCTTGTTCTACCGTTTGCTTAGATTGTGCAAACTTATTTACCGCCTGACGATAGTCTAAAACCTCGTCTTCAGTTTGTTGCAGCAGCCAAAACGAATTTGGCGATGCGATGCTTTGTACATCAAGAGCTTTTAGCTCGTCAATATGACGCGCCTCAAGTGTATAAGTTTCATTCGTATATGGGTTAGTTTGTTCACCCAAATAGTCGACTAACAGCTCATAAGGTTTCACTGCCGGGTTGACAACTACCGCTTTGAATCCAAATTTACTATTCAGCCAGGTTGACATAAAGCCACCCAGCGAGCTGCCTACTAAACCAATTTTGTAATCGTCCTGATACTGCTCAACAATATCTAGCAGCATCTGAGCGGATTGCTGAGGGAAACACGGCAACTGTGGAATAATCACTTTGATGTCCGGTCGATGCTGCTGGCAATATTCCCGCATTAAGTTTGCTTTCATTGAAAGCGGTGAGCTATTAAAACCATGGATGTAAAGTAATAGAGAAGGTTTAGTCATAAAAGTCTCACAATGAAAAAAGAAAGCCCGAACATATTGTTCGGGCAGGATTAGTTAGTATCCGTTCGAAGAGAAATCTGGTTGGAACTGACCTTCAGGGAGTCGGTGTACCTGAGTCGTAATGTCACCACTCGAATGCAGTTCTAACTCACGCCATCCAGGTGATGTCGTATCTAAGGCAAAATCATCTGAGTTAGGTTTGAATTGCACACACGTTGAAGGTGTCGCCATAACTCGAATACCATTGTGAAGCACATTCATATCTTGATGAACATGACCACATACAATTCCTTTCACGCTGTCAAAACGCTCAACGACTTGCCAGAATGCTTCCGCATCTTTCAGTGTATGCTGGTCGAGCCATGCGCTACCGACAAGACGTGGGTGGTGATGCAATAACACCAGCGTATGACGATCCGGAAACTCGTTTAACTTCTCTTCAAGTAGCGCCAATTGCTGATCACTTAAACGCCCATGTGGAACGCCTACTACTTGAGAGTCGAGAAGAATCATTTGCCACTTGTCACCAAGTAACACATGCTCAGTCGTCTTAATCTGCTCTGATGGAAGAACACTGCCCATATTTGGCTTGTAGTCATGATTGCCCGGCAGCCAAAAACAATCTTTTTCAAGCGGGGCAATGCCCGCGGCGAATCGTTGATAAGATTCCGCGCTATGATCTTGCGAAATATCGCCGGTCGCTAAAATATAATCAAACCCCACCTTGCGGCGAAAAACCTCAGCAACCACAGCAGCAAAGCTGTCGGCAGTTTTTACGCTCAGCAAACTTCCCTCATCTGCGGCAAACAGATGAGTATCCGTGATTTGTAAAAGTTTGATGCTGTCACTAGATGATTGCAAAATGAAAACCTGATTCGTCCACTATATAGTTATTAATTATTTTCCTTTAATGACGCGACGAAAAATTATTGAATGCAAGTGGCGTTCTACTGATCCCACTTCTTAAACAAAACGTCAGCCATTCACCAAGGAATGTATTGAGCTGATGCTTTTCATCTTTTTGCATCAACTTGTCGTTGGGATAATCATATTTAGCTTGTATACGAGAGAAGTCTCCGCTTGAGCATACTTCCGCGACCCTCGCATCGTGGTAAAGCCTGACAGACATCGTCGGTAAAGGAAACACTGGGGTTTCATCACTCTGACATATCTCAACAACTGTGGTGTATTTTGTGACTTCATTCACGGTCAGTTGATAAACCATGTTCGCAGCTTGATAGCAACGAACGTCACCGACCTCGGCAGAGACAGGCAGCAAGGCATTTAACTTAGCGTAGTTCGTCTCATAGGTTCTCATTAGACCTACTAAATCAACATGATATCGCTGTTTTTCAGCTGTCTGCACCATTACTCACTCTCCACCTTTATGGGGGCTCCCCCATTGTGATTTCAACTCCAGATGGTTTAATTGCAACCACTGTACTGCAATAATTGAAGCAGCATTTTCAAGTTTTCCATCTTTCACCCATTGATACGCGTCTTCACGACTGATCACATGAACTCTAATATCTTCATCTTCATAGTCTAAACCATGAATGCCATGCGCTTTAGAAGCATCGACCTCCCCGACAAAAATATCCAGCTTTTCTGAGCACCCGCCCGAAGATGGATAGTAAGAGGTCATTGGAACGACACGTCCGACTTCAAGGCCCGCCTCTTCTTGAGCTTCGCGGCGGATCACTTCTTCCATAGACTCTTCTTTGTCTACCATACCAGCGACAATTTCAAGCTGCCAAGGATGCTCATGTTCTAATGCACCAACGCGGATCTGTTCAATGATCACAACCTGATCCGTTATCGGATCATAAGGTAACATCGCAGCTGCATGCCCACGTTCGAACATTTCTCGCTCAACAACGTCACTCCAACCACCAGCAAAAAGCCGATGTTTGAAACGGTACTTCACCATTTTAAAAAATCCGCGAAACAGTGTCTCTTTCGAGACGATCTCCACATCTTGGGAAGTATACTCATTTTGTCGCTTGTCACACTGTTGCATTCAGCACCTCTCTGAGTGAATCTTGTAGTGTACTCATTGTTATTCACTTGCTCAAAGGACTTGGCTCAACTTTTTGTACAATAGTTATAATTTATTTTAAGTATTATTCATTTTTTTATTGCACAGATGGATAATTAAGTGTAAAAAAATGCAAAGTTTAGAGTAAATATCGTTCAAACTGAGTTAAACTACTGAGAATTAACCAATCTATTGACCGCGGGAATAGAAAATGAAAAAATTGCTTCCACTATTTATCAGTGCAGCGCTAGGCAGCATAAGTGCATCGGCTTATGCAGACTCTTTGGCTCAAATCTATGACTTAGCAAAACAGAACGATCCCCAATTGCTTAGTGTAGCAGCGCAGCGTGATCAAGCTTTTGAAGCAATCACATCTAGCCGTAGTGCCCTTTTGCCACAAATCAATCTAACTGCAGGTTACGACATCATCCGTGGCGATATCGATTATAGTTCGACGGGTAAAACGACTTATGACAAGAATGATCTGACCGCAGGCATCAACTTCACTCAAGAACTGTACAACCGCGCATCTTGGATCTCGCTGGATACTGCAGAGAAATCAGCTCGTCAGGCAGACGCTACTTACGCTGCAACGCAACAAAGTTTGATCCTTCGCGTTTCACAAGCTTACTTTGAAGTACTGCGCGCTCAAGATAACCTCGTTTTTGTCCGCGCAGAAAAAGCTGCAGTTGGTCGCCAACTTGAGCAAACTAAGCAGCGTTTTGAAGTCGGCCTTTCTGCAATCACAGACGTACATGATGCACAAGCTCAGTACGATGCCGTACTTGCTGATGAAGTATTGGCAGAAAATGATCTTATCAACAGCTACGAATCTCTACGTGAGATCACCGGTCAAGAACACAAGAACCTGAATGTTCTTGATACTGATCGCTTCTCTGCAAGCGGCTCAGACAGCCCTGCAGAAGCTCTGATTGAAGAAGCAAAAGAGAAAAACCTAAGCTTGCTGTCTTCCCGCATTTCTCAGGATATTGCTCGTGACAACATTTCACTTGCTAGCTCTGGTCACCTACCAACGCTGACACTGGATGGCGGTTACAACTACGCAGATAGATCAGAAAGCGCAGCCGACTACGATCTTGATGCACTTAATGTGGGTATTAACCTATCAGTTCCTCTATACACCGGTGGCAACACGACATCACAAACGAAACAGGCAGAGTATGCTTATGTCGCGGCAAGTGAAGATCTTGAAGCACAATACCGCAGTGTAGTAAAAGAGGTTCGTGCACAAAACAACAACATCAATGCATCGATCGGCGCATTGAAAGCTTACGAGCAGTCAGTGGTATCAGCGCGATCAGCGTTAGAAGCAACTGAAGCAGGTTTTGATGTGGGTACTCGTACTATTGTTGACGTTCTGGATGCAACCCGTCGTTTATACGATGCAAACAGAAACCTGTCTAACGCACGTTACGACTACATCATCAGTGGTCTGCAGCTACGTCAGGCTGTTGGTACGTTGAGTGAGCAAGATATCTTAAATATCGATGCTGGCCTGAAACCGACAATGTAATTCTTTAACGAATACGCAAAAACGCCAGTTGTTTTATCAACTGGCGTTTTTTATTGCCTCGAAGGCTTCATCGCCAATTGGATCAAAAAAGGCCACCTCGCAGGCGACCTTATGTTTAACGATTATGAGCAGCATTAATCAATGATTAACCTTTGCCACCTTTAATTGCGTTAATGATTTCGCTGGTTGAACAGCCATCTTCAAAGTTAAGTACACGGACTTCACCACCAGCTGCAATGACTTCTTTACCACCAGCAATATCTTCTGGTTTGTAGTCACCACCTTTGACTAATAAGCTAGGCAGTACTTCTGAGATCAGACGCTGAGGTGTATCTTCGCTAAATGGTACAACCCAATCTACGGCTCCCAAACCTGCCAATACTGCCATACGGCGATCAGTAGGGTTCACTGGACGACCCGGTCCCTTCAGACGTTTAACCGATTCATCGGTATTCACGGCAACGATAAGGCGATCACCCAGCTCAGCAGCATGGTTTAGATAAGAAACATGGCCTGCGTGAAGGATATCGAAACATCCATTGGTCATGACAACCTTCTCGCCTCTCGCACGTGCTTTTTTCACAGCTTCAATCAGCGCTTTCTCTGAAATCACGCCAAAGTCAGTATCTTTACTACCGTGCACAGCTTCAGCTAATTCAATTTCAGACAGTGTCGATGTACCCAGTTTGCCAACCACAACACCAGCCGCCGCATTTGCCAGCGCGCACGCTTCTTCGAAAGATTTACCAGCCGCAACCGAAGCAGCAAGTACCGAAATCACCGTATCACCAGCACCGGTAACGTCATAGACTTCTTTCGCTTGTGTTGGCAAGTGGAATGGCTCTTGGCCACGGCGGATCAAAGTCATGCCGTGTTCGCTACGTGTAACTAACAGCGCTTCAAGATCAAATTCTTCTACAAGAGCTAACGCTTTTTCCGCCAGATCCTGATCAGATTTCACTTTGCCAACAACATCTTCAAATTCTTTCATGTTGGGGGTCAGCAGTGTTGCTCCACGGTAGCGTTCAAAGTCTGCACCTTTTGGATCGATAAAAACTGACACATTCGCCTCGCGTGCTTTCTTAATGTAGGCTTGAACGTGCTCTAACGTACCCTTCGCGTAATCAGACATGATCACCGCTTTTACGTTTGGCAATGCTGAATCCATACGAGAAAGTACTGGCTCTGCGTCTGTATTTTCGAACTTGTCTTCAAAGTCCAAACGGATCAACTGTTGACCACGGCTCATAACACGAAGCTTGGTGATCGTTGGGTAGTCAGGCAGCGCAACAAAGTCACATTTTACTTTGAGCGAGTTTAGCGTTTCAGTCAGCACTTTTGCTGGCTCATCCATTCCTGTCAGACCAATAATATGAGCATGGCCGCCCAATGATGCGATATTCATAGCTACGTTTGCAGCACCACCAGGACGTTCTTCATTGTTTTCTACTTTTACAACTGGAACCGGCGCTTCAGGAGAAATTCGTCCGGTTGGGCCATACCAGTAACGATCTAGCATGACATCACCGATGATAAGCACACCAGCGTTGTTGTAATCAGGTAGAATTGGTTTCATTATTGGTCTCCAAAAATTAAATCGACGAGAGTTTAACACAGCCCTTTACGCGGCAGAACCATGCGCTTACGCGAACCATTGATTCCATGCCTGTTTTACCCACTCTCTTTCGGCAACAAATTTATCTTCGACAACATCTGCATCTAAATTAAGTAGATTTCTGTGGTGTATCTCATTACGCATAGACGTGTAAGCACTGATCAGTTGCATGGCTTGTTCTTCGTCCATAACGCCTTGTGCGATAAGGGTTTCAAAAATTCGCACGTTATCACACCAGCGCGTTAACTTAGGTTTATCGTGGCTAAAGTTGAGTACCAGATACTGAGCGAGGAACTCAATATCCGTAATGCCACCGATATCTTGTTTAAGCATGAAGCGACCCGCTTTTTTACCACCAAGATGCTCTCGCATTTTTTCGCGCATCTCGACTACCTCTTTCTTGAGCGTCTCTTGGTCTCGCTCTTTGCAGAGCACATCATGGCGAATGTTGTGAAAAGCGATGGCTAACGGCTCATCACCATAAATCATTCGGGCACGAACCAGAGCTTGATGTTCCCAAGTCCATGCTTCCTGATGTTGGTATTCTTCAAATGCATCGGTTGGACTCACCAGCAAGCCCGAAGCACCCGATGGACGTAAGCGAGTGTCCACTTCGTACAGAATGCCTGATGCAGTGCGGGTTGCGAAAATATGGATAACGCGCTGCGCTAAACGAAGATAGAACTGTCGGCCGTCAATTTCTCTCTTTCCGTCAGTGTACACGTTGACCGGACAGTCATGCATAAACACGATGTCCAAATCGGAATTGTAGCCCAACTCCCAACCGCCAACTTTGCCGTAACCAATTACCGCAAAACCTCTCCCTTCACGGTCTTTGACATGTGTCGGCTCGCCATATTTTTCAGATACTTGTAACCATGCCTGACTGACCACCGCTTCAACGATAGCTTCTGCCAGGTAGGTTAAGTGGTCACTCACCTTCATCACAGGCAAGGCGCCAGCGATATCTGCGGCAGCGATACGTAAGATACAAATCTGCTTAAATTGGCGCAGAGCTTCCATCTGCTGCTCCATATCATCCTCTGGAATTCGCGCCAGGAAATCACGTAACTCAGTTCGGTAACTCTCTAATGGAATTGGGTTGTACAGCTGTTGTGGGTCAATCAGCTCATCAAGCAGTATTGGGTATCGGGACAACTGCTCCGAAATCATCGGGCTTGCCGTACACAGTCTCACGAGCTGAACCAGCGCTGCCGGGTGTTCGTCTAACAGCTCTAAGTAGGTAGTTCGGGTGCAAATCTTGTGCAGTAAGTGCAGTACTCTTGGTAAGCCAAACTGCGCATCGGGATGAGAGAATATCGTATCGAAGACTTTAGGCATCAACCTAGTAAGCACCTCTCTCCCGCGAGGACCCAGCGTTTTCTTAGCAATATCTTGTTTAAACTCGATGATGGTCTTCGCACAGGATGCAAAATCTTCCACCTGAATATCTTGCTGCAGAATATGTTCCAACACATCTTGCTTATTCGCCATGTCCCACAGTTCATGGAAATGACGAGCAACGTTGTTGCCTTCATCTTCTTCATCATCACCGATCAGTAAACCGAATACTTGGTGGACATTGGCCATGTGTAACTGAGTTTGAGTAAGCAGCTGATCCCACGACTCGAATTTCATCGCGGTAGCCAGTTTCAATTGTTCAATATCACAATCTGGCAGTGTCTGAGTTTGCTTGTCCGCCATGGCTTGCAGCAAGTTTTCTAATTGACGCAAATATTTGTATGCGGCTTCCAGACTGCGTACTTCTGGTGATGTCAGTAAAGCGAGCTCTTCAATTCCTTGCAGGGTTTCCAGCAAGCCTCGATTACGCAAAGAAGGCTCTCGCCCACCTCGGATAAGCTGAAATACCTGAGCGATAAACTCGATTTCACGAATACCACCCGCACCAAGTTTAATGTTGTTATTCAGACCACGACGGCGAACTTCACTGCTGATCATGGACTTCATGCGGCGCAATGACTGAATGGCACTGAAGTCAATGTAGCGGCGGAACACGAACGGGCGCAGCATCTGACGCAGCTCTTGATACTGGGGATACATTTCACACCCCATCACTCGGGCTTTGACCATCGCGTAACGCTCCCAGTCTCGCCCCTGCTCTTGGTAGTAATCTTCCAGCGCGGCGTAGCTCATCACCAGAGGTCCACTTTCGCCAAATGGGCGTAAACGCATATCGACCCGGTAGCAAAAGCCGTCAAAGGTTTGTTGATAAAGCGCTTTAATCAGTCGCTGTCCAAGACGGGTAAAGAATTGCGCGTTAGCAATGCTACGGCGCGCGCCTTGAGTTTCTCCGTTTTCAGGATAGGTAAAAATGAGATCAATATCGGAAGAGAAGTTCAGCTCTCCGCCACCAAGCTTGCCCATGCCAATGATTAACATCGGTTGCGCTTCGCCTTTGGCGTTAGTTGGTGTCCCCCACTCTTTACAGCAAGCCTGATACTGCCATTGGTAAGTTTCGAAGATCAGCGCTTCGGCCAGTTGAGAGAGATGGCTTAATGACTCTTCCAGTGACCATGCATGGAGAAAGTCCTTCCACGCAATATAAACCATCTCACGATTACGGAACTGGCGTAATACACGATGACCAGACATCTCGTCCTGACATTCTGCCAATAATGCAGCAAGTCGCGTTCGGTAAGACGCTTTTCGACTTGGCTCTGCCAGTATTTCTGGTAAGTCCTGAGCAAGCTTTTCATCTCGTTGAATGGTATCGGTGATGAACTTACTCAGACCTGCTACATATTGAAATTGCTCTGCGACTTCATTTGGCCACAATTGAAAGTAACCCGCTTGCTGAGCATTATGAACCGCAGATTCAGCGACAGAAATCAATGACGAAGGCAGCTGCATTTTTCTTCCTTGTGTGAAAAGCACTATGATTGATTCTTTATACCAGACTTAAAGCAAATAAAAACGCCCACAAAGGGTTTGTGGGCGTTTAATCAAAACCTATTAGTTTTAAACACTGAATAACTTAATTTTTTTATCCAATTCTTCAGCGTTATTTTGCATCGTCTCAGAGGTTTCTAACAGTTCAGTCACCACTACCACAGATGCCTCAACCAGCTCCCGAACATTGGTTAAGTTTTGGTTCATTTCTTCTGCAACACTGCTCTGCTGGCCCGAAGCAGTGGCAATTTGGAAATTCATATCATTGATGTGCGTTACCTGAGTCACGATACCATCGAGTTCTGTCCCCGCATTCGAGACCAGCTCATTGCCTTCTGCTGCCTCAACAACGCTTTTCTCCATCAGTTCAACGGCTGACTCTGCACTGGTTTGCAACTGAGCAATCATCTCCTGGATCTCAACCGTCGCTTGTTGTGTTCGCTGTGCCAGATTACGAACTTCGTCAGCAACCACCGCAAAGCCGCGTCCTGCTTCTCCGGCTCGTGCCGCTTCTATCGCAGCGTTTAGCGCCAGTAAATTGGTTTGCTCAGAAATGCCCTGAATGGTTCCCACTACACTGCCAATCGCTTCCACTCGTTCTTCTACTTGGTTTACTGCCTGAGCTGAAGAAGCGATATCTCTGGAAAGCTCACTCATCTTAGCGACGGTGCTCTGTAAGAATTGTTGACCGGCAACGGCTTGTGCGGATGCCTGCTCGGTCAGAGAGGAAGCCTGCTGTGCGTGTTCGGCAACGGTTTGAACGGTGGAAGACATCTCGCTCATGGCTGTCGCAAGCTGGTCTATTTCATTAAACTCTTCTTGAGCCGACTCTTTCGTTTCTGACATGCTTAACGTCATGACTTCGGTTAACGTTGCTAATTCGTCCGACGATTGGATTTGCATTTGGATCACATCATGCAATTGGCGGCGTGTTTTTTCCAGTTCTCGTGCCACGTCTCCATATTCATCTTTACAATCCATCCCGAATGGTACCGACAAATTTTTGCTCGCCATCAGTTTGATTGCGTCATTTAGATATTGGGTTTGGCGCAGCATGACTCGGGCAGCGGCAACCAGTAACACGACGAACACCGTAATAAGCAAAGCAGTCTGCCAAACAACCTGAGTGAGATATGCCTCATAATGCTGCTGGGCAACGTCTGCATTCTGAGTCGCAGCAAAAAGCGAATCGTAAAAGGTATTCGCGTCCCAAAGTTGTTTTGCCACAATCAAAACCGTACTGAATACCATCAGCATGACCATTTTAGGTATCAGTCGAATGTCAGATATGACCCTTTCCCATGGTTTAAATGCCAGCTTTTCCATTGTCCGTTCTCCAGCGAGTCTTAAAAAGTTTTATAGCAATGTGACGTAGGGTTCTGTATGCGATTTATGCCGAGAGTGATTATGAAAACCAACGACATCAAAACATCTCAAGTCCAATGGGACTCTTTGTGATTCATTCTGGCCTTAGGGGCATTGTTGTAATTTCTGGCCCATTATTTCCCAAACGATCGCGGAACCCATCAAGTACTTATCGGTCTGGCGTTCATTATCTGTAGTATTTTTCTTTAGCACTCATCATTGATTTGATCCAAGCCACAGTTCGGCGGGATCTTAGTTAACTAAGCAGAATTGATTTAGCAGTTCGTATTCCATTGATAGAAGATCGTGGTGACGATTGGCAGTGAGTTTCTATCAGACGAATTCACTCATCACTGAATCTGGTTGAGAAAGTACAAAACGGCAATGACAGAAACAAAAATAGGACCCAAAGGTCCTATTTCATATTCATCAACGCTTAAAACGCTACGTGAATTATTCTCGCCAGTATGGCTGCGCCTCGACGCTGATTGCGCGGGTTTGATCCATAGCATGCAGAATAGAGCGCTCCTGACGATGCAACCAGCGTTCTAGCTGCTCTTTTTCATCTTCTTGCAGCATATCCACCAGCGGTAATAAATGATTCAGCATCAACAGATCGTCGATACCATGAACCAGATCGGCCCACGGAAGACGGAAACTATTACGCTCGTCGCTGTTGTAGAGGCTCGCAAACCCGATTCCGGTGTAGAGATTGCGCAGCAAGCGGTAGCGCTGGTCGACATAATCCTGCGCAGACAAGTCACGCTCTGCCGGGAAAGCTTCCATCAACTCCGCCCAGGTGCGATCCAGCTGAGTCACAGAAAATGGCAGGATGTTGCTCGCCATTTTCTCACGCGCTTTTTCATCAAGAAATGGCTGCCAGCCACGAGCAAGGATCCAACGACTCAGATCAAGCAATAAACCGGTATAACGCGCTGAGCTTAAAAGCTCTAATACTTCTTCACGGCTCGGTAGCTCTTGCAGTTGTTGAGTTAATTCGGACACCAGGAACTTACGGGCATCAAGCTTACGCAGCACATTTCCTTTGTCATCAAGTAATTCTTCCAGGTGAGCATGTTCGTCTAGCCAAAGAAGCTCTTCTTCTAGCCATTTCAGTTCCTGGCGTAGAATCGCGCTTGCTCGACGAGGTACAACGTCACCAAAGATAGTAAGTGTCTGACGGATAAAGCGGATCGCGTTGTTGATTTCGCGCAGAGCTTCAACACAATCGCGTTCGGCATAAATTTGCTCATGGTAATGCCAGTGTGACAGTGCATGTTCTAACGAGTGTATCAGGCAATATTCAACCGTGTCGGTGTTTTTGCTGTCTACCAGAGCAAGAGATTTTACTTCGTCTCCGGTGTATCCTGTCGCTAAACGGTACCCTTTCGCCGCTTTGCTCAGATTGCCCAGACGCATCCCGCCATTTTCGCAAAAACTGCGTGCCAGAGTGAATAACGCATCCGTTTGACCAGACTTTAATTCCAGCTCCACTTCGCAAATCGGCTCGTTCCTCTCTTCTCCGTCTTCACCTTTAGCTACGACCATTCCCTGATCAAAGGCAACTTCAACCTGACTGCCATCTGGCATGCCAATTAGCCATTGCTCACGAGTGAAGTTAGTCGAAAAAAGTGGAGTAAGTTCGGATTGTAACGTCTCGACATCTTTGCCGGCAGGCCAGATATCAGAAGGATGGAGCGTGAGCACTGGCTCATTGCTCGTATGCTCAGCATTGTATTCCGGTCTTTGGTGTAAACCTGCGACGACGCGTCCTGCGGTTTTCACTGTTTGGACAAACACATCATCAAAACGGCGAATTCTTAAACCAATGTCATGTTGTCTTAACCATTTATCGGCGGTATCAAAGTAGGTGTTACCCAAGTCACGACAACTATGCTGAAGTACTTTTGTCTCAGAAATCTTTCCCTTTAAAGTTTCTGAAAATTCAGGAGAAACAAAAAACTTCAGTTCTATTTCGGTTTCCATAGCTATACCTTTCAAAGCAGATAGAAACAGGATATTGCGTAATTTCTCACACGGCAAGAAAGAAATATCGCCCTATTGATGATCTAAAACAGTTTTAATGAACCATTTAATGCGTTAACATGCGCGCCTTTATAGCCATCGCTCAACATTTCGCCAAGCATAAAGAAATGGTGTATGTTTTTTTAAGGTTATAGTTATTAGGTTGAATGACCATGCCAGTGAATACAATTATGGGGTTATTTGCAAAGTCCCCAATTAAGCCTTTGCAACGCCACGTTGTGTGCGTCAACGAATGTTGTTCACACTTGGTGAAATTCTTTGAAGTTTCTTCAAAGGGTGACTGGGAAAAAGCGGCAGAGATCCGTGCTCAAATTTCTCATCTTGAGAAAGAAGCGGATGTACTGAAACGTGAAATCCGTCTAAAACTGCCTCGCGGTTTGTTCATGCCAGTAGACCGTACTGACATGCTTGAACTTCTGACTCAACAGGACAAACTTGCTAACTTGGCAAAAGACATTGCAGGCCGTGTATATGGCCGTCGCCTTGTCATTCCTGAGGCTCTCCAACCAAACTTCCTCGCTTACGTTCAACGTTGCCTTGATGCGGCTGAGCAAGCTCAAAAGGTAATCAATGAACTTGATGAATTACTAGAAACAGGCTTCAAAGGCCGTGAAGTGACTCTCGTCGCTGAAATGATTCATCAGTTAGACGTTATCGAAGATGATACCGATGCAATGCAGATTGAACTTCGCCAAAAACTAATGGCAATTGAATCTGACATGAACCCTATCGATGTCATGTTCCTGTATAAGATTCTTGAATGGGTAGGTGGTATTGCCGACCAGGCGCAGCGCGTAGGTGCTCGTTTGGAAGTCATGCTGTCTCGATCTTAAAACATAAGTTAACTACATAACGAAGAACCGAATACACGCGCATCATAAGGACGATGACCATTTTCATCGTCTTTCAATTTGGCGCGCGTAAAATTTTGTTCCGCTTGTTATAAAACAACTAGGTATTACGATGGATATCCTTGCGAACTACGGCACTGTCCTGATTATTGTTGCAGCGATTTTTGGTTTCATGATGGCAATTGGTATTGGCGCGAATGACGTGGCTAATGCGATGGGCACATCAGTAGGCTCAAAGGCGCTAACCGTAAAACAAGCTATCATCATTGCGATGATCTTCGAATTTGCAGGGGCATACCTTGCTGGCGGTGAAGTAACCGACACTATCCGTAAAGGTGTTATCGAAACATCTCTCTTTGCTCACCAACCTGACGTTCTTGTCTTCGGTATGATGTCATCACTGTTGGCAGCTGGCACATGGCTTCTGCTTGCGTCATACATGGGCTGGCCGGTATCAACTACTCACTCAATCATCGGTGCTATCATCGGTTTCGCGTGTGTGTCTGTTGGTACAGAAGCGGTTGACTGGAGCAGCGTTCAGGGAATTGTTGGTAGCTGGATCATTACTCCGGTTATCTCGGGCTTCTTTGCATACGTGATCTTCGTCAGCGCTCAACGACTGATTTTTGATACGGAAAAACCACTATTCAACGCAAAACGCTTTGTACCGGTTTACATGTTTATCACGACAATGGTGATTGCGCTTGTAACAATCAAAAAAGGTCTTAAGCACGTTGGTCTTCACCTAAGCAATGGTGAAGCTTGGATATGGGCTGCTGGGGTATCTGCACTGGTTATGGCTGGCGGTTACTTCTACATTCAGAAGAAATTCGCGAACCGTGAAGATGACCATGGTTTCTCAGGTGTAGAAGGCATCTTCAGCGTACTAATGGTTATCACTGCTTGTGCGATGGCTTTCGCACACGGCTCAAACGACGTTGCAAACGCGATTGGTCCACTTTCTGCAGTCGTATCCACTGTTGAACACATGGGTGAAATCACGTCGAAGAGCGCGATTGCATGGTGGATTCTTCCATTAGGCGGTATCGGTATCGTTGTTGGTCTTGCAACCCTAGGTCACAAAGTAATGGCAACGGTTGGTACGGGTATTACTGAACTAACACCAAGCCGTGGTTTTGCTGCTCAGCTTGCAACAGCATGTACTGTGGTTCTGGCTTCAGGTACAGGTCTACCAATTTCAACAACTCAAACACTTGTAGGTGCGGTTCTGGGTGTAGGTTTTGCTCGCGGCATCGCGGCACTAAACCTAGGTGTTGTACGTAACATCGTTGCTTCTTGGATTGTTACGCTACCTGCAGGTGCTCTATTGGCTGTCGTATTCTTCTACGCCATTCAAGCGATGTTTTCTTAATTAAGACATCCGTCAATAGAATGTAAGCGCTTTGTCATTATTGACTCAAACGCACAGAAAGGGAGGCTTTGCCTCCCTTCTTTGTTGCACCGACGTTTGAAACTGCATACTATTCGTCTAATTCCGGCTCCAATCATTCGGTGCCAAGGTTGTATCCAAGAAAATCGTTAAGGGATTTACTGTGAAAAAACTAATCATCACGGTTTTGTTTACTTTGCTAGCAGCGCCATCAGCCCTAGCGGCAAACCGTTATATTTCTGATGACCTATTCACTTTTATGCACTCAGGTCCAAACAACACTTACCGTATCGTCGGAAGCATTAACGCAGGCTCTGAAGTACAACTATTAAGCGCCAATAAAGACACTGGCTATACACAAGTCCGTGACTCTCGTGGTCGTACTGGCTGGGTGCAAAGCAAATTTGTCACTAACCAAGAGAGTATGGCGATTCGCCTGCCTCGTATTGAAAAAGAGCTGGCTGAAGTAAAAGAACAACTGGCAAACGCACGTCAAACTTCAGATACAGAGAAAGCAGGTCTAGTAACCTCGCTGGAAACGCGTAACCAACAAATCTCTGATCTTGAGAACAAGTACTCTGAGATCAGCGACCAACTGACCTCTATTGAAACGGAAAACCGTGAACTGCGCGCTAAACTTGATACTCAAAAAGACGACATGCTGCTTAAATACTTTACTTATGGTGGTGGTGTGGCTGGTTTAGGCCTGCTATTTGGTTTGGTACTTCCTCACCTTATTCCACGTAAGAAACGTTCGCCTGCTGGTTGGGCATAATCGCTCATCCAAGGATAGATACTAAAAAGGCCACATTTTGTGGCCTTTTTTCTACCCGCAATAAGGATAAACGCTCCCTACCCCTTCCACTCGTACAAGGCGGGAATACGAATCTGCTCACCTTGGAACTCAACGATAACGGCTTGCGGCTGAATCTCTTTCAATGTCACCTGCCCTTCCACCAAGTCACCTTGATGATATTCCACATTATTAATTTTCACCCAACGACGTTGAGTATCACTGGCATACATGTGCGTTTGTAAGTTAAGAGCAGGAAGACGCCCCTGCCATTGCTGAGCATTACCTTCCAAGTCATTTATTGGTAACGAGTACTGAGAGGCTGGGCTGCTACGTTTCGACAGAGCATTCTCGACTTTCTGTGCTAACTCTGGTGACAGTGATGACAAGTCAATATCATCCAGAGACAACTCCATATCATCTTCGCTGTTTTGAGAAGGCTGAGAGTCGTTTTGCAAAGCAGGTGATCCCGAGCTTTGAGAACTGCTTGCGTAATCTTGAGGTGGTAAATATGTCCCGATATCAGCCGACAACTCAGCACTTGGCCAATCTCTTGGTAACTGTGCTAGTTGTGAGATTTCCGGGTAGTCCAATACCTCAAATGGCTGCACAACAACATCCTCGACCATAACACGTGTTGGAGTAGGTGTTGGTGTTGACATCGAAGCCTGAGATGCTGGAACGAGCATCTCCAGATACCAGGCAGCACCCAGTGCAGAAACACCAATAGGCAAAAGTAAGAGGCTGACATGTTTCGCGATAGACATTACGCTTCCTCCTTATCTATGCTTGCCAATGCCGGTGCGTTAAGTTGTACACTTTGTTGTAATCGCTCAAGCGTACGTTGACCAGCGATACCGTCGACTCCGATGCCTTGCCAGCGTTGGAAGAGTTCCACACGCTCTTTCATCTCTGCATCAAAAATAGATGTGCCCAGAGGCATTTCACTGACCGCTTCAGCGAGCAACTGATCTAACACTTCAATTGCAGGCCCTTCCATATCTAAACGCAGGGTTTGCTTGAGCGGTGCTTGCCACAGTTCAATGATATTGCCTTGCCACATTGGCTTTAACCAAGATAGCGGTAATCGTAGGCGCTGCTTGCCATTGAGTACTTCAACTTTATCATTTCCGACGGCGTATAAAATCACATAGCCTACGTCACCTTGGTAATTCAGCTCTAACACGACAGGACGATTTTGCTTCATCAACATTGGCCATGTTGCCATTTTACGCTCGCAATTCATGGTGGACTGAGCCTCGGACAAACAAAGATTATCTCGAACCGAAGCTCGATAGCCCCACAATTTATACAGGTCGTTCACTGCGAGATTGGATTGCTTTTGTGACAGCAATAGCTCACGTTGCTCATTACTTAGCTGATTGCTCACGATGGTTGGCTGTACAGGCTCAGGAGTACTAAGAGTACTGCTAGCAACGGTTTCTTCCACAAGCGCAGAAATAGGTTTCTCGGGCAAATGATTAATCGCCGCCCAGCCGACACCAAACGCTGCTGCCACCCCGATAGTAGCGGTGCCCCAAGCAGGCCAGCTAAACTGACGACGTGCAGCCACTTGGCGCGGTTTATGGTCTTGCTGATAAATATCAGCCTGAAACTGCATGACCTCCTCACAGGCACGTAACACTATCTGTTTGTCGACAACGACACTGCCCTGGTGATAACTCATGTTCAGAGCTTTGTCACAGATAAGGTTAATCAGGCGGGGAATACCATGACTGTACTTAGCGATAGTTTTGGCAGAGCTGCGATTGAACAGCTGTTGATCGCCGCCAGCAGTATGCAAACGAAACGCGATATAATCTGCCGTTTCATTTTCATCCAAAGGTAACAGGTGATAACGTCCGGTAATGCGCTGCGCTAGCTGACGTAACTGGGTGGTTTGTAATAACCTCTGTAATTCAGGCTGCCCCACTAAGAGCACTTTGAGCAGCTTTCTGGTCTCTGTTTCTAAATTGGTTAGCAAACGCAGTTGTTCTAAGACATCCGCAGAAAGATGTTGTGCTTCATCAATAACCAGTAACGTCTGCCAGCCAGCATTATTGTTGTGTAACAGGTATTGATGAATGACTTGGTTTAGCTGTTTGAGTGTCGCATCCGGCGGATAGATGATTTTAAACTCATCACAAATCGCCTCAAGTAAATCTCGAGTCGAAAACGTTGGATTGAGGATCAACCCAGCCTTGGTCGTTTCATCCAAGTTTGCCAGCATGGCCTTGGCCACTGTGGTTTTACCCGTACCCACTTCGCCTGTCAGCATGGCAAATCCACCACCATCACCCAGTCCAGCCTTTAGGTGTGTGATCGCCTCTTTATGGCGTTGGCTCAGATACAGATAACGAGAGTTCGGAACAATCGAAAAAGGTTGCTCAACAAACCCAAAAAAGTCCTTATACATAGGATCTCCAGCTAAAAAACCCGCCCACTTTGAAACTGCCCCTAATAAACATAGATGCATCTGATGTTGGGAGTAAAGAAAAGTACCATTGCTTGCTACAATGTCCAACGACATATCAGTAAATTAAGAGGTTGTACGTGCAAGTTTACTTAGTAGGTGGAGCAGTCCGGGATAAGTTGCTCGGAATTGATAGCTATGACAATGACTGGGTAGTGGTTGGTGCCACTCCTGAAATGATGCTTGCCAAGGGTTTTACTGCCGTAGGAAAAGACTTTCCTGTGTTTCTTCACCCTCATAGCAAAGAAGAACACGCGCTTGCACGAACTGAGAGAAAATCAGGCTCCGGATATACCGGATTTGAGTGCTTCTTTGATCAAAACGTGACGTTAGAAGAGGATTTAGTTCGTCGCGATTTGACCATTAACGCAATGGCAATGGATGACCAAGGCAAGCTATATGATCCTTACGGTGGTCAGGATGACCTCAATAATCGCGTTCTACGCCACGTATCAGATGCGTTTATCGAAGATCCACTTCGAGTTCTACGCGTAGCACGCTTCGCTGCCAAACTGGCGCCATCTGGGTTCACCATAGCGAAAGAAACCAAGCAATTGATGCGTGATATGTCTCAGGGTGGCGAACTGAATACACTCACACCAGAACGCGTCTGGCAGGAATGGTATAAATCACTCTCCTCAGCGCGCCCCGATGTATTTCTCTCCGTGCTGCGTGAATGTGGTGCATTGTCGGTTGTACTACCAGAAATTGATGCGCTGTTTGGTGTTCCTCAACCTGAGAAGTGGCATCCAGAGATCGATACGGGTATTCACACCTTAATGGTTGCGGAGCAAGCGGCGAAACTCAGTAGTTCCCTACCCGTGCGCTTCGCCGCACAAGTGCATGATCTCGGCAAAGGGGTAACGCCAAAAGGTGAATGGCCAAGCCACAAGATGCACTGTCATACGGGCTTAAAGCTGATAAAAAAACTGTGTGAGCGTGTTCGTGTGCCGAATGAGTTTCGTGATTTAGCCTTAATGGTCTGCGAGCAACATTCCAACATTCATCGTGCTGCAGAGTTAAAACCGCAAACGATCATCAAAGTGCTCAACAAGTTTGATGTGTGGCGTAAAGCAGAGCGCTTACAGGATATTCTGCTTTGCTGTCAGGCGGATCATGCTGGCCGAAAAGGGTTGGAAGACCAGCCTTACCCTCAAGCTGATATATTTACCCGAGCCTATCAAGCTGCAGCTGCCGTGGATGTTCAGGCAATCATTAAAGACGGCTTCAAAGGTCCTGATATTCGCGATGAACAGGAAAAACGTCGGATTGAAGCAGTCAGACGGGCTTTACATAAGTGATTAATTAACCGAATTGTGTTCATGCCAGGTCATTCCAGCGAGCCTGAGCGAGACTAGGAATCTAATATCAGCGCGCTGGGACCTGTTAGGCATTGCCTAAGCCACAAAAGACTCGGAGAGAAGATTCTGAATCACGCTCCTTCGTCGCTGTTCAGAATGACGTTGTGGTTTAGGTATGCAGCTTGCGGTTACGCAAGCTGCCAATCAGGAGTTTTGTTAGGCACTAAGCAAGAAAGCAAAGAGGCCCACACCCAGAATGAGGCGATAAATAACGAATGGCGTCATGCCCATACGTGAAATCATCTTCAGGAAGAAGTGAATACAAATGTAGGCACTCACAAATGATGTCAGAATGCCTGTCAGCAGAAATCCAACATGAACTGGCTCGCCACTGGTCACCAACTTCATGCCAAGGTAGCTACCGGCAAGAGCGATGATTGGAATCGACATCAGGAATGAGAAACGCGCTGCCGCTTCACGGGTAAAACCAAGGTAAAGCGCCGCAGTTATGGTAGCACCAGAGCGTGAGGTGCCCGGGATCATCGCCAACGCTTGAGCAATACCGATAAATAGTGCTTTCTTCCAACCAGTCTGGTATTCGTCTGTTACCTGTTGCGCGTTTTTATCCACCCACCAAAGCAGTAAACCAAACACAATTGTCGTCGTCGCGATCACGTATGCACTACGCAGATACACTTCGATGATGTCTTTCATCAGTAAACCAAACACACACGCCGGGATCGTTGCCAGAACGATCATCCACGCCAGTTTCGCCTCTTTACCACGATCGCCTTTAAAGATCGACGCAAACAACGCCCTAAATAGCGTGATCACTTCGTAACGAAAATAAATCACTACGGCCATCAAGGTTCCGACGTGAACGGCGACATCAAATGCAAGACCTTGGTCTTCCCAACCAAGAATAGCGGAAGGCAGGATCAAGTGCGCGGAGCTGGAAATGGGCAAAAACTCCGTCAGACCCTGAATTAGAGCCAAGATAAAGGCTTCAAAATAACTCATGTAAACAACTCAAATTTAAAGTGAAAAAGAAACAGGCTTAAGTGAATCAACCGGCTGCATAGTATTCCAAATATCGGCTATCGTGCGCCCATCACCTGGGATCACCAAATGCGGCTCGAGATCATACAAAGGCTTTGTGACAAAGGGATATTTGTAGATATCACTACGAGGTAACTCTGGTTTTTGCTTCGAGATGCACTCACCGAACAACACTATATCGAGATCCAGTGTTCGATCCTGATACTTTTGTGCATTTTCCTCACGCCCCCACTTAAACTCAATTTCACGAAGGCGATAACTCAGCTCTTCTAATGACAAAGCGGTGCGTAAAGCAATGACAAAGTTGTAGAAATTCTGGCTGCTAAAACCAATGGGCTCGCATTCGTATATCGGTGATACAAGAAGATCTTCTCCAAGCTGTTGCAGCTCTTTATAAGCAGCCATGGCGTGCTGCTCTCTGTCTATATTCGTACCAACACCGATATAAGCGGTGATCATGCCTGGCCTCGCTCAATCACAACACCAACGGCACGTGCTTGAGCAACGGCACCCGGTTTTGCTAAGCGAATTTTCACCCAAGGAACAGAGAAACGCTGCATGATCAGCTCTGCGACTTCTTCTGCTACACGCTCAACCAATAGAAAACGACCATTCTCAATGTGGTTCAACACTGCTTCACTAACTTGTGAATAATCCAATGCATCTTGAACGTCATCACTTTTACCAGCCGGTTTATTATCGTGGGCCATCTCAATATCAAGCACCAGCTTCTGTTTGATTTGCTGTTCCCAGTCGTAGACGCCAATCGTGGTGATTACTTCTAATTGTTCAATAAACACTTTATCCAGAGCCATCTTGTGTCCTTCTATTTCAGAGGTCGGATACCCGTCGAGGGTAATTTGATCGTAATATTCTATACCTAAGCAACCTTCGGCTAGATCATCGGAACGTTACTTAGGTATAAAAATTTCGAAACACCTTTATATACAGGAACTCACATAATGCAAGCTCCTTCGTAGAGAGTATTTCTGCTCCAGGCAGATTCAAGCTATGATACCAACTACGCTGGAACTGAGCATTAAATTCCAATTCCTCAAGGACTTCTATGGACGCACTGGCACTGATAATGACAATGGCCGCTTATTTACTGGGTTCTATTTCCAGTGCGGTTTTAATTTGTCGTCTGTTAAAATTGCCAGATCCACGTAAAGTCGGCTCCAACAATCCAGGCGCAACTAACGTCTTACGTATCGGTGGAAAAGGCGCTGCCTTATCCGTTCTGCTTTGCGACATGCTCAAAGGTACCATTCCCGTATGGGGAGGATACTTTCTCGGCATTGATCCAATTATTCTTGGCGTGATAGCTATCGCTGCCTGCCTTGGCCATATGTACCCTATTTTTTTCCATTTCAAAGGTGGCAAAGGGGTTGCAACGGCATTGGGCGCGATTGCTCCGATTGGGCTTGATCTCACTGCGTTAGTCATGCTGACCTGGTTATCAGTGGCGGTCATATTCCGCTACTCTTCTCTGGCGGCACTGGTTACTGTCTTATTAACGCCTTTTTATACCTGGATGTTCAAACCACAATACACACTGCCTGTTGCGATGCTGTGCTGTTTGATTGTGTTTAAACATCATCAGAACATTCGCCGTTTGTTATCAGGCGAAGAACCGAAAATAGGCCAAAAGAAACTGACAGAAAAAAACTCGGCGTAATGCCGAGTTTTTGAAGTGACTTTAAGCGTGAACTTTATTTAAGAAGTTCAGGAGCATCTGATTGACAAACTCTGGCTGCTCTAACGAACTGATGTGGCCAGCAGATGGGATCTCCACCAACTCACTGCCAGTAATGCAGTCATTCATCAAGTAAGATTCGAATACCGGACGAGGCTTATCTTCACGGCCCACTGCGATTAGCGTTGGTAATGCAAACTTCTCCGAATCTTCAATCACATCACGTCGACCAAAGACCATTCGACCAATTCGCGCCACTTCAACGGCACGCTCACCTTGCAGTGCTTGTAAGCTTTGCTTAAATGACGCAATTAATTCTGGGTTAGCTTGCTCAACATTATTGGCAAAGAACAGAGGCGCAACCGCTTCGACAATAGGCTCAGGTACCGCTTGAACTTGATTGATGGTATCAAGCATCGCAAAGTACTTCTTATGCGTCACCTCAGGTTCCAGACCGATAAAGGTATCCATCAATATCAGAGACTTAACACGCTGTGGGGCTTGAGTGGTCAACTCTGCTCCCCACATACCACCGACGGACAAGCCAACAATAGAAAACTGCTCTATTCCCAGATGATCCATCAGCGCCAACATATGCTGCGCGTAATCCACCAAAGATCGCGTTGAGGCCGGAGCTGCATCTGAATCCCCGTGCGCCCATAAATCTGGCACGATACAACGGTAAAACTGGCTCAGTGCTTCAACCTGGGGTGCCCACATTTTGTTATCCCACAGGTAGCTGTGGCCAAACAGCAACACTGGTCCTTCACCTTTATCCAGATAAGCAAGTTGCTGACCTTCAATTTCAAATTTATGCATTGCGATATCCATTATTTCTGTTTCTATCTGCGATTATCCATGGATCATGGCATCTGAGATTATTGCTTTATGCGCACTCTCGCGGTTGATGTGCTTATGCCAAAAACAAAGGCCTCTATCAATAGAGGCCTCATTCAGGATCAATCGGCTTACGCGATTGGCGTCAGTTGGTCGATTGGCCAGCGCGGGCGCGCTTCTACCGACATGTCAGAGACTTCACCGTTTTTCAAACGTTGCATGCCTGCATAAGCGATCATTGCACCATTGTCAGTACAGAACTCGGTACGTGGGTAGTACACTTCACCGCCAACTTTCTTCGCTAGTTTTTCCAGCTCCGCTCGCAGGCGACGGTTTGCACTAACACCACCAGCAATCACAATACGTTTCATACCAGTCTGGTCCAGTGCACGCTTACACTTAATCGCCAACGTCGCACATACAGCCTCTTCGAACGCAAGTGCGATATCAGCGCGAGTCTGCTCATCATCGCCGTTTGCCGCAATGGTATTTGCAGTGAACGTTTTAAGACCAGAGAAACTCATATCAAGTCCCGGACGGTCTGTCATCGGACGCGGGAACTTAAAACGGCCTGATGTACCTTTTTCTGCCAGCTTCGACAGTAGTGGCCCACCAGGATAATCCAATCCCATTAGCTTAGCCGTTTTATCAAAGGCTTCACCTGCAGCATCATCAATCGACTCGCCAAGAATCTTGTACTCACCAATTCCTTTCACTTCTACCATCATCGAGTGTCCACCCGATACCAGTACCGCTACAAATGGGAATGGAGGCGGGTTATCTTCCAGCATTGGAGCCAGTAAGTGACCTTCCATATGGTGAACAGGTACCGCTGGCACGCCCCACGCGTAAGCAATACTGCGACCAATGGTTGCGCCAACTAACAAGGCACCAACTAAACCAGGTCCAGCGGTGTAAGCCACACCGTCAATGTCTTTGGAAGTAAGATTCGCTTCTTTTAGCGCCTCTTTGATAAGAGGGATGGTTTTCTTCACATGATCACGTGAAGCCAACTCAGGCACCACGCCACCGTAATCCGCGTGAAGTTTTACTTGGCTGTAAAGCTTGTGTGACAATAGGCCTTTTTCATCGTCATAAATCGCGATGCCTGTCTCGTCACAAGAGGTTTCAATACCAATAATGCGCATGGTTTTCTCAGTATGCTTTCTGTATAGAGGAAATTTAGGCGTAATATTACCTCGCCTTGGTGCTGCAAACAAATTTTGTACAGACAATAGTCGATAAAAGTCTTTACAAAGCTGTTGTGATCGGATTAAAATTCCGCACCATTTTTGATCAGCTGGTAAGAGACCAAACATTTGTGATTTGGTCTGTTGAATACCAGCATTAACGAATAACCCCTGAGGTGAAAGGCATATGCCAGTAGTTAAAGTACGTGAAAACGAACCGTTCGACGTTGCTCTACGTCGTTTTAAGCGCTCTTGCGAAAAAGCAGGTATCCTTTCTGAAGTGCGTCGTCGTGAGCACTACGAAAAACCAACTACAGTTCGCAAACGCGCTAAAGCAGCAGCTCAAAAGCGTCACGCTAAGAAGCTAGCTCGCGAAAACGCTCGTCGCGTTCGCCTGTACTAATAACTAAGCTCCCTTAAAGGAAATTAGTTATGGCTCTGATTGAACAACTCAAAGAAGAGCAAAAATTAGCGATGAAAGCCAAGGACAAATTGCGCCTTGGTACCATTCGTTTAGCCCTATCAGCAATTAAGCAACGTGAAGTTGACGAACGGATTACTCTGAACGACGACGATATCATTGCGGTATTGACTAAAATGGTTAAACAACGTCGCGACTCTGTTACGCAATTCGAAGCAGCTGGTCGTCAAGATCTTGCTGACGCGGAGCAAGCAGAAATTACGGTTCTTGAGGATTTTATGCCTCAACCACTGACCGACGAAGAAGTTGCAACTCTTATTGAGAATGCAATTGCAGAGTCTGGTGCAGCTGGCATGCAAGACATGGGCAAAGTAATGGGCGTTCTGAAACCGCAGATTCAAGGGCGTACAGATATGGGTAAAGTGAGCGGTTTAGTTCGCGCTAAATTGGCTTAATACCCAACCCAATTGCAGCAAGCCGTGCTATCCTTTGGAACGCACGGCTTGTTTGTATCTGGATGAATGAAATAACAGAAAGCCTACGCATGCTTTCCTTTGTTGCTCATTCACACCAATCATGATTTTTCTTTTTTGTTAGGTTTTATGGCTGGACACATCCCTCGCAATTTTATTGATGATCTCCTGGCTCGGCTTGATATTGTCGATATCATCGACGCACGCGTGAAACTTAAGAAAAAAGGTAAAAACTACGGCGCTTGTTGCCCATTCCACAACGAAAAGACGCCTTCATTTAGCGTTAGCCAAGAAAAGCAGTTCTACCACTGTTTTGGTTGCGGTGCGCATGGTAATGCCATCGACTTTATGATGGAGTTCGAACGTCTGGACTTTGTTGAGGCTATTGAAGAACTCGCCTCTTATTTAGGTTTAGATGTTCCACGTGAACAGCGTAGTGGCGGCAGCCAATTTAAAACCGGCCCACAAGCCAGCAGCAGCGAAAAGCGTAACCTTTACGATTTGATGGGCAGCATCGCTCAGTTCTATCGTAATCAGCTCAAGCTGCCAGCAAGTAAAGTGGCCATTGAGTACCTAAAAGATCGTGGCCTGTCCGGCGAAATCGTACAAAGGTTTGGGATCGGCTATGTTGCTGATGAGTGGGACTTAGTACGTAGAAACTTCGGTCAACAAAAAGACTCTCAAGACATGCTCGTAACTGGTGGCATGCTGATTGAGAACGACAACGGCAACCGTTATGACCGATTCCGTGGTCGTATCATGTTCCCAATTCGTGACCGACGTGGTCGGGTAATTGGTTTTGGTGGCCGCGTCCTTGGCGAAGGCACGCCGAAATATCTCAACTCACCAGAAACACCAATATTCCATAAAGGTAAAGAGCTTTACGGCCTTTATGAAGTACTACAAGCTTACCGTGAACCGCAACAAGTTTTGGTGGTCGAAGGTTATATGGACGTTGTCGCGCTGGCACAATATGGCGTCGATTACTCCGTTGCTTCGTTGGGAACGTCAACAACAGGCGATCACATTCAAATGTTGTTCCGCCAAACCAATACGGTGGTGTGTTGCTATGATGGTGACCGTGCAGGTAAAGAGGCAGCTTGGCGTGCGTTAGAAAACGCACTTCAGTATCTAAAGACGGGTAACACACTCAAGTTCTTGTTCTTACCTGATGGCGAAGACCCTGACAGCTTTGTACGCAAATACGGTAAAGCGGCGTTTGAGCAACAAATAGAGCAAGCTACACCGTTATCGAGCTACCTGTTTGATAACCTCATTGAACTGCACCAAATTAATATGGGCAACAATGAAGGTAAATCTGCGCTTCGTGCATACGCGAGTGCCTTGATTGATAAAATTCCTGATCCATACTTTCAGGAGTTACTAGAAAAACTGCTAGATGAGCGCACCGGCTTTGATAACCGCCTGCGTCAAGCTCGTAAAAAGTTTAACGAAACTCGACCTCAGCCGCACAAAGAGATCAAACGGACTCCAATGCGTGAGGTTATTGCTCTACTTATTCAAAATCCGAGCTATGCTCAAATGGTACCGGATCTTTCCACAGTAAGAGATTTGTCAATACCAGGCCTTAGTTTATTTGTCGATGTCCTTGAAAAATGCCTGGCACATCCCCATATCAATACAGGCCAATTATTAGAGCACTGGCGAAATAGCCAGAATGAGGCGCTTCTGTCTCGTCTTGCGAGCTGGGATATTCCGCTCGATGAAGACAATCAAGAAGAAATATTTTTAGACTCGCTGGACAAAATTATCGCCCAGTGCGTAGAAAAGCAAATTGAAAACCTGCAGGCCAAAGCAAGAAGTGTCGGTTTATCAGCCGAAGAGAAAAGGGAGCTGCTAGCACTTATGCTAGATTTAAAAGCGTAACCCTGTTTAATTAGTCAGCATCAATTTAATTTGTTATAGTAAGTGGTTTGCATTTCGCATACTGATTCCTTCACCAGATTACGAAGTTGGATACCGTCTATGGATCAAAATCCGCAGTCACAGCTAAAGTCACTTGTTATTAAAGGCAAGGAACAAGGCTATCTGACCTACGCCGAAGTAAATGACCACCTACCTGCTGAAATCGTAGATTCAGAACAGGTAGAAGACATCATTCAGATGATCAATGACATGGGCATTAAGGTAGTAGAAACTGCTCCTGATGCTGATGATTTAGCACTAAATGATGACACAAATATTACCGATGAAGATGCTGCCGAAGCCGCAGCAGCTGCACTTTCTAGCGTAGAAAGTGAAATTGGCCGTACAACAGACCCAGTACGCATGTACATGCGCGAAATGGGCACCGTGGAGCTATTGACCCGCGAAGGCGAAATCGACATCGCAAAACGTATTGAAGAAGGTATTAACCAAGTTCAATCATCTGTTGCTGAATACCCGGGTACGATTCCATACATTCTTGAGCAATTTGACAAAGTTCAAGCAGAAGAACTTCGCCTTACTGACATCATCTCTGGATTTGTTGATCCTAACGCTGATGACACTGCGGCTCCGACAGCGACCCATATCGGCTCAGAGCTTTCTGAAGCTGAGTTGGAAGATGAAGACAACGAAGACGTAGATGACGAAGACGAAGACGAAGATAGCGACGACGATTCAGAAGAGACTGAAGAAGATGTTGGTATCGACCCAGAGTTAGCTCTCGAGAAGTTCAATGAACTGCGTAACACATACCAAAATCTACAGTTAGCGATCAACGAACACGGCTTCGAAAGTCCGAAAGCAGCAGCAGCTAACGAGATGATGCTGAATGTGTTCCAAGAGTTCCGTCTGACACCAAAACAGTTTGATCACCTAGTGAATGAACTGCGCACAGCTATGGATCGCGTTCGTACTCAAGAACGTTTGATCATGAAGTCTGTGGTTGAATACGGCAAAATGCCGAAGAAATCATTCATTGCGCTGTTCACTGGCAATGAATCAAGTGATGCTTGGTTAGATGGAATTCTAGCCTCTGATAAGCCATACGCTGAGAAAATCAAACGTAACGAAGAAGAAATCCGTCGTTCAATCACGAAACTAAAAATGATTGAAGAAGAGACTTCTTTGAGCGTACAAAGCGTTAAAGACATCAGCCGTCGCATGTCTATCGGTGAAGCGAAAGCTCGTCGTGCGAAGAAAGAGATGGTTGAAGCGAACTTACGTCTGGTAATTTCTATCGCGAAGAAATACACCAACCGTGGTCTACAGTTCCTGGATCTGATTCAGGAAGGTAACATCGGCTTGATGAAAGCGGTAGACAAGTTCGAATACCGTCGTGGCTACAAGTTCTCGACTTATGCAACGTGGTGGATCCGTCAGGCAATCACTCGTTCAATCGCGGACCAGGCACGTACGATTCGTATTCCGGTACACATGATCGAAACGATCAACAAACTAAACCGTATCTCTCGCCAAATGTTGCAAGAGATGGGTCGTGAACCGCTACCGGAAGAGCTGGCAGAACGCATGCAGATGCCAGAAGACAAGATTCGTAAAGTACTGAAAATTGCTAAAGAGCCAATCTCTATGGAGACACCAATCGGTGACGACGAAGATTCGCATCTAGGCGATTTCATTGAAGATACGACGCTAGAACTGCCGCTAGACTCTGCTACAGCGACTAGTCTAAAAGTGGCAACTAAAGACGTTCTTGCTGGTCTGACACCACGTGAAGCAAAAGTACTTCGTATGCGTTTTGGTATCGACATGAACACTGACCACACTCTAGAAGAAGTAGGTAAACAGTTCGACGTTACTCGTGAACGTATCCGTCAGATCGAAGCAAAAGCATTGCGTAAACTTCGTCACCCAAGCCGCTCAGAAACACTGCGCAGCTTCCTAGACGAATAAACGAAGCTTCAAAAAAACAAAAAAGGTGGCCCTAGGTCACCTTTTTTATTATCAATTGTGCTAAGTGAATAAAAACTAAGCGCAATTAGCGGTATTGGTATCTAGACACCTCACAACGCTTCCCCTATAATCTTTGACCTATCGGCCCCTTAGCTCAGTGGTTAGAGCAGTCGACTCATAATCGATTGGTCCCCAGTTCAAGTCTGGGAGGGGCCACCATATTGCAGAAGGCTCGTAGAGAAATCTACGGGCCTTTGTCTTTTCTGGTCCGGTCGATATCCGGTCCGCGATTACTTCCGGTAAGCTCTGGTCCATTAGCAACATCGAAAGACTCCACGTAGTCACCACAGAGTCGCACTTCCCCTATCAGAGTGATATCCACCATCAGAACCTTCTCTCGTCTGTACAACGCGAATCAGGGCAGATACATACCACTCAACATCAGAACCGAACCCCAGAAAAACTTCGCGCAGGAACCAACAAAAATATAACCAACATCCTGTCCATTAGCTGAAGTTATTAATATAGATATGGGATGGATAGCTAGTTCAGTGACGGGAAGGACACCCATGATCCTAAAGCTCTCAGAACTAGCCAGTCAGGAAAAAACAGCATTCAATGATGACCGATTACCCTCAGTGGTAATCGGTCTGTCTTTCTCGTAAATGATTTAAGTCAGTAGTCAGCAGCTGTCAACCACAGCCCCAGAAACAGCAGCTAATTACAGGGCTGGATTCATACTGGAACCGGAAAAACTAACGGCACACTGGATTACAGCGCGAATCTGGTATGAGTTAGGGCTGCGAGTTGGGTTAGTGGAATCAGATGGAACTACCGTCGACGACGACGGCAAACTGGACGGAAAACCTAAATAGGAAATTTACATTAGGGTTCGTGTCCAGCTCGGTCTCTAGCCAAAATCACAGCTAAAGACCGGATAGAGACCG
The DNA here is from genome assembly GCF_052353105.1 of Vibrio sp. YIC-376. NCBI lineage: Bacteria > Pseudomonadati > Pseudomonadota > Gammaproteobacteria > Vibrionales > Vibrionaceae > Vibrio > Vibrio sp. YIC-376. The sequence goes on from NZ_JBBWFK010000006.1 coordinate 180,981, forward strand.
GACCGACGACGCCGTCGCGATAATTGCAGAAACTACATCATGCAGGAAGTTAGGCAGAGCAAGCCTTAGAGCGAGATTACAGGGCCAGTCTGGTGTGACCGACCCAGCGATCTAGGATTTTAGTTGTTGGGTTATCTACACAAACGAGAAGGACAAATATGATTTGGGTATTCTAAATCGTCAACACAAACCCAACCTTTTTGGTTTGATGCATCTTCAATCAATTTTATCTCTGACTTATTTAAGCCTAGTGCGGAAATACTTTTTTCACCTTCATCCGTTTCTAAGCATAAGCCTTACCCACCAAATTCTGCTTTTAGGATGCGCAAGGCAAGCATTGGCTAATGAATTGTCAGATTACGGTAGAATGTACGTTCGATTTAAACCGAAATGGGTCTTAGGAATGCTCCGAAGCACTTGTTTTAACAAGTAGTTTTACAGTAATAATGAATCAAAATAAGATATTGATCTCGATTTCACAATATCAATAAGAAACAATGTAGGCTTGACGTTTTTTTGTGATACTGTCCCCAAAAAATAAGTTGATAACTTTCAGCATAGTATTCTTTTTTGGGTTGTTATTTATGAGCGTTGGAATGCATAAACTGGTTATTTTTGTTATTTGTAATGGTTTAACTACTTCTGCCTTAGCAGATTCTTTTCATAGTACCGAAAACGTCTATTGTATGAAATCGAAAACCGGAAATATGCATTTCGAACAGTGCAAGGACCGCACCAGCGGTCTAACCTGGAGTCGAACAACGATTGAGGCAGGAGATAATCAGTATCTGCGAGGTACTGATAAAGAAGGTAATAAGTGGACTGCGATCCGTGAGATTCAAGGTAAACGCTATAAGACCACTTATAGTGACAATTTTGGCAACACTATACGTGTAGAAGAGTGTAATGTTAATAATTGTACTGAAACGGTGATGAACTGAACATTTTGTTGTTTCGTGCCTTATCAGAACAACGCTGTAACCCTTCTTCCTTCAGGGAGGGAAGTGGTCAATAAGTCCATTGTCAGTACTCAACTGCAATTTGCCGCCGCCCTCTTCAAACCCGTAGCTACAAATAACGCACTGATTAGTAGTTTTTCATTACTACATTTCCTATTAGATTTATTGATTGAAGAGTTTGATTTGGATTGCTGTCGTCGGCTCGACGTCAACGAAGATAAATGGGTGGGTTATTTGGTTTCCTTGCCGGCGAGAGCTAACAGCTCGGCTTTTATCTTCTGATATTCATCGCCTAATACGTGAAGGTAAATTGATGATTCTGACTTTTTATCTAGACCTAAATCTCTAATTATTGAGGCACAAAACCCTTGGTTATTGGCTGAACCTGAGGGATATAGGGATTTATACACCTCGCTGTTCCGGTCCCTCTCCTGTCCCAACCCTACAAATTCAGCTCAATTTCATCGACGCGTCGTCGTCAAACCCCAGCCACATCTGTACGTCGTCAATGTCAGCGTAGTCATGCGAATCTTAGGACAATGAGATTTTGCAGGTAGATACGTGGGATATTTAGTGGGTTAGTCCGGTGTAGCGTATGCGGTCAGACCTTCGCTCATAATCGATTGGTCCCCAGTTCAAGTCTGGGAGGGGCCACCATATTCTAGAAGGCTCGTAGAGAAATCTACGGGCCTTTGTCTTTTTGGTCCGGTCTATATCCGGTACCTTTTCTCTAAACAATGGTTACTTCCGGTAAGCTCAGGTCCATTCAGTCAGCCGAAACATTACACGTAGTCACCACAGTGATGTATTTCCTGTCTCAGAATGATGTCGACCATCAGAACTCTTTCTCGTCTGTACAGCACGAACCAGAGCAGACACATACCACTCATGCCAGAACCTAAAATTCAAAAAAACTCCGCGCCTGAACCAACAAAAATATAACCAACATCCGTTCCATTAGGTCCAGTTATTAATATAAATATAATTGAGATACCTAAATGGGGTTCTAGCTGAGATTACGCAGGAGACTCAGCACCAAAATTAGGACGAGATGAAAAACTGGAATCCGGGTCTGCTCAGCTCTCTGGCGGATCTTCATCTGTTATCACGAGTTATCGCCAGAATTAATGAAGGGAAAGGCGTGCCAGCGCTTCTTTGGCGGTATCTGGGACTGAACGGCAAACTGGTTAGTTTTAACGTGGCTCCCGATTGTAATGACTCCCTTGACGGGCACGATCTGCGTAAAGTTCCACGCAAAACACTGGGTAAATTTATGGGTCAGGAGCAGGCTGAACGGTACCGGAGCATTCATCGGTAATGAAGTTCAAAACCGTAAGCCCAGCAACACTTACCTGTTTGGTAATTCTGTTACAATGTGCTCAATTCGCACTATTGATCCAGACTCAACTATGTACACCGAAGACTTAGCCCTGTTTGTTACGGTTGCTGAAAGCGGAAGTCAGAGCGCCGCGGCCCGTAGCCTGAACGTACCGGTATCAAAAATCAGCCGGCGCATTGCGCAGTTAGAAGACTCTCTGGGCACCCGGCTGTTTGACCGGACTACCCGAAACTTAACTCTGACTGAATCAGGTGATGAACTGTTGGAACGCAGCAGGCTAATACTCGAAGAAATTGAAGAGTTACAACTGAGCGTGGGCCAGTTACGCAATAATCCTAGCGGAGTCGTGACTATTGCTGCTCCGCTGGATTTCATCAACCTGACGATCAGCCATCTGCTACCAGATCTGTATGAGCAATATCCGGGAATTAAGCTACAGTTTATTTCTTATCAGAGCCGCCAGAATCCCATGACAATTCAGGCAGATTTGATTCTGTATGTCGATCATGATGCTCCTCCGGACAGCTCACTGATTGGGCATCACCTCGTTACCCTGCCGCGTCATTTCATTGCCAGCCCTACTTTCATTGCCCGTTATCCAGATCTGAAGCATCCTTCACAGCTGACTGATTATCCCTGTCTGCTGACCGCTAAGGGCTCACTGGCCGGAAACCATTGGTTATGGCAGGATCAGGATGGAATCCATAAAGTGGCTGTTGACGGCCCCTTTGAATCAGAAAGTATTGACCTCTGTATCTCCGGTTCACTTAACAGTCTTGGAGTAACATGGATACCTTCGTTGTTTTGTGCCGGACATCTGGAACACCAGAAATTGCAACTACTGTTTGATGGGCAGTATGCCACTGACGTCACTTTATGGGGCTTCTATCCAAGCCGTCGTTATCTCCCCTATCGGGTTAAAATCGTCTTGGAATTCCTTCGTCACCATTTTGAGCTTATTCAGCAGAATTATTGCAAAAATCAGAAAAGTCCTTCTTAATTTTTCGCATATCGTTTAACTAAGATTTCACTTTATTATCCCTTATAAAAATTGTGTGTTTTTTCTGAGGTGAGTATGAGTGAAGAAACGGATATTTCTCGCAGACAGTTATTAAAACTGGGGGCGGGAGCAGCAGCTGGTGTCGGAGTTCTGGCTGGAGCCGGTGGCTGGGTAAAACATCGTGTTGACGGTATTGAACAGGACGCTTTTCCAGTCGAGATTGCCGACAACTACAAATCAATGGACCAGAGAAACGTTATCCTGACTTTTGCGCTCAGCAAAAAGCTGCCAGAAAAGTTCGCTTACCGCAACCAGTCCTTCAGTAGCGATTCCGGCGGGCCTATTCTGGCGGGGGAAACACCGTTTAACTTTCAGGAAGGCTTTTTCAAATACTGGACAGCACACACCAGAGCCGATAATAACAAAATCGGCTACACACAGCTGGATTATGCGCTGGAGCAGGCATGCTGGGAAGTGATGAATCGCCTCGCCCCCATGGAGGCCGGAGGCGTCCCTAATCAGGGAATTCTGAGCTGGGATCAGTCTGATGTAGCTAAAGAACGCTACCCATTTAAGGATTCCGTTGAGAAAGTAAGCGCAATCAAAACTGCAGCGAAAACATTCGGTGCTGCGCGTGTTGGTATATGCCGCCGGGATAAACGCTGGGATTATACCCCTCTCTACGATGTAACCCAGGAGAAAGAACTATCCTGGGAAAAAGATTTCCCCTTTGAACCCAAAAGCGTCATCGTCATGCTGACCGATATGGATTATGAAGCCATGGCAACTGCTCCGGCGATTCCAGGATCAGCAACAGCAGCAATGGGCTACAGCAGAAACACCGTTCAGGCTGGTTCTATGGCCAAATTCCTTCGCGCTCTTGGTTATCAAGCCGTAGGCTCAGGTAATGACCTGGGTAACTCTGTTGCTTACGGAATCGCTGCCGGACTGGGAGAGGGAGCAAGAAACGGAGCCCTGATCGCCCCAAGACTTGGGCCCCGCGTACGTATCTCTAAAGTGTATACAGATTTGGAGCTGGATGAGGCGGCTTATGATAAGCCTCGCAGCTTCGGCATTATGGAATTTTGTGAAAACTGTAAACGCTGTGCTGAATCCTGCCCTTCTGGCGCTATCAGTATGGATGACAAGCCCTCTATGGGACCAACATATCCCGGCCATGATGATCCAAATTATAACTGGCATGGTCTGCCTGGGATGCGCAAATTCTATAATGACGCTAAAAAATGTTTCAAATTCTGGGCCGATAACGGTGGTGACTGTGGTGCCTGTATTGCCGCATGTCCTTGGAACAAACCTGACTTCTGGCATCACCGGCTTATCGACGCCTCCAACACCTTCACTGGTGGTCCTGTCCATAAACTCATGAAACAGGCGGACATACTGTTCGGATACGGAAATATCAATGACGAAAAGGCCGTCATTAAATTCTGGAAAAGTGGGATTGACGGGGATTTCACCTGAGGAGTAATCAATATGATAGGACTAATGTGGTATTTAATGGGGATGGGAACCACCGCCGCATTATGGGGATATCTGACTCTCCGTGATGCTTACAAGCTGGATCTGATCACCCATTTAGGGCTGTTGGCCGCACTTGGAATGACCTGGTTCTGTATTGGCTGGTCGTGGGCTTCTTTCGCAGAGGGTGAACCACAGTCTGGCGCCATGGGGCTGATCTGTTTCGGAATACCGGCACTGCTCTTCTCTTTATATGTCTGGCGCCGACTGACGTCATCTTCTGTCTACGCCAGATAACATACACGAAGTTGAAAGCATGAAGTTGAAACGAATACTGTCCATTTTCAGCTGGATCTCACTGGCCGTCGCGTTTGTTGTCGGCCTTATCTGGCAGCAGCCAGATTATCCTGCTCTCCTGCATCAGGCATATCCTGATACCGAAGTGACTCAGCTCCAGTCCGCTCAGGGTCCGCAATTTCTGGTGACAGAGCAGAATGGTAATATTCACCATGTAAGTCTGGGAGAAGCCTATGGCTATGGCGGCCCGATGCTGGTTGCCATTGAAGTCAGTGATAACGACAAAATATCGAACATTAAGTTAGTTAAACATGCGGAAACACCTGGATATCTAGCCCGTTTTTACCAGGGCAAATTTTTCTCCCAGTATTTAAACCGTAAAGTTAACGAACCACTGGTTCTGGGTGAAGATATTGATGGTGTCAGTGGGGCCACTTTTACTTCCAGAGGAATGACTGCCAGTATCCGGAGTGCTGCGCATTCTGTGGCGAAACAGCTTAAACTTAGTATTCCAGACCAGGAGAGCCAGTGGCAGTTTGGCTATCAGGAGCTAGCAGTGATAGTTCTGTTCATTGCGGCCGCTTCAGTCAAATTGATCCCAGGTCAATGGCGTTCTTATTACCAACAGTTGCTGGCCATCAGTTCAGTTTTGTTTATCGGCTACATTTTCAATACAGCACTGTCCATTTCATCTGTTGGTGCTCTGCTGCTTGGCTATTTCCCACCTCTGCAGGATCATCTTTTATGGTACATCCTGCTGGTAGGTGCACTGGGTTCCATTGTCTTTCTGGGGAAAAATTTGTACTGCAGTTTCATCTGCCCATTTCACTACATTCAGCGCTGGCTGCACAAAATCAGCCAATTGAATCTGGAAATACCAAACCGGCTCAAGCGGAACCTGAAGACATGGGTTAACGGATTACTGTGGTTGTCCCTGATGATGATTTTTTTATCAAGGACACCGGCGATTGGGTCGTACGAACCATTTTCGATGTTGTTTTCACTGGATGGTATAGGAATACAGTGGTATATCCTTCCTCTCAGTCTGTTTGGTTCACTGTTAGTCAACAATTTCTGGTGTCGTCTGTTCTGCCCGCTGGGAAGATTTCTCAACACCTCGCTGGAGGCACGTAATAAAACACTGAAACGGTATCAGCGTATACCGGTAAGGAACATTCCCCATGACCAAACACGGCAAAAAAACAGCTCGCACTGAGCCCATTATCACTGGAATACTGTTAAGCCTGACCTGCGGTTTAATTATTGCTTTCTGTCTGTCTCAGTTGATGGAACACCTTCCCTGGTAACCCACAATTTTATTGGCTGACCAGACAGATGAACGGCCAATAGAATCCGTTCATCTGTCACGTAAAACACCGGGGCAATCTCCCGGGAAGGCATCAGAAAAAATAAGGCCACGCCCCCAACGATAAGAACGAAGAGTCCGCGAATAAAGATTGGTACCCTATAGGAGCCACCAATTGTAAAAGGCGTAGCAGGTTCTTACCTCCTACGCCTTTTTGCAGTTAGCAATTGTGGTTCAGTTAAGAATCCAACAGAAACACTCTTCAAACTAACATGTTAGAAAGCGCCGCCTAATCGCTATATTCAAATAACATTGCTTCCATCGCTAATGAATCAGAATACGCAGCCTGCCATTTTTCTACCGCTAGGTCTTCAAACTCTGTATTAGCACATTGTCCACGATAGCGAATGCCATAACTACCCTGTTCGTACGCGCTGTCTGGTGAACAATAGCTAGATATTCCCGTTACATAGCCTTGCTTATACTGCTGGAATCCTTCTTCTCCTATATCACTTAGCGTTACAAGTTCAACCCTTGCTCGCTGATGATAGCCTTGCTGACCATCTAGCAAACCAACACTGTACCACTCGCCAGATTGCGCCAGCATAGATTGTTCTGAAATTGATGAGCACCCAATCAGGATATAGCTCAACAAAATTATGAGTGGAAATTTCACTGTAACCTCCCTGTACCAACTATTTATAAGATGTTTCGGACGACCCAAATTGAGTATAGAACATGGTGTGCTGCTGGAACTATGACTGGGAAACAAATATCGATTCCATTGAATATGTTGGAGGCAGCATGATATACACCGTAATCAAAATATTGACGCTATTTTTAATCATGCTAGAGTAGCCGTATAGACGTCTAAAGTTTAGTAAGTATAAATGGAGTTATCATGAAAAGTTTTCGTCACATTAAGCAGTTGCCTTTAATTCTTATGGCAGCACTTAGCTTAACGGCTTGTGGGCAAAAAGAAGATTCAGTCATTAAAGTTGGCGCAACGGTAGGCCCTCACGCGCAAGTTGTGGAGGCTGTCGCCAAAGCAGCCGCTAAACAAGGCCTGAAAGTAGAAGTTGTAGAATTCTCTGATTACGTTACGCCAAACGCAGCTTTAAGCGATGGAAGTATCGATATCAACAGCTATCAGCACCAGCCATTTTTAGACAACTTCAACAACAGTCATAACTCTCACTTGGTTTCTATCGGCAAATCTATTCTGATGCGCATGGGCATATACTCAAACAAGTACCACTCTCTTGATGCACTGCCTGATAATGCGCGTATCGCGATCCCGAATGATCCAACCAACGGTGGCCGTGGTCTTCTGCTGCTTTCGGATGCAGGCTTAATTAAATTAAAACAAGGTGTTGGTCATAAAGCTGCGTTGACAGACATCACTGAAAACCCGAAAGGTTTTGAGTTCATTGAAGTAGACGCTGCTCAGCTGCCAAGAACGTTAGATGATGTGGATGCCGCAGCTATTACCATGAACTACGTGATGTCATCGGGGCTTGATCCAAAGAAACAGGGTATCTACCTAGAGTCTAAAGAAGCGCCTCTTGCCGTTATGGTTATTGCGACTCGCGAAGCAGATAAAAATAAAGAAGAATACAAAAAGTTTGTTTCTATCTACCAGTCTCAGGAGATTCGTGACTTTTTGAATGAAACATTTAAGGGCACGATTGAGCCAGCGTTTTAACCATTAGAAGCAAAATGGCGCTTTACTAACCTGGCATCACTCTCGCTAGTCAGGTGGGCGGTAATATTGAAAAAGGCTCGTGGAAACATCCATGAGCCTTTGTTGTTATAGATCACTAAAGAATTGCCTCGCAGAATGGACTAAACGTGCCCCGCACTTTCTCGGCGCTCCGCTTCCAGTCTCCTCTCAAGGTATTGTTGGGTCGCTAAAACCAAATCAGGGCGATTGATAAGTTTCCAGAGAAAGTATGGCGGGATAAAGAAAATAACAAAATAAAACGACTCACTAAAAAATACCGCCGCGATAGAACTCTGATGCTCAAAAAATGCTGTTAGGGCAAAAAGATCCAGCATTACACCCAATACTCCGAAAACCACACAAACCACAATGGTTAATCCCAATAGCTCTCTTATGAAATACTTATATGCCATGGTACTAATTCCTTCTAGTAGTCGGTCAGATCAACATACTCCCCTAACCACCCTTGTAGCTTGATTATCATCAAGATCCGCTCAATACAGATAAGAACATAGTTTTATAACGCGCTGTCCCGTTAAACAAAATAGCTATAAGCAACGTGTCTCATTACTGCATTTATCGAGTGGAGAATGACGACCATTTACATGTGTATATTTGTCAAACAATAAGAAAGATTTACTCCTTCATTACTCTGAAATGACATTCTTTCTCTCTTTTAAGACTAACCTTTTAGACTCATTAGCAGTGTGAACAAAAGAGGCAATATGAAAAATTACACCTACCCTCTACTTGCGATCTCAGGTGGTCTTTTACTGACTGGCTGTAATGGCGGTGACTCTTCATCTAATACAGAAGCAGCTACTTTTTCTCTAGCGGTTTCCGATGCTCCTGTAGACGATGCGAACAAAGTCGTTTTGGCTTTTGAAGATGTAGTTTTAATCCCTTTCGATCCTGAAACAGGCGAAAAAACTGGCGATGCTATCATTATGAACGTCAGTGAAGACGGCGATTTACGTCAAGTAGACTTGATGCAATACCAAGGCAGCAACGCAGAAACCATTATCAGTGAGCAAACTATTGCACCGGGTGACTACGCAATGTGTCTGTACGCTAAAGATGGTACTCAACTGAATGACACATCGCTTTCTTACGTAGAAAAAACGGACGGTACAGTGAAAGGCCTCGTTGTGAACAGCAAAGGCAGCTGTTATGGCACTAAACCAGATACCAGCGATCAAGGCCGCTTGAAGTTCTCTCAGAAAGGTCAGTACGTGAAAGTACACACAGGCTACAACAGCTACATCGTTGAGTTTGATTTGCGTAAAGGTCTGGCAGATCCAACGGGTCAGGACCACATGAACATGAACTCTAACGCGGTAAGCTTAGTGAACGCATCTGAGGCTGGCCATATTGGTGGAGAAGTAAGCCCAGTACAATACCAAGCATGTGAAGCAGACAGTGCGGCGTGGAATGCTATCAACGATGCTCCAGCGGTACACTCTGTTTACCTGTATGCAGGTGAGATGGATCGCAGCACGATGGGTGACCTAGGTGCGCCAGCAGAATTTAGCACACCAGTTGCGATTGCTGACGTCAATGAGACGGAAGATGAACTAGGCAACGTAACGTACGACTACGAGTTCGGCTATATCGGTCCGGGTACCTACTCTATCGGTTACACGTGTACTGCATACATTGATACTCCGGATGCGCATGAAGCTTCTGAAGACGGTTTCTTGATGTATCAACACTACACACCAGTAGAAGTGGTGGCGGGTGAACTGACAGAACAAAACATCGACCCTATCCTATAGTTCTGGATAAGCGATGAATAGAAAGAGCCGCTCAGCATTGTGAGCGGCTTTATTTTTAATCAGACAAATAGTACTGCACGGTAGAAACTACACGTACTTTCTTGATATAAGGCGTGTTGCTATCACGGTCAAAAATAGAGAACTGGCCTTGTGTCGCGTTCTTTATCTTACCCAACGAGCTTTGTGAATCTTTAGCAAACTTCTCCGCTACTTCTCGCGCGTTTTTCGTCGCTTCTTCAATCATATCCGGTTTTACGTCATTCAGTTTAGTAAAGCTGTAGTCAACACGATTAGCGTAGGGATCCTGATTCAGTAATATGCCCTGTTTTCCCAGTTCTCCAATTTCATTAATTGCGGCTCTGACAACATCAATATTCTGGCTATATACCGTTACTATGCGGGAAGCAATATAACGAAACTCGATGTCTTGCTCATTACCATATTGCTGAGCTTTTCGGTCAATCACTGCTGGTGAAGAGAGAGAAATATTGGCTTCTGCCATCCCTCTTGTATTAAGAAAATCGACAATTAAACGCGTGTGCCCATCGATGTCGTCAAACATCATGTTCATGTCATTACTCGCAACAGTAAATTGAATTGGCCAAATAACGGTATCCGCCCGGTACTCTCGTTCTGACAATCCCTTCACCGTCACTACCCGCTCATAAGCTTTATATTTAATGGCGGTTTGCTGGATAAAGAACCCTAAAAGTCCGAGACCCAGTATTAAACTTAAGCCAAGCCAAAGTACCGCTTTATTGGAAAATCGCTCCATTTCGCCTCCTAATCATGCCAACTCGATATCGTTCGTACTCGATAAGATAGTCTATCTATACGGGGAAGGTGGAGACATGACACGGATTTTGTCGCACGAAACCAGGACCAGAGTGACAAATATCATTGCAGAATCGCCTCCGCCTCTGTTTAAACAACCTACGCTAATTTCGACTTACCTCGTTTTCCTGTTCAAAAAACCGTCACTCTTTTGTCACCAAAAGCTCACTATTTTGCCGCTGAACTGTCATCTGCAATTTCTACTATCCGATAAGCAACTCACACGCTGAGGTTAATATGGATAGTTCTACCCCTTTTCGTCTCCCTCGTAAAACGCCGTTTGGCATTGGTGAAAATGTCGCTGAATGGGCAACCGGATTAAGTCAACTTGATAAATTCTATGCCCAGAGACCCGTCAATGCTGATATTCAAACGTTCTTACGCTTCACGCTCTCTATCCTAGGCATCGATTATCGTATTGCCCATGGCTCATTAGATTCAGTACCAAAACAAGGCGCTACCGTGATTGTCGCCAACCATCCGCTTGGCTGTGTCGAAGGTGTCATTCTGGCAGAGTTACTGCTTATGGTTAGGGATGATATACAAATTCTGGCTAATCAATACCTTAAAACGGTTCCAGAGCTCGACCAGTTGTTTATTGGTGTTGATGTGTTTGAAGGCAAAGATGCGGTGAAATCGAACATAAAAGCACTGCGCGCCGCAAACAAACATCTTGCTAATGGTGGTCTATTGCTGGTTTTCCCTGCGGGTGAAGTATCGCAATTGGTTGATTCAAAGCAGCAGCGTATTGAAGACAAAGAATGGAGTCGCAGCGTCAGTAGCTTGATTCGCAAGAATAAAGCCACAACGGTTCCGGTATTTATTAACGGCCAAAACTCGAAGCGCTTCTACATGGCAGGCAAAATTCATCCTTTGCTAAGAACCTTGATGCTAGGAAGAGAGCTGCTTAATAAGAATGCTCAGACGATCGAGTTATCATTTGGACAGGCGATTAAATTTAAAGAGCTGAGTAACCTCAGCGATGATCAGGTGGTCAATTATTTACGACTCAATACCTACCTGCTTAACCGCGATTCCAGTGCAACTCAACAAGTGGCTTTCACCGATAACTCACTTCCCATCGCGGCAGGGTTACCAGTAAGCCAATTGCTCGAAGAGCTGCACAGCTTACCTAAAGAAGCCAAACTTCTCGAAAGTGGTGAGTTTGAAGTGTACTGCACTGCCGCTGAGCAGATCCCATCCCTGCTGCATGAGATAGGCCGCCTGCGCGAATACAATTTCCGTCAGGTTGGAGAAGGTACAGGGCAAGCGATCGATATTGATCATTTCGATCACGACTATTTACACCTGTTTGTATGGGATCGAGAGAACCAATGCATGGTTGGTGCGTACCGTCTTGGTTTGGTGGATAAATTGCTGGCGAAGCAAGGCGTTGAAGGGTTGTACTCTCGCACCCTTTTCAACTATGACCAACGCTTTCTCGATAAAATGGGTAAATCCATTGAGATGGGACGCTCAGTCATTGCCGAGCAATACCAAAAGAGCATGAGTGCTTTGCTACTTCTATGGAAAGGCATTGCGACATTCGTGCATAGGAACCCAGAGTACACTCATCTTTTTGGGCCAGTCAGTATCAGCAACGACTACAGTCAGACCGCACGTCAATTGCTGGCGCAGTCGATGACACTGCATCACTACGACAACGCCTGTGCAGAGCACGTCACACCGTCCAATCCATTGCCCGAGAACAATCTGAATTGGAATACAAGCATGCTCACCGCTTTGGGTGATTTACAGTTGCTATCGCGTGTGATCGCTCGAATCGATGAAGGAAAAGGCGTTCCGGTATTGTTACGCCAATACCTAAGTCTGAATGGGAAATTGGTCTGCTTTAATGTCGATCCTGCGTTTAACAATGCATTGGATGGTTTGATTATGGTTGATCTTAGAAACGTTCCACTCAAAACACTTGGGAGATATATGGGGACAAACCAAGCAGAGGTTTACCTAAAATCCCATGGTGTTGATATCGAGATCAGATAATTACTTCTCTGACTCAAGTGCTGCAAGACTATGGCAGCACTTTTGTCGCGCTTACCACAGAACAAGTCTATCGATTGCAAACCTACCCGCCAATTTCTGAGTTATTAAGCCCAATATATAACGAGATAAACTAGAAACGAGCAATGAGTTATGTGCTTATCTTTAAATGTAAATCACCTACTCCCTGGTTTTTTCATAAAGAAAAACAACATTAAATATTACAAATACATATCCATAAAAACCGTAAAAACCTGATCGAAATTAAGAGTTTTAGGTAATTTTTCGCTCAAAAAACTGGCAAACACGCCACTCTTATTTTACAATAAAAAATAAGATATCAACTTCATCAAATTGCCACCTATAGGAAAAGACAAATGAGACTAATTCCTCTAAATAATGCTGCACAAGTAGGTAAATGGGCTGCTCGCCATATTGCAAACAAGATCAATACATTTAAACCAACTGCGGATCGTCCATTTGTACTTGGCCTTCCTACAGGTGGAACACCATTAACAACATACAAAGAGCTAATTGCCTTATATGAAGCAGGCGAAGTAAGCTTCAAACATGTAGTGACATTCAACATGGATGAATATGTAGGTATTGATCCCAGCCACCCAGAGTCTTACCGTACATTCATGTACACCAACTTCTTCAATCACGTAGACATCCAAGAAGAGAACATCAACCTTCTTGATGGTCAGGCAGAAGATATAGATGCACACTGCGCAGCATACGAAGAGAAGATTAAATCATACGGAAAAATCAATCTTTTTATGGGTGGGGTAGGCATTGATGGTCATATCGCATTTAATGAACCTAGTTCTTCTCTATCATCTCGTACACGCATTAAAACGTTAACAGAAGATACTCGTATTGCTAACTCTCGTTTCTTCGGCAACGATATTAACCAAGTACCAAAATACGCTCTAACTATTGGTGTAGCCACGCTGTTAGATGCAGAAGAAGTGATGATTCTTTCCCTAGGTCACAATAAAGCACTTGCACTACAAATGGCCGTTGAAGGCAGCGTTAACCACATGTGGACAGTAACCGCGCTACAAATGCATCGTAAGGCAATCATTGTTGCAGATGAAGATGCCCAACAGGAGCTCAAAGTGAAAACGCTACGTTACTTCAAAGAACTAGAAAAAGATAATATCCAAGGACTTTAATTAAACCTCTATTCTAGTGAATTATATCTAAGAAAAACCACTTCCATATGAGGTGGTTTTTATATCTAGATGGATTCAACACTAGCGAATTCAAATCTAACAAAGTAGAGTACCCCCCTTATTAACCGCATTTAAAGTATGGAAATGTATGCTATTGGACGACATCACCCAGATCATAGAATTCACTGACTCCGATCACCTCTCTCAAGCGTTGGATATCTTTAACGATAAAGGGGCAGTGCATTCAAATCACTTACCTTTTCTCAATATTATCTACGCTAAAGCCAGTAATTTGGTATTGGAAAAACTTACCAGTATTGGGTTTAAGGGAAACGCTCAATGCACGCCAACCCATTGTGGTGACTACATCATTTTTGATGCAAACCAATTTAGCGTTGAAGAAGCCCTCTCTCTTTTCGAATAGCCCTTTCACATTAACGAGTTAACTTTGAAGCCATGAAGACTGAACAAAACACCCATGTTAGCCAAGAGGTTCTACCACTTCTTGGGGCAACATTGATCGCAATCCAAAAAGTAGAGTTTGCACTATACAGTGCTTTCCAACCACTGTGTAAACAGTCTCGCTGTAAGGATATTCAAGTTTTAGGGAAGATGACATCTAACCAATTTTTAAAAGGTACAACTACTGAGATCCAACCTACATTGCAGATCTTACAACACGAATTGACTGACAATCTGCCGATGCCGATTAACGAGATTTCACAGTTTATTTATAAAAGAAACCTTATCACTCACCACTTCTGGCAGTTAACAGACACACAAATAAAAGGCACAGAAAAACTCTCTAAGCCTGTGCCATTTTTAAAAGAGCTCTTGGCTCAGTGTGATGAATGGATGCAACAAATTAAAAACGCGAGTCTGAAGTCTGCCTAAAAATCTGAACTTTACAGCAAAATAAACAAATCGAAAGTGATGCTGACAGCGAGCGCTTTAAGAAGTGAGAGCGTTATCTTTAGATAACTGCTGATGTATATCGTTAACTGCGAGTACAATAGTGGAGCGCACTCTTTGGAAATGTCTGTCTAAAAACATCGATTTCATTTCATTATTCAGCCCCTCGACTAATTCTGGAGAATAGTCGATGGGCATTATTTTTTGTATCGCGTGAATTCGATTAAGCTCAAAGATAATATCTTGATCCCAAAAATTCACCTCTCCTTCCTGAACTTTGACCCACTCTTTTAATGTGACAAACACTTCAATGTCGTCGTATGTCTCTTTGTTGATCACACCCAAACCAAGCAAAAGTTTAATACGAACAAGAGTTTCCCCCAAAGGACCGTTGCCTGAAAGCAGAGGGTCTACGACGAACTTCACCGCATAATCATCTTTGTAGAAGATGCTCTTTAACACCGCATCGAGCATGTCTTCCAACACATCATACGCACATAACAAACACTCCGCAGCATTAGCAGATCCGGCAAGTTCTTCTAGTAATTCCGATTCGTTATTTGAGTATATTGGCATGACTTCTTCAAAAGGAAAACGTGCCACATTAGTGGCACTGTTGTATTCCATCATTACATGATTGCGTTATAGGCTTGTTCGGCTAGTTTAACAACTTCTGAGTCAACATTCAGCTCAGAATAGTGTGCTAATGTCTGAGCAAATCCTTTTTCTGCGAACATGCTCTGCAATTCTACCGCCTGTGGATCATCGTCATTCTTATAGTGGAATGCCGCAGCTATACCTTTAATTAGATGCTTGTTCGGTAAACCGTATTCTAAGGTACCATTCAGAGGCTTAATCAATCGATCTTGAGGGCTCAACTTACGAATTGGTTGGCGACCAACGCGATCTACCTCATCACGCAAGTAAGGGTTAGCGAAGCGACCCAAAATTTTCTCGATGTACGCCGCGTGAGCCTCTGGATCAAAGCCATAGCGCTTAACAAGAACTGCACCACTCTCTTGCATCGCCGCTTTTACTTGCGCGCGAATATCAGGATCTTCAATGGAGTCTTTGATGGTCTCGTACCCGGCCAATACGCCTAAGTAAGCTGTTATCAGATGGCCAGTATTGAGAGTAAACAACTTACGCTCAATAAAAGCCATTAGGTTATCTGTGCATTCCATGCCGGGGATGTTTGGAATCTCACCTTTGAATTGTGTTTGGTCAACAATCCACTCACTAAACGTCTCTACCGTTACCGCCAAAGGATCAGTTTCGCCAGCTTCAGCCGGAGGTACGATGCGATCTACCGCAGAATCCACAAAGCCAATGTTCTCTTCAGTGAACGCCTTCATTTCATCAGATAAATGTTCAAGTACCGCTGCTTTTAGCTGGCTTGTACCTCTCACCATGTTCTCTGCCGCTATGATGTTCATTGGCCTTACGTTACCTGAGGCCGCACGTTTTTCAATTCCCTTAGCAATCGATTTTGAGATAATCTTTAGTACCGTTGGACCAACTGCCGTTGTGATTAAATCAGACTCAGCAATACAATCAATAACTGCGTCGGTCGCCGAATTCACGGCGGTAACGTTCTTCACGATCTCAACAACGCACTCTTCACCAACGATTTTTACTGGGTATTCCTTACGCTCAATTAGAGCGTTAACTACTGTTTCGTTAACGTCTGCAAATGTTACTTCCATGCCTGCATCGGAGAGCAATTTACCGATAAAGCCACGACCAATATTACCTGCACCAAAATGTAACGCTTTCATAATAGTAACCTTTCAACTGTTAAATCCAGATAGATGATGACTTAACGACATACTTCTAAACCTTCAGCTATCAAGACTAAAAAAGAGGCCAGTGAGGGGGTACTGGCCTCGTTCACTCAGGAGCTAAACTGAAGCCACACTATGCATTGAGAATGTCCAGTACATCTTGTTTATTGGACGTGTTCTGTAACTTCTCAACGGCCGCTTCATCATCAAGTGAATTGGTAATCGCCATTAATACCATGTTGTGTTCATCACCTTGGGCTGCGATGCCGATGACCATCTTGGCAATATCATCTTCCTCTTCACCCCATTGAATTCCCTCAGGGTATTGACAGAATACAATGCCGGTTTTCTTGACGAACTGTTTTGCTTCAATGGTTCCGTGCGGTACTGCAATTGATTCCCCGAGGTAGGTAGACACCATTTCTTCACGGGCAAACATACCGGCAACATATTCAGGTGTAACATTACCTAATTTGACTAATTGCTCACCTGCAAACTTAATCGCCTCTTCCTTGGATTTGGCTTTTAGTCCGAGGAATACACTGTCGTTAGTTAGCGTGAACGTCTGTTCCTTTTCCTCTGTTTTCTCGGCTTGCACTGCCGGTGTCTCTGGCTTTTTTACAGAGCTACTCTTTGCTTCAACAAGTTTTGCAACTAGGTTGTCGTACACTGTTCCATCTAGGAAGTTGTTAAGAGATATGTGCATAGCACTCACTGCATGGGTACGTGCACGGTCCGTCAAATCTTTGTGGGTCACAACAATTTGAGAGTCGCTTGGCAAGTTGTTAATTGCCAGGTTCGTTACATCAATATTTAGACCTGCAGCTTGCACTTTTTTGCGTAGCAGACCCGCACCCATAGCGCTTGAACCCATACCGGCATCACAAGCTACGTAAATAGATGTCACTGTTGCAGAATCAATAGAAAAGTCCGCTGCTGCTTGGCCTTTAGATGCTGCTTTCATATCGTGCATGGCTGCAGACGCTTTATCTAGAGAATCTTCCTCATCTGTTGCTTTCGATGTTTTCATCAGTAGTGAAGCTACAAGGAACGACACTGTTGCAGCAGCAATGACCGATAGAACTACACCAGCGTAAGCACCTTTAGGCGTCATCAATAGTACAGCGAAGATTGATCCTGGAGACGCTGGAGAAATAAGACCTGACCCGAACATCACGTTTGTAAACACACCCGTCATACCACCAGCGATAACTGCAAGGATTAGGCGTGGGTTCATCAGTACATATGGGAAATAAATTTCGTGGATACCACCTAAGAAGTGGATGATAGATGCACCCGCTGCGGACTGCTTAGCATTACCTTTACCAAACGCCATATAAGCTAGTAGAAGACCGAGACCAGGACCTGGGTTTGCTTCGATAAGGAAGAAGATTGAACGACCTAGCTCTTCAGACTGTTGGATACCTAAAGGAGAGAAGATACCGTGGTTAATCGCATTGTTTAGGAACAAGATTTTCGCAGGTTCAACAAAGATTGAAGCAAGTGGAAGAGCGCCAGCTTCAACCATAATGTTTACGCCTGCAGCCAATGCGCTAGATAAGATTTTTACCGCAGGGCCAATAATGTAGAAAGCTAGAATGGCAAGGATCATACCGATGATACCTGCAGAGAAGTTATTAACTAGCATTTCAAAGCCGCTTTTCACTTTTCCGTGAACCGACTCATCGAATTTCTTAATCGCGTAACCGCCTAGTGGACCAACGATCATAGCCCCCATGAACATAGGGATGTCAGTACCGACAATCACACCCATTGTAGTAATGGCACCAACAACCGCGCCACGGTCGCCGCCGACCATCTTACCGCCAGTGTAACCAATCAGTAATGGCAGTAGGAACTTAATCATTGGGCCAACCAGTGATGCCAATGTTTCGTTTGGCAACCACCCTGTTGGAATAAAGAGCGCAGTAATGAAACCCCAGGCAATAAATGCACCGATGTTTGGCATTACCATGTTGGATAGAAAACGACCAAAGTTTTGGACTTTGATCTTAGCTTCTGGTGATAACATAGGGAGACCTCAATTTTTATATTGGATGACCAAACTGGTCCAAAGAATTTCTTTAAAAGTCGATTAAAATGTATCACAACATTTCTAAAAGGCACTCCCACCCAATATTTAGTGACAAAACTCACACTAATAAATTCACCACACCAAGACGATGTTGACACACTTCACACTTAAGCACTGTCAGTAAATTACAACCGCAAATTGATGATAACGGATATCATTCAATGATGACAAAGATCACAACAAACACCTCCGCCCACCTAAAATTTATAGTGATGAATATCTCACTTCTGTTATTTATTAAATTTTATCGCACAAACTTAGTTCAATAGATGTGCTAAAACAGTTCAATTTTTCACCAACACGCACTTGCAACCCCCAGTATGTAATAAAATTACAAAGAAGAGTTCATCAAAAGTTCATGCCAATTTCGTTTAAGATTGGAGTAGGAAGAAGGATATAAATGACAGGTAAAACCGCGTTGTTTGATATGGATGGATTAGTATTTGAGACTGCCCCCATCTCCCAACCGAGTCGGCACAATGAGTTACAGATGGATATAAGAAAACGGCTATCTAAATTGAGTCCATCTCTGGACGGGAACGGGCAGACCGCAACGTGATTTGGAATTTTGTACTTTGGTCCTTCGACTCACTTATCTCACCCTCATATGCCTGCACGATGGATTGAGTTATAGACACTCCTAATCCAGCACCAATGCTACCTGAGTATTGGAGGGACTTATCTACCCGATAAAATAGATCGAATAGGTACGGTAAAGACTTCATCGTTGCGATGAATCAGTTTGTTCTCAGCCTTCGCAATGTAAAGCAAATCATTGATGGTTTTCGTGATTCGATTCAGCGCGTGAACAGACATCGATTTGAAAGTGTTGAGTTCAGATAACGCCTTAGCGTAAGCCTCATCCGATGTCGACGCCAATGCAACCGAGATCATTTTCATCTCCTCGGCGCTCCTGTAGATTCCATTATTGAAGATTGTGACAGACTCACCCTTTCAGAAAATTGACATTTGGGTCATAAGCCCTAAAGCCTTCTGATTCATTGACCAACCGTGGTGCATTAACGTTCAACAAGGTAATAAAAAACGGCACATACTCTCGCATGTGCCGTTTGTGATTTTATATTCTAACTAGTCTTATTCAACCGTTACCGCTTTCGCTAGGTTACGTGGTTGGTCTACATCAGTTCCTTTGATTAATGCAACATAGTAAGACAGCAACTGCATAGGTACTGTGTAGAAAATAGGTGCTGTGATTTCACTGACATGTGGCATTGGTATAATCTTCAAAGTCTCGTCCGCTTCAAAGCCAGCTTTTTCATCAGCAAATACATAAAGTAAACCGCCACGAGCCCGAACTTCTTCAACGTTTGATTTCAATTTTTCAAGCAAGTCGTTATTCGGAGCAATAACCACTACTGGCATGTCAGCATCAATAAGCGCTAGCGGGCCATGTTTCAATTCACCTGCCGCATAAGCTTCAGCGTGAATGTATGAAATTTCTTTCAATTTAAGTGCGGCTTCCATTGCGATTGGGTAGAACTCACCACGACCTAAGAATAGTGTGTGGTGTTTATCTGCGAAATCCTCAGCCAATGCTTCGATTTGCTTATCAAACGCTAGAATGCTTTCAATTTGTACAGGAAGAGCATGAATCGCTTCTACGATTTCAGCTTCTTTCACTTTATCAATTCGTCCTTGCTCTTTACCAATCGCAGTAACTAACATCAACATAGCTGCTAATTGAGTAGTGAAAGCTTTAGTAGACGCAACCCCAATCTCAGTACCAGCGCGAGTCATAAAGGCAATATCAGACTCACGCACCAGAGATGAACCTGATACGTTACAGATAGTCATTGCGGCCATGTAACCTTTCTCTTTAGCAATGCGCAAGGCAGCCAGTGTATCTGCAGTTTCACCAGACTGAGATAAGGTGATCAAAAGGCTGTTTGGACGAGTCACAAATTTGCGGTAACGGAACTCCGATGCAATCTCTACGTCACAACTAACGCCAGCGATGTCTTCAAACCAGTAGCGAGCAGCCATACCAGAGTTGTAAGATGTTCCACACGCAATGATCTGCACGTGCTCAACTTTGCTCAAGATGTCTGAGGCATTCACACCGATCGCATCCGTCACAACCGAATTAGAAGTAATACGGCCTTCCATTGTGTTGATCAACGCTTTTGGTTGCTCGTAAATTTCTTTTTGCATAAAGTGACGGTACTGACCTTTATCACCTGCATCGTGTTCTGCGTTGGATTCAGTGATTTCACGTTCAACGCGCTCACCTCTTGCATCAACTACAGTCACTTCGCGACGAGTGATTTCTGCTACATCCCCCTCTTCCAGGTACATGAAACGACGGGTTACGCTCAGCAGTGCCAACTGATCTGAAGCCAGGAAGTTTTCACCTACACCAAAGCCGATAACAATCGGGCTACCAGAACGCGCAACGACGATGCGAGAAGGATCTTTACGATCCAGAGCAACCGTACCGTATGCACCTTCAAGTTGCTTCGCGGTTTTTTGTACCGCTTCAAGAAGAGTTTCCGAAGTGCGAAGCTCCCATTCAACAAGGTGAGCGATAACTTCTGTGTCCGTTTGAGATTCAAATACGTAGCCACGTGCACGCAATATTTCACGAAGTTCTTCATAGTTCTCGATGATGCCGTTATGAACGACAGCAATATCACCAGACATATGTGGGTGCGCATTGGTTTCTGAAGGTTCGCCATGTGTTGCCCAACGCGTGTGTGCAATGCCAGTTCCGCCAGCCACTTTTTCTTGTTCAACCGCGTCAGCCAGCTCTTGTACTTTACCTAAGCGACGAACACGCGTCAGGTTAGACTCGGAGTCAACAATCGCAACGCCCGCAGAATCATAACCACGGTATTCCAAACGACGTAGACCTTCGACCAAAATTTCTGCAACATCTCGTTGTGCCACTGCACCTACGATTCCACACATGTGTTTTTCTCCGTTTGTAGTTTTGTTCTTCCCTAGCCATCAGTTCACATAAAGGCAGCAAGCAAAGGCCTGTATATGAGGGAAGTAAAATTTGAAGTTGTTAGTTTGAATATCAGTTTGTCAGGCGCAAATCACTTTCACGCCATGTTGTTCTATCTGTAACTTATGTTCGGCTTGTATCTCTGAATCGGTCACCAGAACATCGATTTGCAGCCAGGCAAGTTCAAGGTTCGGGATCTTGCGACCTATTTTTTCAGACTCGATCATCACAATCACTTCTCGAGAAACTTCCGCCATCACCTTACTCAAACCGACCAACTCGTTGAATGTGGTGGTACCGCGCTCTAAGTCGATGCCATCAGCACCAATAAAAAGCTGGTCAAAGTCATAGGCTCTTAATACAGATTCGGCCACTTTGCCTTGGAAGGATTCTGAGTGAGTGTCCCACGTTCCTCCCGTCATCAGCAGGGTTGGTTCACTCTCTAATTCATTTAGTGCGTTGGCTACATGCAATGAGTTAGTCATGACGACTAAGCCACGCTTGTCATTTAACTGCTGGATTAACGCTGCAGTTGTGCTGCCACTGTCTATGACAATGCGATTGTGGTCCCGAATCAGGGATGCTGCCGCTTTTGCCAAACCAAGCTTTCGAGTCGAAACATTTTGGCCCATTTCTTCATGAATAACTTCCGTCGGGATAGCTATCGCTCCACCATAACGACGAAGAAGTTGACCATTTTTTTCTAAAGAAGCTAAGTCTTTTCTAATCGTGACTTCTGAGGTTTCAAATTTGTGCGCCAGTTCATCAACACTGACTTCTCCCCGTTCAGAAACCAAGTTAGAAATGGCGTGCCTTCTTAGCTGGGTGTTTCGTTTCGACATTTAGGTTTTAATTTTTAGTTTCGATTTGAAAGTTATTATAGTTAAAACGAAACTTTTATGTCCATTTATTTCGATCCAAAAAATTAATATTTCTCGATAAAACCTTGTCCTAAGACAATTCTTAAACAGTGATATTGGATTCATTAGGTGGTAGAATTCGCAACCGAAAAGAAAAAAAATTACAGAAATGACGGCTACTTTTTTGCACCTTTCTGCATATAAAGCGGGGTTAGTCACAAAAAGGTAACCAAAATCGCCGATCTTTTAGTCATAAAATGACTAAACTTGGTGAAAGACTTTCAGAATCTGACGTTAATAAATGTGGTGGAAAATCGGTAGATGGCAGGCACAAAATGCCCTCATACACACCCTAACGTCAGAGTAAATAACCGACTTTCAAATTGTAACTATACTTACCGGAGAGTATCTTCCATGAAAAAGACCAAAATCGTTTGTACGATTGGCCCTAAAACTGAATCTGTAGAGAAGCTAACTGAACTAGTAAACGCAGGCATGAACGTAATGCGTCTTAACTTCTCTCACGGTGACTACGAAGAACACGGCACTCGTATTGCGAACTTCCGCCAAGTAATGGAAGCAACTGGCCAACCTCTAGCAATCCTTCTAGATACTAAAGGTCCAGAAATCCGTACTATCAAACTAGAAGGCGGCAACGACGTTGATCTAGTGGCTGGTCAAGAATTCACTTTCACAACTGACACTTCAGTTGTAGGTAACAAAGACACTGTTGCGGTAACTTACGCTGGCTTCGCAGCAGACCTAAACACTGGTAACACTATCCTAGTAGACGACGGTCTAATCGAGATGGAAGTTATCGCTACAACTGACACTGAAGTTAAATGTAAAGTACTTAACAACGGTGCACTAGGCGAAAACAAAGGTGTTAACCTTCCAGGCGTTTCAGTAAATCTACCAGCTCTATCTGAAAAAGATAAAAACGACCTTAAGTTTGGTTGTGAGCAAGGCGTTGATTTCGTAGCGGCTTCTTTCATCCGTAAAGCTTCTGACGTTCAAGAAATCCGTGAAGTACTTGCTGCAAACGGCGGCGAGAACATCCACATCATCTCTAAGATCGAAAACCAAGAAGGTGTTGATAACTTCGACGAGATCCTAGAGCTTTCTGACGGCATCATGGTTGCTCGTGGTGACCTGGGTGTTGAAATCCCAGCTGAAGAAGTAATCTTCGCTCAGAAAATGATGATCGAGAAGTGTAACCGTGCTCGTAAGATGGTTATCACTGCAACTCAAATGCTTGATTCTATGATCAACAACCCACGTCCAACTCGTGCGGAAGCAGGCGACGTTGCGAACGCGGTAATGGACGGTACTGACGCAGTAATGCTTTCTGGTGAAACTGCAAAAGGTAAATACCCAGTTGAAGCAGTAACTATCATGGCGCAAATCGCTAAGCGTACTGATTCAGTACTTAAAGCTGAACTAGGTTCTCGTCTAGACAGCCCACGTCTACGTATCACTGAAGCGGTATGTAAAGGCGCTGTAGACACGGCTGAAAAACTAGCTGCTCCACTTATCGTTGTTGCAACTGAAGGTGGTAAGTCTGCTCGTTCAGTACGTAAGTACTTCCCAACTGCAAACATCCTAGCTCTAACTACAAACAAGAAGACTGCTGCTCAGCTAGTTCTGACTAAAGGTGTAACACCTGTTGTTGTTGATTCTATCGACAGCACTGACGCATTCTACATTGCTGGTAAAGAGCTTGCGCTAGAATCTGGTCTTGGTAACAAAGGCGACATCGTTGTTATGGTTTCAGGTGCACTAGTAGCTTCTGGTACAACGAACACAGCTTCTGTACACGTACTATAAGACTGAACATTCATTTATCAGTGAAATAAATAGAAAGAGGGCTCATGAAGCCCTCTTTTTTTGTCTTTGGTTCTAATAAATTTTATTTACTTATCGCTTGGCACCAAAAACAGAAAAGCCACCGAATATTTCGATGGCTTTGATTTGTATAAAAGGTATTAGCTTTAAGGCTTCAGTGCACGCTCGCCACGAGCAATGCCCACTACCCCACTACGTGCCACTTCCACCACTTCGGTAACCTCCGAAATCGCTTTAATGAACGCATCCAGCTTTTCACTGGTTCCCGCCAACTGTACGGTGTACTGAGAAGCGGTCACATCAATAATTTGTCCGCGGAAGATGTCAGCAGTGCGCTTGGCTTCAGCTCGTGCAAAACCAGTCGCTTTCACTTTAACCATCATCAATTCACGTTCAAGGTGCTCAAACTCGGTCACTTCCTGAACTTTCAGCACATCAATGAGTTTGTGCAATTGTTTCTGAATCTGTTCAAGTTGCATCTCGTTTGAAGTCGTTGTGATATTCAAACGAGAGAGGGTTTCATCATCCGTTGGGGATACTGTCAAAGATTCAATGTTGTAGCCACGTTGAGAGAACAACCCTACAACGCGAGACAAAGCACCTGGTTGGTTTTCCAATAGCAATGAAATAATGTGTCTCATATTATGTTCTCTCCGTTTTGCTTAGCCACATTTTGTCCATACCCTCACCTTTAATCTGCATAGGGTAAACGTGCTCAGTTTCATCGACGTTAATATCGACAAACACCAGGCGGTCTTTCATATCAAGTGCTTTTTGCAGACCAGCTTCTAACTGATCTGGCGTTTCGATACGAATACCAACGTGACCATAAGCTTCTGCGATAGCTGCAAAATCAGGAACAGAACTCATGTATGAATTTGAGTGACGACCTTGGTAAATAATGTCTTGCCACTGTTTTACCATGCCTAAGAATCGGTTATTCAAGTTGATGATCTTCACCGGGATGTCGTACTGCATTGCAGTCGACAACTCTTGAATGTTCATCTGAATACTACCGTCACCGGTGACCACAACCACTTCTTCTTCCGGCATCGCAAATTTAACACCCAAACCAGCAGGAAGACCAAAGCCCATCGTGCCCAAACCACCCGAGTTGATCCAACGGCGCGGTTTATTAAATGGGTAGTAGAGCGCTGCAAACATTTGATGCTGACCTACGTCAGATGCCACATACGCATCGCCATTGGTCAGTTTATGCAGTGTTTCAATAACTTGTTGAGGCTTAATAATTTCTGGAGAAGTTTCATATGCCAGGCACTGACGATCACGCCACTCCTGAATATCATTCCACCAAGTCTGAATGGCTTCTTTGTCATTTGAACGCTCTTGCTCAGCCAGTAAGCCCAGCATAGTGGTCAGCACTTTTTCAGCCGAGCCAACGATTGGCAAATCCACTTTAACGTTTTTAGAGATCGACGAAGGGTCGATATCAATATGCATAACCTTAGCGTTAGGGCAATATTTTTCCAGATTATTTGTAGTACGGTCATCAAAACGAACACCAACACCAAAGATTAAGTCGGCTTCGTGCATTGCCATATTGGCTTCGTAAGTACCGTGCATGCCCAACATGCCCAGCGAGTTTTTGTGTGTGCCTGGGAATGCGCCTAAGCCCATCAACGTGCTCACTACAGGAAGGTTAAGCTTGTCCGCCAGTTCAAGGATGTGTTCATGAGCTCCAGAAATCACAGCGCCACCACCAACATAAAGCACTGGTTTTTTCGCTTCAAGAAGTGCTTTCAGCGCTTTTTTGATCTGGCCTTTATGACCCGATGTGGTTGGCTTGTACGAACGCATCGAAATGCTTTCAGGGTACTGGTAAGGCAGCTTGATTTGCGGATTCAACACATCTTTTGGCAAATCAATCACAACTGGACCAGGGCGACCAGTCGTCGAAATGTAGAACGCTTTTTTGATGGTTTCAGGGATATCTTCTGCTTTCTTTACTAAAAAGCTGTGTTTTACCACTGGGCGAGATACACCAACAATGTCACATTCCTGGAATGCGTCGTTACCAATCAGGTTGTTCGGTACGTTACCTGAAATAACGATCATTGGGATAGAATCCATATAAGCGGTCGCAATACCAGTAATCGTATTGGTCGCGCCAGGACCTGAACATACCAGTACGACACCCGGCTTACCCGTTGCGCGAGCATAGCCATCTGCCATATGCGTCGCCGCTTGCTCATGTCTTACTAGTACGTGTTTAATTTGGTCGGTTTTGGCGTGCAGTGCGTCGTAGATATCTAGAACGGAACCGCCAGGGTAACCAAAGATCTGCGATACATTCTCTTCGATCAGAGATTGCACAACCATCTCTGCACCTGACAACATTGCTGTCATAATTGCTCTCCTTACCCAGTTACCTCTCCGTAAGGTCAA
Organism: Vibrio sp. YIC-376; assembly: GCF_052353105.1. Classification (NCBI taxonomy): domain Bacteria; kingdom Pseudomonadati; phylum Pseudomonadota; class Gammaproteobacteria; order Vibrionales; family Vibrionaceae; genus Vibrio; species Vibrio sp. YIC-376. The sequence goes on from NZ_JBBWFK010000006.1 coordinate 207,742, forward strand.
CGGATTGGTCTGGTTTCACATAGTTTAGGGCTTATTCGTAGCCTAATCGAAATACTTCCGCGTTTTCGGCTATGTCTTGCGTTCGTCATAACATCCCGCAAGGTTACCCAACAAATGTAACGTTTTATTATCAACGGGTCTAATGAGATATAGATCTCATTTTTTAGCATGATACTAAGAATGAGCACCTCTGAAGGGATAGCAGCCAAAGAAGCGAAAATAGACAGTATGATCAGAGACAGTCTTGCTTAAAAAAAGAATATTATTTCATATGCAACGCGGTAATTACGGAAAAATCCACCTATATGGAATGAAAATACAGAAGGAATGCTGCTAAACGAAAAATCCCCAAACATGCACAGGACATCTCTGGGGACTTTTTCATCAATTTGAAATCTAAGCGAGTTTAAGTTGGCAGAACTAATGCTTTTCCTTGTACATTTCTTCGATTTCATCTTGGTATTTATCATTGATAACTTTACGACGCAGTTTTTGCGTTGGCGTCAGCTCGCCATCATCCATAGAGAAAGCCTTTGGCAATAGTTTGAACTTCTTAACTTGTTCAAATTTAGCAAGCTCTTTCTGCAGTTCATTGACTCGCTTCTCAAGCATCTCGACCACTTGATGGTGTTTAATCAATTCAACACGGTCGTGATAAGCAATGTTCAGCTCTTTCGCGTACTCCTCCAGCGAGTCAAAACATGGGACGATCAGTGCCGAAACAAATTTACGTGTATCTGCGATAACGGCAATCTGCTCAATAAAGTGATCTTTACCAATCGCACCTTCGATCATTTGTGGCGCAATGTACTTACCACCAGACGTTTTCATTAACTCTTTGATGCGATCGGTAATAAAGAGATTACCGTTTTCATCGATATGGCCCGCATCACCGGTCTTCAGGAAGCCGTGCTCATCAAACGTATTTTGCGTCTCTTCTGGCATTTTGTAGTAACCACGCATCACCATCGGGCCGCGAACCAAAATTTCGTTGTTTTGTCCGATCTTCACTTGCGCGCCCGGCATCGACATACCGATAGAGTCTGGATCGAAGCACTTATCATCCCAGCACGATACTGTCGCCGTGGTTTCTGTCATGCCATAACCCAACTTAACGTTGATACCAATAGCGTGGAAGAATCGGCCAATCGTTTCATCCAGCTTTGCGCCACCACAAGGCATGAAGTTAATGCGTCCACCCAACAACGCGCGTAGTTTGCTCAACACTAGCTTGTCTGCCAGAGCATAAGATTTACGTAATACTAATGAAGGCTTACTTTTTTCTTGGTGACACACGGCCATTTTCGCGCCCATGTTCACAGCCCAGGTGAACATGATCTTACGATGGATCGGAGCGCGGGAAACCTTCTCATGAATAGCAGAGAAGATCTTCTCGTAGAAGCGAGGTACAGCACACATGACGGTTGGACGAACTTGGCTGAGCGCATCGCGTACTTGTTTTGTATCTTGCAAGTAGCAGTTGGTTGCGCCTTTATATAAGACATAAAAGGTCCACGCACGCTCAAACACATGTGAAAGAGGCAGGAAACACAGAGAGACATCATCTTCTGACAAGCTTAAGCGCTGATCATGACCTTCAAGCTGAGCAGCAATGTTAGCGTAATCGAGCATCACACCTTTAGGCTGGCCCGTCGTGCCCGAAGTATAAATCAACGTCAGCAGATCATCTTCTCGCGTCTGAGCCAAACGGGTTTCCAACTCTTCTTGATAACTCGTCGTGCCTTTTGCAATAAAGTCCTTCCAGGAGATAGCAAATTCATGCTCTCCAAGTTGGATATCGTCAGACATAGCAACAATCAACTCTAACTGACTGCACTGCTCGAAAATGCTAACCGCTGCATCAAATTGAGGCTGCTCACCCACAAACAGAACCTTCACGTCTGCATTGTCGAGGATATATGCCGATTGGGCTGCGGTATTAGTCGGATAAATAGGAACCGTCACACCACGTAATTGCAGCGTGGCGAAATCAGTGATAGTCCATTGAGGCATGTTATTTGAAAAAATGCCGATCTTATCTTGAACTCTCAATCCCTGAGCCAAAAGTGCGAGCGATAAATTATCCACTTGCTGACCAAATTGCTGCCAAGTAATACCTTGCCATTCATTGCCCACTTTATGTTTAAGCGCAATGCGGGTATCACCTTTCGCAATTTGTTCACGAATACGTTTAACGATATGAAAATCTAACTTGGCCATTTCTACTTACCTTAGGCTTACAGGTGTAAGCTAATTTGAGCGAGCAAGTGTACTCACAGGGTGCAAAAACGCAACTGACGGGCATCAAACTTATCCATAATAAGCGACAAATGTCACTGATAACGCTCACTTTAGGCGATTTTGGTTACCGTTTCCCTATTCTTAGCCCAAAAAGAAAGCCCCGAAAGATTTTCATCCCTCAGGGCCTAAATCATCATTCAGCCGACAATCGTATTATTTTAATGCAACCACTTCGCCACATATAATCATTAACTGATCGCGTAACCAAATGTGGCCTTTGTCCTTTTCACTCGACTCGTGCCAGCTCAGGTAACCACTGATTTCCTTATTTGCAAACGGGAAATCCAGAATTTGTAGCTGATCACTGTTCACTGCATTTTCCGCCATCCAGCGCGGAGCAATCGTTACCAGCTCAGACTGTCCTACTACATAAAGCAGGTTGCTCAGACTAGTGCCTTCGTATGCTGCCAGGCAATCCAGCTCACGATAAGCCTGCTCCGAGAAGCTACGTTGTCCATGCACTTTTGATAATTTCGCGTGCTTTTCGTTAACAAGCTGCTCGGCACCAACGGCACCTTGAATACGTGGGTGTGTTTTAGAAGCAATCACCACCAGCTCATCTTTGAAGATTTCAGTGCTTGAGAAACCTTGTTCATCGAAGCGCGCGTAGTCAATCACAAAATCGATCTCTTGATAACGCATACGCTCGGAAAGGAGACGATCAAATTCAGCGTCTAAATGTAGATGAACGTTGGGTGCCTGCTCGTTCACTTTAGTCATAATCTTGGGCGCAAAACGCAGATCGCATGGACTACAGATTGCCAGCTTGAACAAACGGGTCGAGGATTCTGGTTGGAATACTGAACTTGGCAGCTCGTTGCGGATCAGTTGCAGCGCCTGACGGATAGGGCCAAATAGTTGACGAGCTCTCTGTGTAGGCTGAATACCACGCCCCTGACGCATAAAGAGTTCGTCATTAAACATCACTTTCAGACGCGCGACAGCGTTGCTGACAGCGGGTTGAGACATGCCTAAATTATGCGCAGCACGTGTGATATTTTGCTCTTGCATCACGGCATCAAATACTGTCAACAGGTTTAAATCTACACCACGCAACGTGCTTTCCATACGGTAGCTAGCAATTGCGCTCATTGCGTCTTTCTTATCTAACATTGAGTGCGCCTCATTTGTAATCGTCAACTCGGTTGAATGAATTCATAGTGAATAGAATCCCATCTCGCACAAAAGACGCGGCTGGATTCGAATCATTACACGAATAGATAACCCAATTTTTATTATATTTATCGTCCGCATAGTTCGGGCTCGAACCGTACTATCAACTAATTGATCAGCGTTTCGCAACTGGATTGACATTTAATCAGTAAATTTTAGCTGATTAGTTATTTAAACCTTACATTTCAATAAGTTGATAAAAATATAAAAAAATATAAAAACGTTGATTCGCCACCAATTCAATAGGACGTAAGTATTTTGAGGTGATGAGAAAACAAGGCAATGAACCATTCACTCTAAAAATAGATGAGCCATAGATAAAGAAAACTCATCAATACGAGTGGGCTGCATGATGCTAAAAAATTGAATGGACAAGAAATCCAGAGTGAATATAAACAACAAAAATCGCATAAAAATGCAGCTATACATTGCCGTATAACTGCATCAGAAGTTAATGAGATTGGAAATAAACGCTCGATAATATTAGCCGTTTGTCTTTGGAGCTAAGACTGGCTAAATCTAAATATTGGATACATAACTTGGGAAATCAACTTGCTCCCACAACTGCTTGGATAACTCTTCCTGCGAATCCCAAGCACCCTGGAGTACCCAATTCACTATCGCTTGAGCGACGTCTGGATATTTAACACTTTCCGCCTGCTGTTCCTTCAGCCAGTAACGAACCGTTGAAATATCCAAGCTGTCCATCGAGGTAGCAAGTCCCAAGTTTTCAAGAGTCGCTACATTACTCTGTTGCTCAAATTGACCAGCCAGAGGTTTAAGCAACAACTTCTTGCCGAGAGACAGCGCCTCAGATGGCAACTCAAAACCACCATTGGCAATCACTCCGCTACAACGGTGCAAGTGATGCTGGAAGTTGGTATGGCACAAAGGACGTAGCTCTATATTCTCGACAGTTTCGCTTTCTATCACATCGGGGTGATAGCAGATAAACGACTGCTGGTTAAAGTGGAACAACAAATCCGCAATATCTTCAATGGACTCGAAAGGAAGGTAGACCAATACAAAGTTGTCGCTCTGCTCCTGGCTGGCCAGAGTATTAATAATAGGTGGCAGTATTGGCTGATCAAAGTGGTACCAATGCAATCCAAGGTGATGCTGAGATGGAGCAAAATGCTCAATCACTGATTTATCTAGCCAACTTGCGCCTTTTAATGGCACCGGATAGCGAAAGGCATTCTGATGGCTGATTCCGATACTGGGCTTTTTCTGCTTACGCGCAGCCCATGCTGTCACAGGTTCAAAGTCATTGAGAATCAGATCATAACCTGAGAGCTCTAGCTGATTCACTTCTTTGAAAAACTGAATCAAATTATTATTCAATGCAGTTTTTGTATAGTTCACCGATCCTTTCTCGGTGATAAAAGTGAACCCTCGGCGCGTTTGATAATCGCCAAAGGCTTCCATCGAAAAGTATTTCTCTGGAGCACGACCTGAAAACAGGAAGTCGACCTGCACATCGCGCTGCGCAAATGCATTACTCATTGCTCTGGCACGAGCAATATGACCATTTCCGGTGCCTTGGACACCGTATAGGATTTTCATCAATTAAACTCCGATGATTGAAATCGCCAATCCACCACACAGGCTGCCCAGCACCGCACCTATGATGACGTCAGTAAAAAAGTGCACCCCAAGAAAGATGCGCGCAGCCCCGATCAGACTCGCCCACAAGAAAGCGGCGTCGCCTATCTCCGGATAAAAATGATCAATAAGAGTGGCCATTAAAAAAGCGGCTGAGGTGTGTCCAGAAGGTAAACTGTAGCGATCAGAAGGGGTGATAAAAGCGGGTAATAACGCGCTCAGTTCCTCAGGACGACGACGCTTAAAACTGTTTTTCAACATCCAATAAATGGGTAACTCAATAGCAAAGGCCAATAACCCTGTGAGCAGGAACCAGACTCCATACTCGGTATCCAAATACCAGGCTAGTAAGCCGAGAACCAGATATAGGTGGCCATCACCACTGTGTGAGATCCCTTTACTAACATTGGCAACTTGCTGGTTAAAGCGGTGCTGAAGACAAACGCTAGAAAGAGCTAAATCAAACTTAGCGATGGTTGCTATTGGCTGAGTAATCGTTCTCATATGATCTTCCCTCACTTTGACAACGCCTTTATTTGCAAACTAGGCGTTTTTAGTGACAACCACATGACGGGAAGTTGGACAATTAATGACAGGAGTAAATTTGATGATGTTTACCCAGCATGATTATGCTGGGCAAATGAAAAGCGACGCATTAAACGCCGTGAAGAATCTAGGATGGATGAGAGTTCTTAGGTCGTGAAGAGTCGATGTACCATATCTTTCTTTGCTTACGACACGCCCGGAATGAGCCTGAGGTAAACTCTCCTTCTTTACTCAGCTCGTAGCTAAGCACCCGGCAGGTGTAGCTTCCGGTTAGATTGTAGCTATCGCCATAGCTGTTATTTCCGACTTCTGATTGGCTCAACAGTAAGTTTGGAGGTGTAGACAATATGTCCCGCTCTCCGACATTACTGCGCGCATAATCTTTATGAATATAGCCCTTAATGACACCCTTCTGCTCTACAACAAACCAAGGAACATCAGAGACTTGAGCAATAACATTGAATACTTCACCTTTATTGATCAAACTGAGTTCTTCTCCTTCCAAACTCGGTTTCGAGCGCAGGTGAATAGTCGTTTTAGAACGGTATGGCACATCAATAAACTCCAATTTATGGTAAGTCTCTACTCCCTCTTCCTTGAGTCTAATAACCTCAGCCTGATGCCATTCATTGGGTTGAACTTGAATATTCCACCACACGTAAGTATCTGGATCTTTTCCTTTAAATCTGTCTCGGGTATCCGACTCCAAGGCAACTAACATCTGATTTAAAAAGTGTCCTCGACCTTCATAGCTCAAATACATATCCATTTGATCACGGATCAACGCAACAATCTGGGCATGATCATTCGTAACGAATGGCGAGATTTTCGCCTCGGTGCGAGATTGAAACAGTTGACAACCTGATAAGCTGATCAATGTTAATGCTAGCGCTGAACGTCCTATTTGTTTTGCTATAGCCATTAATCCTCTACCTTTTGTGTTCTTCGCCCAATGTAACCACTAGACTATCCACTCTATCTCTATCGACTCTTACACAACAAATCAATCCTTCGCTGGATAGCTTGTAATCGTGATCCCCTTCTTTTACTTTCAGTCGGGTGAACATTGTGATCTCAATCGAGTGTTCAAATTTGTTAAAATTTTCGCTTTCCTGTCACAACTTTTCCAGATTAGGAAACATCCGCACCGAAAGACTCATCCGATATGAATAAAAAATCGACTTTAGGGTTGACGTGGTTGAAGGAGTGCGGTACTAATTTGTTAACTTAATTTTGTGGAAAGCTTAACAACTATGTCAGCTCATTTTTCTATCCTGCTTAGCCTCCTCCTGATCGTGACCAGTTCGCGCGGGTAGGCTGTGGAAGAAAAATAACCACACCAAATTCTAAGAACCCGCATGCGAATGCGGGTTTTTTTATATCTAAATACCGGAAGTAAACGATTAACTTGCGCGAAAGTGCAGAAATCATGAAGGAAGCAAACATGAACGATCAAGTCATTATTTTCGACACCACCTTGCGTGATGGCGAGCAAGCGTTGTCAGCAAGCTTGACAGTTAAAGAGAAACTGCAGATTGCCTATGCGCTGGAAAGGCTGGGGGTTGATGTTATCGAAGCAGGTTTCCCAATCTCTTCTCCAGGTGATTTCGAGTCGGTACAAACTATTGCAAAACACATTAAAAACAGTCGAGTTTGTGCCCTTTCGCGTGCCGTTGCGAAAGATATCGATGCCGCAGCAGAAGCACTAAAAGTTGCAGACCAGTTCCGTATCCACACATTTTTGGCAACTTCCACCATTCACGTTCAAGATAAACTGCGCCGTACATACGACGACGTCCTTGAAATGGCGGTAAATGCGGTTAAACACGCTCGTAACTACACAGACGATGTCGAGTTTTCTTGTGAAGATGCTGGCCGTACACCAATCGACAACCTATGCCGTATGGTGGAAGCTGCAATCAACGCAGGCGCAACCACTGTTAACATTCCAGATACTGTGGGCTATACCGTACCAAGTGAATTTGGCGGTATTATTCAAACCCTATTCAATCGCGTTCCAAACATAGATAAAGCCGTTATCTCTGTGCACTGCCACGATGATTTGGGCATGTCGGTTGCTAACTCTATTGCTGCTGTACAAGCTGGTGCTCGTCAGGTAGAAGGGACAATTAATGGTATTGGTGAGCGTGCGGGCAACTGTTCTCTAGAAGAAATCGCGATGATCATCAAAACACGTCAAGAGCTATTAGGCGTGCATACCGGCATTAAGCACGATGAAATCCATCGTACCAGCAAGTTGGTGAGTCAGCTATGTAACATGCCAATTCAGAGTAACAAAGCGATCGTGGGTGCCAACGCATTTAGCCACTCTTCAGGCATTCACCAAGATGGTATGCTAAAGAACAAGAACACATACGAGATCATGACTCCTGAGTCAATTGGTCTTAAGAACCAGGCGCTAAACCTAACTAGCCGTAGTGGTCGTGCAGCAGTGAAGAGCCACATGGAGACCATGGGCTATAAAGAAGATGAATACAACCTAGATGCGCTGTACGCTGACTTCTTGAAGCTAGCTGACCGTAAAGGCCAAGTTTTCGATTACGACCTGGAAGCGCTGATGCACTTCTCTAATTTGCGCGAAGAAGATGACTTCTACAAGTTGAACTACTTGAGCGTGCAATCAGGCAGTGTCATGGCGACCACCAGCATCAAAATGCAATGTGGTGATGAAGAAATGTGTGAAGCTGCAGTCGGTAATGGTCCTGTAGATGCGCTATACCAATGTATTTACCGAGTGACAGGTTACGAGATTGTGCTAGACAAGTTCGACCTGACGGCAAAAGGCGAAGGTGAAGATGGATTGGGTCAAGCTGACATCATCGCCAACTACAAAGGCCGTAAATACCACGGCACAGGTGTTTCAACTGATATCGTAGAAGCTTCCGGTCAGGCTCTACTGCACGTTATCAACAGCATTCACCGTGCAGACAAGATTGCAGAAATGAAGCAAAAGAAAATCGCTGCCGTTTAAACTGAACGCCCAAGCTCTGGACAGAATAACTTCGTTTTAAAATTAAGCTAAAAATTACAATATCAAAGGATTAACATGACAGACAAATCATACAAAATTGCCGTTCTACCTGGTGACGGTATTGGCCCAGAAGTGATGGCACAAGCGCACAAGGTGCTTGATGCAATCGAGAAAAAGCACAATATCGTATTTGAGCGCGAAGAGCATGATGTAGGCGGTATTGCTATCGATAATCACGGCTGTCCACTTCCTGAAAGTACGGTAAAAGCGTGTGAAGAGTCTGATGCGGTTCTTTTTGGCTCAGTAGGTGGTCCTAAATGGGAACACCTACCACCCAATGATCAACCAGAACGCGGCGCTTTGCTTCCACTGCGTAAGCATTTCCAACTGTTCTGTAACCTACGCCCTGCGCAAATTCATAACGGTCTAGAGGCATTTTCTCCACTGCGTGCAGACATTTCAGAGCGTGGCTTTGATATCGTTGTTGTTCGTGAACTGACTGGCGGCATCTACTTTGGCCAACCAAAAGGTCGTGAGGGTGAAGGCGCAACTGAGAAAGCGTTTGATACAGAGGTTTACCACCGTTTTGAAATTGAGCGCATCGCTAAGATCGCATTTGAATCTGCACGTCTGCGCCGTAAAAAAGTCTGTTCAATCGACAAAGCGAACGTTCTACAAAGCTCTATCCTATGGCGTGAAGTTGTAGAAGAAATCGCGAAAGACTACCCTGATGTCGAGCTGTCTCACATGTACATCGACAACGCGACCATGCAGTTAATCAAAGATCCAGCACAGTTCGACGTGATGCTGTGTTCAAACATCTTCGGCGACATCATCTCAGATGAGTGTGCGATGATCACTGGCTCTATGGGCATGTTGCCATCTGCAAGTCTGAACGAAAGCAAATTTGGTCTGTACGAGCCAGCTGGCGGCAGTGCGCCAGATATCGCAGGCAAGAACATCGCAAACCCAGTAGCACAGATCCTATCTGCTGCGCTGATGCTGCGTTACAGTCTTGGTGAAGAAACCGCAGCGCAAGATATCGAATCAGCAGTATCCAAAGCACTGTCTGCTGGTGAGCTGACAGCTGACTTAGCAAGCAACAACCCAGCATTGAGCACTTCAGAGATGGGTGACAAAATCGCTGAGTACATCTTGAACTCATAACTCAAACCAGCTTGATAATAATTATTCGCACCTGATAAGCCGTTGTCAGGTGCTACACACAGGATTAGTGATAATGGGCAAAACACTATACGAAAAAGTCTACGACGCACACGTTGCAGTCGCAGCAGAAGGGGAAACCCCGATTCTTTATATTGATCGTCATTTGGTACACGAAGTAACGTCTCCGCAAGCATTCGATGGCTTGCGTGAAAAAGGCCGTAAAGTGCGTCAGGTAAGCAAAACGTTCGCAACAATGGACCACAACGTTTCAACGACGACCAAAGACATCAATGCTTCCGGTGAAATGGCGCGTATCCAGATGGAAACGCTTTCGAAAAACTGTGAAGAATTTGGTGTAACCCTTTACGATATCAACCACAAATATCAGGGTATCGTACATGTTATGGGTCCAGAGCTAGGCATTACTCTTCCTGGCATGACTATCGTTTGTGGTGACTCTCATACCGCAACTCACGGTGCTTTTGGCTCACTAGCTTTCGGTATCGGTACTTCTGAAGTTGAGCACGTACTAGCGACTCAAACGCTAAAACAAGCGCGTGCTAAAAAGATGAAAATCGAAGTCAAAGGTAAAGTAGCACCGGGCATTACCGCAAAAGATATCGTGCTTGCGATCATCGGTAAAACCACGGCAGCTGGCGGTACAGGCTACGTAGTTGAATTCTGTGGTGAAGCGATTACTGACCTTTCTATGGAAGGCCGCATGACCGTGTGTAACATGGCCATCGAGTTAGGTGCTAAAGCAGGCTTAATTGCACCGGATGAGACTACCTTCGAATACATCAAAGGTCGTAAATTCTCACCACAAGGCGCTGATTTTGACGCAGCGGTAGAATACTGGAAGACGCTAAAAACTGACGCTGATGCTGAGTTTGATGCCGTAGTAACGCTTAACGCTGCTGACATCAAACCACAAGTAACCTGGGGTACTAACCCAGGTCAGGTTATCGCCGTTGACCAACCAATTCCTGCACCAGAAAGCTTCACCGACCCAATCGAAAAAGCGTCTGCAGAAAAAGCACTGGCTTACATGGGACTTGAAGCAGGTAAATCACTGTCTGATTACCAAGTTGACAAAGTGTTTGTAGGCTCTTGTACTAACTCTCGTATCGAAGATATGCGCGCTGCAGCAGCGGTAGCGAAAGGCCGTAAAGTCGCTCCACACGTTCAGGCGCTTATCGTCCCGGGATCTGAGCAAGTGAAAGCGCAAGCGGAAGCAGAAGGCCTGGATGTCATCTTTAAAGAAGCCGGCTTTGAATGGCGTCTGCCTGGCTGTTCTATGTGTCTGGCGATGAACAACGACCGCTTGGGTCCTCATGAGCGTTGTGCATCTACTTCAAACCGTAACTTTGAAGGCCGTCAAGGCCGTGATGGCCGCACCCACTTGGTTAGCCCTGCAATGGCTGCAGCGGCAGCTATCGCTGGTCACTTTGTTGACATTCGTGAATTGACTTTTTTTGATAAACAGGACTAGGGGAGAACAATCATGTCAGGTTTTAAACAACACACTGGTTTGGTTGTGCCTCTGGATGCCGCCAACGTCGATACTGATGCCATCATTCCAAAGCAGTTCCTACAAAAGGTGTCTCGCTTAGGTTTTGGTAAACACCTATTCCATGACTGGCGCTTCCTTGATGATGCAGGCGAGCAGCCAAACCCAGAGTTTGTGATGAACGCACCGCGTTATAAGGGGGCTTCAATCCTGCTTGCGCGTGAAAACTTCGGCTGTGGTTCGTCTCGTGAGCACGCACCTTGGGCTTTGGCTGATTACGGCATTAAAGCGATGATAGCGCCAAGCTTTGCGGACATTTTCTACGGTAACTCAATCAACAACCAAATGGTGCCAGTGCGTCTGACCGAGCAAGAAGTTGATGAACTGTTCCAATACGTTCAAGCCAATGAAGGTGCTCAAATTGAAGTAGATCTGGAAGCACTGAAAGTTCGCGCTAACGGTAAAGAGTATGACTTCGAAATCGATGAATTCCGTCGCCACTGCTTACTAAATGGTCTGGACAACATCGGATTGACGCTACAGCACGAAGATAAAATTGCTGAATACGAAGCCAAGATCCCGAGCTTCCTGCGCTAAGACGCTTTAGTCAACAGACAAGCAAAAGGCTGACCATTGTCAGCCTTTTTTAATTTTTACGCCTACACAAAAGGAAGAAAACAAACACTAATCCGGTCTACACTAACATCCAAAAGTTTCTCCGCAGGTATCTCTATGAATCGTTGCTTATTGTTATTGTGTGCCCTACTCTCCTTTTCCGTCTATTCCGCACCTAAAGCCGACCTGTGGCCATACTGGAACCACTCTAACGAAGCCAGCCCAACACAAATTTCCCATCAAGAGTGGCAACAGTTACTCGACAGCTATCTTATTGCCGATGGTGAAAACACGCTATTTCGCTACAGCAAAGTCTCAGCGGTAGATAAAACCAAGCTGAAGCAATACATTCAGCACCTCGCAAGCCTCAATCCTCTGCACTACCGCAAAGCCGAGCAATACGCTTACTGGGTGAATCTGTACAATGCGATCACGGTGGATTTGATTCTGGATAATTACCCGATCAAATCCATTACCAAGTTAGGCGGGCTGTTTAGCTTTGGGCCATGGGATGAGGATGCCGTTATGATTAACGGTAAAAAGCTGACCCTGAATGATATCGAGCACCGGATTCTGCGGCCAATCTGGCAAGACCCGAGAACCCATTACGCGGTTAACTGTGCAAGCTTGGGGTGTCCGAATCTACAAGCTCAGGCGTTTACTGCCGACAATAGCCAAGCCTTGTTAGAAAGCGCAGCAAAAGCCTTTATTAACAGCAAAAAAGGCGTCTCTATCGAAGGCAACACGGCGCGAATCTCGTCTATTTACGATTGGTTTGCGGTTGATTTTGGTGGTGAGAAGCAAGTGTTTAACCACATCAGACAATACGCACCTCAGTACAATAGCTTTTCTGGTCAGGTGAAATACGACTACGACTGGAGCTTGAATCAAGCTAACTGATTTCACTGAGTGGGCAGTTTGAAGAGCTTTAGGATACCCACAACCCAAAAGCTAAAAAAGTCGCTGGATGACGACTCTTATTGGGTCATTCCAGCGAGCCTTAGCGAGACTAGGAATCTAATATCCGCGCACTGAGAGCATAGAGAAATACCTTTGACAGCAAAGTGCTCGGATAGAAGATTCTGAATCACGCTCGTTCCTCGCTTTTCAGAATGACGGCATTGCACCACTACCCTTTGGATTTTCATCGTTGATAGAAAAGCGAGATTACTTAAAACCTTTTACCTTCTTAATCAGGTCATATGCATTTTGAATTTCTTGCGATTTTTCTTTGGCCACATTCATCATCTCTGGCGGCAAACCTTTTGCCATCAGCTTATCAGGGTGGTGTTCGTTCATCAGCTTACGGTATGCACGCTTAACCGTTTTACTGTCCGCATCCGCCGAAACGTCGAGAATTTTATACGCATCCGCTAACTGATCGGCTTGAGACGCTTGCTGCCACCCTGCACCAGACGATTGGTAATGGCCTTGATGCTGCCCGTGAAAACCACCCTGATGTTGGAAACGAAATGCTGCTTCTTGCATGTGCAAGCGACGCTCTAGCTGTTCAGAAGAAAAACCTAGTGCGCGAGCGATTTTGTGCAGTACATTTCGTTCACTTGGGTGAATTTCACCATCGGCAAATGCGGCTGATATTTGCAATTCCAAGAAAAATTGCAGCAAGTCGAAACGTCCAGCCGTGGAAATTTTTACCCGAACCAACACCTCTTCAAGCGGAAAATCGCTTTCCTTACCTTCACGAAACGCATCTTGCGCCGCACGGCGTTGTTCACCATGCAGGTTCATACGATCCATCATCGCTGACGCCAGTTGAATCTCTTCTTTGGTGACCTGACCTTTCGATTTTGCCACATGTCCCATCACAGCAAAGGCCGCTTTGAAAAATTCTTCCTGACGTTGCGCCTGACTTGGTCCTTTACCGAACCCACCAGTAGAGAAACCCGCCTGACTCAAACGTCGCGCTTTATCAAATTGATGACCAATAAATAAGCCAAACAGCAGACCTAGCGGCCCACCAAGTAACAAGCCAAAAAAGGCACCCAGAATTTTGCCAAAAATATGCATTATGTGTTCTCTATCAATGAATTTTTATCGACGACGGCGGTCTTATAGTGCCGGATGCAACGATTTCCTTTATGATAATGGAATTAGTTTTATTTCGGCTAGGCCATTTCGCCTGCCTATCTTTGCAGCTATTTTGTCATCATTATGCCACAGCAAATCAATGCGCTGGGATAAAAGGACGATAGTAGTTGATTCATTTGGCTATTACGCTAGGGTACAACAAACCCCATAGCCATCGAGTAATACCAATCACAGTAAGTAAGTGATCAGTTAATAACTTCGATTGGTATAACAGTGACACAGGAAAGTTCGATTCAATGCAACATTTCTCCCGCACATTTTTAGCGGCCTCTATCTGTACCGCCTTGTTTGTACCGACCACTCAAGCTGACGCGAATATCAATGATAGTGTGCAGGAAATGCCCACCACAGATCAATGTTTGGTCGAAACTAGTGGTGAGGAGGACTCACTTAATGCACCAGTAGTGGTCGAAGCTGACAAACTGCAAGCCGTTAGCGGCGATAAAGCACAATACTCTGGTAACGTACAAGTCACGCAAGGTAAAAAGAAAATCACCGCAGATAGCGTAACGCTGCACCAGCAAGACAACGTTGTTGTCGCTGAAGGTAACGTGACCTTCAATGACGGCAGAGTCGAAGCTCGCTCCGATCGCGTGACCAGTGATATTGATCAAGACACTTTTTCGCTCGAGAACACCAATTACCATTTTCTTTGCCAACAAGGCCGAGGAACTGCAGCATACATTGCGCGTACCGGTCAGTCGATTTATGAACTGGAAGACGGCTCTATTACATCCTGCCCTCAGGGGGATAATTCGTGGCGCTTAGTGGCGTCTGGTATTGACATAGACCAAGATGAAGAAACCGCTACACTGCATCATCCTCGATTTGAAGTTTTAGACGTTCCAATCTTCTATGTTCCTTATCTGACCATGCCGATTGGCAACACGCGTAAGACAGGTCTGCTATTCCCTTCATTGTCGTACGGTTCTAACGACGGTATGGAAATTGAAGTGCCATTTTACTGGAATATTGCACCTCAATATGACATGACCCTCACCACACTCTACATGCAGCAACGTGGTACCAAATTCGATACGGATTTCCGTTATCTGACCGATGGTTGGGGAGAAGGCGAAATCAAAGGCGAATACTTGGGCACAGACAGAAAGTATGCTGACAAATCTCGCTGGGGTTACCAATATACGCATGAAGGTATTATCGATAAGAACTGGGTAGTAGATATCGATTACTCAGAAGTCAGTGATATTGATTACTTTCTGGATCTCGACTCTGATATCGGTAACCGTGAAGACGGTCAACTGATGCAGGAAGGGGAAGTAAAATACCGCTCGGATTTCTGGGATGCCTCACTTTCCGTTCGTGACTTCCAAATCCTGCTAGAAGAAGAAAACAAGCCCTACCGCGTGATGCCTCAGTTGGCGTTAAACTACTACACGCCAGTTTGGGGTGACTACCTTAACTTTGACGTGAAGAGCCAACTCAGCCGTTTTGAAACCCGTGATAACGCTAAACCAGATGCTACCCGTTTCCATATTGAGCCAGGCTTTAAAGTTCCGCTATCCAACTCTTGGTCAACCTGGACAACGGAAGCTCGCGTCCTAGCGACATACTACTCTCAAGACTTGAACGGTCTTACCGATGCAGACTTGAAAGATCAGCTCGATGAACGAGTTTCTCGAGTCATTCCGGAGTTTCGTTCCAATGCACAGATTTATCTGGAGCGAGATACCAGCTGGATCGAAGGGTACACTCAAACTCTCGAACCGCAAATTCAGTACTTGTATGTGCCGAAGGAAGATCAAACCAACATCTACAACTACGATACGACGTTGCTGCAAACCGACTACTACGGTCTATTCCGCAGCCGTAAATACAGCAGTATCGATAAAATTGCCTCAGCTAACCAGTTAAGCTACGGTGCAAGCACTCGTTTCTTTGATGATGACTACAAAGAACGCCTCAATATCTCATTCGGTCAAATCTATTACATTGATAAAAAGACTAAGCTCAGCAACAGTACGACCGAACCAGATGAGACGTCAAACTACTCTTCATGGGCAATTGAAGCTGACTTCAATTTCAATGATTATTTGTTCTATCATGGCGGTCTCCAATACGATATCGACCTGAGTTCAATGCAGCTTGCCAACAGTACCCTTGAGTACCAGTTTAATGGTGGCTTTATTCAGAGTAACTACCGTTATGTTACCCGTGAGTACATTGAAGACACGATCATTGTCGAGAACCTTGACACCATTACTCGTAAAGGTATTTCTCAAGCAGGTCTTGTTGCCGCTTACGAATTTAACCCGAACTGGTCTGCCAGTGGTCAATACTACTATGACCTAAATGAAAACAATGAATTAGAATGGCTAGCGAGCTTACGTTACCAATCTGATTGTTGGTATATCGGTTTAACCTATTCGAACCAGCTGTTAGGCTGGGAAGACCAAACGATCGGCAGTTCTGGCGCCTCCGCTGAATACGAGAGCAACTTCAGTGTTAATGTTGGTATTCAAGGCTTTGCAACCAATCAAAGCACTGGCACTGCAGCCAAAGAATTGGAAGGCTCTGATAACACTATCAAATATGGCCGCCCATTCTATCTGAACAATTAACCGAATTAAGCGTCTTAGACTAAATAGGACACTAATTAAAAATTACTGACGGAATTTTAAATGAAAATTTGGAAATCAATCTTATTTACGACCCTACTCTCTTGCGGGGCGGTTGCAGCACCAGTAGAGCTTGATAAGGTTGCTGTCATCGTTAACAACGGTGTGATTCTACAAAGTGATATCGACACGGCGATGAAAACGCTGCAAGCGAATGCTCGCCAAAGTGGTAAAAGCTTACCTTCTGCTCAGGTACTGCATAACCAAGTGGTCGAAAAGCTGATCATTGATACGCTTCAGGGCCAGGAGGCCGAACGTATCGGTGTTCGTATCGACGACAGCCGTCTGAACCAAGCGATTGCAGAAATTGCTCGCAACAACAACCAAAGTGTTGAACAACTGGCTGCATCGGTTCAAAGTGAAGGACTAAGCTACCCAGAGTTTCGTGAGCAAATCCGTAAGGAAATCGCAGCATCAGAAGCACGTAACGCGCTTGTACGCCGCCGCATTAACATCCTGCCAGCAGAAGTGGATAGTCTTTCAGAACAACTTTCGCAAGAGACAAGTGCGACGACTCAATACAAGATTAGTCATATTCAGCTACGATTCTCTGATGATAAAGACAAAGCACAAGTAGAAGCTGAAGCTAATGCTTTGGCTAAAAAGCTTAATGATGGCGCGGATTTTACAGAAATGGCATACACCTACTCTAACGGTCCAAAGGCGTTGCAAGGCGGCGATTGGGGCTGGATGCGTAAAGAAGAAATGCCAACCATCTTTGCAGACCAAATCAACATGCAGAACAAGGGCAGCATCATCGGTCCATTCCGCAGCGGTGTTGGTTTCCACATCCTAAAAATTGACGACGTGAAAGGTTTAGAAACGGTCGCGGTAACCGAAGTGAATGCTCGCCACATTCTGATCAAACCAACGGTCATCCTGAGTGACGAAGGTGCGAAGAAACAGTTGAACGAATTTGCTCGTCGTATCAAGGCAGGCGAAGCCACATTTGGTCAGCTGGCAACCCAGTACAGTCAGGATCCAGGCTCTGCTGCTCAAAATGGCGAGCTTGGCTACCAAACACCAGATCTTTACGTGCCAGAATTTAAGCATCAGGTTGAAACTCTGCCAGTGGGCTCAATCAGCGAACCTTTCAAAACGGTTCATGGATGGCATATTGTTGAGGTAATGGACCGTCGCCAAGTTGACCGTACCGACTCAGCAATGAAGAATAAAGCTTACCGCATTCTATTTAATCGTAAGTTTAATGAAGAAGCAGGCGCATGGATGCAAGAGTTACGCGCAAGTGCGTTTGTTGAAATCGTGGATGACAGCAATGACAACTAATTCAATCCGCAGAATTGTCGTTACCGCAGGGGAACCTGCTGGTATCGGCCCTGACCTAGTGCTAGCCCTGTCAACGGAAGACTGGGCACACCAAATTGTCGTCTGCGCAGATAAAAACATGTTAATGGAGCGTGCCAACCTGCTTGGCATTGACGTCCAACTCACTGATTATAATCCAGATGAAGCGCCTAAAGCTCAAAAGGCAGGCACGCTTATCGTTGATCATGTAGAAATATCGGAAACGGCAGTTGCAGGTCAACTCAATGAAGCCAATGGCCGATATGTACTAAAAACGCTAGAAAGAGCCGCTTTAGGCTGTATGAATGATGAATTTGATGCTATTGTCACCGGCCCCGTACATAAGGGGGTGATCAATCGCTCTGGCGTTGCGTTCAGTGGTCACACTGAATTCTTTGCCGAGAAATCAAATACACCGCTGGTTGTGATGATGCTGGCGACAGAAGGACTTCGTGTTGCGCTTGTAACCACACATATTCCTCTGGCTTATGTGTCGAAAGCCGTTACAGAAGAGCGATTAGAAAAGATTATTGATATTCTTCATAAAGACCTGGTAGAAAAGTTTGCCATTGAGCAACCAAACATCTATGTTTGCGGGCTTAATCCCCATGCGGGAGAAGATGGCTGCTTAGGTCGTGAAGAGATCGAAACCATCACTCCGACACTAGAAAAGATTCGAAAAGAAAAAGGGTTCAACCTGATCGGCCCGCTGCCGGCAGATACCATTTTCAATGAAAAGTATTTAAACGATGCTGATGCTGTTTTAGGCATGTACCACGATCAAGTATTGCCGGTATTAAAATACAAAGGCTTTGGTCGTTCAGTAAACATTACTCTTGGTCTACCTTTTATTAGAACATCGGTGGATCACGGTACTGCATTAGAGCTGGCAGGGACAGGTCAAGCGGATACAGGGAGTTTCCGAACAGCGCTCACGCATGCGATAGAATTGGTAGAGAAGAAACAATGAGAAATGATGTCCATTTAGGACACAAAGCGCGTAAACGTTTTGGTCAAAACTTCCTGAACGATCCATACATTATTGATGGCATCGTATCAGCGATTAACCCAAAACCAGGCCAGAATCTGGTTGAAATCGGCCCGGGTCTTGGTGCAATTACCGAACCCGTGGGTCGTGAAGTCGACAAGTTCACCGTTATCGAACTTGACCGCGATCTGGCAGAGCGTTTACGTAATCACCCTGACTTGGCAGACAAGCTAACGATTCATGAAGGCGACGCGATGCGCTTCGACTTCACTCAGTTGGTGAAGCCTAACAACAAGCTGCGTATCTTCGGTAACTTGCCATACAACATCTCTACGCCATTGATGTTCCATCTTTTTGAATTCCATAAAGACATTCAAGACATGCACTTTATGCTTCAAAAAGAAGTGGTTAACCGACTAGCGGCAGGACCGGGCAGCAAAGCTTATGGTCGTCTGACCGTGATGGCTCAGTACTACTGTAAAGTGGTGCCTGTACTGGAAGTGCCGCCAACGGCATTCGTACCGCCACCAAAAGTAGACTCAGCGGTCGTTCGTCTGGTGCCTTACGAAGAGTTACCGTGCCCAGCGAAAGATCTGCGTTTGCTGGAGCGCGTATGTCGCGAAGGCTTTAACCAACGCCGTAAGACCGTACGTAACTGCTACAAATCGCTGTTGAGTACCGAAGTGTTGGAAGAGTTGGGTGTCAATCCAGGCATGCGTCCAGAGAATCTGACGCTACAACAATTCGTCGCGATGGCGAACTGGCTGGCGGATAACCCACAGCACTAAGTTCGTCAAAACAATAAGCCAAACCCAGAAGGTTTGGCTTATTGCTAAGTTTTCAAGGAGTGTACATGGACGTCATTCAACCCTGCATTAAAATTCAAGTTCACACCAAATACATCGAAGAACAGTCGAATCCTGAGCTACAACGCTACGTTTTTGCCTACATCATCACGATTAAGAACCTAAGTCAGCAAACCGTACAACTGATCAGCCGCCGATGGTTGATCACCGACTCTAACGGAAAACAGATGACGGTTGAAGGAGATGGTGTGGTTGGCCAGCAGCCATTTATCACAAGTAACGATGAATACACGTACAGCAGTGGTACCGCGCTAGAAACGCCAGTTGGTGTCATGCAAGGCCACTATAAGATGCTGGACGAAAAGGGTCAGGAGTTCATCGCAGAGATAGAACCATTCCGACTTGCTGTTCCAAATGTTTTAAATTAATAAGATTGGAGAATCAGTGGCTACCTATATTGTTGGTGATATCCAAGGCTGCTTTGATGAGCTGCAACGACTATTAGAAAACGTATTTTTCTCTCCCAAGAACGATCAACTCTGGTTTGCAGGTGATCTCGTAGCCAGAGGCCCTAAGTCATTAGAAACTTTACGCTTTGCTTACTCATTAGGTGACAGTGCCAAGGTGGTACTCGGTAATCATGATCTGCACTTACTTGCGGTTGCCCATGGCGTGAAGAAACTCAAAGACAAAGACAAAACTGCACCTATTTTCGCTGCACCAGACAGTAAAAAGTTATTGCACTGGTTATCAAAACAACCTCTTCTCGCTGAACACGATGATTTTGTCATGTGCCATGCCGGTATCTCGCCACAGTGGAACTTAGCAACCGCACGTCAATGTGCCAGAGACGTTGAAAATATTCTCCAAAGCGATCACTTATCATGGCTGCTACATAACATGTACAGTAACCAGCCCGATTACTGGGATGATTCTCTTACTGGATTAGATCGCTACCGTTACACCATCAACGCATTTACACGTATGCGCTTTTGTTTCCCGGATGGGCGATTAGACATGAATTGCAAGCTTCCTCCGCAGCAAGTGCCCAAGGATGAATTGATACCGTGGTTTGATCTTCCGCAGAGAGTCTCTCTTGGAAAAACGGTTCTTTTTGGTCACTGGGCGGCATTACAGGGACATGTTGATGAGGAAGTGATTGGACTGGATACTGGCTGTGTATGGGGTGGAGAACTGACCATGATCCGCTGGGAAGATAAGCAAATCTTTACACAACAGGCGTTGAGTTAAGTATCTAACACGCTGAGTCTAAACATACCCGATAAACAAAAAAAGCACCGTACTGACGGTGCTTTTTGTTATTCGGAGCTATTTATTCGGAGATGTTATTTTTCCAGAACCGTAAAGCGCATGTTGTAAGCGTTTTTCTCATCGGCTTTATACGCTTCAGAATATGTCTCTCTAAATTCGCTCCCCCAATCCGGGAACTGTGTATCACCATCGATAGCCGCCTCAATATGAGTCACATAGAGCTTATTTGCCATCGGTAAACAGGCCGCATAAATCGAGCCACCACCAATGATCATGATTTCTTCCACATCACCTGCAACCTCTAAGGCTTGTTCAATCGACGTAACTGTCTCTACCCCTTCGATACTCAGAGAGTCATCGCTGCTGATCACGAT
This sequence comes from Vibrio sp. YIC-376, assembly GCF_052353105.1. Lineage (NCBI taxonomy): Bacteria > Pseudomonadati > Pseudomonadota > Gammaproteobacteria > Vibrionales > Vibrionaceae > Vibrio > Vibrio sp. YIC-376. Next base: position 229,144 of record NZ_JBBWFK010000006.1, read on the forward strand.
GTTCAGACGGCCTGGTAATGGTCGTCCAATCGATTCATAGGTTTTACGTCCCATCACAACGGGCTTGCCCATGGTACAACGTTTAAACCATACGAAATCAGCAGGTAAATGCCATGGCATTTGATTATCTTTACCAATGATGCGGTTGTCTGCCATCGCGGCAATCATACTAATGAGCATGTCGGGTCCTTATACTATCGGTCTACGGCGATAGAATAACAGCCCAGGAACGGCGAGGCCAATGGCTAAACCAGCAATAATAAACATCGCTTTAAGAAAATTTTCCATGCACATCGCAATCAGTTCTGGTGAATATCCTAAATGGTTTATCTCTACCATCGCTATCATTGCCTTGTAGGCAAACACACCGGGAACCATAGGAATCAATGCCGCAACAGTAAATACTTTGGGATGCGCCAAAAAGCGATGAGACCAGTGCACGCCGATCATCCCCACTAAAGTCGCAGCAAAGAATGTCGCCCACTCGATCGGAACGCCAAACTGCATCATTAAATAACGGCTGCCATGACCAATCGCGCCACCCACTGCACAGTAAATTAATGCTCTTTGCGGTACGTTGAAGACCAGTGCAAATCCCACTGCGGGAATTGCAGCGAAAAACATGTCGTTTAAGAGACCAAACAACAAATCAAAAATACTCATTAGCTGCTCCATCCCCAAATACCAGTCACACTCATTGCTGCAACAATGCCTAAACAGGTTGCCAATGTCAGCAGACTTGCCATGACAAAACGTGCAATCCCCATATTGATATGGCCTTTTAGCATATCGGCTACCGCGTTAATTAAAGGGAAACCGGGTACTAACATCAAAACAGACGATGCCATCGCAACTGTAGGTAGATTGCCGATTTGATAAATCTCCGCTTGCGCCGAAATTAAGGTCGTAACAAATGCGGTAGCGGCAAAATTAAGTAAAGGGTTAAAGTGACGGTGACCAATTTCCTGACGAACAATCATCCCGAGGGCAGATGCTAAGAAAGTCATCACGAATACGCCGATATCGCCACCGGCTAAGTGGCTGAATGCCGCACATGAAAAACCAATCATAATAACAACCAGCCAACGGTTATAACGCTCGGGACTGATCGTATTCAGCTTTTTCTGGGCCATCGATGCATCGAGCAGTCCTCTCTCCATCATGATACAAATACGCTGAATTTGCGTTATAACGCGCATATTGATACCACGATCGGCACAACTTCGTGTCGTGGTAATGCAATGTCCATCCATCAGTGTGGTGACGACAAGCGCATTTGCTGAGAGTGCTACCGCGACTTCATGAACACCGCAAGCAAGCCCAATTCGGCGCATAATATCGCTCACTAGCGTACTTTCAGCGCCATGAGCGAGTAACATTTGTCCCGCTTGAGCAACTAGGCGAGAAATCGCCCTTTGATTTGATACCGCCAGCTCTGATGACGGTAAAGTTTCCAATGCCATAGATAAAACTAATTCCTTTTAGGTGCCATTTATACCAGTTCCTGCAATTATCGAAGATGACGTTGCGTGCTCTGATCTTACTTGTGCCGAGGTAAAGTCAGCCCAAAACCTCATTACATAAAAACTATTGTGCCGTAAATCACACCTTCTAAATATGATTAGATACAAAAAAAGCCGCAATAGACATTGCGGCTTGATTAAATTTTCTTGGCAAATATTACCAGATGATAAAATTAGTCACGAACGTAGACAACGTGACCGTCATCTTCTTCGTCGTCCCAATCATCCCAGTCGTCGTCATCATCTTCAGTAATAACGTGCTTACCTGCCATTGCATCTTTGTGGTAGTCATCCCACATGAAGTTAACTTTATCTTCTTCAGCCACTTCTTCCACTTCGCGAGGCAGATTTTCCATAAAGTCAGCGAGTTTGTAGCAAAGCTCTTTTGTGCCAGTACGGTTGATCGCTGAGATCTTAAAGTACTCATCTTCCCAACCCAATGCGTCCAAGATCTCCTGGATCGTTTCATTCGCTTCTTCTTCTGGCATCAGATCAACTTTGTTGAATACCAACCAACGCGGTTTATTTGCCAGCTTCTCACTGTATTGCTCTAACTCATCAATGATCGTTAGCGCATTTTGCACAGGGTCAGATTGATCAATCGGCATGATATCGATCATGTGCAGTAACACGCGGCAACGTTCCAGGTGTTTTAGGAATCGAATACCCAGACCAGCACCTTCCGCAGCACCTTCAATCAGGCCAGGAATATCTGCGACTACAAAGCTCTTCTCAGGTACCACACTCACAACACCCAAACTTGGGATTAACGTTGTAAATGGGTAATCTGCCACTTTTGGTTTTGCTGCAGAAACTGCGCGAATAAAGGTTGATTTACCCGCGTTTGGCAAGCCAAGCATACCGACATCAGCCAGCAATAGTAGCTCCAGACGAATTTCACGAATTTCGCCTTTAGTACCCAGCGTTCTCTGACGAGGAGCTCGGTTTACAGAAGATTTAAAACGCGTGTTACCAAGGCCGTGCCAGCCACCTTTAGCAACCATTACTTTTTTGCCGTGTTCAGCAACTTCAGCAACAATTTCGTTGGTGTGAATATCAACCGCACGAGTACCAACAGGTACACGTAGCACAATATCTTTACCGCGCTTACCAGTACAGTTACCACCGCGACCGTTTTCTCCACGCTCTGCTTCGTAAAAGCGCTGGAAACGGTAATCAATCAGTGTGTTGAGGTTCTCGTCAGCCTGGATGTATACATCGCCGCCGTCGCCACCATCACCGCCATCAGGACCACCTTTAGTGATGAATTTTTCACGCCAGAAACTGACAACGCCGCTACCGCCGTCACCAGCCTGAACTTTTACTACCGCTTCATCTACGAACTTCATCTTTTACTCCGACTACTTCGTGCGTGGACTATACCAACCGTAGTAAATAACTGATCATTTACTGACTGTGATTGGTATTAAATCTAGTTTGTCATCTGACAATTTTAGCAGATGACAGATCTAAGCTCCCAAATTCAAATCGCTTGGGATTCAAGCGAGAAGCTTCGATATGTCGACTGCTACAAATAAAAAACCCCACCGAATCGGCAGGGCTTTTGAATTCAGCTTAAAGCTATTAAGTAATTGGTTTAGAACCTAATTACTCTGCTTCGATGCTAACAAACTTACGGTTCTTAGGACCTTTCACTTCAAACTTCACTTTACCTTCAGTAAGAGCGAATAGAGTGTGGTCTTTACCGATACCTACGTTGTTACCAGCGTGGAACTTAGTACCACGTTGACGAACGATGATGTTACCTGCTAGAACAGATTCACCACCGAAACGCTTAACACCAAGGCGTTTGCTTTCTGAATCGCGGCCGTTACGAGTAGAACCACCAGCTTTTTTGTGTGCCATTGTTAAACTCTCCTAATAGATTAAGCGTTGATACCAGTGATCTTCACTTCAGTGAACCACTGACGGTGACCCTGTTGCTTACGAGAGTGCTTACGACGACGGAACTTAACGATTTTAACTTTATCGCCACGACCGTGTTGTACAACTTCAGCAACAATTTTGCCGCCCTCTACAAGAGGAGCACCAACTTTGATGTCTTCGCCGTTAGCAACAAGAAGAACTTTATCAAATTCTACAGTTGCACCAGTTTCAACGTCTAATTTCTCTAAACGAAGAGTTTGACCTTCGCTTACACGGTGTTGTTTACCACCAGATTGGAAAACAGCGTACATATTTTACTCCGCTTTTTCCGCACAGCCTTTCGTGAGGGTGTGCGCTAAACTAATCATCAATAGGGCGCAGATTCTACAGAAGAGAAGTCCCTATGACAAGCCATATTTTGAAAAAATTGGCGAAAAGCTAATCGCCAATGAAAAGTGCGGCAATCATGCCCTTTAGTAATGTATTAATCAACGTTTTTTAGTGTATTATTCGACAATTATATAAATCGAATAAGCCTTGCAGGGTCTAACTTCAGCCGGATGTATAATGGATTTTAAAACTATCCAAGCGCTTACTGCCGACGACATGGCAAAAGTGAATGAAACAATTCAAGCCCAATTAAATTCTGATGTCTCTTTAATCAACCAGCTCGGTTTCTATATCGTTAGTGGTGGAGGCAAACGCCTACGACCTCTACTGGCGATATTGTCTGCCCGTGCACTTGGTTACCAAGGAACCGGCCATACCATGGCGGCTGCGTTTATTGAGTTCATCCATACAGCAACTCTGTTGCACGATGACGTGGTAGACGAATCAGACATGCGCCGCGGTAAAGCAACGGCGAATGCCGCCTTTGGCAATGCCGCCAGCGTGCTTGTTGGGGACTTTATCTATACTCGCTCATTTCAAATGATGACCGAGTTAGGATCCATGAAGATCCTTAAATTGATGAGTAACGCGGTAAACGTGATCGCAGAGGGAGAAGTGCAGCAGCTAATGAACTGCAATGATCCTGACACGACAGAAGAGAGCTACATGCAGGTCATCTACTCGAAGACCGCACGTTTGTTTGAGTCCGCGACACAAATCGGCGCAATCCTCAATGACGCACCAGAGCACGTCGAAACAGCATTGCAGAATTACGGTAAATATTTAGGTACCGCATTCCAGCTGATTGATGACGTCATGGATTACACGTCCGATGGTGAAGACATGGGTAAGAACGTTGGCGATGATTTGGCTGAAGGCAAACCAACACTTCCTTTGCTTCATGCGATGCGCAACACGACCCCAGAAAACGCGCAGATGATTCGCGAAGCGATTGAGCAAGCCAACGGTATGGAACGTCTGGAAGAGATCCTTGCTGTAATGAAAGAGGCAGGCTCACTGGAATACACCACGCAAAAAGCGCTGGATGAAGCCGATAAGGCCATTGCTGAGCTATCAGTACTACCAGAGTCAGAGTACAAAGAAGCTCTTGTCACATTGGCTCACGTCGCAGTAAATCGCACTCGATAATCCGCGCTTGTAAGACGAAAATAAAAAGGAAGAGCCTCGCTCTTCCTTTTTAGCCTTTCATATTCGTCACGCGATACACTAATAATACCGCTCACTACCACCATGCAACTGCGGATCATCTTCGATTTCATCAAACGTAACTGCAATTTGCTCATCTGAACCTTGTTTAGACAGTAGTACTGTTTCCGCTTCACGATCAACAGCAAGTATCGTACCGACACCTTGCTGGCATTCCACGACCATACCTTTACGGATTCGACTCGCTTCCATTTTCTACTCCTCCTTACGGTTATCGTGTTGCTCTCTTCTACGTAGGAAAAAGTAAACGGATCAAAAAAGCCGATCCTAAGATCGGCTTTCTAATACTAACGATGAACGCTCAAGATTACTTAGCGAATTCAACACCAATGTTGATATCACCATTTAGCGTTTCTAGCATGCTGTCTAGAGCAGACTTTTCGTAGTCGCTTAGTGCACCGTAGCTTAATACTTCTTCAACGCCATCTTTACCTAATTTCACTGGCTGCGCAAAGTAAGGTGCGTGCTCGCCGTCACCTTCCACGTATGCACACTCAACTACGCCTTCTTCGCCTTGAAGAGCACGTACCAGAGATAGACCGAAGCGACATGCAGCTTGACCCATAGATAGTGTCGCACTGCCGCCACCCGCTTTTGCTTCAACGACTTCAGTACCCGCGTTCTGGATACGCTTAGTCAGCGCTTCAACTTCTTCAGCAGTAAATTCAACACCTTCTACTTGAGAAAGTAGAGGAAGAATTGTTACGCCTGAGTGACCACCAATAACAGGTACACGAACATCACTTGGATCTTTGTCTTTCAACTCAGCAACGAAAGTTTCTGAACGAATAACGTCAAGTGTTGTTACACCGAACAGTTTACGCTTGTCGTAAACGCCAGCTTTCTTAAGTACTTCTGCAGCGATTGGCACAGTCGTGTTTACAGGGTTAGTAATGATACCAACACATGCGTTAGGACAAACTACAGCAATTTTCTCTGCTAACGACTTAACGATACCTGCGTTAACATTAAATAGGTCCGCACGATCCATACCTGGTTTACGTGCAACACCAGCTGAGACTAGAACTACATCTGCACCTTCTAGTGCAGGTGTTGGATCCTCACCCGCATATCCTTTGATCGATACAGGAGTCGGGATGTGGCTAAGATCCGCAGCAACACCTGGAGTAACAGGTGCGATGTCATACAGGGCTAAATCAGAACCAGCAGGAAGACGGTTCTTAAGTAAAAGGGCAAGGGCTTGACCGATACCGCCAGCGGCACCAATAACGGCTACTTTCATGTAGTTCTCCTTGAGAGTATTCTCTTATAAATGTATTCATAGGGTAGTTTGTAACCAGCCCGATAAACCTATCGGAATCACAACTTGATTACAATCAATTAACGCCAGCTTTGCGACGTCGCGCAACTCACTGTAGCCGTGCCACAGACGGCGACCGGATTATTCTTTTATTCACTTGAAATGACAAGAAATTAGAAGAAACAAAACCACACACCCCCACCCTCACTTAAAGAATGGCATTCTGTTAATAGTTTACAGTGATGTAACTAACATTATCCGGGGTCTTTTTGGAAACAGATGAATATATATGCGAGAATATGCAAAATTGCTGTTCCGTAATTAAGAGAATCATAATGACCATGCGCAATACTGAAAAACAAGACAACTTAGTTCGTGCTTTTAAAGCCCTATTAAAAGAGGAGAGCTTTGGTTCACAGGGCGAAATTGTTGACGCACTAAAACTGCAAGGTTTTGAAAGCATTAACCAATCTAAAGTTTCTCGCATGCTGACCAAATTCGGTGCGGTACGTACACGAAATGCGAAAATGGATATGGTCTATTGTCTGCCTGCTGAGCTAGGCGTACCAACAACAAGCAGCTCTTTGCGTGAACTTGTTCTGGATATCGACCACAATGCAGCATTAGTGGTTATCCACACCGGCCCTGGTGCTGCACAACTTATTGCTCGTATGCTGGACTCTTTAGGTAAATCTGAAGGCATTCTTGGCGTAGTTGCTGGTGATGACACCATCTTTATCACTCCAACACTACCTGTCTCTACTGAACAATTGTTCAAATCGGTTTGTGAACTGTTCGAATACACTGGCTAAGATCGCTTAGTTCAAGCCAGATAACTCTTTGTGAGCTATAAATTTATTAAATTTTATGGCTCACACTCTCTGCCATCACCTCCACTTTTTGTTGGTTTTCTAGTCACTTATTTGTGATCTGAATCACGCTAACAGTTTTTTCTTTCTTCCCTCACATCAAAGCCTAAGCTACTGTTATAAAAAGAATAAAATAATAGATCAATCACTGGTTCTTCTCGCAGACCTCAGACTTATTCGCTATAACTTTTAACAGTCGGATAATTTTCTGCCAATTTTTTGTTATTATTTGTTTGCTTTTTCAAACAATTGGATTGGAAAAGATGCCGTTTCCAAAGAGGAAACTCCAGAAGTGATTGATGGTTATTTCCGGGTAAATAATGAATATAAGGAAGGGAATTTCATGGCATTTTACAAACTACTCAAAGTCGGTGCTATCGCAGCAGCTGTAATGGGTGCTGGCGCAGTTAATGCTCAAGAGTTTATTACTATCGGTACAGGCTCTGTGACAGGCGTTTACTACCCGACTGGCGGTGCTATCTGTAAATTGATAAACAAAGGTCGTAAGGATCACAACATTCGTTGTTCAGTTGAAGCAACTGGCGGTTCTATTTACAACGTTAACACTATTCGATCTGGCGAATTAGACTTCGGTATCGTCCAGTCTGATTGGCAATACCATGGCTACAATGGTACGAGTGAGTTTGCGGAACAAGGCCCGTACAAAAAGCTCCGTGCAATGTTCTCTCTGCATACTGAACCTTTCAACATCATTGCTCGAACAGATTCTGGCATCAATAACGTTAAAGACCTCAAAGGTAAACGCGTAAACATCGGTAACCCGGGTTCTGGTGACCGCGCAACAATGAGCGTTGTTATGGACGCAATGGGCTGGACAAATGATAGCTTCCAGCTAGCTTCCGAACTTAAAGGTTCTGAGCGTTCCCAAGCACTTTGTGATAACAAAATCGACGCCTTCATTTACATGGTTGGTCACCCAAACGGTTCAATCAAAGAAGCAACAACCTCTTGCGATGCAAAACTAGTTCCTGCAACTGGTCCTGAGATCGACAAGATCGTTTCAAATACCCCTTACTACGCATACAGCACAGTACCTGCTGGTATGTACCGTGGTACCGATCAAGACGTGAAAAGCTTTGGTGTGGCAGCAACAATGGTAACTTCGACTGACGTTTCAGATGAAGTGGCATATAACGTTACAAAAGCGGTATTCGAAGACTTCGACACCTTCAAACGTCTTCACCCTGCTTTCGCGAACCTGAAAAAAGAAGACATGGTTAAAGCGGGTATTTCAATTCCTCTGCACCCAGGTGCCGTGAAGTACTACAAAGAAGTGGGTCTGATTAAGTAATCACCCAAGTCAAGGTAGATACAAGTTGTTATCTACCCTATTCAATATGCTGGTTGTAGTTATTACACCAGCATATTTGTTTAATACTGCAGTAGCTTAAGATACCAGACTTGCTTTGAATAACTTGATGAGGGGCATCACGAGCTTATCTCTTACCAAGGGCAAAGCGGCACACCCTGGTTATTAAGGTCATCTGGGGTTATTCATCGGTTTTTCTAAACCTCACAATGCCAAAGAAAACACTTTAACGCATCCAATCAAAGCTTATGACAAGCTTCATTTTGATTTCAGGCGGCGGAATACTCGACAGCAAACTTCGCTCAATTCACTACACTGATATAGGCGATGTGTGTTTTCGACATACAAAACAGGCAGAACCATCAATAATAAGGAAAAGTACATGTCGACGAACAAAACTCCGTCACAAGATGTGCAAGATATGGTGGCTCAAGCAGACTCAGGGGCACGTAGTCCTTCGGGCATACAAGGACAAATCCTATGGTTTGTTCCTCTGTGTTGGTCACTATTTCAATTATGGTATGCATCGCCATTACCATTTATTTTTAATTTCGGCGTACTGAATGACACTGAAGCCCGCGCGATTCACTTAACGTTTGCGGTCTTCTTAGCTTTCACTGCATATCCAGCAATGAAGCATTCTCCCCGCGACCACATTCCTATAGTCGACTGGATTCTCGCTCTTGCTGGTAGCTTCTCAGCTGCTTATATCTATATTTTCTACACCGAACTCGCGGGACGCTCCGGAGCACCAACGACCATAGACATCGTCGCATCGGTCACTGGCATGATACTGCTTTTGGAAGCGACGCGCAGGGCTCTTGGACCACCACTGATGCTTGTGGCAGCCCTATTTCTTACGTACACCTTTGCCGGCCCATATATGCCCGATGTCATTGCCCATAAAGGAGCAAGCTTAAATAAAGCGATGTCTCACTTATGGCTGACCACTGAAGGGGTATTTGGTGTGGCTCTGGGTGTATCAACTTCTTTCGTGTTCTTATTTGTGCTGTTTGGTGCCATGCTAGAACGCGCTGGTGCTGGTGCCTATTTCATTAAGGTGGCGTTCTCTCTGCTAGGGCACATGAGAGGAGGTCCGGCGAAAGCGGCCGTTGTGGCTTCAGGTCTGTCAGGTCTGGTGTCTGGCTCTTCCATTGCCAACGTAGTAACCACTGGTACGTTTACTATTCCGTTGATGAAACGAGTAGGTTTCCCGGGTACCAAAGCGGGTGCCGTAGAAGTAGCAGCTTCAACCAACGGTCAGCTAACACCGCCAATCATGGGTGCCGCGGCATTCTTGATGGTGGAATACGTCGGTATCTCTTACGTTGAAGTTATCAAAGCAGCAATACTGCCAGCCCTCATCTCGTATATTGCGTTGATTTACATTGTTCACCTTGAAGCATGTAAAGCGGGGATGACAGGACTACCTCGCCGTCATAACCCGACTATGCTGCAAAGCCTGTTGTCGTTCACCGGTACAATCTTAGGGCTTTGTGTCATTAGCGCAGTGGTCTACTACGGAGTGGGCTGGACGAAAGATGTCTTTGGCGCGGCAGCAACACCAATCGTGATGATCGCGCTGTTAATCACCTATGTCGCTCTAGTAAAAGTTTCAGCCAACCACGTTAAAGATGGTGAAATTAGCATTGACGATGAGCTGACTGAAGTACCAGAACCGGGTCCAACGGTTAAGTCAGGTCTGCATTACCTGTTGCCAATCGTAGTATTGGTGTGGTGTTTGACCGTAGAGCGCTTTTCTCCGGGCCTATCGGCATTCTGGGCAACGGTGTTTATGATCTTTATTTTGCTGACTCAACGTCCTTTGATTGCGGTGTTATCAAAACAAGGGGATCTCGCTCAGCATACTAAAGAAGGTTTTGTGGATCTCGTGGAGAGCTTGGTGGCTGGTGCACGTAACATGATTGGTATTGGTGTTGCGACCGCAGCTGCAGGTACGGTGGTAGGTGTAGTCACATTGACCGGTATTGGCTTGGTTATGACTGACTTTGTCGAGTTCATCTCCGGTGGTAGCGTATTCCTTATGCTGCTGTTTACCGCTGTGATCAGCTTGGTTCTGGGAATGGGTCTACCGACAACAGCAAACTACATCGTAGTATCAACGCTGATGGCACCGGTTATCGTCACTCTTGGCGCTGCACATGGTCTTATCATCCCACTGATTGCTGTACACCTGTTCGTGTTCTACTTCGGTATCCTCGCGGATGATACGCCACCAGTCGGCTTGGCGGCATTTGCTGCGGCTGCCATTGCCAAATCAGATCCAATCCGTACTGGTATTCAGGGCTTTGCGTACGATATCCGTACCGCCATTCTGCCATTCATGTTCGTCTTTAATACCCAATTGCTATTGATGGGCATCGACACATGGTGGCATTTAGCGCTGACGATAATGTCTTCCATTATTGCGATGCTGATATTTTCCGCAGCAACTCAAGGATGGTGGTTAACTCGCAATAAGTGGTGGGAAACCATCCTATTATTAGTGCTGACTTTCTCATTCTTCCGCCCAGGATTCTGGTGGGACATGATCTACCCGGCTAAAGTGTTTTCTCCAGGGATCGAAGTAGCCCAAATTGCAGAAAAACTCCCTGTAGGACAATCGATTGAACTGCGTGTCGCCGGACAGAACCTAGAAGGTGAAAGCATTGAGAAAACGGTACTGCTGCCGTTTGACGACAATGCCAAAACTGCAGAAGAACGCATCACATCGATGGGTATGATGCTAACCGAAAATGACGGAAAAATGATCGTGGATATGGTCGAGTTTGGCAGTCCTGCCGAGTCCGCAGGTATCGACTTTGACTGGGAGATCAAATCGGTCATTCAAGAGGCCGATCGTCCAATGAAAGAGTGGGTATTTGTGCCTTGCTTATTGATTCTGCTGGCACTTGCTATGAACCAGAAACGTCGTACGCGCAAGGAACAACTGAGCGCATAACCGATTTGCCCCCGGGAGACTGGGGGCTGAGTGAGAGTAATTGAATGTTTAAACAAATTCTTGTTCCGGTTGATCTTAATGATCAAGGCTTCTCAGACCGAGCGGTTGAATTGGCTGTTTGGCAAGCGAAGCAAGCTAACGCGGTAATTCATCTGTTAACTGTTGTACCTGGTATTCACATGTCGATGGTTGCAACTTATTTTCCGAAAGATGCTGCCCTTAAAATGAAGCAAGATGTCGAACAGCAGTTAACGGCATTTGCTAAAGACAACATCAAAGAAGATATCACCTATAGTGTCCATGTGGCTGAAGGTAAGCCTTACACCACGATAATTGAACACGCCACGCGTTTAGGGGTAGACCTTATCATTATGCCGAGCCACAAGCGTTCGAAGATAAATAAAGTGATGCTCGGCTCTGTAGCCAGTAAAGTGGTCGAGTACTCACCAGTCAACGTGATGGTCGTGAAACCATAACCTACACTCACGATTCGTATCGATATAAAAAAGGTTGATGTCCACATCAACCTTTTGTTTTTCTGTCTCAATAAAGCTTATCCAGCCGCCCGTACGAATGCTTGTAAAGCCTCACTTGAATGTGTCATGCTGAGCTCGCCGATCTCACCCGAAGCCTCAATTTTACCACCAGAAACAAACGCAAAGTGGCTGGCTATAGCCTTAGCATCACTCAGATGGTGAGTCACCATTAATACGGTAATTCCCCGCTCAGTTGCCAACCTTTTAACTAACCCAAGCATCTCTTCACGCAGCACAGGATCCAGTGCCGAGAAAGGTTCATCCAGCAACCAAACCGGGTGAGGCTGAACAAAACAACGTGCTAACGCAACACGTTGCCGCTGACCACCCGAGAGGTGCTCTGGTAAACGGTCGAGATATTCTGCGACACCAACTTGCTGTGCGGCTTGCTCTACCTGACGCTTTTGGTCTGCAGTGAGCTTTAACCCCGGATGCAAGCCCAAACTGATGTTGTCACGCACCGATAAGTGAGCAAACAGATTGTGCTCCTGAAATAACATCGAGAAAGGACGCTGATAAGGCTCTTTGCGAACTATCGATTCGCCATCAACCCGAATGTCACCTTGATCGGGATGAATAAAACCAGCCACCAGTGCCAATAACGTGGATTTACCCGCCCCACTTGGTCCCATGAGCGAGACAATCTGACCGCGCTCAATGGTTAATTCAAAACGAAACAGCTCTCGTTGGTAGGTGTACTGCACATCATCCAACACTAACATTACGCTCTCTCCTTCGTTTTTAATACTTTCTCAATCAGGGTAAAACAGCCGACACTGAGTAGCAGTAAGGTCACCGACACGACTGCCGCAGCTTCCATTTGATAACTGCCAAGCAACTGGAATAAATACAGCGGTAAAGTTCGAAACTCTTGTCCGCCGAACAGTGCAATCGCACTTAAGTCCCCTATCGCAAACATAAAGCTAATCGCAAAGGCGTGAGCAAAGGGCTTACGCAGTGCCCGCCACTCCACCACTTTAAATCGCTGCCAGCCTCTCATTCCTAAGCTGGCGCAGACATATTGATATTGCTGTTCAATGTGCAGCATCGGCTGCGCCAACGTTTTAATCACATAAGGCAGAGCCATCAGACCGTTAACCAGAATGACAACAAAAAATGCCATACTGAATACATCGGTGAAAGAGCGGAGCAACAAGAACAACCCCGTACTGATCACCAGTCCCGGCGTCACCAGAATGATGGTGCCCACGAGCTCAATGTGATCTGCACGCGCGTTTTTATAATCCAGTCGCCAGCGTCGGCTGGTAAGTAAGATAGAAACACCGGCAGCAACGGCAAGGGTACTGGCTAACCCGGCGACTTTTAGCGAGTTAAATAAGGCTGACCAGAAACGAGCATCACTCAATACCGTGCCAACTTGGTGATTAATACCACTCAACACCACCATAACCAGCGGCGGAATAACCAGTAAAAAGGCCCCTATGATCCAAAAGCTATCCCAAGCTTTTGACCACCCATGATCCTTCGTTAAGTATTGCTGTACCGAAGTACTGCCAGCGCTTATGGATACAGGCTTTGTCAGCTTCTGTACACCAATCGCAAGCACACCGCACAACAACATTTGCCACAGTGCCAATAAAGCGCCAGCCTGCAGGTCAAAGTCAAATTTAATGGCTTGGTAAATGGCCAGTTCAATGGTGGTCGATTTTGGCCCACCGCCCAATGCCATTACCGTAGCAAAACTGGTAAAGCACAGCATAAACACTAAGCCGCTGACATGAGGAAGTTGTTGTCTTAAACGCGGCCACTCCACCCAACGAAACTTCTCCCAATGACTCATCCCGAGATGAGCGCACAGTTTATGTTGTTCAGCAGGAATTGACTCAAGTGCTTGCAGCAGCAATCGTGCGGCATAAGGCAGATTAAAGAATACATGAGCGAGTAAAATGCCATTCAAGCCATAGATAGAAAATGGTAGCTTGGCATCAAAATCTTGTAGCCACTTAGCCACCAAACCACTGTTGCCATAGATCGCCAATAATCCAAAAACGCCAACCAGAACGGGCAGAACTAAGGTTGAAGCAAACAGTTTGAGCAATAACGACTTACCGAAAAACTCTCGGCGGGCCAGCGCATGCGCAACAGGTATAGCCAAGCCCACACTGAGTAATGTGGATAAGAAAGCCTGATAGAAGCTGAATTTGGTAACGTGTTGATAATACGGGTCATCCCAGACCATCGACACATCTAAAGAAGGGGCCTGAAAAATCAAAGCGCCCAGAGCAGAAAGAACAAAGGCCGCGATGACTATCGCGACCCCTACACCTAATTTTGGTACGGTATTCAAGAGAGCAACTCTTAGAAAGTCAGGGCGTTTTGCCACTCGCGAATCCAAGTCTTACGCATTTTTGCTACTTCATCCGCCGTAAAGCTCAGAGACTTACTTGGTACGTTTAAGGTTTCAAAGCCTTTTGGCAGAGCAACGTCGGTCACTGGATACATCCAGTTTCCTGTAGGCATTGCGGATTGGAACTCATCACTCAGCATGAAGCTCAAGAATTCATCCGCAAGTTTCGGATTCTTCGAACCGCTAACCTTCGCTGCCACTTCCACTTGCATATAATGACCTTCTGCAAAGTCAGCTGTGGCAAACTTAGCATCCTGCTCCGCAATCAGGTGGTACGCAGGTGATGTCGTGTAAGAAAGCACTAAATCAGATTCACCGTTGAGGAACATTGAGTACGCTTCAGACCAACCTTTGGTTACCGTTACGGTTTTCCCCGCCAGTTGCTTCCAAGCTTGCGCAGTATTGTCGCCGTAGATTGACTTCATCCACAACATCAGCCCCTGACCCGGAGTTGAAGTGCGAGGATCCTGATAAATCACTTTAAGATCATCACGAGATTCAACCAGCTCTTTCATGCTTTTCGGCGGATTGGTCAGCTTTTCTTTGTTATAGACAAACGCGAAGTAACCATAGTCGTACGGGACGAACGTTTTGTCATTCCAGCCGTTTGGCAAAATGGTTTTCGACGTATCTACATTATGCTCGGCCAGCAGACCCGTTTTCTCGGCTTCCGCCATCAGGTTGTTATCCAGGCCCAAGACGATGTCGGCTTTGCTGTTGCTGCCTTCCAGACGTAGGCGGTTCAAAATCGATACGCCATCATCAAGCGCGACGAAATTAACGTCACAACCGCATTTAGCTTCAAAAGCTTGTTCAAGCTTAGGACCTGGGCCCCAATCTGAAGCGAATGAGTCGTAGGTGTAGATGGTTAATGTATTCTCAGCAGCAGAAGCTGAAGTTGTTGTGATTACAGCCAGGGCAATCAGGCTCAGAGTGGTTTTCACTGCTCGCTCTCCATGTCTATTTCAGAGAAATTTGTTGAGCGGCACAGGTTTGAGGCGGCTATTTGGGATTGCTAATATCCAGACTCAATTCCTACGCCAGCATTATCTGGTTCAGGTAATACGGGTCCCCGTGGCCTAACTAGGTTAAGCCATTTGGTCTCAGCGCCCAAATGTATTGATTAACACAATACTAAGTGGGGTTGCTCCCCGATGAGTTGGATGGATTGTATACCCAAATAACTGCGTGATGCTAGGTTCAGCAAAGTAAAATGGGGATACGCACAGCAATACATTGATGATATTGATGCGTGACTTAACTTATTTGCTATTTACTCATGAACGCTGGTCATATCCCCAGCGAGGTACCAAGCCTTGCTCAATGCCAAGATGGTCGAGAATTCGCGCTACCATGAAGTCGATTAAGTCTTCGATGCTCTTTGGCTGATGATAGAACCCCGGCGCGGCAGGCATGATAGTTACTCCCATTTGCGATAACTTATGCATGTTTTCCAGATGCAGGGTCGAGAATGGCGTTTCACGCACCACAAGCAGTAATTGGCCACGCTCTTTCATCACTACATCTGCCGCACGCTCAATCAGGTTATCCGACATCCCGTGCGCAATCGCCGCAACACTGCCTGCAGAGCACGGGCAAACCACCATTTGTTTGGGTGCTGCAGAGCCTGATGCCACAGGCGAGAACCAATCGTCTTTGCCACACACGGTAATATTATCGGGATTGCAATTGAGGTGTTCCACCAGCGCTTTTTGTGCCGCTTCAGGGCCACCAGGCAACTTCAGGTCATGCTCGGTTGCCATCACAACCCTTGCCGCAGAAGAGATCAGTACATAAACGTGATAATCCGCGGCAACCAGACACTCCAGAAGTCTGAGACCATAAGGCGCTCCTGAAGCACCTGTCAGTGCTAAGGTAATGGCTTTCTTTTGCTGAGTTTTTTTGTGAGACATAACTGATTAAGCTTTTTGTTTTAACTGTTCGAGAAGTTTTCCGTGAATCCCGCCAAAGCCACCATTACTCATCACCAGAATTTGGTCTCCAGGTTGAGCACGTTCAACAATTTTCGCGACAAAACTATCCAGATTAGCGTCAAAAAACGCTGGTTGTTGGCATTGGTCAGCGATTTCCTCAACGGACCACTCAATGTTATCTGGCTGGAATAAGAACACTTCATCAGCACTGTGTAGTGAATCTGCCAGCGTATTCTTGTGTACGCCGCGTTTCATGGTGGCAGAACGCGGCTCCAGAACTGCCAGAATACGTTTATCACCCACCTTGTTACGCAGACCACCAACCGTCAGTTCAATCGCAGTTGGGTGATGAGCGAAATCGTCGTAAACCGTTACGCCTTGCTCTTCACCTTTTAGCTCTAGTCGGCGCTTAGTATTGATAAAACGGCCGAGTGACTGACAGGCTAACTCAGGAGCCACTCCGACATGCCTTGCCGCAGCAATCGCCATCAGGGCATTATCCACGTTGTGATCGCCCACTAAGTCCCACTCTACAATGCCAACTTTCTCACCTTGCAGCGACACTTCGAATTTTGAACCATCGACAACAAGCTTATCCGCTTGCCAGTCTCCCTCTTCACCAGAGAACTGTTTTTCCGTCCAGCAACCGCGCTCAAGTACGTCAGCCAGCGCCTGATCCTGTTTTGGAGCCAGAATCAGACCGTTGCCCGGAACGGTACGTACCAAATGGTGGAATTGGCGCTTGATCGCTTCTAGATCGTCGAAGATATCTGCATGATCAAACTCAAGATTATTCATAATTAACGTGCGGGGATGGTAATGCACAAACTTAGAACGCTTATCGAAAAAAGCACTGTCGTATTCATCCGCTTCAACCACGAAAAACATGCTTTCACCCAGTCGGGCAGAGACACCAAAGTTACCCAACACACCACCGACTAAGAAACCAGGCTGATAGCCGCAGTCTTCCAGTATCCATGCCAGCATACTTGATGTGGTGGTTTTACCATGCGTACCAGACACCGCGAGTACCCAGCGATCATGCAGTAAGAACTCGCTCAGCCATTGTGGTCCGGAGGTGTAACGCATGTTACTGTTGAGGACGTGTTCCACACATGGGTTACCACGACTCATCGCGTTACCTATCACAACCAAATCCGGTTGAGGATTAAGCTGAGATAGGTCAAAGCCTTCAATAATTTCAATACCTTGAGACTCTAGCAGTGTGCTCATCGGTGGGTAAACATTGGCATCAGAACCCGTCACTCGATGTCCGAGTTGGCGTGCTAAAATTGCTGCGCCGCCCATAAACGTGCCGCAGATACCCAAGATATGGATGTGCATAAACTTAACCTTGTAATGCCTTCTTTAATGTTTTCATTATCGCGATAACGACCAGAAAAGCGAGTGACTTTCACGCTCTTCTTGTTGTCCCTTTCAAAAATATGACAAGGGTGAACACGGACTGTACAACCTTCTGACTAAATGATGAATTCCTCAGTGACCAGACAAATAAATTGAGATCTCAGTCGGTTACTTCATTACCATTAAAAAGATCTTCGACATAAAATTACGTTTAGCGCAAACGTTTAACATCCATGAAGAGATGTGTCCTTGCGCAACACCCCCAACAAAATGAAAATGTAAGGATTGACCATGTCTGGATTGCGCACCCTAGGCGAATTCATTGTCGAGAAACAAGCGGATTTCCCCCACGCTAGTGGTGATCTATCATCTCTTTTAGCATCTATTCGTTTAGCCGCGAAAATCGTTAACCGCGAAATCAATGCGGCAGGTCTTGGTGATATTACTGGTGCTGTAGGCACGGATAATGTCCAAGGTGAAGCTCAGCAAAAGCTAGACGTATATGCAAACGACAAATTTAAAGCGGCACTTGAAGCTCGTGACCAAGTTTGTGGCGTTGCCAGTGAAGAAGAAGATGAAGCGGTTACGTTCAACAAAGAACTTAACCAAAACGCGAAGTACGTTGTATTAATGGATCCGCTTGATGGCTCTTCTAATATCGATGTGAACGTGTCTGTTGGTACGATTTTTTCAATCTACCGTCGCGTTTCACCAATTGGTACCCCACCGACTCAAGAAGATTTCCTTCAGCCTGGCCATAAACAAGTTGCGGCTGGCTATGTGATTTACGGTTCATCTACCATGCTGGTTTACACCACTGGTAACGGTGTTAACGGCTTCACTTACGATCCTTCTATTGGTAGCTTCTGTTTGTCACATGAAAACATGATGATTCCTGAAGATGGTAAAATCTACTCGATCAACGAAGGTAACTACATTCGCTTCCCACTTGGTGTGAAGAAGTACATCAAGTACTGCCAGGAGAATGTGCCAGAAGATGGTCGTCCATACACCTCTCGCTACATCGGTTCTTTGGTAGCAGATTTCCATCGCAACCTGCTTAAAGGTGGTATCTACCTTTACCCAAGCACGCAAAGCCACCCACAAGGTAAACTTCGCCTGCTTTACGAGTGCAACCCAATGGCATTCCTAATCGAGCAGGCTGGCGGTATTGCTTCTGACGGTGTGAATCGCATCATGGAAATCAAACCGACTGAATTACACCAACGCGTGCCGTTCTTTGTTGGTTCAAAAAACATGGTACGCAAGGTCGAAGAATTCCTTGAGAAGAATCGCGACGAATAGACCTTTGTCCAACGCGGCAAGTGTTTACCTGCCGCGCTTTTGTCGCTAAAGTTAGTTGCGAATAAATCGTAATTAGATGAGTACTCCTCGTCCTCATCCTCAATGAAAAGGAAGTTTCAAATGAGCCTAAACCATGTACCAGCAGGTAAATCTCTGCCTGAAGATATCTATGTGGTTATCGAAATCCCTGCAAACGCAGACCCAATCAAATACGAAGTAGATAAAGACTCTGGTGCTGTATTTGTCGACCGTTTTATGTCTGCGCCAATGTTCTACCCATGTAACTATGGTTACGTGAACCACACACTTTCTCTTGATGGTGACCCGGTAGACGTACTTGTTCCTACTCCTTACCCTCTGATGCCGGGTTCCGTTATTCGTTGTCGCCCTGTTGGTGTACTGAAAATGACTGACGAGTCTGGTGAAGACGCAAAAGTAGTTGCGGTTCCGCACTCTAAAATTTCAAAAGAGTATGAACACATCCAAGATGTGGGTGACATCCCAGAATTACTGAAAGCTCAAATCACGCATTTCTTTGAACGTTACAAAGAACTGGAAACAGGTAAATGGGTGAAGGTAGACGGCTGGGCAGATGTTGAAGCCGCTAAAGCTGAAATCCTTGAATCTTATGAGCGTGCACAGAAAAAATAAGTGCAAACTTATCCCAATAAAAAGAGCTGCATAATTGCAGCTCTTTTTTAATACCCAAATTTAGCTTCCGTGAGTGCGACTCAAAGCAAGCTATATTCGACCAACGTCGTAACCACGGTACCAATGTATGCCAGAGGCAGCGTGTACCACAGGCAGCACCTTACACTCTTTGGCACCAGTCTCCGGACGCAATCTCTTCCGTCAGTTGCTCGGTATCTTGATAAATATAAATCCAAGCCTGACCAAAAGGCGTGCTAATACTCTCGCGGCGGTACTCGACCGGCACATCCTCGAGTTTATCTAACTCAGTGAGCGTTTCGTCATCAATCAGATAGACTTCACCTTGTACAGATTGATGGCCTTTCGACACACCAGGGTATGGACCTAAGTCATACAAAGTAAATTGAGCATCACTTTCGTGGAGGCCTAGAAACTGCGCCGAACTCAAATAGTGGTGATTGTACTCTCCCTTACGTAACGTGCCGTAAACAAAAACCAAATGCTGCATAACTACTCCTTAGCTATGAGTTACGTTATCAATCAAACTCAAATTGATAGAGTAAATCAACGGCGCTGTCTACACCAGATACTGCCTCTAAATACAGATCTTGCATGAGGCGATAACGTACCGTGAATTCACCCAGCGAGTTAAAGATACCCACACCATATTTGACCTGTAAACCCGGAAGTATGTATCCACTTACCGTCACTTGAGAATCGTCACCCGACCCTGCGGTATCGAGCTGTAAATCTTGTACGCCAAAGGCTTCACCTATCTGACCGACAACACGACCACTTTTCGCCAGACTTAAACCAATTAATGTTGTGGTCATCGCATTACCACCAGATTCCGCATCAATATCTTGACCACGTAGTAAGTAGGACAGCGCATTCGCCTGAGGCATAGCAGGATCCGAGAAAATTTCCAAACTTGGATCAGATGCTGGGCCTGTTACCCGGACACCGGCAGTCACATCATCTTGCGTGTTATCAGGGTTACGAATAGCGGTAATCGACAGATAAGGTTCGTCCGCGGGACCATTCATCATGATTTTACCGTCATCAATCACCAAATCCTGGCCAAAGGAACGGTAAGAACCATCGACAATTTTTACTTCACCGACGATAAACGGACCTTTGTCTTTCTGAGTAACATTCAGATTACCCTGTAAGTCACCTTTCAGACCAAACGCCGAAAGCTGGAAGTCGTTACCAATCTTGATGTTAATGTCGGTTTCAACATTAAACGGTACGGCCACCGTATCGTCGACCTGCTGTAAGTTTTCATCCAGAATAACCAGGTCACTTGAAACGCCAACGGCGCTTGGCGGCAGTGCTTCAACAACAATTCGCCCCCAAGGCAGGTTAATATTGCCTTGTACCTTGGCTAAATTCGGCGTCACCTCAAGCGTCATATCTGGCTCAACGATGATTTTCACCATAGGTGGCATATCCACTTTCAGCTCTTTGGCGAACACTCGCGCTTTGGTATGCCAATCTTGTAAATCTTGCCAGTCCGCATCTCCGGTGACTTCCAGCTTACCATCTGGGGTATTGATATCAGCATTTAAGTCAGCCTGATGACCTTTAAAGTTAATCACCACCTGACCAGAATCGATGTCAATTGGTGTGACTTCTCCATTCAGTTTTATCTGATCAATCAAGAACTGACCATTGACTTTAGGGTGCATCACATCACCAGACAGAGCAAGATCAGTATTCATATTGGCCTTGAACGAACTGTACTGACCAATCAATGGCGCTAAGAAGTCCAGATGCAGCGTCGAAAGTGACACATTACCTGCAATCTCAGGGGATTCAGAAGACACATTAATCAGCGAGACATTACCAGATAGATCACCGTTATCTGTTACATCTACAAGCCACTGCGCATCCAGCTTATCTTTTGCCAATGCGGCTTTAAAGCTGACACTTTCCCAACCAACCGTAATTGGCTGTTCTAATGCTTGTTCTACCTGACCTTCAGGCATGTCGACATTCAGCGTCACTTCCGGCTTCATGTTTGGTGCCCATTTGGCAAAAGCTTGCGCATTCACTGAGCCTTGCAGCTTAGTTTCTGCCGGTAACAGCGTCTTTATCTGGCTGAAATCAAAGTTGTTTACCGCTAACTTCGCCTCACCACTTTTACCGACACTGATGTTTTCGGACAGGCACACACTCGACTGAGCTTGCAACCAACAGTGCGCCTTAACATCAGCGATCTGCTTATCGATATTGACCTTCACAGCCGTCGATTTCTGCAAAGCCCAAGGTCCTTGAACTGTATTGAGCGACAAACGAGTCAAGGCGCCATCCCAGATCATTTCTGGCTTTTGTTCAAATGAACCCTGAATTTCCAGGCTGGTAGACACGATATCCGAAACCACATCTAAGGTAAGTTGATGCAGTTTTTCATCGCCCGAAACTTCGAGATCAGCACTATCGAACTTCAAGTTGTCATAGGTAATACTGTTCGCCACCATACTGACCTTAGCTTTCGGTGCCGGTAGTGGTGAAACGTCCCCCTTCAACGTGACCGTTTCTACTTTGGCTAACTGTTGCCAGCCCACTTTATTTAACGCCAGATCTAAATTGATGTTTGGCTCTTTTAAACTGCCTCGTACTGCGATTTTACCGTTCATATTACCGCTAAGATCAGGCACACTTTTCGCAAAGTCCGGGAAGTTAACCTCAACATCCATCAAGATTTGTTTATCTATCTTACCCTTAGCACTCAACTGGTTAGGACCATGAGCCAGCACTAAACCTTGAGTTGTGAGCTGGATATCCTCGGCTTTACCATCTTTATCTGAAGCTTCTAACTGGCCTTTCACTTTAAGTGGGTAACCGCGCAGAATGCCGTCAATATCAAGCGTAGGAAGACTGACCTGCCAGCCACCTTGCTCTGTTAGCGAGCCAGAAGTGGATAAACTGCCACTGATGTCGCCTTCCGCTTCAGGCCATTGCAGACCCGGCTGAATGTGCTGCAGGTTGAGATCGGCTTGCCAGTTTATTGGCGCTGCCCAGTTGGCCATCACCTTACCGGACAGTTCGCCGCCTAAAGTTTTAACTACAAGGCTTTCCAGATCAATTTGCTCTAATGTGCCTTTACCGTTCAGGGCCACATCAACTGCTGGGATGTCCTTACCGGATGCTTTCGTCTCAAGCGCAACTTCATAACCATCTAAAGAGCCTTTAGCCACCAGACTTGGTACTGATACTTGATAATCACTCTCCCCCAACAACGGCCACTGCGCTTCCACATTGTTAATGGTCACATCAAATGGCAGCTGAGCTTTAAGTGGCTGAAGTTTTCCTTGGATCTCGGCTTTGGTCAGTTCAGAAAGGGTAGCCTTAAGAGACAGGTCCCCCACCGATCCAGATGCTGAAAACGACAGTTTCTGTCCTTTTACATCGGCTTGTTTGACCAACGCATCTAACTGAGCGTTAATCGGATAGTCCGCAGAAAGCGTCACTTGCGTGCTTAATGTCGCTTCGACCTCAGGCATATCGAGCTCAAGCGTTTTTATTTCAACGCGATCGCCCCCAGCTTTCGCCACCAGACCAAGATGATGAACAATTACCGGTGTTTCGCCTGCTAACTTGAAGTTATTAATATCAAGGCGTCGAGCGTCCACTGTCAGTGGGATCCACACTTCAGGCAGAACAATATCTTGCGGAGCAGTATCCGCTGGCTCTGTAGATCCTGCTTCCGCTACCGAATCTTCTGTGGCCTCTGCTGCTATATCTTTAGCCGCATCTGCTTCTTTATCTGTTTCTGCTTCGCCGGCCTTGGGTTCTGTTGCCTCAGCCTCTGTAGGTGCTGACGCAGCATCACTTGGGGCCAATGCAACATTAATCTCTTTTAATGCAGTCGGCGCAATCACTAAGCGATCGCCCTGCATCGATAACGCGGTCGAGAACTGTTGCCAGTCCACTTGGTTCCCCAAGATGTTCAGATTGATGTCATTTAAGCTAACTTTATTGACAAAGATTGGTACTGGCGTGCTGACTGAACGCAGCGGCTGTGTCTCCTCTTCAGGTTCGTCACTGGCAGGCGGAAGATCCGGCATCTGGAAGTTCACACCTTGCAGCGATAGTTCATCAACACAGACTTTCGGATCGAAGAAACAACGGAAGTTGATCGCCAGCGTCAGGCTATCCACTTTCGCATCAATCTTCAGCGATTCATCAACAAAACTGATGTTCTGCATCGAAAAACGAGGGAATAACGCGCCCTGAATCTTCTCTACCTGCAATTGTGGCAGCGCTTTTTCTGCCCCCCATATTGCCAGCTTTAAACCAGGGTGAGTAAACAGTACTGTTGACACTAAAATGATGAGCAACAGCAGAAGACCAATCAAACTGAGCGATAACCATTTGGTCCACTTAAACATCGTTTTCATCATAGTTCAGGCCCCAAAGAGAAATGGATGCGGAATTCATTCTTAGAAGGATCATCCAATCCCCATGCAAAATCGAAGCTGACCGGACCTACCGGAGAAGCCCAGCGAATACCAACCCCGGCCCCCGCTTTCCATTCGGGCGTATTATTGAATGCATCACCAATATCGTAGAAAGTGGCTCCCCACCAGTTACCCGTAATACGGTATTGATATTCCAGAGTGCTGCTCAGGATGTATTTTGCCCCCGTTAGCGCTCCACTCTCATCGACAGGAGAAATGGATTCGTAACCATATCCGCGGATATTATTGTCGCCACCAGCAAAGAAGCGCAACGATGGAGGTAACTTATCGAACTCTTCCATAAAGTTAGCGCCGCCTTCTAAGCGGAAGAGCCCACGATGGTTTTCGCCAATCCCACGAATCCAGGAAGTTCGCCCCAAGAAGCGAAAAACTCGGGTCGCAGATAAAACAGCTGGGTCACCATATTCAAATGTGATGGTTTGCTTATCGCCCCACATTGGCATACTGCCGCCACGAACTCTTGTACGTGAAAACGTCGCCCCCGGCAGCAAGAAGTGCACACCATCTTCCTGTAAACCCTGCGAAAAGTTTTCGTACAAGTGACGTACATACAAGGTCTTACGCCAGCCGTCATCGACTATCCAGTGACGCTCTACCGCTAAATTCGACTCTAAACTCTGGGTATCACGGTTATCCACATGCTTTAACCCAAACTGAAGCTGGTAGTATTGGTGCAAAACGTCATCAAGCGGTATCTTGTAGCCTGCAGTAATGGTTTGTTCCGGTTGGGACAGGGAAAGAGCAGTATCTAAACTGTGACCACGGGAGCTGATCCAGGGCTTTTTCCATTTTAATGTGCCACGCACACCAGTATCAGTGGAGTAGCCAAGACCCGTTTCAATCTGGTTTTTGGCTGCCGGAGCAAGAGAGACCTTGATAGGTAAATCACGTCCCTCATCGAGTTGTGTCAAATCTGGCTCGACAAACACAGATGAGAACCAGTCAGTGTTAGAAAGGTTCTGGTTATATTCACCAACACTTGAGACTAAGTAAGGTTCGCCGGTGTCAAAAGGACTCAGCGAAGCAACACGCTCATCCCAAATCTGGCTACCGGTAATATTGATAGAGCCAAAGTGATAACGAATACCACTGTCATAATGCAAACGGATATTCGCCTCGTTAAATGCAGGAACCACTTCCAGACGACTGAGTAAATAATCCCCTTTGAAGTAGCCACGCTGCAACGCCAGGTTACGTATACCGGATTTCAGACTGTCGTAGTCACCTTGATTAAGAACCCGCCCCACTTTTAATGGTGATGCCTTAAGAAGGTTCGCGAATTCTTCATCGTCCTGCGCTTCACCCGTGATCACGACATCCATGACTTTGACCTTTACTGGCAAGCCTTTTGCGATATCGATGATCAATTCATCCTTATTTTCAGGAACAGTATATGAAATTTTGGCATGATAATATCCGAGCGCATTGAGCGCTTCAGTGATACTTTCATCTAGTCGCGCCTGAAAACGCAATGAAGTCGAGTAGTCTTCTTCTGGAATTGAAGTCAGGTAAGCTTTGACATTTTCTTCCAAAGCGCCATCAATGCCTTGTAGCTTCAAAGCTACTTTGGCAGACACCGTGGGAGAAAAGACAAACAAGCCAACAACAATGATCGGGAGAGCTTTTTTTATCATGCGTTTTTTTAGCTAACTGAGATTAAAATAAATGAGAATAATAATAACGCCAATTACAGGCTAAGTCTGTAATATTAAAGCTTTACCGTAGCCTTTGTCATTACATCTTCAGATAGAGACGAACTAGGACAAGTTCGCAAATTTAAGACACATTTAAAAGGACAGATAGCATGCTCAATAAACAAACATTAATCAGTATAGAAGATGCCCTACCTGGTCGAGATCAGCCGATGCAAATTGAAGAAACGCATTTTGTTAATCAATCGAGTTTGACTGCACCATTACAACCTCACCAGCAACAAATTTTATTAGGCATGGGCTGCTTTTGGGGTGCTGAGCGCCTGTTTTGGAAACTGGATGGCGTGGTTTCTACATCCGTTGGCTATTCAGGCGGATACACAAAAAACCCGACTTATAAAGAAGTGTGTACCGGAGAAACGGGTCATGCGGAAGTCGTAAGAGTGGTATTCGACGAACGAATGATTTCACTGGAACAGCTTCTTACCGCGTTTTGGGAGAAACACGACCCGACTCAAGGCATGCGTCAGGGTAATGACCTTGGCACTCAGTATCGTTCTGTTATTTATACTTATTCGCAAGAACAGCAGGAGATCGCAGAGCAATCGAAACAACAGTATCAACAAGCCCTGCAAGAAGAACAGAGAGCCAACATCACCACAGAAATACAAACCGCAGGACCATACTACTTTGCTGAAACATACCACCAGCAATATCTGGCGAAAAACCCAGAAGGCTACTGCGGTCTGGGCGGCACTGGCGTTTGCTTCCCACCAAGCTTACAAGGTTAAATAAACTTTTATCTGCGTAACTAAAAAGAGCGACCTTGGTCGCTCTTAATATTGCTTCAATTATAAATGCTTATAACGATGCAATTGCCTGATTCACTTCTTTAAAAACCGTAAGTCTTTTCTGATCATTCACGTCGGGAAGGAGAACTTTACCATTGTCAAAATAGAAGCTCCCCACGCCTGCAATAAAAAACTGACCTTTGAATAGCGTCTTTACAAAGCGAGCCACCTGGAGTGGTCGATATACTGCGAATTCACGTAGCATCTTTCACCTCAATTCCTTTGAGAAAACACAGATTGTCTATCCTTAACAATCTTATAGCGCAATTTGCGACCGACTTCATTTTAGCAAATCCTAATCACAACGCAACATTACACAACTTCATGCGTTAATAAATTGTTAACAAACACCCTGTGAATTTATTTGCACTACCTATATACTGGTCAGACCAAACTAGCTTCTATCAACAAACCTTGGCTTGCTGTACTAACCATCTCGAGGTTATTTAGCTATAACAATGCTAACTTTACGGAATATAACAATATGAAAACTAAGACTCTCCTGCCCCTTCTGCTGGCTCTGACTCCAGGTCTTTCACTCGCAAATAATTTACTCATTGGCGAAACCGTTCCTGCCGTTAAAGTCGGAGCTTATGGTGAAATTGTAATGCAAGGTGAAGGCGTTGCATTCCAGCCTTGGGCAACCCAACAAATGCAGGGAAAAGTGCGCGTCATTCAAGCAATTGCCGGTCGCAGCAGCGCAAAGGAAATGAACGCCCCTTTGATGTCAGCCATTACTGCGGCTAAGTTTCCTGAAGAAAACTACCAGACAACAACGATCATCAATCAGGATGACGCTATTTGGGGCACGGGATCCTTTGTGAAATCCTCAGCACAAGATAGTAAGAAAGAGTTTCCTTGGTCATCCATGGTATTAGATGAGAATGGTGTAGTAGCAAAAGCCTGGGAATTAAAACCAGAGAGCTCGGCAATCATCGTGCAAGATAAACAGGGGAAAGTGCTCTTCGCCAAAGAAGGGGCATTAGAACAAAAAGAGATCACTCAAGTGATTGAGTTGATCAAACAGAGCATTTAAACCTAACACAGATTCCTTGTCTCTCCGGGCAGGGAGTCACGCCTCCCGCAGTCATCTGATTTTTCCCTTTGCATACAAAAGAGTGAACTTTTACCAATAATGAGTGTTATATTATAACACTCGGTCAGGTTTCAGGCTCAAAAATGGTTCACTTCAGGCAAACGACATTAAGAGATTGGCATCGCACTGTTGTACTCTTCAGTGTGGCTTTGCTGATCGTATGGAATTTTGCCACCATCTTCCATCAGTTGGATCTGACGCCTGAACATCATACCCACCATCACTGCCAGATGTTCGCCAATGCGAATCACGGTCTGGCAAAGTCTCAGCCAACCATTCACACTCTGACGTACACGCGTAACAAACTCCAATACGTAATCGAACTTTCAGTCCCTATCGAGGAAGTCGTTAGCGCGGCTCGTGCACCACCTAATTTTGCTTCGTCATCACTCATACTTAAACCATTTAGTGTTATTGACTCGCAATATTCGTGATTTTTAATAACGTATTAAAAGACTTAGTATCAATTTGAATTCATACTCATTCAAATTGGTAGACGCAAAATTAGGAAAGAAAAATGCCATCTAAACACACTTTGGCTCTTGTTATCGGCTTATCTCTGTCTACAACCGCAATCGCGGAAGAATACCGCCAGCACGATGCACACGTTCACGGCAAAGTCGAATTTAACATTGCCCAAGACGGCAAAGATCTGCTAATTGAAATTACCGCTCCAGGCGCTGACGTGGTTGGCTTCGAACACCCGCCTGAGAATGCAGAGCAAGAACAGGCTCTAAAACACGCTGTCGCCAAACTGGAAGACGCAAATAGCTTGTTTGCTATCAACCCACAAGCCAAATGTGATCTTACAGAAGCCCTTGTGAACCACACTCTTGATGATGAACATGAAGAGCATGACCACAGTGTTCATAAGCATGACGACCACGACGAACATGAGCACGATGATCATGACGAGCACCATGATAACAATGGTCATGATGAACATGACCATCACGAAGGGCACGACCATGATGAGCACAACGATCATGGTGAGTTTTCTGTGCAATATCGCTTCAACTGTGAGCAAGTCAGTGAACTCAGTAACATTAAAGCTGGCTGGTTTAATCAATTCCCTGCAACAGAATCGGTCAGTGTTAACTTGTTTACTGATACCACTCAGTCAGCAACCAATCTCAGCAAAGATAACGCCGAGATAAAAATCAAATAACTAGCCTGGCGTGTAAGTGCGCACTTACACGCTATTCCTTTGGTGATAATCTATGACTGATTCCATATCCAGCGTTGTAGAGCTCAAGGATGCCGAGTTTATTTGGCCAGGCTCTGACATCGCTACCATCGCTATTCCTCATTTAAGCATTGCATCTGGTGAGCATGTGTTTATCAAAGGGCCAAGTGGCTGCGGTAAATCAACACTTCTGGCTCTGCTTACCGGAGTCAATACCCTGAGCTCAGGGTCACTTTCCGTGTTAAGCACCGATTTATCGACATTATCGGCAAGTCAAAGAGATAAGTTTCGCGCGGACCATATTGGTTATATTTTCCAACAATTCAATTTGTTGCCATATCTCAATGTGATAGAAAACGTATTACTGCCCTGCCAGTTCAGTCAGGTAAGACGTGATCGTATCGCACGAAGGGCGAGCCATCATGCATTGGTCGAGCAAGCGTCTGCGTTGTTAGAGAGGCTGCATTTGCCTCACAGTCTGCATTCGCGTCCGGTGTCTGAATTGAGTATTGGCCAACAGCAAAGAGTGGCCGCGGCTCGAGCTTTGATGGGGCATCCCGCGTTAGTGATTGCTGACGAACCAACATCTGCTCTGGATCATGACAACCGCATGGCTTTCATTGAACTACTGATGGAACAAGCCAATCAAGTCAATGCCACACTGGTGTTTGTCAGCCATGACCCAACCTTAGAGCCATTATTTAGCCGCACGATTAACCTTCCTGAAATCAACCAATGCAGTAGCTTAGGAGGATTGTCATGAGCGCCGTTGTAAAGCTTGCCTGGAAAAGCTTAATGAACCGCAAGGCCACCGCCTTACTGACCATCATGACTGTCGCGATTTCTGTCATCTTACTGCTTGGCGTTGAGCGGATTCGGACTCAGGCAAAAGACAGCTTTGCGAATACAATTTCAGGCACTGATTTAATCATTGGTGGTCGTTCTGGGCCGGTAAATTTATTGCTTTATTCAGTGTTTCGAATTGGCAACGCTACCAATAATATCGACTGGAAGAGCTATCAGGAGTTTAGTCAGCATCGCTCTGTCGATTGGGCTATCCCCATCTCACTGGGCGACTCCCATAAAGGTTTCCGTGTTATGGGGACTAATCACAGCTACTTCGAACACTACAAATATGGAAGTAAGCAACCACTTACTTTTATTCAGGGTCGAGAATTCAATGGCTTATTTGAAACCGTCCTCGGTTCAGATGTGGCGAAACAACTGGGTTACCAGATTGACAGCAAGATCATCATCGCTCATGGCATCAGTGACGTCGGCTTTAGCCGTCATGACAACCTGCCATTCAATGTTGTCGGAATTCTGTCTCCGACAGGCACACCAGTCGATAAGACCGTTCATGTATCTTTAGAAGCCATTGAAGCAATCCACGTAGGCTGGGAAAGTGGCGCAAATTTAGGTGCAACGCCAAATGCCGAAGATTTAAAAGCCGTCGACTTTCAACCGAAACAAATCACCGCGATGCTCGTCGGTTTGAAATCACGTATTCAAACCTTCGCCCTGCAAAGACAAATTAACACTTATCCTAAAGAGCCTTTGAGCGCGATCATGCCAGGCGTTGCTTTACATGAATTGTGGGGAATGATGTCGGTTGCAGAGCAGGCATTGATGGCAGTTTCAGGTTTTGTCGTCATCGCAGGATTACTCGGAATGTTAAGCAGTCTGCTAACCAGTCTGCAAGAAAGACGTCGAGAAATGGCCATTCTACGGGCGATGGGGGCGAGACCTCGCCATGTGTTCTCTCTGCTGATCAGCGAAGCCAGTTTGTTGACCGCAGCTGGGATTATCACAGGCGTTGCGGGTCTCTATTCCATTCTGGCGCTATTGCAACCCATAATACAACAGCACTATGGTATACATCTGACACTAAGCTTTCTTTCTGCATATGAATGGATGCTGCTCGGCTTTGTACAATGCGCTGGTATTATGATTGGTTTCATCCCTGCACTACGCGCTTATAGACAATCACTGAGTGACGGAATGACAATAAGGATATAAAAAATGTGGAAAAAAATACTCACTAGCTGCTTGCTGGTGATTTCTTTTACGGCTCCTGTAATGGCAAGCGAAGAGCCATTAACGCTGGACTGGCTTGACCTCGTGCCCGAATCGGAGCGTAAAATGTTCGATAGTGTCGGCATGCCTAACGCATCAGAACATAGTGGTGGCGCAGCGCAACAGTCTAAGATTGGCAGCGTAAGGACCGAACTGAACGGTAGTCTGGTAAAAATACCGGGATTTGTTATTCCGCTGGAAGGTGATTCGAATACCGTTACCGAGTTTTTGCTGGTGCCATACTTCGGGGCATGTATTCACGTTCCGCCACCACCACCTAATCAGATCATTTACGTGAAGTTTCCAAAAGGAGCACCTGTGCAGGAGCTTTGGGATGTAGTTTACGTCGTAGGGAAGCTCAAAACAGAAGTCATGAGCCATGAACTGGCAGAAACGGCCTACTTGATAGAAGGTACGAAAATAGAAAGTTACGACGATATGTAGTGTCCAATCGTCACCGTTTTAAAAGATACACCCAGGGCGTCGCTTCGGCGCCCTTTTCATATGCGAACTAAATAATATAGCGAGACAAATACGCTAATACACTCACATACAGGACTAAAAGAAACGCTATCGACAGGTGCTTTTTCAGTTTGTTTGCTTCTGAGAACTTCATCGCCCCTCCAAAATAACGATAACAATTTTAACAATTCATTATCATTTTGGATAGCGTTATTTGATCAAATTCTGATGCTCATTCTCTGGTCGTTGAGAACATTAAGAGGTAAATTGCTTCAAGCGTTAACCGCAGCTCCCTCGGTAGGAAGATAAATGGCAGACCTAGTAAAACAACCCGTAGTCATCGAGCACCAGTCCACATCCCAGCAGAGTCGCCGTCATGAAAAAACGAGCAGCTACATCAAAGATAGCGCCAGCCGCATTCAGAGCATTGCTCATACCCACGGGTTAGATGCATTACTGCAAAAAGAGCCTCCTGCCAAATCAGCGCTTGAACGAGCACAATTACGCGAACAACGACGCCAGGAACAACGCCAGAAAAACCTCGAGCAGATTTTAAAACTAGCGCACAGCTCATGCAGAGATGAAACTGCAGGTGAGCCGGATCAGGACTGGCTTTATCGATTTTTCGAGATGGCACAAGACATTCACAGCAGCTCGATGCAAAAACTCTGGGCACAAGTGCTGAAACGTGAAGTCACCAACCCGGGTTCTACATCGATGAAAGCACTCAAAATGCTTAAAGACATGTCGCCGAAAGAAGCACAAACTCTGCAAAGAGCAGCCTCTCTGGCTTGCAGCTTTGGTGGTGATGGAAGTCGCAAGTTATTAATTGGCTACAAAGCCCACAATGGTCTCTTTAGTTTTGGTAAACGAGATACCACCAGTAACTTAAATATGGGCGCCTTCCAACTCCCTTACTCCAGCTTGCTGGTACTGATTGAATTAGGCTTACTGCACAGTACCGAACTTGAGTCAGGAGAGATCAGTGTTGAGACGCCTTTATCACTCACCTATCAAGGGAAGAATTTGTCGCTGCATGCCAATTCTAAGGGAGTGAGATTGCTTTATTATCGATTTAGCCCAACCGGCAACGAACTGTGTAAGCTGCTGGGAAATAAGACTAACACAGAGTATTACGATCAAATATTAGCGCTTTTAAATCAGAAATTTAATGTGCATAGCGAGACGAACACCAGCATCAATCACACCGTATAATCACGCTTCAGGAGCTTTTGGTCACCTATGTTCCAAAAGCTCCTCAACCTACTCAATAACCTTTTGACCACCCATGATCTAAAAAGTATCTCAGCGGATCACACCACGCTGTTTTAGATCGTGTAAGCACAACTCGACCAACTCATCGACGCTTTTCTCTCCCGCCGGTAAATCAATTTCTGGGCTTTCAGGCGCTTGATATTCTGAATCAATACCAGTGAAGTTGGGAATTTCTCCTGCGCGGGCTTTGCGATACAAACCTTTAGGATCGCGTCCTTCGCACACTTCCAGAGAAGCATTCACAAACACTTCAATGAATTCACCTTCAGGCAATAGATCTCGAACCAACTGGCGTTCTGCACGGTGTGGAGAAATAAACGCAGACAGTACAATCAAACCTGCATCTGCCATTAACTTAGCCAATTCACCAATACGACGAATGTTCTCACGGCGATCTTGCTCTGAAAAACCTAAATCACTGCACAAGCCATGTCGAACGTTATCGCCATCAAGCAAATAAGTATGGTAACCAAGCTCTGCAAGACGGTTTTCCAATGCGCCAGCTACCGTTGATTTACCCGCACCAGATAAGCCGGTAAACCATAACACCGCTGGCTTTTGTTTCTTTAAATCAGCACGAAACTGTTTATCGACCGAGTGCTGATGCCAAACAATGTTTTCATCTTTTACCGTAGTGTCGGCTGTCATAACGTATCCTTGTAAATATCGGAATTAAAACGGGAAGAAGACCGGAATCAGTGTCAGTACTAAGACGGAATACACAATTGAAATAGGCACACCTATTCTCACATAATCGGTCAATTTGTAATTTCCTACGCTGTATACCAACAAATTAGTCTGGTAACCGTAGGGAGAAATAAAGCTCGCACTCGCGCCGAACAATACAGCCATAATAAATGGCATGGGATCGACGCCGTACCCTACCGCCATACTGTAGCCGATAGGAAAAGCGAGCGCTGCTGCGGCGTTGTTGGTCACTAACTCAGTTAACACCAGCGTCATGATATACGTCGCCACCAGTGCACCAAATACGCCCCAGCCATTAAAAGCCTGGATAAACATCTCACCCATTCTGATGGATAAGCCAGAAGAGATCATAAGCTGTGCAATCGAAAGTGCTGAGCCTACAATCACAACAATATCTACCGGGAAACGGCGGCGCAGCTCTCCAAGTTGAACAATGCCCAGGGCGATCAACGCGATGATATACACTGCCAGCCCTTTAATGATTGGCACTAACTCCAGTAATGCACAACCAATAACAGCCGCAAAGCCGAGTAATACGATAGAAGACTTGTGAACATCTAAACGGGCACTCGAATCCAAATCTTGAATCAGGACGAACTCTTTACCATGTGCTCTGCGCTCAGTTTCAAATCGCTTACCTGGCACCAATACTAAAGTGTCACCCGGAGCCAGAACTATGTTGCCAAGGCCGCCTTCCAGACGCTCATGACCACGTCGAATCGCGACAACAACCGCATCAAAACGATCACGGAAACGGCTCTCTTTGAGTGTCTTATGGCAAAACGTAGCAGAGGAGCTCACCACGACTTCGACAAAGTTCTGCCCGTTTAAATGTTGTTGGCCAAACAGTGTCAATCCTGGGATCTCTTGCAATGTCGCCACACTCTCCACATCACCACAAAATAGCAGGCGATCCTTAGCATTGAGCACAAAATCCGGTCCTACCGACGAGACCGTCACGCCATCACGAATCACTTCCGCTAAGAACAACTTACGTAAAGCACGTAAATTGTTTTCACTGACCGTACGTCCAACTAACGGTGAGCCAGGCTCAACGCGGGATTCAAGAAAGTAAGGTAAATCTTCCTGAGTCTGGTCGTCATAATTTGGCAGTAAGTAACTTAATGGGATCAGAATTAACAACCCACCCACCAGCACAGCTAAGCCAATCAATGTCGGAGTAAAAAAGTTCAGGCTAGGCAGGCCTGCATCTTCGACAAAGCTGTTGATAATTAAGTTGGTTGACGTACCAATCAACGTCAATGTGCCACCAAAAATTGCCGTATATGAAAGCGGAATCAATAGCTTTGAGGGTGCATGTTGTTGGTTGCGTTTGATCGCGCCGATCAGGGACACCACAACTGCGGTATTGTTCGTAAAAGAAGAAAGTAGAGCCGTAGACAAACCCAGCTTCGCAATAACACTTCCTAATTGGCCTTCTGAGATACTGCGACTCACCCAACTGATAAGCAGCGTTTTTTCCAGGGCGCATGAAGCGAGTATCAACAATACAAGTGTTAACAACGATGAGTTGGTAAAGTTGGCTGCGATGGTGTTCAAATCCATCATCCCGGCCATGAATGCAACAAAGGCAGCACCAGCAAAGATATAGCTAGGCTTAATTTTAGTGACAAGCAAACAAGTAATAACGCCAAGCAGAATCGCTAATACAAATCCTTGTTCCCACATAGCCTTTCCTTACCAAAAAGCCCGATTAGGGCGAAACAAGCAGCTACACAGAACGTTTGTGCAGAGCGATAAAATGAATAATCAGAACAAAGCAAGCGAAAAGGAAGCCAGAATGTTCAGTATTTACCGAAACATTCTGGTTTCAGAGGAAAGCGCCTGACTGCATTTCGCAACTCAGTCAGGCAAACCATTTACTTCTTGAGCAATTGGCTTAGGTCTTTAGCTTCCCAGTGCGGGAAGTGTTTACGAACCAGTGCGTTAAGCTCCAATTCAAATGCAGAGATGTCAGTCAAACCACGCTCTACTGCAGCAAGGCTTTCTTTCACCATGCCAGCACCAACTGTTACGTTTGTCAGACGGTCAATGATGATAAATCCACCGGTATCAGCACAATCCTGGTAGTTATCAATTGCAACAGACTCGTTAAATGACCACTCACACAAGCCAATACCGTTTAGTGGAAGCTCAGCCGCTCCGTGCGTAGACAGGTTGTTGATGTCGTATTGATGACGAATCACCTCAACGTGACCTACTGTTTTCTTACCAGCAATCTTAATGTCGTAATCACGACCAGGTTGCAATGGCTGCTCTGTCATCCACACGACGTCTGCAAGCAGATGGTTAGTGGTTTCTACCTGAGCGTTTTCCAGAACAATCAAATCACCACGGCTGATATCAATTTCATCATTCAGAGTCAAAGTAACAGCCAGACCTGCTTGTGCTTCGTCGATATCACCGTCAAAGGTAACGATGCGCGCAACGGTTGATGTCTTGCCTGAAGGAAGCGCTTTGATCTTATCGCCCACTTTCACTGAACCAGACGAAATCGTACCCGCAAAACCACGGAAATCGAGGTTAGGACGGTTCACATACTGAACTGGGAAACGGAATTCACCGTTGCCTTTTTCTCGGTCAACGTCAACAGTTTCAAGTAACTCAAGCAGTGAAGGACCTTTGAACCAGTCCAGATTTTCGCCTTTATCAACGACGTTATCGCCTTCAAGTGCTGAAATCGGGATGATTTGAATATCAATTTCACCCGTCAGGTTTTCAGAGAACTCTAGATAAGCATCACGAATCTCTTCAAAACGCTCTTGCGAGTAATCCACTAAGTCCATTTTGTTAATTGCGACAACAAAATGCTTCAATCCCAACAGGTTTGAAATGAATGAGTGGCGACGAGTCTGATCAAGAATGCCTTTACGAGCATCCACAAGGATTACCGCTAAATCACACGTCGAAGCACCAGTCGCCATATTACGTGTGTACTGCTCGTGTCCCGGAGTATCAGCGATGATGAACTTACGTTTCTGCGTTGAGAAGTAACGGTAAGCCACATCGATAGTGATACCCTGTTCACGCTCCGCTTGCAGACCATCAACAAGGAGTGCCAAATCTGGCTTCTCACCCGTTGTACCGACACGCTGACTATCGGAATGCACAGCGGCTAGCTGATCTTCATAAATTTGTTTTGAGTCATGAAGTAAGCGACCAATAAGGGTACTCTTACCATCATCAACAGAACCACAAGTCAGAAATCGAAGTAAAGACTTGTACTGGTGTTGTGTTAAATAGCCTTCGATACCAAGCTCGGCTAATTGAGCTTCAACTGCACTGTTCATTATCTTTCCTTCGATCCTTTAGAAGTAACCTTGACGTTTTTTCAGTTCCATCGATCCTGACTGATCGTGGTCGATCGCTCGTCCTTGACGCTCACTTGATGTGGCCACCAGCATCTCTTCAATAATGCCCGTCAGAGTATTAGCTTCTGATTCGATCGCGCCGGTTAACGGATAACAACCTAAAGTACGGAAACGAACGCTTTTCTCTTCGATCACCTCGCCTGGCTGAAGCTCCATACGATCATCATCTACCATGATCAACATGCCATCGCGCTCAACGACAGGACGTTTTTCAGCAAGGTAAAGCGGTACAATCTCAATGTTTTCCAGGTAGATGTACTGCCAAATGTCGAGCTCAGTCCAGTTTGAAAGTGGGAACACACGAATGCTCTCACCTTTGTTAACCTGACCGTTGTATGTCTTCCATAATTCCGGACGTTGGTTTTTAGGATCCCAGGTGTGGTTTTTATCGCGGAATGAGTACACACGCTCTTTCGCACGTGATTTCTCTTCGTCTCGGCGCGCACCACCAAAAGCAGCATCAAAACCGTATTTGTTCAGAGCTTGCTTAAGACCTTGGGTCTTCATGATATCTGTGTGCTTTGAAGAACCATGAACGAATGGGCTACAACCCATTGCGATACCTTCTGGGTTCTTATGTACCAAAAGCTCAAAACCGTATTTTTCTGCTGTACGATCACGGAACTCAATCATCTCGCGGAATTTCCAGTCCGTATCCACATGCAGCAGTGGGAATGGGATCTTACCTGGGTAAAAAGCTTTACGCGCAAGGTGCAGCATCACCGATGAATCTTTACCAATCGAATACATCATGACTGGGTTATCAAACTCAGCCGCAACTTCACGGATGATATGAATACTCTCCGCTTCGAGTTGTTTAAGGTGAGTTAAACGTTGTTGGTCCATGTTTTGTATTTCCTTTTAAGCTTGAAGGCGCATTACGTCTCTAATCTTTGGACTGAAATTATATGGAGTTGGCGATAGCACTTTTGTTGAATTCAGTACTAGACAAAAACCAGTCTAACTTTTGAGACAATCGAACCACTTCACCTACCACGATTAAGGAAGGAGATTGAGCATCCTTCGATAAATCAGATAGTTGGGACAATTCTCCCGTAAATACTTTCTGTTCTATTTGCGTACCACGTTCAATAATGGCAATCGGTGTTGAGGCAGAGCGACCGTGTTTAATAAGCTGATTCTGAATATAGTTTGATTTCATCAGCCCCATGTAGATCACTAAAGTCTGATTGCCACGAGCCAGTGTTGACCAATCCATCTCGTCACTTTCTTCTTTCAAGTGACCGGTGACAAAAATGGCTGATTGAGCGTAATCACGGTGTGTCAGAGGAATCCCGGCATATGCCGTTGCTCCAGCCGCCGCCGTAATACCGGGAACAACCTGAAAACGCACACCAGCATCAGCCAGAACTTCAAGTTCTTCACCACCACGACCAAACACGAATGGATCACCACCTTTCACTCGCACCACTCGGTAACCTTGCTTTGCGAAATCAACCAATAATTGATTGGTCTTTTCCTGCGGCACACTATGGTGTCCGGCACGCTTGCCCACACAAACTAAGATCGTATCGCTTGGGATCAATGCCATGATCTCTTCAGAGACAAGGTAGTCGTACAAAACGACATCAGCTTGCTGTAGACAGTTCAGAGCCTTCACGGTCAAAAGTTCAGGATCACCCGGACCTGCGCCAACTAGCGCAACTTCACCAGGCTGCAATGAGCGCTTTGAAAATCGCGATGTCCCTACCGTTTGGTTATCAGAAACCAATCGCGGCTTTGGTAAGGGAAAAGTGGTTACTGAATCTTTCGCTGCCATGTGTTTGCTCATCATCCATAGATATCGGTATGCAGGCATTATGGCTGGGCGTTTATATTACCTGAAATTCTAAAATTTCATTTTTTATTCAAAAATCTGCTAAGAAGTTTTTGTTTGGTCTCATTCAAAAGCGTGAATTGGCCGTTTACCCCATTCCAGTTGAAGTATTAAGGCGAATATTAACGCTTTCTGATTCGGCTTCGCTGACACGAATAAACGGCGTACCATGGCTCGGGATAAAGAGGATCGTAGCAATTCATACCGTTCGTTGAACTGTGAGCAGCATATCCCAGTCTACCGTCGTCCTGAATAGCGACGAAGGAGCGTAATTCAGGATCTCCTATCCGAGCACTTTGTTGTCAAAGATATTTCTCTATCTCTCAGCACGCTGATATTAGATTCCTAGTCTCGCTAGGGCTCGCTGGAATGACCCAATAGGAGTCGTTAAGCGACTGGCATTTGATCCCAGTAGTCGCTTTTTGTTATTGAGCAGCTTTTTGTTATTGAGCAAGAAAGGTTAGAATGCCATTAATCACTGTTTAACTTTTATACCTTGATGCCAAACGACGTATTTTACGACTTAACTCAAAATGGCTTTTCCGAACAAGAAGCCTCACAACTTATCGAACATGGGCAAGCGCTTGAACTTCCGACAAGGCACATTCTCTGCCATCAGGGAGAATTTAGTTCAGATATCTACTTCATTCTTGAAGGGGTATGTCATGCAAGTTACCTGACAGAACAAGGGAAGGAGTTCAGTAAAGAATTTTATTGGGAACAGGACTGGGTGATTGGTTTCGAAAGCATCATCAAAAATCAGCCCTCACCCTTTTTGCTGGAAACACTGACGGCTTGCCGATTATTTTGTTTGCCAATTGAGACACTACATCACTGGAGAGCGGATAAGCATCCTATTTATCTCAAACTGCTGGAAACTCAGTTGATGAATAAAGAGAACAAAGAACGCTTCATGCTTCTCTACTCTCCGGAAGAACGCTACCAGTTGTTCTGTGTGCACTATCCAGATCTGGAACAACGTATTACCGATAACCAAATCGCAGCCTATCTTGGCATTACGCCTATTAGCCTGAGCCGTATTAAAGCGCGTCTGAGCAAAGCTCATAAGTAAGAAAAAGCGCTTGATTTGAAGTAATGCTGCTCGATTAACAGCGAGCAGCATCTTCGTTCTACGTCGTCATTCTGAACAGCGAGGCACGAGCGTGATTCAGAATCTACTCTCCGAGCGCTTTGTTGGTCGAATCATTCCTAAAACGCCTCAGCACGCTGACATTAGATTCCTAGTCTCGCTTAAGCTCGCTGGAATGACGGGATGACTGCATCTATAACACTTTCACTCATAGAATCATTCAACGATTAACATTTATTAATGTGAAGAACCTTTTCGGTGAAATGAGGAAGCTATTTCAGAAGACGAGCGCGGAATTGACGCCCTTTCATCTTGCCGGTACTGATGGTTTGCAGAGCCTTCTTCGCAGCAGACTTCTCCACCGCAACATAAGCGCGTACTGGGAACAAATGGATCTTACCCACTTGAGTTCCTGGGATTCCGTCTTTACCCGTTAAGCAACCTAGAATGTCGCCCGGACGGACTTTTTGCTTCTTCCCACCATCAATGTTTATCGTCACCATTTTCGCTTGGTACGGCTGTTGGTTTGACTTCGCCGGTAGCGTCGCTGGCACGACATCCATATCTAAGTACTCTTCGATACGAGCAACACGCAAGCCGTCTTTTTCACCAAAGAAACTGAAGGCCAAACCTTTGCTACCCGCGCGGCCCGTACGACCAATGCGATGCACGTGCACTTCAGGATCTCGAGATAGCTCAAAGTTAAATACCGCATCCAGGTTATCAACGTCTAAACCGCGCGCGGCAACGTCAGTGGCAACCAGAATTGAAACACTCTTATTGGCAAACTGGACCAAAGCCTGATCACGCTCGCGCTGTTCTAGGTCACCATGAAGATCAATCACACTGAAGCCGCGGTGATGCAATTCATCCGCCACGCTTTGCACTTCTTTTTTGGTGTTACAGAATACAACTGCAGACTCAGGTTGGTAAGTAAGGAGAAGGTTTGCCAAAGCTTCATCACGAGCTTCCGAGCCTTCAACTTTATAGAAGTACTGTGCAATGCTCGAAGTATCATGAGTTGATTCCACTTTGATCATCTCTGGCGACTGCATGATACGCTGGGCAATGTGCTCGATTTTCTCAGGAAAAGTAGCACTGAAAAGCAGCGTTTGGCGCTGTTTCGGCGCAGCATCGATGATGGCATCCAGAGCATCCTGGAAGCCCATTTCCAACATACGGTCTGCTTCATCCAGTACCAGTGTATTAAGCTCTTCTAGATTGATTCGACCTTTTTCAAGGTGATCGAGAATACGGCCAGGCGTGCCGACAAGGATATGTGCACCATGCTCAAGTGAGCCTATCTGCGGCCCCATTGGCATACCACCGCAAAGCGTCAGAACTTTAATATTGTGAATACCACGCCCCAGTGTACGAATTTCTTTCGCTACCTGATCGGCCAACTCTCTTGTCGGACACAGCACTAAGGACTGCACTCGAAAGCGCTTCACATTTAAATTAGACAAAACCCCCAAACCAAACGCAGCGGTTTTACCCGAGCCAGTTTTACCCTGACCAATCACATCACGCTGGTTCAGAATCGCAGGCAAGCTCAGCGCTTGAATCGGCGTCATATGGGTGTAATTCAATGCATCAAGCGTAGCGAGTAACGCCGGGCTTAGCCCTACGTGGTCAAAAGTTTGTTTGCTCACAGGGGAATATCCTCAGGTAGGATGAAAAAGAGGGCACATTATCGCCAGATTTGTCAGGAAGACCAGTTAAAATTAACCATTGTTAATGAGTATTAGCAGAAAACCGAGTAAAGTCAGTAATCTCAAATCAATAACGGACTATGGAAATGCTCACCTGGATTACTTTGCCTTTTGATCAACTGACAACCCATCAACTGTACGAGTTAATGCGTTTACGTATCGATGTATTTGTCGTGGAGCAAACCTGCCCATATCCGGAACTCGATGGTAAAGACACACTTGAAGATGTCCACCACCTGCTCGGTTATCACAATGATGAATTGGTCGCTTGCGCTCGCTTGTTACCTGCGGGGGCGAACTATGACAATGTGAGTATTGGCAGAGTCGTCACCAAGCAAACGGCACGTGGAGGTGGTTTGGGTCACCAATTACTTGAAGAAGCATTAAAACAGTGTGATGCGCTATGGCCTAAACAGACCATCGATATTGGTGCACAAGAACACCTCACCGAGTTTTATGCCTGCCACGGATTTAATGTCATTTCAGAGATCTACCTTGAAGATGGTATACCTCACGTAGATATGCGCAGAGAAGCTCTCTAAATAATCCGGTACAGTGACCAATAAAAAAGACGCGATACCTTCGCGTCTTTTTTATTGTCAAAAATCTATTTATTACGTCCGAAACTGCCATCTGATAAGCGGAAAAACATCACTGAATGATCCCCTTTATCCAGTTGCAACATATCAAGCTGGCCATCTCCAGAGAATTTAAATCGAATCAATTGTCCCTGTTTGATATGACTAAGTGGCTTATCACTGCCTTCAATTTTAACTAACGAACTTAAATCTGCCATTGAAAGCTGGTTATTACGAAATACCTGGGCCAACGTATCGCCATTCTTCACTTGGTACTCTTTCCAGTTTTCAGATTTTGGACCTGAGTTTTGCGATGTCCGTTGTTGGCTCAGGCTCTGCGCATTGAGGTCGATAGTAACCCGTTGATGCTCAACAGGCTGAGATTGCTCCACTATTTCTTCAGTGTTCTTTGGCATCGGCATTATGAAAAGCAATACAAAGAGTGGAACTAGCACCATCAGCGCTCGTTGGTGGAATTTAGGCAGGCGCTGCCAAAACGCAGTGACTGGCTGTACGCGTTCCAACCACTTACTTTTATTGAACGGCTGCTTCCAGTCGATAGCAGCGAACTTTTGTTTGATCAACTCTATGTAGTCGACTTGCTGCTTTTTCTTTCTGCGACGATTCATTCTGATGAGCCCCTTGTTACTTCTACTGCCAGTATAAAAATACCAACGCGGAGAGTATATGTTTTTCACTCAAGTAAAATGGAATTTGGTTTAAATTAGCAGAAAATTCACTTGGAGTAAGAGATAAGTCACACCCTACATGGTCAAACAAGACAATCTGAGTCAATCATTTAAACCTTAGCCCGAAACTGATATCCTGTTATCTTTCTCACTCCTAACAAGAGCGACAGTCATGTCTGAAATTAAATTTGAAACTGCAGAACAAAAAGCAAGCTACGGCATTGGTCTGCAAATGGGTCAGCAACTTGCAGGTTCTGGTCTAGAAGGTCTTAGCGTTGATGCAATCGCAGCAGGTATTGCTACTGCACTGACTGGCGACATGCCAGCAATTGAAATCGACGAAATCAACAAAGCACTGCAAGAGCTACACACTCGCGCAGAAGCAGCACGTCAAGAAGCGGCTAAAGCTGCAGCAGCTGACGGCGAAGCGTTCCTAAATGACAACGCTCTACGTCCAGAAGTTAAAGTACTTGAATCTGGTCTTCAGTACGAAATCATCACTGAAGGTACTGGCGAAATCCCAACATCAGACAAATCTGTGCGTGTTCACTACCACGGTGAGCTAACAGACGGTACTGTATTTGACAGCTCTGTATCTCGCGGTCAACCAGCTGAGTTCCCAGTAACTGGCGTAATCAAAGGTTGGGTTGAAGCTCTACAACTAATGCCTGTTGGTTCTAAATGGAAACTATACATTCCACAAGACCTTGCGTACGGTGAACGTGGCGCAGGCGCTGCAATCCCTCCATTCGCAGCACTAGTATTCGAAGTAGAACTACTAGACATCCTATAATTGAAAACTGTTTCAATTACACATTATCAAGCGGCGCTGTTGCGCCGCTTTTTTGTTTAAGATAAAAAGACGTTATCCGCTACACTGTCAGCCTAATAACGTGAAAAATAATAATTTCAAAAACGCGCTCAACCATTGGAGGTACTATGCGTAAAACACTCCTAACTCTTGCACTTCTATCGATGAATATCGGCAGTGCACATGCTTTCCTCAATGCAATCACGGAAAAAAGTAGCGAGAGCGGGCTGATGGATATGGTCGGACAAAGTTTAAGTACGGAATCTTCTCCGTTAACTGGACTATTAACCAGTCAGCTTCCAGTATCAACGGAACAAGCGGCGGGTGGCAGCAGTGCATTGCTGGCATTGGCACAAAGCCAACTATCAGATGAAAATAGCAGCGAACTTGAGTCGCTCATTCCTGGCTTATCTACTCTGAGTAGCGCGCAAAGCTTGCTAGGTAATGTCGAAAGTCTAAGTACGGTTCAAAGTACATTCGATAAATTAGGGTTAGACGCTTCGATGATCAGCCAGTTTGCACCCGTTATTTTGCAATACCTGAACGAACAAGGTGCAAGTGAAGGTCTGTTAAGTTCTTTGACAGGATTATGGTCAGGCGAATAAGCAAGAATTGCTAACGAATTAGGAACTAAGCACTGTTAGTTAACAACCAGACTAGACTGAATTTCTTAAGGTCACTGGAAGATATAACACGCTTAGATTTCTGAAGATTGAAATAGCAGATACAAAAAAGCCGAGCTAACGCTCGGCTTTTTCGTTCTTACGAACTGATTACTCAGCAGCTTCTTCAGCAGCTGGGCGATCTACAAGCTCAATGTAAGCCATTGGAGCTTTGTCACCAGCACGGAAGCCAGCTTTTAGGATACGAGTGTAACCGCCCTGACGAGCAGCAAAACGTGGACCTAGTTCGTTAAACAGTTTTGCAACTACTTCGTTGTCACGAGTACGTGCAAATGCTAGACGACGGTTAGCAACACTGTCAGTCTTAGCTAGTGTAATCAAAGGCTCAACTACGCGACGTAGCTCTTTTGCTTTTGGCAAAGTAGTCTTGATAACTTCATGACGTACTAGAGAGCTAGCCATGTTGCTGAACATCGCTTTGCGATGTGAGCTGTTGCGGTTGAGTTGACGACCACTCTTACGATGGCGCATGACCTAATCCTTCTAACTAGTATCGATTAATCTTCAGCGATTGATGCAGGTGGCCAGTTTTCTAGGCGCATGCCCAGAGACAGACCACGTGACGCAAGTAC
This sequence comes from Vibrio sp. YIC-376, assembly GCF_052353105.1. Taxonomy (NCBI): domain Bacteria; kingdom Pseudomonadati; phylum Pseudomonadota; class Gammaproteobacteria; order Vibrionales; family Vibrionaceae; genus Vibrio; species Vibrio sp. YIC-376. The sequence continues at coordinate 273,909 of NZ_JBBWFK010000006.1, forward strand.
GTCTTTAATCTCAGTAAGAGATTTTTTACCAAGGTTAGGCGTTTTAAGTAGCTCAACCTCAGTGCGTTGTACTAGATCACCGATGTAGTGAATCGCTTCTGCTTTCAGACAGTTAGCAGAGCGAACTGTTAGTTCAAGATCGTCTACAGGACGCAGTAGGATCGGATCGAATTCTGGCTTCTCTTCCTTCTCCTCAGGAACACGTACATCACGAAGATCTACGAACGCATCCAATTGTTCAGCTAGGATAGTAGCTGCACGACGGATTGCTTCCTCAGGTTCTAGAGTACCGTTTGTTTCCATATCGATAACAAGCTTGTCTAGATCAGTACGTTGTTCTACACGAGCTGCTTCTACAGCGTAGGCAATTTTGTCTACTGGGCTGTAAGTAGCATCTACTAGTAGGCGACCGATTGGACGCTCATCTTCTTCAGTATGGATACGCGCAGAAGCTGGAATGTAACCACGACCACGTTCTACTTTAATACGCATAGCGATTTCAGCGTTGTCATCCGTTAGGTGACAAATAACGTGTTCAGGGTTAGCGATCTCTACATCACCATCATGGGTGATGTCACCTGCAACCACAGGGCCCGAGCCTGATTTGTTCAAAGTAATGAACACTTCGTCTTTACCTTCAGCTACACGTACAGCCAAACCTTTAAGGTTTAGAAGGATTTCAAGAATATCTTCTTGTACGCCTTCTTTAGTGCTGTACTCGTGAAGTACGCCCTCAATTTCTACTTCTGTCACTGCACAACCAGGCATAGAAGATAGAAGAATGCGGCGAAGTGCATTACCCAGAGTATGACCAAAGCCACGCTCTAATGGCTCAAGAGTTACTTTTGCGTGAGTCGAGCTGATTTGTTCGATGTCAACTAGACGTGGCTTAAGAAATTCTGTTACAGAACCCTGCATTGTGTCCTCTCTTTAGTTTAAACCTTACTTAGAGTAAAGCTCGACGATCAATTGTTCGTTGATGTCAGCTGATAGATCAGAACGCTCAGGCATACGCTTGAATGTACCTTCCATCTTGCCACCATCTACTTCAATCCAAGTTGGTTTTTCGCGTTGTTCAGCAACTTCTAGAGCTGCTTTGATACGAGCTTGCTGTTTAGCTTTCTCGCGAATTGAAACAACGTCATTAGCCGCTACTTTGAAAGAAGGAACGTTTACAACTTTACCGTTAACTAGGATAGCTTTGTGGCTAACTAGCTGACGTGCTTCTGCGCGAGTTGCACCAAAGCCCATGCGGTAAACTACGTTATCAAGACGACCTTCAAGAAGCTGAAGTAGGTTTTCACCAGTGTTGCCTTTTAGGCGAGCAGCTTCTTTGTAGTAGTTACGGAATTGTTTTTCTAGAACGCCGTACATACGACGAACTTTTTGCTTCTCACGAAGCTGAACGCCATACTCAGATAGACGACCGCGACGAGCGCCGTGTACACCTGGTGCGTTATCAATTTTACACTTGGTATCGATCGCGCGAACACCAGACTTAAGGAACAAGTCAGTGCCTTCACGACGGCTAAGCTTCAGCTTAGGACCCAAATATCTTGCCATGATTCTTCTCCAATTGTCCTAGAAACGTTATACGCGACGTTTCTTAGGTGGACGACAACCGTTATGAGGGATTGGTGTAGCATCAACAATATTAGTGATGCGGAAACCAGCGGCGTTCAGTGCACGAACAGTTGATTCGCGACCTGGACCAGGACCCTTAACCATAACTTCCAAGTTCTTTAGGCCGTATTCTTTAGCCATTTCAGCACAACGCTCAGCAGCAACCTGTGCAGCGAACGGAGTAGACTTACGAGAACCACGGAAACCAGAACCACCTGCAGTAGCCCATGCAAGAGCGTTACCTTGACGGTCAGTAATGGTTACGATTGTGTTATTGAAAGAAGCATGGATGTGCGCAACGCCATCTGCAACTTGCTTGCGTACGCGCTTACGAGCGCGAGTTGGTTGTTTAGCCATTGTACTCTACCTTCCCGACTATTTCTTGATCGGCTTACGCGGACCCTTACGGGTGCGAGCGTTGGTTTTAGTACGCTGTCCACGTAGTGGTAGACTGCGACGATGACGAAGACCGCGGTAACAGCCAAGGTCCATAAGACGCTTGATGTTCATAGATACTTCACGACGTAGATCACCTTCTACAGTGTACTTAGCTACACCATCACGCAGTTGATCGATCTGCTCTTCAGTTAGTTCACTGATCTTAACATCTTCAGCAATACCCACTTCAGCTAGGATAGCTTGAGAGCGAGTTTTACCGATACCGTAGATCGCTGTTAGAGCGATTACAGCATGTTTCTGATCAGGAATGTTAATGCCTGCTATACGGGCCATTATTCACTCCTAAGTGTTTCTATAAAAGAATTAGCCGCAGCAAAGCCCGTTATGGATACGCTGCGGGATACTACTTCTTTTGCACGCAAAAGGTAGGCCGAGGAATATACTCGACCTAACCTTCGTTTTCAAGTAAAAATTTCTGCTAATTAGCCTTGGCGCTGTTTGTGCTTTGGCTCACTGCAAATCACGCGAACGACACCGTTACGCTTGATTACTTTACAGTTACGGCAGATTTTTTTAACGGAAGCACGAACTTTCATTGCTAAACTCCGTAAATGAAACTGAGTCTACCGCCGGATTAACGGCCGTAGCCTTTCAGATTCGCTTTTTTCAACACAGAATCATACTGTTGAGACATCAGATGAGTCTGTACCTGTGCCATAAAGTCCATAATTACAACTACTACGATTAGTAGTGATGTACCGCCGAAGTAGAAACGTACGTTCCACGCGACCATCATGAACTCGGGAATCAGACAGATAAAGGTAATGTACAGTGCACCAGCAAGGGTTAAACGTGTCATCACTTTATCAATGTATTTCGCTGTCTGCTCACCTGGGCGGATGCCGGGTACGAATGCACCAGACTTCTTCAAGTTATCTGCTGTTTCACGAGGGTTGAATACCAACGCCGTGTAGAAGAAACAGAAGAAGATAATTGCTGCTGCATAAAGCATTACATACAGCGGTTGACCTGGGCTAAGAGCCAAAGACACGTCAGTTAACCAACCGAACATGCTGCTCTCACCGTTCTGACCAAACCACTGAGCCAGTGTTCCTGGGAACAGGATAATACTTGATGCAAAAATCGCCGGAATAACACCTGCCATATTAATTTTAAGTGGCAGATGCGAGCTTTGTGCAGCAAACACTTTACGACCTTGTTGACGCTTCGCGTAGTTAACAACGATTCTACGTTGACCACGTTCCATGAAAACAACGAAGTAAATGACTGCAAAAGATAATACCGCGATTAGCAACAGAAGAAGTACATGCAATTCACCTTGACGCGCTTGCTCGATTGTTTGACCGATTGCAGAAGGCAATCCAGCAACAATACCTGCAAAAATTAGCAACGAAATACCGTTACCAATTCCACGCTCTGTAATTTGTTCACCTAACCACATTAGGAACATGGTGCCGGTTACTAAACTTACGGTAGCAATTAGCGTAAACATGGTTTGGTTGATAACAACCAGATTGTCGACCATGTTTGGTAAGCCTGTTGCAATACCTATAGCCTGGAAAGTTGCAAGTACAAGCGTGCCGTAGCGTGTGTATTGGCTTATCTTACGACGGCCTGCTTCACCCTCTTTTTTGAGTTCAGCTAACGCTGGATGAACTACAGTTAGCAATTGGACAACAATAGATGCCGAAATATACGGCATGATGCCCAATGCTAATATAGATGCACGCGAAAGAGCACCACCGGAGAACATGTTAAACATTTCTACGATGGTACCTTTTTGCTGTTCGAACAAATCGGCAAGTACAGCAGCGTCAATACCAGGGATCGGCACAAAAGAGCCTGCTCGGAATACTAAAAGTGCACCAATTACGAATAATAAGCGCGACTTTAGTTCACTTAAGCCGCTCTGAGCACTACGAAAATCTTGTCCTGGTTTCTTAGCCATCTGTACCTCGTTCCTCGAGATTATTCCTCGATTTTACCGCCTGCAGCTTCGATTGCAGCTTGAGCGCCTTTAGTCACACGTAGACCTTTAACAGTCACAGCTTTGCTGATTTCACCAGAAAGAACAACTTTTACGAATTCGATGTTCTTAGTGATGATGTTAGCAGCTTTAAGGCTGTTTAGGTCAACCACGTCACCAGATACTTTCGCTAGCTCAGCTAGACGAACTTCAGCAGACACTAGGCTCTTACGAGAAGTGAAACCGAATTTTGGTAGACGTTGTTTCAGAGGCATCTGACCGCCTTCGAAACCTGGACGAACTTTACCGCCAGAACGTGATTTTTGACCTTTGTGACCACGGCCACCAGTTTTACCTAGGCCAGAACCGATACCGCGACCTAGACGCTTAGAAGCGTGCTTAGAACCAGCAGCCGGTGATAGAGTATTCAAACGCATTCTGATTACTCCTCAACTTTAACCATGTAGTAAACCTTGTTGATCATACCGCGTACGCACGGAGTATCTTCAAGTTCTACTGTGTGGTTGATTTTACGAAGACCTAGACCGCGCAAAGTAGCTTTGTGCTTTGGCAGGCGACCAATTGAGCTTTTAGTTTGAGTTACTTTAATAGTTGCCATGGTGTTCTTACTCCGAAATAGCTTCAACAGTTAGACCACGTTTAGCAGCAACCATTTCTGGTGACTTCATGCTACCTAGTGCATCGATCGTTGCACGAACGATGTTGATTGGGTTCGTAGAACCGTACGCTTTAGATAGTACGTTGTGTACACCAGCAACTTCTAGTACTGCACGCATCGCACCACCTGCGATAACACCAGTACCTTCTGCTGCAGGCTGCATGTAAACTTTAGAGCCCGAGTGGCGACCTTTCACTGGGTGGTGAAGAGTGCCTTCGTTTAGAGCGATCGTAGTCATGTTACGACGCGCTTTTTCCATTGCTTTTTGGATCGCAGCAGGTACTTCACGAGCTTTGCCGTAACCGAAACCTACACGACCATTACCGTCACCAACTACAGTTAGTGCAGTGAAGCTCATGATTCGACCACCTTTAACCGTTTTAGAAACACGGTTAACTGCGATTAATTTTTCTTGCAAATCATTCGCTTGAACTTGTTGTTCTTTAGCCATCTTCCAACCCTACCTTAGAATTTCAGACCAGCTTCGCGAGCAGATTCTGCTAGCGCCGCTACTCGACCGTGGTATTGGAAACCAGAACGATCAAATGCAACTGCAGTTACGCCTTTTTCAAGAGCGCGCTCAGCAACAGCTTTACCTACTGCTTTAGCTGCATCAACGTTACCAGTGTATTTCACTTGCTCACGGATCGCTTTTTCTACAGTAGAAGCTGCTGCGATAACCTCAGAGCCATTAGCCGCGATAACCTGTGCGTACACGTGACGAGGAGTACGGTGTACAACTAGGCGAGTCGCACCCAGTTCTGCAATCTTACGACGTGCGCGTGTAGCACGACGGATGCGAGATGCTTTCTTATCCATAGTGTTACCTTACTTCTTCTTAGCTTCTTTAGTACGCACATTTTCATCTGCGTAACGAACACCTTTACCTTTGTAAGGCTCAGGTTGACGGTAAGAACGAATGTCAGCCGCAACTTGACCAACTAGTTGTTTGTCACAACCAGTAAGTACGATTTCAGTTTGGCTTGGACATTCAGCTTGAATACCCGCTGGCAACTCGTGCTCAACTGGGTGTGAGAAGCCTAGTGTTAGGCCTACAGCGTTGCCTTTAATAGCAGCACGGTAACCAACACCTTTAAGAGTTAGCTTCTTAGTAAAGCCTTCAGTAACACCAACAACCATGTTGTTAACTAGTGCACGAGCAGTACCTGCTTGTGCCCAAGCGTTAGCAACGCCTTCTTTAGGACCGAAAGTTAGGTTGTTTTCTTCCTGAGCGATCACAACTGCATCGTTAAGAACGCGAGTTAGTTCGCCCTTAGCACCTTTTACAGTGATTTCTTGGCCGTTTAGTTTCACCTCTACGCCAGCTGGAATAGCGACAGGTGCTTTTGCAACACGAGACATAGTCTACTCCTTATTAAGCTACGTAACAGATGATTTCACCGCCAAGACCTGCTTTACGTGCAGCGCGGTCTGACATAAGACCCTTGGAAGTAGAAACGATTGCAATACCAAGACCACCCATTACAGAAGGAAGTTGATCTTTCTTCTTGTAAACACGTAGACCTGGACGAGAAACACGTTTAAGTTGCTCGATAACTGGTTTAGCTTGGAAGTACTTAAGGGTAACTTCTAGCTCAGGTTTTGCTTCGCCTTCAACAGCGAAGTCAGCGATGTAACCTTCAGCTTTTAGTAGTGCAGCAATTGCAACTTTAAGCTTTGAAGAAGGCATTTTAACAGCAACTTTGTTTGCTGCCTGACCGTTACGAACGCGGGTCAGCATATCCGAAATCGGATCTTGCATGCTCATATGATTTACTCCAAATGATTAAGTGGCAATTACCAGCTAGCCTTACGAAGACCCGGAATCTCGCCTTTCATGCAAGCTTCACGAACCTTAATACGGCTTAGACCGAACTTACGTAGGTAACCGTGTGGACGACCAGTTTGGTTACAACGGTTGCGCTGACGAGATGCACTTGAATCACGTGGAAGAGATTGCAGAGTAAGAACTGCGTTCCAACGATCTTCTTCAGATGCGTTTACATCGCTAATGATAGCTTTAAGCGCTGCACGCTTCTCAGCGAACTTAGCTACTAGCTTTGCACGTTTAGCTTCACGTGCTTTCATTGATTGTTTAGCCATAACAGTAACCCTTCACCTTACTTACGGAATGGGAAGTTAAAGGCAGCCAGCAGAGCACGGCCTTCCTCATCAGTACCAGCAGACGTCGTAATAGTGATGTCTAGACCGCGTACACGATCAACTTTATCAAAGTCGATTTCCGGGAAGATGATTTGCTCGCGAACGCCCATGCTGTAGTTACCGCGTCCGTCAAAAGACTTAGCGCTAACACCACGGAAGTCACGTACACGTGGAAGAGCGATGTTAATTAAACGCTCAAGAAAATCCCACATACGTTCGCCACGCAAGGTTACTTTACAACCGATAGGGTAGCCTTCACGGATTTTGAAACCTGCAACAGATTTACGCGCTTTAGTGATAAGTGGCTTTTGACCAGAGATCGTTGCCATATCAGATGCTGCGTTTTCTAGCAGTTTCTTGTCGTTGATTGCTTCACCAACACCCATGTTCAGGGTGATTTTCTCGATTCTAGGGACTTGCATGACGCTTGTGTAGCTGAACTGTTTGGTCAGTTCAGCGACTACAGACGACTTGTAGTAATCATGCAGTTTCGCCATAGTAGAACTCCAAATTACTTCTAATTAGTTAGAAACGATTTCGTTGTTAGATTTAAAGAAACGAACTTTCTTACCATCTTCGAAACGGAAACCGATACGGTCAGCTTTACCAGTAGCTGCGTTAAAGATTGCAACGTTAGAAACATCAATTGCTGCTTCTTGTTCAACGATGCCACCTTGTTGACCTAGAGCCGGTACAGGCTTTTGGTGTTTCTTAACAAGGTTGATACCTTCAACGATAACTTTACCGGTTGCTAGAACCTTAGTTACTTTACCTTTCTTGCCTTTGTCTTTACCAGCAAGAACGATTACTTCGTCATTACGACGGATTTTAGCTGCCATTTCTACGTGCTCCTTACAGAACTTCTGGAGCCAGTGAAACGATCTTCATGAACTTATCGCCACGAAGTTCGCGTGTCACAGGACCAAAGATACGTGTACCGATTGGTTGCTCAGATGTATTGTTTAGCAATACACAAGCATTTCGGTCGAAGCGAATGACAGAACCGTCAGGACGACGTACGCCTTTACGGGTGCGCACTACCACCGCCTTCAGAACATCACCTTTTTTAACTTTACCGCGAGGAATTGCTTCCTTCACAGTAACTTTGATGACGTCACCGATATGTGCATAACGGCGGTGAGAGCCACCCAGAACCTTAATACACATTACGCTGCGTGCGCCTGAGTTATCAGCTGCGTCCAGCATACTTTGCATTTGGATCATGTTAGTGCTCCGCTAAATATTAATAACTAGACCCATCACGGGTCGGGCTGCCTCTTTAAAAGGGACGCGAATTGTACCACCCTTTTTTGTGATTGGGTAGTCAAAAAATAAACGGCTCCAAAAATAATTTCTTGGAGCCGTTTCTTATCATAGAACAGTGAAGATTAGATCTTCGACTTTTCTACAACTTTTACCAAAGTCCAAGACTTAGTCTTAGACAGTGGACGACACTCTGCGATTTCAACAGTGTCGCCTAGGCCACACTCGTTGTTCTCGTCATGTGCATGTACTTTAGTCGTACGTTTAACGAACTTACCGTAAATTGGGTGCTTTACGAAACGCTCGATAGCAACAGTGATAGACTTGTCCATCTTATCGCTAACAACACGACCTGTTTGAGTACGTTTTACTTCGCTCATTATGCGCCTGCCTTCTCAGTCAAAACAGTTTTCACACGTGCGATATCACGGCGTACAGCTTTCAGAGTATGAGTTTGCTGTAGTTGACCAGTAGCAGCTTGCATGCGCAAGTTGAACTGTTCACGTAGCAAATTCATAAGCTCAGCGTTAAGCTCTTCAACGCTTTTCTCGCGTAGATCTTGTGCTTTCATCACATCACCTGCTTAGTTACAAATGTAGTTTTGAAAGGCAGTTTACGTGCCGCTAGACGGAACGCTTCACGTGCCAATTCTTCAGGTACACCACCCATTTCGTACATAACCTTACCAGGTTGGATTTGGGCTACCCAGTACTCAACGTTACCTTTACCCTTACCTTGACGAACTTCAAGTGGTTTTTCTGTGATTGGTTTGTCTGGGAACACACGGATCCAGATTTTACCTTGACGCTTAACGTGACGTGTCATTGCACGACGTGCCGCTTCGATTTGACGAGCAGTTAGACGACCACGGCCAACAGCTTTAAGACCGAATTCGCCGAAGCTTACATCAGTACCTTTAGCTAGACCACGGTTACGACCAGTCTGAACCTTACGGAACTTAGTACGTTTAGGTTGTAGCATCTGTCGACTCCTTACTTACGGCCTTTGCGCTGCTTCTTAGGCTTATCGCCTTTTGGCTCTACAGCGTTAGCTGCTGGCATACCGCCTAGGATCTCACCTTTGAAGATCCAAGTTTTAATGCCGATCACACCGTATTGAGTGTGAGCCGAAGAAGTTGCGTAATCAATGTCAGCACGTAGAGTGTGTAGAGGCACACGGCCTTCACGGTACCACTCTGAACGTGCGATTTCAGCGCCGCCTAGACGACCGCTTACTTCCACTTTGATACCTTTAGCGCCTAGACGCATTGCATTTTGTACCGCGCGCTTCATAGCACGACGGAACATAACACGACGCTCTAGCTGAGACGCGATGCTGTCACCAACAAGTTGCGCATCTAGTTCAGGCTTACGTACTTCAGCGATGTTAATTTGCGCTGGTACACCTGCAATTTTAGCTACAGCTGCGCGTAGCTTCTCAACGTCTTCACCTTTCTTACCGATAACAACGCCTGGACGAGCAGTGTGAATAGTCACACGGATGCTCTTAGCAGGACGTTCGATAACGATGCGTGATAGAGACGCTTTTTTCAGTTCACTTGTAAGGAACTGACGTACCTTGAAGTCGCCGTCTAGGTTGTCAGCGAAATCTTTGGTGTTAGCAAACCATGTAGCATTCCAAGGCTTAACGATGCCTAGACGAATACCATTAGGATGTACTTTTTGACCCATTGCTTACTCTCCTAGTCTCTAGCGATCTGCTACAACAACAGTGATGTGGCTTGAACGCTTCAAGATACGATCCGCACGACCTTTAGCACGAGGCATAATACGCTTCATGGTTGGGCCTTCATCTACAAAGATTTTTGCGACATTCAGATCGTCAATATCTGCACCTTCGTTGTGCTCCGCGTTAGCGATAGCAGACTCTAGAACTTTCTTAACTAGTGCAGCAGCTTTTTTGTTGCTGAACGTTAGGATTTCTAGAGCTTGGTCAACAGATTTACCACGGATTAGATCCGCAACTAAGCGAGCTTTCTGAGGAGAAATGCGAGCAAAGTTATGTTTAGCAACTGCTTCCATCATTTACTCCTTAGCGCTTCTTAGCTTTCTTATCCGCAGCGTGACCGCGGTAAGTACGTGTTGGTGCGAATTCACCCAGTTTGTGACCGATCATTTCATCAGTTACAAATACTGGTACGTGCTGACGACCATTATGGACAGCGATGGTCAAACCGATCATCGTTGGGATGATCATTGAACGACGGGACCAAGTCTTAATAGGCTTTTTGTCTCCGCTTTCCACCGCTTTCTCTACCTTCTTCAGCAAGTGTAGGTCAATAAAAGGACCTTTCTTGAGAGAACGTGGCATGGCGATTCCTCTTTATATAGATTACTTGTTACGACGACGTACGATGTACTTGTCAGTGCGTTTGTTCTTACGAGTCTTGAAGCCTTTAGTTGGCATACCCCAAGGAGATACTGGATGACGGCCACCAGAAGTACGACCTTCACCACCACCGTGTGGGTGATCAACTGGGTTCATTACTACACCACGTACGGTTGGACGTACGCCGCGCCAGCGTGAAGCACCAGCTTTACCAAGTTCACGTAGCATGTGCTCAGAGTTACCAACTTCACCGATCGTTGCACGACCTTCAGCTAGAACTTTGCGCATCTCACCAGAACGTAGACGGACAGTTACGTACGCACCATCGCGAGCGATGATTTGAGCGTAAGCACCAGCCGAACGAGCTAGCTGACCACCTTTACCAGGCTTAAGTTCAACGTTGTGTACTGTTGAACCTACTGGGATGTTACGCATTGGTAGAGAGTTACCAGCTTTGATAGGTGCATCAACACCTGACTGAATAACATCACCAGCTACAACACCTTTAGGTGCTAGGATGTAGCGACGCTCACCGTCTTTGTAAAGAACTAGAGCGATATTTGCGCTACGGTTTGGATCGTATTCAAGACGCTCAACTGTCGCTGGGATACCGTCTTTAGTACGTTTGAAGTCAACTAGACGGTAGTGTTGCTTATGACCACCACCGATGTGACGTACTGTAATACGACCGTTGTTGTTACGACCGCCATTCTTAGAGTTTTTCTCTAGAAGAGGTGCGTATGGCTTACCCTTGTGTAGGTCAGCGTTAACAACTTTAACAACGTGACGACGACCAGGGGAAGTCGGCTTACATTTAACAATAGCCATTCTTAACTACTCCTGTTATTCCGCGCCGCCAACGAAGTCAAGATCTTGACCTTCTTTCAAAGTAACGTACGCTTTCTTAACGTCGCTGCGGCGACCTTGGCGTAGACCTTGACGTTTGGTCTTACCCTTAGTGATAAGAGTATTTACAGACTTAACTTCAACTTCAAATAGCTTTTCTACAGCTGCTTTGATCTCTTTTTTAGTTGCATCTTTAGCTACTTTGAAAACGATAGTGTTCGCTTTCTCAGCTGCCATAGTTGCTTTTTCAGAGATGTGCGGTGCACGTAGAACTTTTAGGATACGCTCTTCAGTGATCATGCTAGCATCTCCTCAACTTGCTTAACTGCAGCTGCAGTCATTACAACTTTGTCGAACGCGATTAGAGAAACTGGATCAATACCAGCTACGTCACGTGCGTCAACCTTGTATAGGTTACGAGCAGCTAGGAATAGATTCTCATCTACTTCGCTAGTCACGATAAGAGCGTCTGTTAGCTCAAGCTCTTTAAGCTTAGCTACTAGCTCTTTAGTCTTTGGTGCTTCAACTGAGAAGTTATCAACAACGATTAGACGCTCTTGACGAACAAGCTCAGAAAGAATGCTCTTCATAGCACCGCGGTACATTTTCTTGTTTACTTTTTGGCTGTGATCTTGTGGTTTCGCAGCAAAAGTAACACCACCTGTACGCCAGATTGGGCTACGAATTGTACCAGCACGCGCACGGCCAGTACCTTTTTGACGCCATGGCTTAGCGCCACCGCCAGAAACTTCTGAACGTGTTTTTTGAGCACGAGTACCTTGACGAGCACCTGCTGCGTACGCAACAACTACTTGGTGTACAAGAGCTTCGTTAAACTCACGTCCGAAAGTAGTTTCGGAAACAGTTAGTGCATCAGCACCTTTAACCATTAGTTCCATTACTTACTCCTGAGACGTTATGCTTTAACAGCTGGTTTAACGATCACGTTGCCACCTGTTGAGCCTGGTACTGCACCTTTAATAAGAAGCAGATTGCGCTCAGCGTCAACACGTACGATCTCTAGGTTTTGAGTCGTTACACGCTCAGCACCCATGTGACCTGCCATTTTCTTGCCTTTAAATACGCGACCTGGAGTCTGACATTGACCGATAGAACCAGGAGCACGGTGAGACAATGAGTTACCGTGAGTCATATCTTGAGTACGGAAGTTCCAACGCTTAACAGCGCCTTGGAAGCCTTTACCCTTAGATGTACCAGTAACGTCTACTTTCTTAGTTTCGTTGAATAGTTCAACAGTTAGTTCAGCACCAACTTCGAACTCTTCGCCGTTTTCTAAACGGAATTCCCAAAGACCGCGACCAGCTTCAACGCCAGCTTTAGCAAAGTGACCTGCTTCAGCTTTGTTTACACGGTTAGCTTTCTTTGCACCAGCTGTAACCTGGATTGCAGCGTAGCCGTCAGTTTCAAGAGTTTTCACTTGAGAAACGCGGTTTGCTTCAACTTCAACAACAGTTACTGGGATAGAAACGCCGTCTTCAGTAAATACGCGGGTCATGCCCACTTTACGACCGATTAGACCAATCATTATTCTAATCTCCCTTAACCTAGGCTAATTTGAACGTCAACGCCCGCAGCAAGGTCTAGACGCATTAGAGCATCAACAGTTTTGTCTGTTGGCTCAACGATGTCGATTAGACGCTTGTGAGTACGGATTTCGTACTGGTCACGTGCTTTCTTGTTAACGTGTGGAGAGATAAGAACTGTGAAACGCTCTTTACGAGTTGGTAGTGGGATTGGACCACGAACCTGTGCGCCAGTGCGCTTAGCTGTTTCAACGATTTCCGCTGTAGAAGCGTCGATTAGTTTGTAATCGAAAGCTTTTAGGCGGATACGGATACGTTGGTTCTGCATGAGACAGAGCTCCAATAGTAAAAAATTACACAAACAATATCGCCACTCAGACTCGTCAAGACGAGAGAATGCCGATTGATTCATGTGAAACCGTAGCATCCAAGATTAGGACGCATTGTCAGTTAATTTTCGATTAACTATCCCTACATGCCAAAGTCACCTCTGGGGATAGTTTTTCCGAAGAAAAGATAGCTAATTGTATTAACCGCGAACATAAGCTGAGTCTACATTACCTAATAAACTATTGAGTTTATTAGCTCCTCACTGCTCATTGGTTCACAACTGGCTTAACCAGTGCGCTGCATTATACAGATCACACTTTAGGTTGCAAGACCTGAGTGAAAAATAATCGCAACTATTTTTAACTTGTTGTTTTTGAGTTTTAACTGACGGTTTTAGGGCCACCAGCCAGCTGCTTCATAAACAAAACGTTCATAAACAAAAAGGACGCCGAAGCGTCCTTTTCTTAAACTGTAATCGTAATAGCGTCTGCTATTATTTCTTACCGCTTGATAGTGCACCGAAACGCTTGTTGAAGCGATCAACACGGCCGCCTGTATCAACGATACGTTGCTTACCAGTGTAGAATGGGTGGCACTTGTCACATACGTCTAGGTGGATAGAATCTTTACCTAGAGTTGAGTTGAACTCAAACGTGTTGCCGCAAGAACAAGTAGCAGTTACTGCTTTGTATTCTGGGTGGATACCAGCTTTCATGGGATAACCTCAATAGTAGGCCGTGTCGCTATACGAGTCTAAGCCGTACACCACACGTAATTAATATTAAAAATGCGATACCGCATCAGCTTATTGCCGAAGCCATATCTCAAGGCGCGATATATTAATGAATCACATTGATAGGATCAACATATTTGGCAATTTTTTCGCCACTTTTTTATCCAGTCTATTTGTAATAGCCGCTTTCACGCACCGAAGATCGGCTTTACTCGAATTTTCCTACTGATTTTAATAGACTCTAAGCTTCTTTCCCTCTTTATATTACAGCTTGAAAACTATGCGTCCATCCATTGCGAGAGTGGCACTGCCCGTCCCACTCGATAAACAATTCGATTATGCCATCCCGGGACATCTGTTTCCGATTATTGGCGGACGTGTATCTGTGCCGTTTGGTCGCCAGACTCTGGTGGGTATTGTCACCGCAATGGTGAACCACTCTGATTTCCCTAAAGAACAACTCAAGCCCATTAAAGCGGTATTAGATTCTCAGCCAATCTGGTCAGACAAACTGTTCTCGTTGCTCACATGGTGTAGCCAGTTTTATCAATACCCATTGGGCGATACCCTTCACAACGCAATGCCGGCAGCTTTAAGAAAGGGCAAGCCTGCCGATTTTGCTACGTTGCAAGAATGGCAAATCACCGAATCTGGCAAAGACAAACTCATGCAAGGGCTCGGACGCGCCGTAAAACAACAGCGCGCACTACAAATGATGACTCATGGCCCTATTCCTCATCAGGAACTGGTTGAGCAAGAGATCACATCAAGCGTATTAAATACATTGGAAGAAAAAGGCTGGGTTGAACGAATAGAGAAGAAACCAGCCACATCCACATGGTCACACTCGGTAGAAAGTGACGTCGATAAGCCAAAACTCAATCATGAGCAGGCATTAGCCATTGCCAGCGTGAACAGTCAAAACGGGTTTGCCTGCTATTTATTAGAGGGCGTGACTGGCTCAGGCAAAACAGAGGTCTATCTCAACCTGATCAAGCCCGTATTGGAGAAAGGCAAGCAAGCATTAGTACTGGTTCCGGAAATCGGCCTTACGCCGCAAACCATTAACCGATTTAAACGTCGCTTCAATGTACCAGTTGATGTGATTCACTCGGGTTTAAATGAAACCGAGCGTCTAAATGCCTGGTTATCTGCTCGGGATAAAGCCGCAGGGATCATTATCGGAACCCGCTCTGCCCTGCTCACTCCCTTTGCCGAACTCGGTATTATTATCGTTGATGAAGAGCATGACTCGTCATACAAACAGCAAGATAGTTTACGCTACCACGCGCGCGATGTTGCAGTGATGCGTGCGCACAAAGAGCAGATACCTATCGTGCTGGGTTCTGCGACTCCCGCTCTAGAAACGCTGCACAATGCACTAACGGGTAAATATCACCATCTGACGCTCACTCAGCGTGCTGGCTCAGCGGTACCAACAACAAACAAAGTTCTCGATGTCAAAGGACAATATTTAGAAAGTGGTTTATCCGCATCTTTAATTGCAGAAATGCGTAAACACTTAAAAGCCGGTAATCAGGTAATGCTATTCCTTAACCGTCGCGGCTTTTCTCCTGCGCTTATGTGTCATGAGTGTGGCTGGATTGCAGAGTGTAAACGGTGCGATGCCTACTACACCTTCCACCAATACAGTAATGAAATACGCTGCCATCACTGTGGCTCGCAGCAGCCAGTGATTCATCAGTGTCAGGGATGTGGTTCCACTCAACTGGTGACCGTTGGTGTCGGTACTGAGCAGCTAGAACATCAGTTGGCGCAACTCTTTCCAGAATACAAAGCTATTCGTATCGACCGAGACAGCACTCGTCGCAAAGGCAGTTTAGAAGATGCCCTCGAGTCGATTCGCAAGGGCGACTACCAGATTTTAATAGGCACACAAATGCTCGCTAAAGGGCATCATTTTCCTAACGTCACACTCGTTGCTCTTTTGGATGTGGATGGATCTTTATACAGCAGTGACTTTCGTGCTTCTGAACGTCTCGCACAACTTTTCATTCAGGTTGCGGGACGAGCTGGGCGTGCGAGTAAACCCGGTGAAGTTATTTTGCAAACTCATCATCCAGAGCACAGTTTGTTGCAAGCACTGCTGCAAAAAGATTACCGACACTTCGCAATGAGCGCTTTAGAAGAGCGTAAACTGGCACAGCTTCCCCCGTACAGTTACCTGACTCTATTCAAAGCGGAAGCAAACCAAAGCGAATTGGTGGAGGACTTTCTGCGTCAAGTCCGTTTTACCCTCGAATCTCACCCATTATTTGATGATACTTGTATGGTGCTAGGCCCGACGCCTTCGCCCCTTGCTAAGCGAGCGGGTAAATATCGCTGGCAACTTTTGCTGCAAACGCAACATCGTTCCTTGATGCAAAAGTTATTAACCAGTGCCAAACCTGCTATTGAGTTGTTGCCTAATGCCAAAAAAGTACGTTGGAATTTAGACATAGAACCACAAGATCTCAGCTAGCAAACGTTTACTCATGTAATGAATTACCTTTTAATGTGATGGATATCACATTGTCATTACGATTTTTGTTAAACAGACCGTAACTTTCGCCATAGAAATGAATAGACTATCCAAATTAGTAAAGTCTTAAGTGCCTTGAAGCAAAAGACTTTAATTTAACTCCATGGCGATTCCCACAAGTTAAAGTGGTGTTCTAGCAAGAAACAAGCGCGTTATCTGACAAATAAACACCAAAAATGTAATGATAGGGCGTGAATTTATCTGTGCTAAATCACAGCGATTTCAATAAAGGAAATAACGTCATCTTGGCGAAATATTTGAGAGGTTAAAAACTATGGCGACAATGAAGGATGTTGCCCAACTTGCGGGAGTATCTACCGCGACGGTATCTCGAGCATTGATGAATCCAGAAAAAGTCTCGTCTTCTACGCGAAAAAGAGTTGAAGACGCAGTACTTGAGGCGGGTTACTCACCTAATTCGTTAGCACGTAATTTACGAAGAAACGAATCAAAGACTATTGTTGCTATCGTCCCAGACATCTGCGACCCTTACTTTTCTGAAATCATTCGTGGTATTGAAGATGCCGCAATGGAACACGGTTACCTCGTGTTGCTAGGTGATAGTGGTCAGCAGAAAAAACGCGAAAGCTCGTTCGTTAACCTGGTTTTTACTAAGCAAGCTGACGGGATGCTGCTGCTTGGTACAGACTTACCTTTTGACGTCAGTAAACCAGAACAAAAGAACCTGCCTCCAATGGTTATGGCCTGTGAGTTTGCTCCTGAGCTAGAGCTTCCAACAGTCCACATTGATAACCTGACCTCGGCATTTGAAGCCGTCAATTACCTGACTCAACTCGGTCATAAGCGTATTGCACAGATTTCAGGTCCTGATACCGCCGTATTATGCCAATTCCGTCAGCAAGGTTATCAGCAAGCACTGCGTCGAGCCGGCATCAATAAAGACCCTCAGTACAGCATCGTCACCGAATTCTCTTTTGAAGGCGGAGCAAAAGCCGTACGTAAACTGTTGGAACTGCCGGATCCACCAACCGCTATTTTCTGTCACTGTGACACTATGGCTATTGGTGCGATTCAGGAAGCGAAAAAGCTAGGATTGCGAGTGCCGCAAGATCTGTCGGTAGTGGGCTTTGATGACATCAACTTTGCTCAGTACTGCGATCCACCATTGACGACCATCTCCCAGCCTCGCTACGAGATTGGCCGACAAGCGATGCTAATGATGCTCGAACTTTTGAAAGGTCACGACGTACATTCAGGCTCACGTCTTCTGGAAACTAATTTGATCGTACGAGGAAGCGCAGCGCCTCCTCAACGCGCATAATTTTTCTCACCATTGGCGTGAGATGCTATCCATTCAAAGCGGTGCTAAATTTGCGCCGCTTTTTTGTATATGTATCTAACAAGATTACAGAAACAGGGTGTTTTCTGGTCTCATTCTGGATTAACATAATTGGAATAATACTTGATGACCAGAAGTAGCCGTGGCAAACAGAGATTATGTGAGACGGGGGCGCGGAACCCCAAAAAAGTCGACAAAAAAACAACCGTCTAGAAAGAAACCTTGGCGTAGCGGTCTACTGGCAATCGTGCTAGTGGGCGGTTTTGGTTACGGGCTCTACTTACTCAACAATGATCCGGAACCTCAGCCTGTTGCCGAGAAGCAGCCAACGACTCCAGTCAGCAAACCTAAGCCGAAGAAGGATTTACCACCACCACCGGAAGAAAAGTGGGAGTACGTGGAATCACTCCCTAAGCGTGAAGTCGAGGTGGTAGCAAAAGAGATTGAAGTTTCGAAGATCCCTTACGTAATGCAATGTGGCGCTTACAAGACTCAGGCTCAGGCTGATGAGCGAAAGTTGGCTATCGCCTTCCAGGGTTTGTCGAGCAAGATAGTCAAAAAAGAAGGTAGTTCTTGGTATCGGATCATTTTAGGTCCATACAAATTTAAGCGCGATGCTGAGAAAGATCGCCATAAGTTGCAACGAGCTAAAATCGAGCCGTGTGCGATTTGGAAAGAAAATTATTAAAAGAAGGGCCTAGGGAAAAATAGGTCCTAGATCCTAGAAGCGTCTGCGGTGAGTGCAGTAAGAAATGTCAGCTCACGTGCTCGCTGCTTTGGAATACAGAATACGGATTACAGGGTCCTAGGTAGCTAGGTCCTAGGTTTACTTGTTGAAACTTCCGTGCTTAAAATTCAGAGTATAGGGCGCTTCGCTTCTCGATTACAGAAAACAGGAAAGACAACGCTTGCGCGTATTCCGTATTCCGTATTCCGTATTCCGTATTCCAAGTGTTTTCCCTAGGACCTAGGATCCTATAACCTAGGTCCTCTATCTTTTCCCCCTTGAATCCCCTTTCCCCCTCCCCCATATACAGTGATACATCCAAAGAGAAATAATTAAGAGGTCGACTCGTGACTACCATTGTATCTGTACGTCGAAATAATAAAGTCGTCATCGCGGGTGATGGCCAAGTATCTCTAGGCAATACCGTAATGAAAGGTAACGCGCGCAAAGTTCGCCGCCTATACAACAACAAAGTACTTGCTGGTTTTGCTGGCGGTACAGCGGATGCCTTCACTCTTTTTGAACGCTTCGAAAGCAAGCTGCAAATGCACCAAGGCCACTTGACCAAAGCAGCCGTGGAGCTGGCAAAAGACTGGCGCAGCGATCGCGCGCTTCGCAGACTTGAAGCGCTTCTTGCTGTCGCAGACGAAACGGCATCTTTAATCATTACCGGTAACGGCGATGTGGTTCAGCCTGAAAATGACCTGATCGCGATCGGCTCTGGTGGTGCATACGCCCAAGCCGCAGCAACGGCACTGTTAGAAAACACAGACCTGGATGCGCGTGAGATTGCTGAAAAAGCATTGAACATTGCTGGCGACATTTGTGTATTCACAAACCACTACCACACTGTAGAAGAACTAGAATCAACTACAGAGCTGGCCGCACCAACCGAGTAATCGTAACGAAGTAAGGAAAGAATATGTCTGAAATGACCCCTCGCGAAATCGTTCATGAACTGAACCGCCACATCATTGGTCAAGACAAAGCAAAACGTTCGGTTGCGATTGCTCTTCGTAACCGCTGGCGTCGTATGCAGCTTGAAGAGAGCCTACGCGTAGAAGTAACGCCAAAAAACATTCTGATGATCGGCCCGACAGGTGTTGGTAAGACTGAAATCGCTCGTCGTCTGGCGAAGCTGGCCAATGCACCGTTCATTAAAGTAGAAGCAACGAAATTCACAGAGGTGGGTTACGTTGGTAAAGAAGTAGAAACCATCATCCGTGACCTGACTGATGTTGCGGTCAAGATGACTCATCAACAGGCGATGGAAAAAGTAAAATTCCGCGCTGAAGAACAAGCAGAAGAACGTATTCTGGATGCGCTACTGCCACCAGCTCGAGACAGCTGGGGTCAGGTTGAGCAAAAAGAAGAGACATCCAACACTCGTCAAATCTTCCGCAAAAAACTGCGTGAAGGCCAGTTGGACGATAAAGAGATTGAAATTGATATCGCTGCGCCACAAATGGGTGTAGAGATCATGGCTCCTCCGGGCATGGAAGAGATGACCAACCAGCTTCAGGGTATGTTCCAGAATCTGGCTGGTGACACTAAGAAAAAGCGCAAGCTGAAAATCAAAGATGCAATGAAAGCGCTTGCTGAGGAAGAAGCTGCGAAGCTGGTGAATCAGGAAGAACTAAAAGAAGCTGCGATTTTCAACGTTGAGAACAACGGTATCGTGTTCATCGATGAGATCGATAAGATCTGTAAACGCGGTGAAAGCTCGGGCCCGGACGTCTCTCGTGAAGGTGTTCAACGTGACCTGTTACCGCTAATTGAAGGTAGTACCGTATCGACTAAACACGGCATGGTAAGAACAGATCACATTCTGTTTATTACTTCTGGCGCATTCCAGGTGGCGAAGCCGTCTGACCTGATCCCTGAACTTCAAGGTCGTCTGCCAATTCGTGTTGAACTGGAAGCATTAAGCAGTAACGACTTCAAACGTATTCTGACTGAACCAAAAGCGTCTTTGACTGAACAGTACATCGCGCTGATGAAAACAGAAAACGTCGACATCGAGTTTACTGAAGATGGTATTAAGAAAATTGCCGAAGCAGCATGGACGGTAAACGAAACCACAGAAAACATCGGTGCTCGCCGCCTGCATACCGTCATGGAGCGTCTGATGGACGAAATCTCTTACGACGCGACAGAGCAGGCTGGTTCTAAGTTCGTGATTGACGCAGCTTACGTGCACGAGCGTCTGGGCGAAACTATTGAAGATGAAGATCTAAGCCGCTTTATTCTTTAAGTTTGAGGATCTAGGGCCTAGGTTATAGGTCCTAGATCCTAGATGTCATTGCTGTAATTCAAGCGAAAAACGTTTGCTCAAATGCTCGCTTTCTTGAATACAGATTACTGAATACAGAGCGCTGCGCTTACCGAAAAGCCCCCCCCTTGCGCCTTACCTTGAGGCCGTCATTCCGAGGAGTCATAGCGACATCAGGAATCTAATATCAGCTAACTTTGAGTCGCGATAGAGAATACCGTCTCAGCAGGCACTCCTAGAACCTAGGATCCTAAAACCTAGGACCTTCTGTTCCCCCTGACTTTCATTGACTTGCTTTAGGTCAATAGCGTATCTGCTTCTTTGTGCTTATACTGGACAAATCGGTTACTAGCACGAAATATCCATGAAACAATCTTTACAGATCTGGCTTGATGCCGCTCGTCCAAAAACATTACCGCTGGCATTAGTTTCTATTCTTACCGGCAGCGCCCTCGCATATTCAGCGGGTCAGTTCTCATTAACCATTTCCATCATGGCTTTTGTGACGGCTACGCTACTGCAGATTCTTTCGAACCTGGCCAATGACTACGGCGACGCCGTAAAAGGCACAGATAATGAAAAACGTCTGGGCCCGCTGCGCGCTATACAGTCCGGTGCGGTAAGTACCAAACAGATGAAACAAGCAATAATCTTTAATATCGTGCTTACCGTCTTTTCTGGACTCATCTTAGTGTTTTACTCACTAAGCTCTTTGGAAAGTATCCTGACCTTCATTGGATTGGGCATACTTGCCATTCTAGCTGCAGTGGCTTATACCATGGGCAGCAAACCCTACGGCTATGTCGGATTAGGCGACATTTCAGTATTCCTGTTCTTTGGCTTGCTTGGTGTATCAGGCACTTACTTTCTTCATACTGGTCATGTTGATACCACACTTTTCCTGCCAGCCCTCGGTTGTGGCTTGCTCGCCGTTGCAGTGCTGAACATCAACAACATGCGTGACATTGATAATGATCGCGAATGCGGCAAACGTACCGTCGCTGTTCGTCTGGGTCAGCATAAATCAAAACAATACCACTTCATTCTATTGGGCGGGGCTATACTCGCTTTCGCTGCGTATCTGCTAATACAGAGCAAACCCGTTTGGATTAGCCTGCCATTCTTGTTGAGTATTTATTTTGTCGCTCATCATGGCAAAGCAGTATGGGAAACCCAAAAGCCCGCACAAATCGCACCGATGATGCCGGTCATCGTAAAATGCTCTCTTGTTACTAACGTTTTATTTGCAACAATTGTGGTAGCTCAAACTCTGGTAAGTTAAAAAAGATTTGTCATTGCATTGACTTAATGCCTAGATATACTCAAAGACAACCAGTTTCTGTTTAGAAAGGTACGTTATGGAATACAACACCTCAGCACTCTGTGACATTTATCTCGAGCAGGTAGATGTGGTTGAACCTATGTTCAGTAACTTTGGCGGTCGCGCTTCGTTCGCCGGTCAAATTACCACTATCAAGTGTTTTGAAGACAATTCGCTGATACGGGAAACGTTAGAGCAAGATGGACTCGGACGCGTATTGCTAATTGACGGTGGCGGTTCCTTGCGTAAAGCCCTTGTTGATGCGGAAATCGCAACCATTGCAGAAGAAAACGAATGGGAAGGTCTGGTCGTATACGGCTGTGTACGTGAGCTCGACGAACTTGAAGACATGAATCTTGGCATTCAGGCGCTGGCTTCAATCCCAGTCGGTGCGTCTAGCCAAGGTATTGGCGAGTATGATGTGCCTGTAAACTTTGGTGGCGTAAGTTTTCTACCTGAGGACTACATCTACGCAGACAGCACAGGCATCATCTTGTCTCCAGAACCGCTAAATATTGACCTGGAGTTGGATGAGACAGAGGAAGAAATATTAGAGGTTCTTGATCCTAGGGATTAAGGCTAGAACATAAGGTCCTAGATCCTCGGGGACTAGGTCCTAGGTGTGTTTGCGGTTAGTAAAGTGATAAACGCTAAGTTTGGTTTTGCAGTTTTAGAATACGGATTACAGAGTACTGAAAAGTTGACTTTTTACTCCGTAATCCAAACAAGCTCTATCTAGGACCTAGGATTCTAGAACCTAGGCCCTTATTTCGCTTGGCTTATTCCACTTCTTCCATTTTGCCAAGAAGTGCGCGAATACGCTCTTGCCACTGTGCGTGCTCTTGTTGAGCTTGCTCAGCTTTTTGCTCTAGCTCTTCACGTTGAGAGCGAAGTTCGTTCGCTTCTGCTTCTAGTTTTACTTTATCTTCTTTCAGCTCTTCCACTTCCATCTGAAGAAGAGTGATTGTGTCAACTGCAGTTTGAATTTTAGATTCTAGTTGTGCTAATACTTCAAAAGACATCTTGGCCTACCTATGTTGTTCCGTTGGGATGATGCACGAGACAGGCGCGCACCTTACCTATATAAGGTTCATTCTACTCAGCGTCGCGACGAGAAACACTCACTATATTCGATATTTCGCATCATTCGGTTAAAAAACCGGCGCAATCTCACTAAACGCTGACTTTTCTTATCAGCGAAGTATTTTTGAGCAAGGTATTTGCGTCTCGCCACGGCAAAAACTGACTCAGTATTGATCAAATTCAATTTACCCAAAGTAAAAGCTTGGCAAAAAAGCAAACGTTTAATCATCGATATGATAGAATCGCCGCGCAAATTCTTCTTCCCTCTGCTTACTTGGAGACATCATGAAACGTGATTTAGCAATGGCATTTTCCCGTGTTACTGAAGGTGCAGCACTGGCTGGTTACAAATGGCTTGGTCGCGGCGATAAAAACGCAGCGGACGGTGCGGCCGTTGAGGTTATGCGCGCACTACTGAACAAAACAGAGATTAGTGGTGAAATTGTCATTGGCGAAGGCGAAATTGATGATGCGCCAATGCTATACATCGGTGAGCTAGTGGGAATCGGTGGTGATGAGGTCGATATTGCAGTAGACCCTATTGAAGGCACTCGCATGACAGCAATGGGACAATCGAATGCATTGGCTGTACTTGCTGCTGGAGAAAAAGGCAGTTTCCTAAAAGCGCCAGATATGTACATGGAAAAACTGGTGGTTGGCCCAGGTGCAAAAGGCGTGATCGATTTAGAAAAGCCGTTGAAAGAAAACCTGGAAAACGTCGCTAAAGCGCTGAATAAAACACTGGATACCCTAGTAGTAATCACACTGGCAAAACCTCGCCACGACGATGTCATCGCAGAAATGCAGGCGATGGGTGTGCGCGTATTCGCAGTGCCAGATGGTGATGTCGCTGCTTCTATCCTGACTTGTATGCCAGACAGTGAAGTTGACGTCATGTACTGCATTGGTGGCGCACCTGAAGGCGTAGTTTCAGCCGCAGTGATTCGCGCACTTGACGGTGATATGCATGGCCGCTTGCTACCTCGTCATGAAGTAAAAGGGAATACTGAAGAAAACCGTATCTACGGCGCGGCAGAGCTAAAACGTTGTGAAGAGATGGGCGTTAAGGCAAATGTCGTGTTGAAGATGGAAGACATGGCACGCAGCGACAACGTAGTATTCTCAGCGACCGGCATCACTAAAGGTGATCTGCTGGAAGGCATTACTCGTCAGGGCAATATTGCGACGACTGAAACCCTGCTTATTCGTGGTCGCTGCCGCACAATTCGCCGTATCAAGTCAATCCACTACCTGGAACGTAAAGATCCAGAAGTTCGCGATATTATTTTATAAAAGATGAGGGCCTAGGGATTAGGTTCCTAGGCCCTAGGTTTACTCGCTGGGACTATTGTGCCCGATCAAGCGTTTGTATTTGCTGTTTTGGAATACGGATTACGGAATACAGGGAGTGAAAGGTCCTAGATCCTAGGGGCTAGGTCCTAGGTGTGTCTGCGGTAAGTTCAGTGATAAACGTAAGCTCCGGTGTTTGCTGCTTTGGAATACGGACTACGGATTACAGAGTACTGGAAAGTATATTTTTGTATTCGCACTCCCAGCAAACTCCCTCTAGGGCCTAGGTTCCTAGTACCTCGAACCTTCCCTATCTAAGTCAACACTTTTCTTTACAAAACCTATCGCGCATAATATGTACTGATGTATAAATGGTGGATATATGAAAACCGTAGATAGGATATTGCAAATCGTTAAGCGTGACGGCTCTGTCACGGCCAAACAACTCTCTTCTGAACTTGGTATGACAAGCATGGGGGCGCGTCAGCACCTGCAAGGTTTAGAAGATGATGGCATCCTGTCTATTTACGATGTAAAGGTGAAAGTCGGTCGACCTACCAGACACTGGACACTCACGCAAAAAGGGCATGAGCAATTTGCAGACCGCCATGGCGAGCTCACCGTTCAATTCATTGAAGCTGTCGAGCATATCTTTGGAAAAGATGGCCTGGAAAAAGTCACCTCAGAACGTGAAAAACTTACCATTCAAAACTATCGCCAGCATCTAGAACAGTGTGACTCTCTGGAAAGCAAACTACAGAAGCTCGTCTACCTGCGAGAGCAAGAAGGCTACATGGCTGAACTTGAGCAAGATGACTACGGCTTTATCTTAATTGAGAACCACTGCCCTATTTGTAAAGCTGCAACTCGCTGTCCGAGTCTCTGTAAATCAGAACTGAGCGTGTTCCGGGCTTTACTTGGCAACGAAACTCACATCGAACGCACGGAGCACATCATCAGCGGCCAGCGTCGATGCGTCTACCGTATTCAAACGTAGCTAATCTCCTAGGTTCAATCTCTTCTCTGGTAATGTAATATGACTGCATTCTCTTATATGTGAGACTGCAGAATAAGTTTCACCGCACTCCTCTTCTGCGTGATGTACGCTTTTGATATCGAAGCGTAACTATCCATATAGATTTGGAGAGAAGCGATGCCCCATCTACCGACTCACAAGCCACAAGCCCTTCCTCCATTCGACGAACTGGTGCGAATGGCAGAAAGTGATCCAGAAGCCTTTGAGCAATTCCGCCAAGATATGGTTCGCGAGATGATTGAGGGTGCATCAGAAAGCATGCAACCAAGATTATGGGCGCAGCAAAGCCACATCGACAGAGTGATCAATAACTGTAAAAACCCTCACCATATCAACGTGGTATTAATGAATGAATTACAGAAACAGATCATTAAGTTCAGAGCAGCATTGCAAGGTGAGCAACAACCTGAAAAGACACATAATGTGGTTCAGTTCAGGAGCGATTAAGATCCTAGGTTCTAGGCTCCTAGGTCCTAGAAAGAGCTTGTTGGTATTACGAATACAAAAATTTACTTTTCAGTACTCTGTAATCCGTAATCCAAAGCAACAAACACCTGAGCTTACATTTCTAACTGAACTTACCGCAGACACTCCTAGAACCTAGGATCCTAGCCACCTAGAACCTTTCATTACCTGTATTCCGTAATCCGTATTCCAAAGCAGCAAGCACCTGAGCTTACATTTTTAACTGAACTTACCGCAGACACCTCTAGAACCTAGAACCGAGGACCTAGGATCTAGGACCTTCAACCGGATCTGGGCCGTACTTATTTGGACCGGTTGACCCTTTCAGAAAACCACACTCAACCAATATCCATACCCCACAAATTAACGAAATGGATGCAATAAACAATTGCACTGTGGCCGGCTCCTGCGAAACAGGGCTAGTCATTGGGGTTGCGAGTCTACCTAACACTAAAGGAATATTGAGCGCTAACCAATAAATCGATTTATCACGGTCGTGCCAGCGCTTAGTAGTAATGGCGAGATCAGGGATAAGCATAACCAAGAGAAAAACAGGAAGCAGAAGGTGAGAAAAAGCAGGAAATAGCTTACTGATACCCACTCCAAAACCTAAGATGGAAACGTAATAAATAACGTTCCAAATCCAAAAAGTTTTACGCCCTATACGCCCTTGAAAAGAAAACAATAACTCTTTAGTTAGCATCAACAATCCCTCTACCCCTAAAAGGTTTTAGAGTAGCCGAGCTGACTTAATTTGAAAAGGCACAAAGAAAAAGCCAGCGATTTGAACAACCGCTTCATACGTTTAATTCACCACTTTCTGAAAACATTCCACATCCATATCGCGAATATTCACC
The DNA here is from genome assembly GCF_052353105.1 of Vibrio sp. YIC-376. Lineage (NCBI taxonomy): Bacteria > Pseudomonadati > Pseudomonadota > Gammaproteobacteria > Vibrionales > Vibrionaceae > Vibrio > Vibrio sp. YIC-376. Next base: position 300,718 of record NZ_JBBWFK010000006.1, read on the forward strand.
GTTAAGCTGTGGATATGGCTGGCTTGCTCCTGAAGTACTGCCATCAGATCTCGCGATAACGCTCGCTTTTCCTCTGCGGTTCTCCCTGCGAGCAATTCAAAGTTGATATGAATAAAATCGAGACTATCTCCCTCCTCTCCTATCAACCAGTTGTGGCATCTGAGTGTTCTTGATTTCACTGATGCCAACTCAAAAAGCCCGCTATCCAGCGCTGCTTTATGTAGATCTTCCAGCAGACCTTGAATATTGACGCGCTCATCCACCGAGTTTGAATACTCTAAAACTAAGTTTGGCATTTTGATTCCTTTCTACAGCACAAAAAGTTCAGTGCGTAGTAATACCAATCTAGGCAGCAATTTCCGAGGAATGAACTATCATTCTGTCTACGTGATCACCAATCGATTGCTTTTGATAGAAATGACAGAACAACTTCAGCTCCAACCAGAGATAGAAAGGCACACAAGACATGATACCAATCATGATCTGTTCACATTATTCTGTTATATTCTTTCGTAGATTTTTTACATTAATAGACTTTTTACATAAAAAATAAGGGAGATATTCCTATGCGTCGTCCTGTAGTGATGGGTAACTGGAAACTAAATGGTAGCAAGGCAATGGTAACTGAGCTGCTAACTGGTCTTAATGCTGAGCTTGAAGGCGTTGAAGGTGTTGACGTAGCAGTAGCTCCACCAGCACTTTACCTAGATCTAGCTGAGCGTCTAATCGCTGAAGGCGGTAACAAGATCATCCTAGGTGCACAAAACACTGACCTAAACAACAGCGGTGCTTTCACTGGCGATATGTCTCCAGAAATGCTGAAAGACTTCGGTGCTACTCACATCATCATCGGCCACTCAGAGCGTCGTGACTACCACAACGAATCTGACGAGTTTGTCGCTCAGAAATTCGCTTTCCTAAAAGAGAACGGTCTAACTCCAGTTTTCTGTATCGGTGAATCAGAAGCTCAAAACGAAGCGGGTGAAACTGAAGCAGTATGTGCTCGTCAAATCAACGCAGTTATCGATGCATACGGTGTTGAAGCTCTAAACGGCGCAATCATCGCTTACGAACCAATCTGGGCAATCGGTACTGGTAAAGCAGCAACAGCTGAAGATGCACAACGCATCCACGCTTCTATCCGTGCACTAATCGCGGCTAAAGACGAAGCAGTTGCTGAGCAAGTAATCATCCAATACGGCGGCTCTGTTAAGCCAGAAAACGCAGAAGCATACTTCTCACAACCAGACATCGACGGTGCTCTAGTTGGTGGTGCTTCTCTAGATGCGAAGAGCTTCGCAGCAATCGCTAAAGCAGCGGCAGCAGCAAAAGCTTAATCTTGTTTTTAAACAAGCAGAAATAACAAAGGGGTGCTTACATGCATCCCTTTTTGTATGTCAGATATCTACCTATCTCAACCGCGCTCTCAAAGCCCACGTTTATTAGAGAAAAAAGTATTAAAGGTACAAGGCTTCAAACTCATCAATCTTTTGATTGTAAGATTCTAAATCCGCAGAGTTTTCTCTAATTTCCATACTGAGGTGTAAATTTTTTCTTAGAAACTTCTTAAACTTACGATTGATCTTCTTATGCATCAAGTAAGGGATAAAGTCCGATACAGGGATAAACTCAGTATTGCCGAATCCATCTATCAGATAGAGCGTTATCTCATCCCCTGATTGCCTCACCAATATATTTGTCATCACCAAGTCACTTGGTATCACTCGGCTCTCAAGCAAATAATCTTTCAAAATTCGAACGGCTAACAGCATGTTATCCATATCGAGATCATCCCCTTGCTGCACAATATATTGTGCGAAGTTTAATGATACTGATAAATCCTCGTCCAAAACCACTTGCTGCTTAAAGCCCACTTGAGTCTCTGTTGTTACCTTCCCTAAGAATTCAGGAATATGCGTGAACTGGACGTTTTTCTTTTTTAATCGCTCAAAAAACTGAATCTCTCGATAGGTTTGCTTTGCGGCACTTTTCTGACTCAACTTTACACATTGAGCAGGATTGGAGGGATTTTGGAAACAAACTCGCTCTGCGCCTTTGCCGATGACAGTCCAGTTTTGGAATTCATGATCTGATTGCATCTTTAACCTTTACATGTTCTCTCTTGTACTCACTAAGGCGTGTTGCGTTTGCGAGAGCAAATTTCGAATTCAATTTAATGCGAGGATTGTATCACGAACTTGGAAGACAGTGAGGATGTAGGTTATAAGGTCCTAGGTTTTAGGATCCTAGGCCCTAGGGGGGATTACGGATTATTTTTTACCGCCCAAATTCGATGTTAAGGGCTTACTAAGAACCTAGGTTCTAGGTTCCTAGGCCCTAGGCCCTAGGCCCTAGGCCCTAGAGGGAGTTTGTTGGGATAACGAATACAAAAATATACTTTTCAGTACTCTGTATTCCAAAACAACAAGCTCAAACGCCAAAGAGATACGCCGAACTTTCAGCTAACTCACCTAGGACCTAGTCCCCTAGGATCTAGGACCTTAATGAAATGGCTTCCTTTCTCGCATTTCCGCACTTTCCCAACTAATTACATCTAATCCACTGGGTCATAAGTCTTACTCTTCACTAACAGCTCGCCTATTCTGAATACATAAGGAGAACTTTAGGCATGACGACAACAATCTCAGATATTGCAAGCGTTACCCATCACGGTGGCAAGCACACCGTTACTGGCTCTTGTCATGAGCTCAAACTGCCTTATGGAAGTATTTTGATTGATTGTGGCCTGTTTCAGGGTCAGGACCTTAGTTTTGGTGGGCGCGACGCTTCTCTTAACATTGAGTTTCCTATCGATCAGGTAAAAGCGCTCGTTCTTACTCACGCTCATATAGACCATATTGGCCGCTTGCCGTGGTTGCTGGCGGCTGGGTTTAAAGGGCCAATATATTGCACTCAAGCAACTGCAGAACTCGTCCCTTTAATGCTTGAAGACGGTCTGAAGCTACAACTCGGCCTGAATTACCTCCAGCGCCAGAAGGTACTGAATATCATCAAGAAACAGCTCAAACCTTGTGAGTACCAGAAATGGATAGATCTATCCCATCACACTTACGTTCGCTTTCAACCCGCAGGACATATACTTGGTTCCGCTTATGTAGAATGTAGACTGCCAAATGATGACATCATCGTTTTCTCCGGAGACTTAGGACCGTCGAATACGCCACTCTTACCTGATCCACAATCTCCCCAGCGCGCCGACTATCTGTTTATAGAATCGACCTACGGCGATAAACAACACGAGGACATAACCACTCGCACTCAACGTTTAAAAAACATCATTGATCATGCGTTAAAAGATGGTGGTGTAATTCTAATACCTGCTTTTAGTGTCGGCAGAACACAAGAACTGCTGTTTGATATTGAGCAGTTGATTAACGAGCATGATTTGGCATCTTCATTACCCATCATCCTAGACTCTCCTCTTGCCAAAGAAGTGACGAAAACTTATCGACGTTTTAAAACGCTGTGGGGACAAGAGGCTAAGCAAAGACTCGAAAATCAACGTCACCCACTCGCGTTTGATCAGTGCATTACGGTCGAGAATAACACCGAGCATAAAGCTCTGGTCAACAGACTCGCTTCGACCGATGAACCCGCCCTTGTTGTGGCCGCTTCCGGAATGTGTGAAGGAGGCAGAATCGTTAACTACTTAAAAGCACTACTTCCAGATAAGAAAAATGATGTGCTTTTTGCAGGTTATCAAGCTCAAGGGACGCTAGGTGAAGCCATACAAGCAGGATTTTCAGAGGTGGAGATAGATGCTCAAGAAGTTCAAGTTAAAGCCCAAATTCATACCATCTCTGGTTACTCAGCACATGCAGACAAAAGTGACTTATTGAAGTTTGTCACAGGCATCCCAACTCCACCAAAGGCCGTTCATTTAATTCATGGAGAAGAAGATGCTAAACAAGCATTAGGAAAAGAGTTGGAGGAAAAAGGATATAAGGTGGTTTATTGAGGGGGCTAGATCCTAGATCCTAGATCCTAGATCCTAGACCCTAGATCCTAGATCCTAGATCCTAGGGGGAGATTGTTGGGATTACGAATACAAAAATATACTTTTCAGTACTCTGTAATCAGTATTCCAAAACAGCAAATACAAATACTTAATCGGGTACAACAGTCCCAGTGAGTAATCCTAGGACCTAGTCCCCTAGGATCTAGGACCTTCTGTAAGCGAAGCGCTCTGTATTCCAAAGCAACAAACACCGCAACTTATGTTTATCACTGAACTTACCGCGAAAACACCTAGGACCTAGGATTCTAGTACCTAGGCCCTAACACAAAGCACCTAGGTCCTAACCCAATTAAGCAACCTTCTCTATAGGCGCATCTTCGACCTGGCTTTTAGACGCCTTGTTGTAAATATTCTCAAAGCAGTAGTTTGTCGCTTCAATGTAACCTTCCACACTACCGCAATCAAAACGTTGGCCTTTGAACTTGTACGCCAGTACGCAACCGTCTTGTGCTTGCTGCATCAGGGCATCCGTGATTTGAATTTCTCCACCTTTGCCTGGCTCAGTATTTTCAATCAACTCGAAAATATCAGGAGTCAGAATGTAGCGACCAATGATAGCTAGATTGCTCGGTGCAGTGCCAGGCTCTGGCTTTTCAACCATATTGTCGACTCGGAAGATACCTTCTTTGATCATCTCACCAGCGATCACACCGTATTTATGCGTTTCTGTTTCTGGGACTTCTTGAACTGCAACAATCGAGCAGCGGTATTTATTGTATAATTCAACCATTTGCGCCAACACGCCTTGTTCTTCGTTAACACAAAGGTCATCGGCCAATACCACCGCGAATGGTTCATCACCCACAAGCTCGCGCCCCGTCAGAATAGCATGACCTAAGCCTTTCATTTCACGTTGACGGATATAGGTGTAGCTCGCTGAATCAATCAAACTACGAATATCGTCTAGTAGCACTTCTTTACTGCTACCGCTGATTTGGTGTTCTAATTCGTAGTTTTTATCAAAGTGATCCATCAGCGAGTGCTTGCCACGACCAGTAACAATACACATGCCGTCCATACCTGCTTCAATTGCTTCTTCGACGCCATATTCAATTAATGGTTTGTTCACCACCGGCATCATTTCTTTCGGCATGGATTTAGTGGCAGGAAGGAAACGAGTACCGTAACCCGCTGCAGGGAACAGACATTTTTTTATCATTTTAATTACCAACTGAAAAAAAGGCTCCACAGTAGGAGCCCTTAGCTTTAAAGAAAATTGAAATTAATCGCTACCAAACAGATCACGTGTATAAACTTTATCAGCTACGTCCGCTAGTTCTTCCACCATACGGTTTGAAACGATCACATCGGCAGTCTGCTTAAACTCATTCAAGTCTTTTACCACACGAGATTTGAAAAACTCGTCTTCATGAAGAACTGGCTCATACACCACGACTTCAATACCTTTCGCTTTGATGCGCTTCATGATGCCCTGGATAGAAGAAGCACGGAAATTATCCGAGCCAGCCTTCATTATAAGGCGGTAAACACCAACAACTTTAGGGTTACGCTTAAGAATGGAATCAGCAATGAAATCTTTACGTGTACGGTTAGCATCAACGATAGCGCCAATAATATTATTCGGTACTTGTTGATAGTTCGCCAAAAGCTGCTTGGTATCTTTTGGCAGACAGTAACCACCATAACCAAACGATGGGTTATTGTAGTGGCTGCCAATACGAGGATCTAAGCCAACACCCTCGATGATTTGACGTGCGTCTAAACCGTGCGCTTCTGCATATGAATCCAGTTCATTAAAGTACGCAACGCGCATCGCTAAGTAGGTGTTTGAAAACAGCTTAACCGCTTCTGCTTCTGTTGAATCAGTAAACAAGACTTGGATGCTCTCTTTTACTGCCCCTTCAACTAACAAACCAGCGAAAGTCTCAGCACGCTCACTGCGCTCTCCAACAATAATACGAGATGGGTACAAGTTGTCGTAAAGCGCTTTTCCTTCGCGTAGGAACTCTGGTGAGAAGATGATGTTTTCACAGCCCAACTCTTGCTTGACGCGAGCAGTATAGCCGACAGGTACCGTCGACTTAATGACCATCACGGCTTCTGGATTAATTGACATCACGTCTTTAATAACCGCTTCTACCGAAGAGGTATTAAAGTAGTTAGTCGTCGGGTCATAGTCGGTTGGTGTGGCGATAACAACGTACTTAGCTTCACGGTAAGCGAGCTCTTTATCTGTCGTAGCAACAAAATTTAACGGTTTGTTTTTAAGGAAATCTTCGATCTCCACATCCACTATTGGAGATTTCCTGTTGTTAAGTAAATCAACCTTTTCTGGAATGATATCCAGCGCAACAACTTCGTGGTTTTGCGCTAACAACATGGCATTTGAAAGCCCTACATAGCCCGTACCAGCAACTGCTATTTTCATTATTCTGTTCTCTAAATCTTACTCATTATAATTGGCGAAGCTCTGCCAATATTTGAAAAAACAAATCCTGCCCCATATCCTCAAAGTCATATTGGCTTAATGACGTACTTTTGGATCATAAAGAGTATGACGCATCCATTATGTACGGATGTATCATCGCTCTATCAAGAATTTAGGCATTCACTGCATCATCAGTCTCAACTAACGTCAGTCGGCAAACTCGGTTATGATTCCAAACCAAATCACCAATGCCATCTGTTGGATTAAACCCCGTCGGAGCTTCTAAAAGTAATTCTCGTATACGCTCATGATCAACAGCATGACATGCTATATCCAATTTATCGAGAAGCGTTTCATATTCACATAGAGGTAAATGAACTTCATGGGCGGTCATAATACGCTCATGGGCGGTTTTCTTGACGTTATCCCCGATTAACAACTCTTCGTACAGTTTCTCACCTGGACGCAGTCCCGCGAACAGTATTTCAATATCGCCATGAGGGTTAGTCGCGGATTTGACTTCCAAACCTGATAAATGAATTAGGTTGGTCGCCAAATCAGTGATTTTAACCGATTCGCCCATGTCTAAAACGAAGACATCACCACCTTTCCCCATTGCACCAGCTTGTATCACTAGTTGCGCAGCTTCAGGAATAGTCATAAAGAATCGGGTAATATCTGGGTGCGTGACCGTCACAGGTCCACCCGCTGCAATTTGCTTTTTAAACAGAGGAATGACCGAGCCAGAAGAACCTAATACATTACCAAAGCGCACCATGCAGAATCGTGTACCATTGTTTTTTTTGTTTTCCTGCTCCGCTAGTGCCTGCAAGCCTAGCTCTGCCATACGCTTAGTGGTACCCATTACATTAGTAGGGCGAACCGCTTTATCGGTCGATATCAATACAAATGACTCGACACCTGCTTCAATCGCAGCACGTGCAGTATAGTAAGTGCCGTAAACATTATTACGCACACCTTCGACGACGTTGTATTCAACAAGAGGAACATGCTTATAAGCGGCTGCGTGATAAACAGTCTGAACGTTGAAAGACTTCATCGCCGTTTCTAGTCGGTGTCTGCGCTGAATAGAGCCAAGAAGTGGGATAATATCACAATCCAGACCGTGCTCTGATTTCAACTGGTTCAGTTCCCTATCGATTTGGTATAAGCCAAACTCAGATAACTCAAATAAGACAATTGACGTCGGATTCTGCATTACAATTTGACGGCATAGTTCAGAGCCAATTGAACCACCCGCACCTGTCACCATGACCACTTTGTTCTTGATATTGGCTTCAAGTAGTACTTGTTGTGGTGCAACTGGATCTCTACCTAGCAAATCTTCAATCGCAACATCTTTCAACTCATCGATTTTTGCTTTGCCGGAGACAATGTCTGTCATATCTGGAACGGTTAGCACCTCAACAGGTAACTTAGCTAAGTCATCTAAAATCAACTTACGACGAGCGCGGCTTGCACTTGGTACCGCTAGCAACACTTGAGAGACATCATGTTTATTGATAAGAGGCATTGCATCTTCTAAAGCAATGACCGGAAGCCCCAAAATCACAGTGTTAGTTAAAGTAGAATCTTTATCAATGAATGCTCGTACACGGTATTCACCAGTGCTACGAAGCGCGTTCGCTAGCTGGCGACCACCCGACCCAGCACCGTATATCAATACTTCTTTGCTTTGATTTGGATAGCTCTGAGCAACCAGAGAACGCACAATAACTCGCGGGCCTCCACATAGTAACGCTAGGAAGGCACCGTAAATAATTGGAACCGTTCGCGGAACGGGATCGCTCATATAAAAGCTGAGTGCGGCCAATAGTAGCGCCGATACTACCGCACCTGCACTCACAACAAATAGAGCTTGAAAGGTCAAGTAACGAAGTACAGCCCGATAGAGACCTAAACGAGCAAAAACGACCACTGTCACCATTGCCAGCGCAATAAAGATCCCCCAAATTGAAGGTTTTGAAAAGTACTGTGCATCACCTAATCGAACTAATAACGATAAGTGAAGCGCTAAGAAAATCAGCCCCACATCAATCAAAACACTGACAATACGTTTGTTGGTGCGAGATAACTGCCAAAGAAATTGTAGACGCTGCATAAGTAATATTATTTGTTGTTATTAAGAATTAAAGAAACGTTATCATAGCCTTTATTAGTATAGTAGTTAGACTTATGAAAGAAGGTCAATGCGATTTAACTGAAGATTATAATCAGACCCATGCCACATAATGAGAAATTCGTCAAACTAACCAACAAAACAGCCTGAGATAAAGTTGACTAGCCTCTTCGAACAAGCACTACTTCACAGCATCTCCAGCCCCGCTACCTGTCGCGGTCATCAAGATATACTTAAAGTAATCTCTTATGCTCAGAGTATCGATCATTTGCTTATCCGTTTGGGCGAGCAATGTTGGTGTAGACATATCAATGTTTTGCACCTGAGCTAATCCTGTGATACCTGGTAAAACATTGTACACACCTAACGCATCACGCTCCGCAATCAGCTCTTCTTGATTGAAAAGGTTCGGTCTTGGCCCTACCAGGCTCATTTCCCCTTTTAAAACATTGATAAGCTGCGGAAGCTCATCAATCTTCGTTTTGCGTAAGAACGAGCCCAACTTAGTGATAGCAGCATTACTTGCTAAATGACTCGCTACTGATTTTGTATCAACAGACATGGTGCGAAACTTAATCAGCTTAAAAGGCTTTTTGTTACGCCCTACACGCTCTTGCACAAAAATAGGAGAGCCAGTATCAAACAGACCGATAATGGTCACCACCAGTAATACAGGCCATAAAAACAACAGACCAAAGAAGGCGGCTAGAAAGTCGATTATACGAATCATGAGTTACCACTGTTTTTCTGAGATTGTAGAAAGGCGTCAGCAGTTTGCTTAAAGCCATCTTGTAAGGTCTGAGGAGGATTCCAATCTAGTGTTTCTTTTGTATGAGTGATATCTACTTGTAATGAACCCGTGAGCCTATCCACAACATCTGATTTGTTGAATAGTTTACCTGCCAATTTGTAACACCAAACGGGCACTGGCAATTGCATAGTAGGTTTACCTAGAGCGGTGGCCATTTCACGAACCATTGCTGAAGTTGAGACATCGTTGTCATCCGACACCAAAAACACTTGGTTAGCCGCGTTAGGATGGTCAATGCAAGTGATGATCAAATCAACCAAATTATCGACTGAAACCAAACTGCGCTTGTTATTAGTAATGCAACCAAACGGAAGCGGTATACCTTTTGAAACTAAATTCATCAGTGAGGCAAAATTGGCTTTCACCCCAGGTCCATAGACTAACGTTGGACGGATGATCACCACGTCCATTACCGAACCTTTGGCGACCTCCAGTAGCTGCTGCTCTGCTTCCGATTTAGACAAGCCATAATCATCTTGAGATGCGTGAGGATCGCTTGAAGTAAAAGACTTACTAAGTTGACTACTTTCACCATTAACCTTGATGCTGCTTATAAAAATAAATCGCTTCACACCAGCTTTGATAGCTTGCCTCGCGAGGTTAAGGGTACCAGCAGTATTCACCTCTCGATAAAGTGCTAATGGGTCTTCTACTTTATCATCCATTACATGGACACGTGCGGCACAGTGAACCACTGCACTACATCCGGCAAGCGCTAGCGAGTAATCATCAAGACCATTTATTTCCGATTGAAAAAAAGGATAGTTTGGATGCTTACTCTCTGCACCTCGATCAAGAAGGGCGAGCTCTTTACCGTGACTTCGCTCTACTATGCGACTCCCTAAGAAGCCATTGGAGCCTGTGATCAAAATCATTTAAACATCAACCCCATAATTTTCTCCGGATACTTACTCAGTACTGACAGCCAAGAACACGGTAGCCCATTATTTCGACACGATTGAATGATTTCTCGGTTAAGCAAAATATTCGCCGAAAAGCCCGATGTACTAATCCCTCCCTCCCGCATTTTCACAACCTCTTCGGGTAAATAACAGAATGAAGAATTAGGGATAGCAAAAGCTCGAACCAAAAAATCAAAATCAGCGGCTATTTTATAATCCAGGCTATAAAGGCCAACTCGATTAAGCAACGATCTTTTAAAGTAACAGGACGGATGGGCTGGCATAAATCCTCTTGAGAACTTGGCTTTATGAAACCCCTTTGATGAATAATGGCGCGTTTTTTTAGTTAATGTGAAATCGTAAAACCCGACATCACCATAAACGCCATCCACACTCTCAGCTGCTCGCACAATCCGTTCAATCGTGCCGCTATCGGCTAGAATATCATCTGAGTTAAGGATTCCTACTAGGTCACCCGAAGCCAGGGCTAATCCTTTGTTCATTGCATCATAGAGGCCTTGATCTTTCTCTGAAACCAAGACATTGATTGAGTCGGAGTAAGCTTGAAGGACTTCTAATGTATTGTCTGTTGAACAACCATCAATAACAATGTACTCAATATCAGAGTAAGTTTGATTCTTAACTGACTCAATCGTATCTTTAATAGTCTTCGCAGAGTTATAACAAACCGTAATTATGGATACTTTCATTTTTACTAAGGCCATTTAGCAATAGGTTCGAGCAACTACGCCCTGACTATTTAGCGAGTAACTTGAAGTCGCTGCAGGGATCATCACCGACTCTCCAGCTTTCAACGTGACACAGTTCTGCTCAGTTTTTATCTCTGCAGTTCCATTCACACACAACAAAATTTCAGGAGATAACACAGTAATATCTAGTATTGCGTCATCGATAATATCAAATTTGAAATCTTCAACCGGTATCGGATAAATCAAACGCTCTCCTTGTTTGATTGGCTCCATTTTAAGATCGCTTGGCTTGATAGACTCAAACTTGGTGTTGGCAATCAACTCTGGTACGTCAATGTATTTTGGTGTGAGCCCCGCTCTGAGCACATTGTCAGAGTTCGCCATCACCTCAACTCCCACCCCTTTTAAATAGGAATGCGGCGTTTCGGCATACAAAAACATAGCCTCCCCAGGTTGTAACTCAATGATATTAAGAAATAAAGGAGAGAATAATCCTGCATCGTCTGGGTATAACTTCGCTAACTCAGTAATCAACTGAAAAGCCTCAGTAATTTCAGCACTATGATCTTTAGTGGAATCGAAACTCAATAATTCACTAACAGCTTGCTGTTTTTCTGACTCATCAAGTTGCAAAATCGCAGCAAAAAGTCGCTCTAATGTTTGCTTACTAGGATTAGATAAAAACGGCTCTAGCAATAACGCTACTGAAGGCAATTCCATGGCAGAAAAGAGTTTATGGATCTCATCTAACTGACGAAATCCATTCATTGCTAGATAGGGAGTAATTGCATAAACCAATTCAGGCTTATGGTTAGAGTCTTTGTAATTTCTTTCAGGAGAATCAAAAGCAACACCTTGAGCATTTTCTTTTTCAAAACCAGTTTCCGCTGCCACTTTACTCGGGTGAACTTGGATTGACAGTGGTTGATTAGCTGCCAAAATTTTGACTAAAAACGGAAGCTGCTCTACACCTTTTTCCATTTGTTCTCCTAACCAATAAGCCGAATCGCTATTGATGGCATCCGCTAGCGACAACTCTTCGCCTCTAATCTTAATGTGAGAACTGCCATTTGAATGAGCTCCCATCCAGAGTTCAGCTTGAGGGCGCATATCTGGATTTGGAATACCAAATAACTCTGACAATGCGTACTTACAACCCCATTCAAAGTTTTTAATTGGATTACTTAATCGAAATATCATTTTTATTGTGACTACCAACTGCTTTAATGTTGTTATATAACGCTGGAGGCACCTTTACTCCAGCATTCTTTTTATAAGTCAATCGGTTCAATAGATTGCAACTTATCTAAAGTCCGTTTAACTATTTCAGACGCACTTACTACTGAGTCTGACTCAGCATAACAACGAAGTTCTGGTGCATTACCAGATGGGCGTAGATGAACAATATCTCCGCACTCTAGTTCAATTCTCAAACCATCTGTTGTGTTAATGCTTGTGACGTTAGTATCTAAAAAACCAAGCTTGGTCAGTAAAGTTTGGGGATTTTTACTTGCTTTCGATATTACTAACTGACTTTTCTCCGTCGCGTAATTTTGAATGCGGTCACTATCCGTATAGCGCTGTGGTAATTCACTCACTAGAGCGGAAACAGTAGTTCCTTTCGATTTTGCCAGCAACATCAATGCAGGCAATACTGCATCACGCGTAGGAAGGGCTTTCAAGCACTTGCCATTAAAAGTTATATCTGACCCCAATAGGAAGCCACCGTTAGCTTCAAAGCCAGCAAACGTGTTGTATCTTTTAGACAGAGTGTCAAACTCTGCAATAACGTAAGGAGAGCCAATTTTAGTTTTTGAAACCGCTTTAAACACAGGAGAAGTTTCAATCACCGTATTACAACTTACTGGGATTGCTAACGCCTCGACTTGCAGCGCCTCAGCACAAAGCAGCCCTAAAATATCGCCACGTAGCCATTCACCACTTTCATCAGCCACCAACGGTCTATCACCGTCACCATCGGTCGAGAAGATAAAATCAAGCTCATACTTTTCAGACCAATCGCGAGCTTTAATTTTGTCGGATTCAGCCACAGCTTCAGTATCAATTGGTACAAAACCATCAGTTCTTTCTAATGAAATAACCTCTGCTCCCAAAGCTTCGAACAAGCCTTTATACAAATCGCGACCTGCGCTTGAATGCTCATATATACCTATGCGCTTGCCTTGAAGCATATTAGCGTCAAATAGACTTGTGTAACGTTGTACGTACTGCTGAGCTGCTTTAGGATCCACAAGAAGCTCTAGTAAATTCATTTTGCTATCAAAGCTTACTTCAGCATTTAAAATTGCTTGCTCATCAACTTTGGTAATTTCACCATCCGGACGATAGAATTTCAGGCCATTTCTATCAAAAGGAATATGACTACCTGTGACCATAATGCAAGGGATATCATCCTGCATTGCAGAGTATGCCAGTGCAGGAGTTGGGATCACGCCATAGTAGATCGTTTCAAAACCACAAGATTCTATTGCAGCGATACAAGCCTTCGCCATCTCAGGACTACTTGGACGGTTATCAATCGCGATAGCCACTCGCTTAAACTCAAACCGACCCGATAGGCTGTCAAGAAAAGCATGCGTAAAAGCTGCACACGCTTCAGGAGTAAACTGTGTAACCAGTCCACGCGCACCACTAGTGCCAAATTGAACGCCAGACTGTGCAATTACCTGTTTTGTATTCAACATAACCATTGTTCTAATACCCTACTCCGTACTCTTCTAAGCGCACAATATCATCTTCTTCTAAATAATTGCCTGAACGCACTTCAATCAAATGCAAATCGACTTTTCCTGGGTTTTCTATACGATGGGCAGAACCAAGTGGAATATAGGTGGATTGATTTTCACTGACTAGATAGCTTTTCTCACCATTGGTTACTTTCGCCGTGCCTTGAACCACAATCCAATGCTCCGCTCGGTGATGATGCATCTGAAGTGCCGTTTTTTCACCTGGTTTTACACGCAAGTGCTTAACATGAAAACGTTCGCCTTCCGCAATTTCATCATGTGAGCCCCAAGGGCGGTAAACCTCCCTGTGCTGTTCACATTCGCTTCGATTTTGGGCTTTCAACTGATTAACAATATTTTTTACATCTTGAACTTTGTCTTTATTGGCTACTAATACTGCATCTTTGGTTTCAATAATGACAAGATTCTCAACACCAACCGTAGACACCAGTTTATTTTGTGCGTAGATATAGCTGTTACTTGTTTGATCAGTCAGTACATCCCCTACGGCTACGTTGCCCAAATCATCTTTAGCAGACACTTCCCACAATGCACTAAAAGAGCCCACGTCACTCCATCCTGCATTCATAGGAACGACCAATGCATCGTGAGTTTTTTCCATTACTGCATAATCGATGGAATCATCAGGACAAAGAAAAAATGCTTCTTCGGCTAGTCGAATAAAGTCCAAATCTTGTCGCGAATCTTGCATAGCAGATTCGCAAGCTTCAAGGATATTAGGATGATGCTCTTTAAGCTCCTCCAAATAACGAGAAGCTTTAAACAAAAACATACCACTATTCCAATAATACTCACCAGAAGACAGATATTGTTCTGCTGTATTTAAATCTGGCTTTTCGACAAACTGGGCAACTCGAAAAACAGACTCTTCGATGGCATCACCATGCTTGATATAACCATAACCAGTCTCTGGCGCAGTAGGTATAATACCAAAAGTGACCAACATGCCTTGCTCAGCAGATGGGATTGCGGCTCTAACTGCATCAGAGAATGCAAAAGAATCTTGGATTACATGATCAGCAGCAAGGACTAATAACAATGGGTCTTCACCACTTCTAACCGCATGCAACGCAGCAAGAGCGATTGCAGGTGCGGTATTTCGGCCTACTGGCTCTAGTATAATTCCACCGTGCTGAATATTCTGCTTTCGCAACTGTTCAGCAACAATAAAACGATGTTCCTGATTACATATCAATAAAGGCGCATGATGTTCTAGTCCAGAAAGACGTGCTATCGTCTCTTGCAACATGGACTTATCACTAGCCAAACTGATGAATTGCTTGGGATACAAGCTACGTGAAAGGGGCCATAATCGGCTACCTGAGCCTCCCGCCATTATTACCGGTAAAAGCATATTACTTACCTACTTTATTTATAATTATCAGAAAAATACGCCTTGGTATTACTATGAACCAGCTTAGATGCAAGTAATTCGTTGACATCCCACCATTGATAGTTCTGGTGTTGCTCATCGGGCAAACCAGATAATGGTACATCTAGCTCAATTTGATAACCTAAAACCACATAGTGAGTTGAAAACTCACTACCAGAAAAATTATCCCTGTAAAGGTGCTGATATGGACCTAATAGGGATGCTTTGGAGATAGGTATAGATACCCCTAACTCAACTTGGGTTAGGCGTAAAAAGGCTTGCTCAAAAGTTTCGTCTTTGCAAATACGTCCACCAGGAACAAACCAGAAACCTTTTGCAGGACGGTTTGTTCTTAATCCTAATAATACTTGACCGTTCGAGTTACGAACGATGAGATCTATAGAAACAAGTGGGGTAGATGCAACGACCGTTTTAAACGTTGATTCATCCAGTCGTTGCGTCATAACTATACCTATTATTTACGGAAATGATCTTGGTTCGCTAAGAACCATTGGTATGTGTTACGCAGGCCCGTTTCTAGTTCCACTTTATATTTCCATCCCAACGAGGCAAGGCGTGAAACATCCATCAATTTGCGCGGTGTACCATCTGGTTTGGTACTATCGAAAACCACAGCGCCTTCAAAACCGACGACCTTTGCCATCGTTTCTGCCATTTCGCGAATAGTACAGTCCTTGCCTGTACCGACATTAATATGAGATAGCATAGGTTCGGTATTAGCTTGGTAACTCTCACTATCAAGTTCCATTACATGAACGGAAGCTGCAGCCATATCATCCACATAAAGAAACTCGCGCATCGGCTTACCAGTCCCCCACACAATAACTTCTTTATCGTTATTTAGTTTTGCTTCATGGAATCGGCGCATCAAAGCTGGAATTACATGTGAGTTTTCTGGATGAAAGTTATCGTTTTCACCATATAAGTTTGTTGGCATCACACTGCGATAGTCACGACCGTACTGTCGGTTATAAGATTCACAAAGCTTGATACCTGCAATTTTCGCTATCGCGTACGGCTCATTGGTGGACTCTAAGGTCCCTGTAAGCAACGAACTTTCCGTCATAGGCTGTTCAGCTAACTTAGGATAAATGCAAGATGAGCCTAGGAATAGAAGATGCTGAACATTATTATTATGAGCTGCATGGATGATGTTGCACTCCATCATCAAGTTCTCATAAATGAACTCCGCTGGATAAGTATTGTTTGCATGAATGCCTCCAACTTTAGCCGCAGCTAAGTAGACCTCATTAATACTCTCCGTTGCAAAAAACTCATTAACTGCATTTTGGTCTAGGAGATCTAATTCTGTGCGTGTACGTGTAATAACTTCAACATTATTCCGTAAAGATAACTGTCGAACAATTGCCGAACCAACCATTCCTCGATGACCAGCAACAAAAATACGTTTTTTCACAATCAAATTCACTTTTAGTTTTCTAAAGAAATCGCCACATCAAAACCATGAGATTTCAACAATGCATGTTGTTTCGCTTTAGACACATCTGCAGCAACCATTTCTGAACACATTTCTTCTACAGTGATCTCAGGCACCCAACCTAACTTTTC
The DNA here is from genome assembly GCF_052353105.1 of Vibrio sp. YIC-376. Taxonomy (NCBI): domain Bacteria; kingdom Pseudomonadati; phylum Pseudomonadota; class Gammaproteobacteria; order Vibrionales; family Vibrionaceae; genus Vibrio; species Vibrio sp. YIC-376. The sequence continues at coordinate 317,439 of NZ_JBBWFK010000006.1, forward strand.
TTTAGCTTTGCTTGGATCACCTAAAAGTGTCTCAACTTCAGCCGGTCGGAAGAACTTAGGACTAACACGAACAATCACATCACCAACTTTAACAGATGGTGCTTTTTCACTATCAACAGCAGTTACAGTTGCAATTTCATCCACGCCTTCTCCTGAAAACTCTAACTCTATACCCGCTTCTTTTGCCGACATGCGTACGAACTCTCGCACTGAGATTTGTTTGCCCGTAGCAATAACAAAATCATCAGCCACATCTTGCTGAAGCATCATCCACTGCATACGAACGTAGTCTTTAGCGTGTCCCCAATCACGAAGTGCATCCATGTTACCTAAATATAAACAAGACTCTAATCCTTGAGAAATATTGGCGATACTGCGAGTAATTTTACGAGTTACAAATGTTTCACCGCGACGTGGAGATTCATGGTTAAACAAAATACCATTACACGCATACATACCATATGACTCACGGTAGTTTACTGTGATCCAGTAAGCATACATCTTAGCAACCGCATATGGAGAGCGAGGGTGGAAAGGAGTAGTTTCGCGTTGAGGTATTTCCTGAACTTCACCGTAAAGTTCAGAAGTTGATGCTTGGTAGAAGCGAGTCTTCTTCTCTAGTCCGTTGATACGTATCGCTTCTAATAAACGGATTGTACCCATAGCATCGACGTCGGCAGCATACTCTGGAGATTCGAATGAGACTGCTACATGAGACATCGCACCTAAGTTGTAAATTTCGTCAGGTTGAATTTCTTTAACCAGACGAATTAGGTTAGATGAGTCAGTTAGGTCACCATAATGCAGTTTAATATTATTTGAATTTGCTATCGCTGCATCTATACGCTCTGTATTGAAAGAAGATGCACGGCGTATCAATCCGTGAACTTCATAACCTTTTTCCAAAAGAAATTCAGCTAGGTAAGAACCATCTTGACCTGTAATACCTGTGATTAATGCCTTTTTCATTATTTCCCCTCAAGAATCATATCAATTTTATTAATGTAAACTATGCTAGAAAACTCAGATTTAGAATAAGTGATATTGTAATTCATTTTTTCAAGAAAATTATCCTCTCCCTTTATGAGAGATAAAAGCACTTGAGTTAAACTACTATTAAAACTATCATCAATCGGAGCGTGATGAATATTCAACACTGTACCATTTAATTCACTAACAAACTCTGGAATATAATTGTGGTCAGTTGTGACGATATAACAACCAGATGCCATACCTTCGATTAAACAAAGCGGCTGAGCCTCAGTCGGATAATAAGTAGGAAGAGCTAAAACATGAGCACGACTTAATAAATCAGATTTATCTTTTCCAGAAATAACACCATGATACATAACATGTTTGTTAGACTCTATTTCAAAAATAAACTTTCGGGAATCTTCATCAAAAGTGGCCCCGGCTAAATGTAATATGCAACTATCCTTTTCTATCCGGTTCACCATTTTTACGGCATTAACTAGTTCCTTATAGCCCTTTGAATTTATAAGGTTTGAAAGAAATAGGATTTCTAAAGGTTTTTGTTTATTGTACTCACGAAAACTACCTACTTCTTGTTGATCATAAAAGTTCGAAACAACTTCCAACTTCATATTTTTATAATTAGAATATTGTGACTTCATGCCATTACAAAGAACTATAGAAATATCAATTTTTTTGTACACGAAATCAATAATTACTTTATAAAAAGCACTAGCCGATTCGTAGAATAGCTTAAAATCAGCACCGTGAAGGTGATTAACAATTAGCTTATCGTCACTATTGTTTATCAAAACAAGAATTAGATCTCTCAAAAAGCCCAATTTGCTACGAGAAGAAGTAAAGTATATAGCATCATAGTTAGAAAATAAACGATGATAAAAAACTAACAAGATATATTTTATAAAATAAAACTTTCCAACTCCCGTGCTAAAGATATTAATTGTTTCATGCTTTGTATTTTCAACAAAATAATTGAAACATTTCGATTGCCCTGTAACAGGATCTTTTCTAGGACCAACCGTTAAAACTATCATCTTCGAATCTCTTATAGTTATTAAGGCCAAACTTTAATTTATTTAATAGATTGGCATAGAACTCGGGGTCATTCAAAAGTTTATCAAGCTTACTAATTAACAATTTAGAATCTAAATCGACAATATCTAAATATAAGTCACTACAATCATATAAATCTAGCATTCCAGAAGTCTTAGGAAGATAACTTATGGGAACAACAGGAGTTTTTACATTTAATGAAAAAATAGCACTATGGAAGCGAGAAGCAACGACAACTTTTACCGAAGAAATTAGGTTCATAATCTGTTCTGGAGTATAACCATCACCCTCAACAATAACCGTAATATTGTGTCTACTAAGAAGTTCAACGAACCTATCTATTGCAGGTCTATCACTAGCTACCTGCTGAATCACACCAATTTCCAAGCCATAATTATTGTGTAAATGTATTGCGGAAGTAACTAGAGAGTTGAGGTAATTATCAAGTTGTTGCTCAGCATTTGGACTAGTTGGAAAATTCCAATTAATGATAGTAAATAATGCTCTATTACTCCTTTCCTTTGAATACTTGTGCTGTATGTCAAAAGCGAGATCATTACTCAGTATATAATCTATATTTAAGTCCTTACATAAATTTGCACTTACCAATTCACGCACATATATTTTATTAGCTTTCCTTAACACCGATTTAATCAGAGTTCTATTTAATTTAGACCTTGCGGGCCCAATAGACATAGGTGCAAGAATCACCTTTTTTGATAGTTGAGTAGCGACATATAGTTGAACAATATGCGCATAAAAGGAGAAAGATGAGTCTTCTAAAAATCCTCCTGGGCATGCAATAACAACATCACTATTTTTAAGTGATACCAAAGCATTGTATTGGGACTTAGGCAATATTAGTTTAGAAAGGCTAGGAATGTATGCATACATTAGTGAGGATAGTAAGTATAAAAGTCTTAAATAAAGTTTTTCAGACTTGCCTATTTGCTCATAAAACTCAATATTAGGAAAAAAATCATTAGATAATTTCGGCTCCCTTGCAATAGCCGAAATTTCCACTGATTCACGTTCGACTATGTCAACAAGCCTCTTGAAAAGCTCAAAGTCTCCTAGGTTTAGGGGGCCAAAAACATTAGAAACAACTATCTTCATTTTAACTCTTCCAAAAGGCTATGGTACTCTTTATCAGTTAGGCTAGTTTTTAGTTTATTAAGAACACTTTTCTTAGCTTTATTTTTGATAAAAGAAACAAAAGGGGTTACACAAATAACCTGTGTCCAATCTCTTAAAAAACCAAGAACCATAATAAAATATCCAAAAGTTCCAAACTTATTTAAATAATAATTCTTGCGATAAGGGAGGTACCATTTCGAACGTATATCAAACAAAGACCAATAAAAAAAATTAAACCTATCTTTTCTAAGAATGAACTGTTCGTACATTGAAAGATGACGAAGTACGTCGTAATGAATATCAACAGTTACACTACTATTTACTAGTAAACTATAATTTTTATTCTTAGCAATTTTCTCTAAGTAAGGAGCATCTGCAAAATGAGGGAATTTATTGCTGTCAATATTACCAAAAAATTTGAAAGCAGAAACCGGTATAGATGTAAAATTCCCATTTAAATAATCTACATGAACGAGACCTTTACCTTCCTCGACTTTATATATATTCCTATTAACATTTCGTCCTATAAGCCGAGCTCCTACTATTGTGTTTGAATCGTATGGTTCAGAGATAAACTTCTGGACATCTTCTGATGTGAATACTGTATCATCATTAAGCCAAATAACGCGTTCTGATGCCAAATTATCAAAAGCAAACTCCATGCCCGCGTTGATTGCTCCTCCCCAAAACAAATTGCCATCGCCTTCTAGAATATGGATATGTTTTGATTTAAATGCTCTAACCATATCAAATATCGACTTTGGACTTCCATCAAGAACAATTACTAACTTTAAGTTTTCATTTAATATATCTATTAGGTTGTTAATACATTCCCTAAGTTCAATAGGCCTTATATATGATGGTATAATTATTGAGTACTTCATCTATAAATCTTTCCTATAAAGTAATTAGCCACGGACTTTAAAAATAAAAAAAGGTAATCCAAGTGTATAAAAGCCGAGTCATTAGCTCGTCTATCACGGACACGAGACCGAGCATAATTTTTAGATTTATCTCCAATACAAAAATGGCTATTATAAATAACTTTACAGGAATCAAAATCCTTTATTTCCCAATTTTTGTCTTCTATTAACAAGTTGGATTGCCATGTGGCTCCTACCGCTTTGTGATGTGTACCATCTTCACCTGGATTAGTAGTTAATGAAAAGTATGGGTATATAGAGTACTTATTAGTATGCACCATATATCTTAGAAAGTGTTTTTTCCACGAAGATTTGGGCCAGAGACAAATATATGAAGGAAGAAGATCATCATGAAACATATCACAATCATTAACTTTCAGCCAATTTCTAAAATTGTTCCACATTGATTTTGTGTAAATTTGTCCCCACGAACTTGGGAACTGCATAAAATAGTTATCCGAACCAGATGATAAAGGTATGAAACTACACAAATCCCCCTCACTTCTATGATAGGAGTATAAGGAGATTGTGGCTATATTTTCCAAACTAGAAGAAAGGCAAGTATTTATATAATTTTTTAAGTATTTAGAAACGATTAAGTCGTCCTCTAATATAACGATAAAATCATGAGAGTTAACCAAGTCACCACAAGCTAATACGTGTTCTTTTAGGCCTAAGTTGATGTCTCGCTTTATTAATTCTATTCTATTAAAGTAATCCTTTGTTTGAAGTTTATTTATAATTTTGTCTTGCTCTTCACTGTAATCAATAGAAACATATATTTTGTAATCACAGACATCACTTAATAATATATTATCTAGGATACGAAGTAGTGCTCCTTCCCTATTATATGCGACAATACAAATCGCACCGTTCAACTTCTCCATAGCTTCTCTCCAAGAGATGAATTTTCATTAAAAATAATTGCTAGAACTAAAGCCGCCTTAAATATAAACAAGCGATCTAATAGAAAAAAACCATGAGAAAATCCCAAAAAAGATAAAAAAATAGTGCAGGCCAAAGTAATTACATGATTGTTTTTTAAATTTAAATGTCGGTGAACAACAAAAATAAGTAATAATAGAGATAAGATTGAATAAATAAACCCTGCCTGTAAGAATGCTCCTATAAGCCAATTGTCGTAGACAACATCACTTAGAAAGTGTTTCGTATCGATAGGCATATATTCGTTGTAGTACAATTTAGGTATTATGCCAAAACCAAAAATGAAGTCACCAAAACTCATTGCGTCTATAACGCCGACAGCCGGACCAATAAAACTATCCAGAGCATAAGGTATTAAACCAACAGATCTATTTCCATCATTAATTGTAGCGGAGGATAGTAAAAACAAAACGACACCTCCGAATATCAAAGAGCTTAACCTTAAATATACACTTCTCGAAGACATTACTCTTATCAAAAATATAATAGATAACGTAAGTATGAATGAAAAAGAAACAGAGAAAACACCACAAAGAGTGAATATAATTCCAAAAACATAAGCTATCGCTTTATTAATATTCAAATGCTTATATTCAAATATAGATAAATACATACCAACTGCATAAAGACAAGAGGAAGCACCTTGTGTAGACAATACAAAAAGGGAATTCATTCTAGGAATTGGTATACCCATAACAACTCTTATAGAAGCAAACTCATCACCACTAAAACCCCGCCTCGGTACATATCTCTCAAACACGTCAGATATATTAAATAGATAATGAATCAATGACATTGAAGATACGATCAGCAAACCATAATATAGAAATCTAATTGCATCATTCGGATTGATCATTTTATTTCTAATACATATATAGAAATAAAAAAAGGCAGTTAATGGCACAAAGAAGTCTTTCAAATACAATATCAAAAATATAAAGTCATTATTATATTTAGATAACAAAACACTAGCTGTCATGAATATCAATAAAGAAAATATCAAATACAATTTATTTGATACTACAATATTTATATCTCTATTAACTACAAAATAAATAGCCAGTTGAAGAAATAGTATTAACGTAAACAACACATCAACAGAGCCAGCTATTGGTGATAACCCTTTCAACTGAAGAATTCCATGAAACCCAGAACACAGTATGGATAAGTATGCAACAAATCTAAAGTCGTTGATATGGAATATAGTAATCAAAAAAAGTACAACTACACCTAAGTATGGATGCACAAATGATAGAAAGACTACAGTTAGGGCGGTGAGTATTACTTTGAAGAATATATAGTTTTTTATCTTCATCGAAAATAGATTCAAAGCATTAACCTTTTAAACTTACATTTAAAATTTGAAATGATTTCTAAAAGACGTCGCTTTAACTTTATAAAACATATATATACTTTAAAAACTAAGTTATCGGTTATAAAGTTAATTAGGAACATGATAACCTTTTCATATTCTTCATTTGTAATTGTATCGGGGTTATCCAAGTAAGCTTCAAACGATTCCCTCTCTATATTATAAGGCAATTTGACAGCTAATTTATTACATAAATCGACATTACTAGAATGATAACGAACCAAAACCCCGTTCATTTCTGACTTTGTTGGCAGAAACTTTCTCTTTTCACTAAAAGTCCCCTGACTATTAAATAAAATATCAATAGGTTCAGCTAGAGAAAAGTGCTTTAAGATAATATCTAGCTTAGAAAGCGACTCATTTATTTGAGGGTATGTTTTAGAAGGCTTTATTGACAAATTAGATAAGAAATCAGAAACTACATCCCCACCATCAAGAGTCTCCTTTTCGAACCACTTTGCTTTTATATTGTCTTTCCCAAATATTTTCGACCATCGTTCAAAGGCATCGTTATAATTTAGATATTTATCCATGTAGTCATCTAACTTTGGTAGTGGTGATAATGTCCTTCCATAAAACCTAGCTGCTGTTGATTTATATGTTCTAAAACCTTGTTGGTAATGAGACAACAGAAATTTATCCTGTCGTCTAAAGTATACAACTATTGTGACTTCATCAAATATTGAATTTAATTTATTCTTTAGCCTAGATATCTCTTTTTCATCAAAAATCCAAAACATCTCCTCACTGGAAGCTATTACGTTCCCAGTTGTATTCGCTATTTTTTTAAAAAAAAGATCATCTATTTTGGCATCAAAGCTTTCTTTGCTTCCGTTGAATTTGATCCAAGAGTTACAACTACCTATAGATGCGCTAGGCTCTAACCTATTTTCGTCAAATAATCTCCAACCGCTTTGTTTTAGCTCCTTTTGGTTGTGGAAGAGGTAGTTTTGTATAGATGTGCTTCCTGTCTTGTGTGTACCAATATGCAAAATTAGCTTTCTCATACTATAGCTCTTCAAACCTTTTTATTAACTCTTCTTTATTGACTTTTCTCATGTCAAGCTCAAATATTTCTTTCATTCTTTTTAAATCTTTTTTATTTTTTTTAAGAGGTTTATACTTTAATAGAACATCTATTATATCCTCATTAAATCTATACTTTATTACCCTTGCTGGGTTTCCAACAGCAATTGCATAAGCAGGTATTGATTTTGTAACAACGCTACCGGCACCTATTACAGCTCCATCACCTATTTGTACATTAGGTAGAATGGTCACCCCATCACCAATCCAAACTCCATCACCGATTCTAACTCTTTTTTTTATATGGCCTGTAACCTTTACCTTTGATGATAGAATATCGTACTGAAAGTGACCTTGCATATTTATATAATTAGTAAAATGATTAGATACTCTAATGCTTAACCGACCTGCAATGGCACAGTAACGTCCAATATCACAAGAGTCTATATATGAAATGGCATTTATTCTTGTACCCTCTCCAATATTGCATGATGGATTAATAAAGCTACCAGGTGATATTACTATATCGTTACGATAGAAATGAATTTTCATCATTAATTTATGATATAACCTTATCATAAAGTTTTTCATATTTTATTTAACTCTCTATAGATGGATAAGTTGTATACAATGTAAAATATTGCTGTACTCAAACAATAATATAGTAATGAGTCAAATGGATTTTCTCCAAGATTAATACTCACAAATCTTAACAAAACAAAAAATAGAACAATGATCAAACCCATCTCTTGCTTGTTTATGAGATTTAATGTAGAGGCAACTGGTGCGTTTAATAACTGAAATGTTTTAGATATACAGATTAACAACATATATTGTCCAATTCCGTACCAATTTTCATTAAAAATCAAATCAACAAAAAAAGCATAAAATAAAACTATAGCGCACAACAGCATTAATGCTATAGCAGTAAGCTTGCCAACTGTACTTTTATAATAAGACTTTAATTTGTTCTTATCTTCAGATAATGATTCAGATGAGTATTTTATATACACTTGAGTCATTGAATTAATAATCAAGGAATAGGGCATTTCTAATATTCTGTTGGCCAACATATAAATGCCTACTACTTCTGCACCATAATGCTTTGTTAGGACAAAGACTGGCATATGTATAGAAAAAGTGTTAATTACAACTTGTATTGTATTTATCGTCGGGAACTTTTTATATAATCGCGCATAATAATAGCTTAGATTTAAGTTTCTCCTTGTAAATATATTTCTTATTTTTACCCTCACGGTACTATTTGCTAATACAACAACATATGATATTAAATGAGAAATAATTAGGATATAATATGTTGGATTGTAGATGCCACCAACTATATTTATACCATTTGAAATCAGAGTAAGGATAAACTTATTTTTTATTATTACATCAAAGTGTCCGTTTGTTATTAGGTTCATATTTAGAGATTGTACTATTCCCATAACCAATACAATCGAAAGAACAAAATACCTATTATCATAAATATATTTCACATCATAAAAATCGTCTAAATATCTAAAAATCGGAGATATAAATACAATTAACATTATAAAATATATACCAATAGCCATAAACGAAACTAGAGATAAAATATTTTTTCTATATCTTTTTAAAGGTAAAGCTATTGCCATTTCATATTTTAATGATGATATACTAGAAAATATAATCACCAAACTTAATATAAGTTGAAACTGCCCTAACTCTTCTGGGGAATAGAGTCTTGATATGACAGGAATAAGCATCAAGCCTATAATTCCTACAAATCCACTCGAGCCTAGCAATTTAAGGAACTGTAGCGATGCTCCAGAAAGCGTTGGTAAGTTAATTCTCATATATCAATTTCAAACCACTTTACAATTCCATTCAGGGTAATGCTTACGAATATAAGCATTGAGTTCTTTTTCTGCTTGAGAATAAACTCGACTAGTTTCTTTTGAACGTTCTGCAATTTTATTAACCATTCCCGCACCTACAGTAACATTCGTATGGCGGTCAATAATAATAAATGCACCAGTTTGAGGGAGGGTCTTGTAGCTATCAACGGCAATTTTATCCGTCAATAAAATACTAGATAAGGCAATCTCATTTAGATCAAGTGTTTCACTATTTTCAGCATGCTGCTGTAGTGTATTCACATCAATCTTGTGCTCAATCTCAGTGACTTTACCTGTACATGATTTAGTTGCGAACTTGAAAATGTACTCTTTGTGGGTACGCATCGGGTTTTCACCCATCCATACTACATGCGCTGCAACTTTATTAGTGACAATTGGCTCGTGGCCAACATGAACCAGCATATCTCCACGAGATACATCAATTTCATCTTCAAGAGTAATGGTAATTGCCTGGCCAGGATAAGAGGTCTCTAACTCGCCGTCATGAGTGAAGATCGATTTAATACGGGATGTTTTACCTGAAGGCAGAGCTGTCACTTCGTCACCGACTTGAACAATACCCGATGCAAGAGTGCCACAGAATCCCCTAAAGTCGAGGTTAGGGCGATTTACATATTGAACAGGGAAACGCATGTGCTCAAGATCTTTGTCTTGGTCAACCTTTACTGTTTCCAGTAACTTCATCAATGTCGCACCTGGATACCAATCCATGTTTTCACTTGGCGTTACTACGTTATCGCCTTTAAGCGCAGAGATTGGTACGAAGCGAATATCGTCAATGTTGAAGTTCTTTGCCATCTCACGGTAATCTGCTTTGATTTTTTGGTAAACCTCTTGGCTATACTCCATCAAATCCATCTTGTTTATAGCAACAATAATGTGCTTAATACCTAACAAGCTACAGATGTAACTATGACGCTTAGTTTGTGTTTGAATACCGTGGCGAGCGTCAACCATTACAATCGCAAGATCACACGTAGAAGCACCTGTAACCATGTTACGAGTGTACTGTTCGTGCCCTGGAGTGTCCGCAATAATGAACTTACGCTTATCTGTAGAGAAATAACGGTAGGCTACGTCAATAGTGATGCCCTGCTCACGCTCAGACTGAAGCCCGTCAACGAGAAGTGCCAGGTCAAATGCTTCGTCGGTTGTATTGAACTTTTGGGAATCTTTTTCAATCGCTGCCATCTGATCTTCATAGATAAGCTTACTATCAAAAAGCAAGCGACCAATCAGGGTAGATTTACCATCATCAACGTTACCGCAGGTCAAAAAGCGAAGCAGATCTTTGTTTTCATGAACTTTTAGGTAGGCTTCGATATCTGTGGCAATTAAGTCTGAAGAGTGAGACATTTTTGTATCCTTTGCTTAAAGGGAGTATTCATACTCCCTTTCTTTCATTTTGTTGTTATATCTAAAATATTTTATAAAGCCATATAGCTATCAACGTAGCGTTAAATAACCTTTGTCAGTTAGCTGAGCAACAATAAACTCCGCACATTCTGCAACGGATTTTCCCGCGGTTTTCACATGAATTTCTGGTGAAATTGGCACTTCATATTTGGAATCAATACCAGTAAAGTTTTTGATTTCACCTGCACGAACTTTTTTGTAAAGGCCTTTGGGATCGCGTTGCTCACATACTTCAAGCGGCGTATCAATAAACACTTCCAGAAACTGGCCTTCTGTCATCAAGTCTCGGACTTGTTCGCGGTCAGCAATAAATGGAGAAATAAAAGCTGTGAGCACTATCGAACCAGAGTCCACAAATAGCTTAGCTACCTCACCTATTCGGCGAATATTTTCTACACGGTCATCGTCGCTAAACCCAAGGTCTTTATTCAAACCATGGCGAACATTGTCGCCATCAAGCAGGTAGCTATGTCTTCCTAAACTCAGCAGCTTACTTTCAACCGCATTTGCAACCGTAGACTTTCCTGAACCGCTTAAACCCGTAAACCAAAGCACTACCGGCTTTTGCTGCTTTAATTTAATACGATCTTCATGAGTAACCGTCGTATTATGCCAAACGACATCATTACTCACGGATTCATTGTCTTTTACTTCGTAGGGAGAGCTCATTTGAATTCAATCCACTGTTTTTTAAAAAGGAAATACTATCGGAATCAGCGCATACGCTATCGCGATATAAGTGAGCGTCATTAACCAACCTATTTTTATAAAGTCGACAAACTTATAACCGCCAGCATTCATTACCATTAAATTCGTTTGATATCCAAATGGGCTGATAAATGAAGCGCTTGCCCCATAAGCTACCGCCATGACAAAAGGCATGTAATCAACTTGCAAATGAGATGACACACTAAGAGCGAGAGGTAAAACAATCGCGGCGGCGGCTGTATTTGTCATAATTTCGGTTAGCAAAATGGTCAGCAATATGATCATCAGCAAAGCATGGTGGTGACTAACAGACTCAAGCAGAGCACTGGTACTCATAACTAGTTGAGTAGATAAACCACTTTTACTGAACGCAGCCGCAATAGATAACGCACACACCAAGATAGCCAGTAATTCGAATGGGAAGCGTCTTCTTAATACCGAACCATCGATAAGCCCTAATGTAAGCGAGCACAACAGATAAGCGCTTAAGGTTTCAACCAAACTGAGTGGCGTTGCACTAGCAATAACGACAGCAGTAATAAAGCCAACAATACCGACCACGTTCTGTTTCAATGACAAAGGTTTATTTACTTGTCTCTGGCTAAGGAAAAAGAAATTCCTCGATAGATTAGGTCTCTTATCAAAATCGCTGCCTGTTGCTAGCAGCAATTTGTCGCCTGCAAGAATGGTTAGCTCTCCCAACTTACCCGATATTGCTTGTCCTTGCCTCGAAATTGCTACCACTGCAGCATCAAACCGAGAACGAAACTCCACTTGCTTGATGGTCTTCCCTATCAATATAGATTCAGGACTCACTAACACTTCTTGAAGATTTTTTTCTAAGTCAAAATCATCAGAGCTAAAAAGCTCTAGACCATTCATATTGGACAGTTGGCTTACTTCTCTCACGTCACCGACAAAAATCAGCTTGTCTCCCTCTTCCATTTTCTCATGAGGAGAAACTGGAGAGATCAATCTTCCCTGACGAACGATTTCTACTAAGAAAAGAGACTTGAGAGAACGCAGACCGTTTTTTAACACGGAGTTACCAACTAGAGAGCTTCCCTTAAGTAGTTCTGCTTCAATAAAATACTCTTGGTGAGTTTGCGTTTTTTGAACCCCACCATTAGGTAACCAACGAGAGATAGCAAATATAGCTATGCCACATCCAATCAGTAGCGCTAAACCCACGGGTAAAAAGTCAAAAACAGCAAGAGAAGGCAAATCCTCTTCTTGTAATAAGCCATTCACCACCAGATTCGTTGCTGTCCCAACTAGTGTGAGCGTCCCCCCCAGAATAGAGAAGTAAGACAGCGGAATAAGCAACTTCTTAGCAGAATGGAATGGGTTGTTGAGTAACGTCCCCATTAATGTTGCGACCACAGCCGTATTGTTGAGAAATGCAGAACTTAATGAGCTCGCCAATCCAAGCTTACATAACGTACGATAATAATTCTCATCTGCTATTTTGGTCGCCAACCAAAAAAGAATCGCCGTACGTTCTAAAACAAGCGCCGAGAGCATAAGCATGATCAATGTGATTACCGACATGTTCGTCACATTACCCAGAACGGTGCTTTGGTCGATCACGCCCGTTACGTACAAAGCTGCGGTCACAATGATAAAACTGTAAACGGCTCTTATACGCCCCCAAACCAACAATGTAATTAGGGCAATAAGAGCCCCACCGGTGACCCACTGCTCAAAAGGCACTTTATTCACTCTCTGCTACTGCTGTTATTAAAAAGCTTTCAGGTTAGAAGTAGCCTTCGCGCTTTTTCTTCTCCATTGATCCAGAACTGTCATGGTCAATTGCACGGCCTTGACGCTCCGAAGTCGTTGTAAGAAGCATTTCTTGAATAATTTCAGGTAACGTTGTTGCTTCTGACTCAACGGCACCGGTAAGCGGGTAACAACCTAGAGTACGGAAGCGAACCATTTTTTCTTCTACGGTTTCACCCTCTTTTATTTCCATACGCTCATCATCCACCATGATCAGCATACCATCTCGTTCTACTACAGGGCGTTTCTTCGCTAGGTATAAAGATGGAATTTCAATACTTTCTAGATAGATATATTGCCAAATATCTAACTCAGTCCAGTTCGAAAGTGGGAATACTCGAATACTTTCACCTTTATTTACTTTACCGTTGTAGATGTTCCAAAGCTCTGGGCGTTGATTTTTAGGGTCCCAACGATGATGTTCATCACGGAATGAATACACACGCTCTTTTGCACGTGATTTTTCTTCATCACGACGTGCACCACCAAAAGCAGCATCAAAGCCATATTTATCTAGTGCTTGTTTAAGCCCTTGAGTTTTCATGATATCGGTGTGCTTTGAGCTACCATGAACAAAAGGGTTGATGTTCATTTCCAACCCTTCTGGGTTTTGGTGAACAATCAGCTTCATGCCTAGCTTTTCTGCCATGTAATCGCGAAACTCAATCATTTCCTTAAACTTCCACGTAGTATCTACGTGCATTAGTGGAAACGGCGGGTTACCTGGTGCAAAAGCCTTTTTAGCCAAATGCAGCATTACGGATGAATCTTTACCTACAGAGTAAAGCATTACTGGATTATCAAATTCCGCAGCAACTTCGCGCATGATATGGATTGACTCGGCTTCAAGCTGCTTTAGGTGAGTCATTCTCTCTGGAGATATTTTCATCATTTCACACTTATAAATCGGTTAACATTTTTATTCTGGTCTCGATAGATGCTTACTTCGAGAGCCATTAATTCTGCAATATAAAGCCAAAGTTCGAATTTCGGCTCCTTAAATATTTTAGTCCTAGGACCTAGGTCCTAGGTCCTAGGTCCTCAACATCTTCTTTCCTAAATGCAAAACGCACCAATACAACTGCGACACCGAGCATTCCGCCCAGTAGAGTACCTAATACACAGATTAGTGCGCGTTTAGGGCCATCCTTTATTTCCGGAACCACAGCAGGATCAACAATCTTAAAAATAAACTCTTCTTGAACTTCTGCCAGCATTAAGCTTTTTGTTTGTTCTTCGATGAGCTTGTAAAAGGTACTTTGCATATCGGCTACAGCAGTTTTCTGTAATTGGGTATTGAGATAGTCTAAGTTTTGAGAAGTTTCTGCGATAGTACGTTCACGCATAACTTTATTTATATCTTCAATCAGCCAATTAACCCATTGCTGAGCTACATAAGGAGAATAGTGTTTAATAGAAATCGTGTACAAACCACTCTCTTTGTCTTGACCTACGCTTAAAGTATCTTTACTGAATATTTCAAAAGCCTCTTGCGCAGTTGGCTTAGAGCCGCGAAGACCTTCCGGTTCACGCAGCCACTCACCTGTATTTGAGTTATAGAGATTTTCATTTATAACTAACTTGTTATTAGTTAAATCCCAATCTTTTGCTGCCATCAACGGAACAAGTAAATCATGTTTGTTAATGAACGCGTCCACAAACTGGCGAGACTTCATTACTTGGACTGCAAGATCGGTTTGGGAAGTTTCACCACCGCCTAGATTAACTCCAGCTAATGCAGCCAACCCGCCAAGCTGTCCAGCCATTTTAGATAAACCACCACCGCTTGAGCTTTCTGCGGGAGCTAATAATGCATCTGCTTTGTAGTTATTTGGTAGGCTTAGGGCATAAAACACGGAAGCAACTGCAAATACAAACGTTGTGGCGATGATGATCCACTTTCCCTTCCAAATGGCTTTGAAAAGTTCACGAAGATCGATTTCGTCATCAGCGATCGCTGCAGGTTGGGGTGGGTAGGGTAAGTACTCGTGATGTTGAGGTTTATTTTGTTCCATGGGAGTTTTAAGGTCCTAGGGTCCTAGGTTCTAGATCCTAGGTAAAAACTAGGTGCTAGGGATAGGATCGAGTTTAAATTGGATTACGGATTACGGATTACGATAATTAGGTCCTAGGATCCTAGATTTCTAGGACCTAGGGCCTTTCTTTTAACTATTCATATTTTGCAGATTGCTCTCTTACTGAGCCTTTTCTGCGTTTAATTAGTGCGGCAATCATCGCTGATATTTCTTTGGCTTCGTTAATAAAAGCGAGCCCTTTTGGACGTTCGATAAAACCAGCCTCTATTCCAATATAAAGTTGGGTTATTGCTTCGCCAGCAGAGCCTTTTGCAATATAAAGAAACCTTGCAGACTCATTTGCTGTCTCTCGCTCTTCACCCTCTGCAATATTGGATGCTATCGAAAGTGCGCTTCTTGTTAGCTGGTCTTTAAAACCAAAGTTCTTACAACTGTCGAGCTCTTTATATAACTCACAAGACAAGCGACAACTGCGTTTCCAAACTTCGAGTTTTTCAAAAGCAAGTTGTCGCATCATCCACTTCCAAATCTTTGGGTTTCCTAGGGCCTAGGATCCTAGGCCCTATAACCTTTATTTAAGCGCATTGATCGCTACACCTGTTTGGTAGAGGATTTGCGTTGCAGCGGTCCAGGTGCTTAGAGCATCGCGGTAGTCCGTATCGATTGGTACAACAATGGTATCACCAGCACTTAGCTCTTCATTGTTATTACCGAACCAGTAACCTGAAGTTGGCTTGTAAACTGAGCCGTCAGCGCGTACAACGAAAATACGGTCTTCATCCGCTTGTTTTCTCGCACCACCAGCCTTGTTCAGGTAGTCTTCCACGTCTAGCTTAGTATCTAGCAGATAAGTAATTGGAACCTGAACTTCACCCATGATAGACACCGTATTGCGGAAGGTCGGAACAAATAGGAAGTCGCCGTCTTCTAGCATAAAGTCCGCAGAACGCTCATCTTTAATGATACGATTTAGCTGAACAACCATACGGCCAAGTGCTTTACTGCGGCTTGCTTCTTCAACAAACTTCAGCGTTTTATCAGGGTCAGAAATAACTGAACCTAAGTTGCTGTCTGCACGGAAGGTTTTCTTCGCAGTTTCTGCACGCATATCAGCAGCGTACTCGTTTAGCAGTTTCTGCTCTTGTAGACGTAGTGCTTCACGAGTGAAGATTGCACCTTGCGGATGCGCAAACTCGGTAAGACCACCAGCACGTTCGAGGAGTTGTCCAAGCGTCTCACCCTGACTCACGGTGTAAGTACCAGGGAAGCGGACTTCACCTTGCAAAGTCACTGTGCTTTGCAATTTCACGCTTGGCTTCTCTAGAATGTTTAAACGGTCACGGCCTGCAATAATCGCGTCGTCAGCAGTGCTACCTTGAATCGCTTTGCGTAGATCGATACGTTCTACATCAATATAAGCACGCTCATCGACACTATTAACCACGGTGCGAGCAAGTTCTGCATTAATAGTAAAGGCGTTGTAAGTTAGCCCACCCGCCGCTTCAACCAGAGTAGAAACTGTCATTCGTGGTGTAAGAGGATAACGGCCAGGGTGTTTGACTTCGCCGAACACTTCCGCAATTTGTGGCGCTAGACCCAATCGCGACTGTTGTTGAAGTTGCAATAACACTGATGCAAGTAAAGTACGGCGAGTGTTTTGCTTAAGTGCTTCAAAGTCTTCCTTTGTGATCTCTTTACCGCGGAAAATAATCTTAGTTCTATTCGCGTTAGCTCTCGACTTACTATCCACCGCAGTTACGGCAACCGCAGGATTTAAGACTTCTTGCTCTTGCTTAAGATCTTGCTGAGCCAGAGCCTGAGCCTCCTCGAGAGTTTTTGCCTTGGTAGCAACATCTTCCTGTGCAAGATTATCTAAGTCTTCATTATTAAAGCGGTTAAAGACCAATACTCGGTCACGAGAATTTAGTTGTAAGTTATCTTTACTGCCTGGAGACAAGATAGCTTTGGCAAGGTTCACTTGGTGAACTTCTATATCTCGCTGAGAATTGATTTCTCGTACGACTACTGCGTAATTAACATCTGCTGTTGAGTTGAATGAAGAATCAACGGAATGGAAAAGGTCTGCGATACGTAGCCCGCTATTCCATTCAACAAAACCAGGATGGCGCACGTCACCTTCGATTTGAACATAGCGAGTCAGCTCTTCACTTTTTTTCAGCACGTTAATGGTATCGCCATTTTTTACTTTAGCTTGCTGATCGGTAGACTGAGTAAAGTTTAGCGTCAACGCTTCTCGAGTGCCTTTTGCTGCATAGCGCTTTATTTCAATCTGGTCGCTGTAAGCATTTGCAGTAAAACCGCCCGCCATAAGAATCGCTTGCTTGTAGGTTTCACCCGAATTGATTTCATAAATGGCAGGGCGATTGACTTCACCATCAATAGAAATCGTACCTTTAACCGAACCAATGAAGACTACATCGCCAGGTAACAAACGAACATCGTTACGTGCATCACCTTTCAGCAACAAATCGTACATATCAAGTTTGCGAATGACTTGTCCATTACGTTTTAGCTGAACATCACGCAGAGCGCCGCTTTCACTAAAACCACCGCTGTAGTAAATCGCCTGAGAAATCGTCGTTAATGCACTAACAGTGTAAGCGCCCGGTTTGTACGCATCACCCATAATAAATACTTGCATGGTACGCATTTCACCAAGGGAGATATCACTGCGTACACCTATCATCTGTTCATTTACGCGTTGATTAAGTGAGTCGCGCACTTCAGAGAAGCTCATTCCAGCAACTTGTACCGGACCTAACGATGGAAAGTTGATGATACCCGCACGGTTAACACGCAGGCGATGGGTAGTATTCTCTTTCCCGAATAACTGGATAACGATCTCATCACCCGCTCCGACCGTATAATCAGCAGGCACAGGAACGTCGCTAATAGGTGCAAAAGTAGTTGGTGAGCCAGCAAAGAGTTCTAAACCAAAACGTTTTAGTTCTTCATCTTGGTCTTGTTGATTTACTTGCCCGTTTTGAGCATTTTCGTTCACCAGAGTACGTGGCTCAATCACCTGAGGATTCTGGTAGCTCGTAGATTGGGAAGAGGCTGATGGGATGGAGATACCATACTGACTGGCCAACGCTTGTTGCTGATCGGCAGGTAAGCTCTTAAACATTTGGATCTGTGCTGGAGTTGGGTTTTGCGCCAACGTGTATGGCGCAAACATGCTTGCCAGCACACAAACCGCAATAGAGAAATATCCTTTAAGCATGATCATTCGCTATAAATTTAATGAGGTGAAAAACCTAGACACGACGTCCTAGGCGCTAGGTTTCTAATTAAAGTCTTTTAATTAAAATCGGTGTTGGAAGCCTAGTGAAATTCCATTCAAGCGAACTTTATCTTCGGAGAGGCTATCAATAAACTCGAACACAACCGCACTTTGCTTATCTAGCGCGTAATGCGCTCCCATACCAAAGCTAAAGCCCTGGTCTTTACCCGATCCAACATTCTGTTGGTCTATTTGCACGGAGGAGTAGCCAGCCAACCCATAAAGAGCGACTCGATCAGAAACTGGAATATTAAATTTGGCAAAGCCACTTGCAATACTATCGACTGCTAAACCACTATCGCGTTCGAGAGAGGTTCCGTAACGGGCTTCTAAGGCAAGGTAATCATTGAAGAAGTAGCCGGCTTGAGCCTGAAGAAGAAAAGGGCTTCCTTCTGCTACTGAAGATGAGGAGGTGTGGTGATATTCGGCGTTAGAGTAACTCAATAACGCACCAGCATAAAAATCTGCTGAGGCAGAAAAAGAGCACAAGCCTAAACTTACTGCGCTCAACGCCCCTAGCCATGGTCGTTTATTAATCACGTAATTGTTCCCTAGGTATCGACCTACCACTGCACATACTAACTAATGCGAGCAGTGAGGCCTGTTAAATATCTCGCGCATTCCACGCTACCGCCCTGCGGCATTTACGCGTTAGCCACTGTTCGCTGATTACCGATTAATTTCATTCGGTTTATTAATATAAATATTTTTAATTAAGCTATTAGCTTGTGAGATTAAATCAAAAAAATCATGATTTAAAGCACTCTACAAAGCTGCCAAATTATGCATGTAATGACAGGAAACGGCAAGGGGGCGAATGTGTCTAGAATGTAAGAATGAGACGGTCGTTTTTAGTAAATAAGGTGTAGAAGCGTCTAGAGATCTAGGTCCCAGGATCCTAGGGCCTAGATCTCTAGGTTGTTTATTTTCTTAAAATTAACAGCCGAACACATACGAAACTGTTTACATGCTGGCGATTTTTTATCTAAAATACATTTTGGCACATTAGTTTATGTTCCAAAACATCGATGTTTTTTATACCGGATAAACAAGGATTAATAATGAAGAAGACAGCTCTGGCTATTCTTATGGCTCTAAGCGCATCAACGGCATTCGCAGCAACTGAAGCTGGCACAACTGAAGAAGCAGCAGTTCTTGCTAATGGCGAAGTTGCAGTAGGCGTTGGTGCAGCAGCAGCAGCAACTGTTGTAGCAGTAGCAGCAGCAGACAGTGACTCAAGCACTACAACTACTTCTACATCTACTACTACTTCTAACTAATAGAGTTCAGTAAATAGTAGATAATCGCCCTGATTTATTCAGGGCGATTTCATTTTCAAGAGGGAATAATGAATATCTTTCGAGCAAAACAGTGGAAGCACCTACTTCTTATCCTACCGGTAATGAGTCTGACGTTCGGATGTACGCAAAAATTCAATGATGTGTCCGCAACCGTTCAGGAAGCTTATAGTAATTACATCGATGTCGAGCTCACACCTCAAGAGATTGAAGCCGTACCGTACGCCAGCGCATACCTTAAGATAGGCAATCAAAAACAAATTTTTGTTGTTTTAGCCTTCGCAGAGCAAAACCCTCTTACCGGTAAAACTCAACTGAAGTGGGTCAGCTCAGATAAGGCGATGGTAGTAACAGAGAACGGCCATATCGTTAAAACCGTGAACTTACAGAACAACAATATTGCGGGCGTATATGGCCAAGTACCTGGCTATACCTTTTCAAACACTGAATACATGCTTTCATATGACTGGGCTGAACAATACCGTTACGGCTTTCCTGCTCACATTACTCGAACCTATCAAGGTAAAGAAGTGGTCACCACGCCACTGTCCTCAACCTCAGCCGATCTATATCGCGAATCCGTTGAGTTCCCTAGCCTATCGGAAACCGTCGAAAACCTTTACTGGGTAAATGGTGAAGGGCAAGTCGTGAAGACCCGACAACATTTAGGGCCAAATATGGTACCTGTTGAGTTAACGATTTTGAAAGGATACAGCAAATCATGAGTAAACGACTGTTCCCTTTATTAAGCTTCGCTCTGTTAGCAAGCACAATTGGTGTACCTGCTTCCGCTCAATCCACCCCAAATAAAGATGCGTATTTAAACGTTGAACTGGTTGGCGTGAGTAAACAGTTGCAATTTCAACAAAAAGCTCGTTTAGCGGATGTTCTAAAACAGGCCCAACAGCAAGACCTTGTTTTACAATACCCTCTCGGCACAACGTTATTTGATGATTCTGTAGAAGCATTAAGTAAATCAACTGCGCTGAAAAATTCGGTGTTGAATCAGATGATTCAGCACAATCTGGTCTCCCACCCGTTCTATAAATACATTCAAAAGCATCAATTTGCTCCGCGTGTATTCTCTAATGTTGATGTGGATGACATCCGCCTGGATAAATTTAACAACCCACTGCTTGATGGTGATTTATCTCTTGTATCAATACAGCGAGAAGAAAAAGTCGTTTATCTAGGTAACCTAAACAAAGTCTACTCGGTTAAAGAGCAAGCCGGTATTCCATTAAAGCAACAAATTGCAAACCTGGAAAGTGACATTGGTGAACTGGCCCACCCGCCAATCTTAATTTATCCCGATGGCAACGTTGCTCAGCCACATCACGGTTCCTGGTTGACGACTCAATATTATCTGCCGCCATTGACCATGGTTTATATCCCGTTTGAGAAGTTTGAAAACTCTGAAATGGATCAGGATATTGTTAAGTTGCTTACACAACTGAAGCCAACCTCAATGAAGAGCCCACTATGACGCTGATTAGAAATACTTTAACCCTTTCTTTAATGGGTCCGGCATTAGTTTGGGCTCAGGATATGCCATTTGAAGCACCACCTTTACAGCCATCACAGATGGATTTTGGCGGTGTAGGTCTAATGCAGATGCCAACCGGCCGTATGGCACCAGAAGGCGAATTTAACTTTGCTGTCAATTTCAGTAATGAATACCAGTTTTACAATGTCACTCTACAAGTAATGCCATGGCTGGAGACGACTCTTCGTTATACCCTGGTCAATGACTTATTCTATAGTGATGATCCTAGCTTTTCCGGTGATACAAAGTACACCGATAAAGGCGTCGACTTTAAAATTCGTCTTTTAGAAGAATCTCAGTATGTACCAGAGCTTTCGGTTGGTATTCGTGATTTGGCAGGCACCGGCCTATTTGACGGCGAGTTTATCGCAGCAACCAAGCGCTACTCTAACCCTAACTTAGGTACGTTCGACTTTACCTTGGGTATGGGCTGGGGCTATTTAGGCACTCGCGATAATATCACCAACCCAGCGTGTAAAGTTTCAGATCGCTACTGTGACCGACCATCCGATTATAAAGGTAATGGTGGCAGCGTTGATTATGAACGCTGGTTCAAAGGCTCTTCTGCAATATTCGGCGGTGTGGAGTATCAAACCCTTTATGCCCCGCTACGCTTTAAACTGGAATACGACAGCAACGATTACAGTGAAGACTACCCTGTTGTGCGCGGTGGCGTAGACATGACACCGCATACACCGTGGAACTTTGGTGTATTGTACCGTTTGGGCCACATGGCTGATCTGCGCGTAAGTTATGAGCGTGGAGATACCCTCGTAGCAGGTTTAAGCCTGTACACCAACTTCAACAAAATGCCATCTTTCTGGCGTGATACACCAACGCCAAAAGCAGAAGATAACCAACCGGCCGAGCTTTCTCAGGTCGATTGGGAACGTGTAACGGAAGATCTGGATAAGATTGCGGGTTATCAGAATACCAAAATTTACGCGAAGGGAGATACCGTATCGATTGTCGGTGAGCAGAAGAAATACCGTGATCGCAGCGAAGCACATGAAAAAGCCGCCGCCGTGTTGAGCAACCAAGTACCGGAAAGTGTTGAAACGTTTACCATTAATGAGCGAAGCCTTGGTTTAGTATCAAATCAAACGGTTATCTCTAAAGATAAGTACCGAGATTACGCACAAGTAAACTACGTCAACCCACAAATCGAAGATGCAGTTTCAACATCGAACAGCAAACCACAAGGTGAAGCAACCTATGATGGCTTTAAGCGCTTCGATTGGGGTTTTGCGCCCAAATTAGTTCAAACACTGGGCAACGCTGAAGACTTTTACCTGTTTAGCGTCGGTTTAAATGGTAATGCCTCTTACTGGTTAACTGACAACCTGGAAATAGGCGGTTCACTTTACTGGGATTGGTACAACAACTACGACAAGTTTAATTACGTCACGCCACCAGATGGTACAACAATTCCGCGTGTGCGTACCATGTTCCGAGCTTACCAGAACGAGCATGACGTCACTATGTCGAATCTGCAGTTAACCTGGTTCCAGGAATACTCAGATACGATGGACCAGCAATTCTATGCGGGTTATCTGGAAAGTATGTTTGCTGGTGTTGGTACAGAGTTCTTATACCGCCCACAAGGTTCAAACTGGGCCATTGGTGCTGACGTTAACTTAATCTCTCAGCGTGATCCACAAAGTTACTTTGGCGTTTACACCGACAAATGGCAGGACATTCCAGAATATGGTCGTCCGTTCGAGGTTATTGATAAAGGCTTTACTGGTTTTGTATCTGGATACTACTTCCCGCAATGGGAGTTCTTGTCTAACACAATGTTCCAGTTGGATGTTGGTCAATTCCTGGGTGGTGATAAGGGCGCTCAGTTGAATTTTGCGAAACAATTCAAGAGTGGTGTCATCGCAGGTGTCTTTGCATCAGTGAGTGACCTATCAGCCGATGAGTTTGGTGAAGGCAGCTATACCAAAGGCTTCTATATTTCAATTCCATACGACATCATGACAATTAAGCCAAGTAACAACCGTGCGAACTTCAGTTGGCAACCACTGACTCGTGATGGTGGTCAGAAGCTGGGTCGTAAATACAGCTTGATTGAACTAACGGATGAACGAAACCCTTGGTTCCAAAGACCAAACCATTCGGATGAGAAGTAAGTAAAGAAAGGGCTTAGGATCTTAGGGCCTAGGTTTTTAGGTCCTAGGTCCTAGGGTTTTAGGGTTTTAGGCTTGCTTGCTGAAGCTTTAATGTATTTCTTAAACGCTTGTGTTCGTTGTTTTGGATTACCGAGCGCTTCGCTTACAGAATACGGGTAATGAAAGGTCCTAGGATCCTAGGGTCTAGGTCCTAGAACCTTCCTTTACATCAGCACACTCGGTAAGTAGATCCTGAATCACGCTCCTTCGTCGCTGTTCAGGATGACGGGGCTAAAGTATGGAACTCCGTATTCCGTATTCCATTAACCTAACCACCACTTCTCAACATCTTGTAAGTCAAAATAGTCCCAACAATTCCTCTCTAGGATCTAGGACCCTAGGTCCTAGAACCTTTATACGTTTCTTGCTAAAATTCCTGAGAAAATTTTAATCTATGGTGGAAGTTCTATGATCATCGTAACTGGTGGTGCTGGCATGATCGGCAGCAACATTGTTAAAGCTCTCAACGAAGTTGGCATTAACGATATCCTGGTTGTCGACAACCTAAAAAATGGCAAGAAGTTTAAGAACTTAGTTGATCTGGACATCACAGATTACATGGATCGTGACGACTTCCTTACCCAAATTATGGCGGGTGATGATTTCGGTCCGATCGAAGCAGTTTTCCACGAAGGTGCGTGCTCTGCGACAACCGAGTGGGATGGTAAATACATGATGCTGAACAACTATGAGTACTCAAAAGAGCTACTGCATTACTGTTTAGATCGCGAAATTCCATTCCTTTACGCCTCTTCTGCAGCAACATACGGTGAGACAGACACATTTGTTGAAGAGCGCGAATACGAAGGCGCACTTAACGTCTACGGTTACTCGAAGCAACAGTTTGATAACTACGTACGTCGCTTATGGCAAGATGCTGAAGAGCACGGCGAGACTCTATCTCAAATCACTGGCTTCCGTTACTTCAATGTGTACGGCCCTCGCGAAAATCATAAAGGCAGCATGGCATCCGTTGCATTCCATTTGAACAACCAGCTAAATGCAGGTGAGAATCCAAAACTGTTTGCTGGTAGCGAGTCCTTCAAGCGTGACTTTGTCTACGTGGGCGATGTATGCAAAGTAAACCTATGGTTCTTTGAAAACGGCGTTTCAGGCATCTTTAACTGCGGTACAGGCCGTGCAGAGTCATTTGAAGAAGTAGCAAAAGCCGTGATCACTCACCACGGTAAAGGTGAAATCGAAACGATTCCATTCCCAGATCATCTAAAAGGCGCATATCAAGAGTTCACTCAAGCCGATCTGACTAAGCTACGCTCAGCAGGCTGTGACGTTGAGTTCAAAACGGTTGCAGAAGGTGTCGCTGAATACCTGGCTATCCAAAACCGCTAAGCATCTTTGTTTGTAATTATGGGGTGGCGGCTATTATGGTCTGCCACCTTTACTCAGTTCCAATAGTCTGTATCATTTCTGCTATCTGCATTTTATCCATTCGTCCCATACCTATAGGTAACTAGACACACTATGACTAATAAACGTGACGACTTCGATCCCAAAGCCTATAACCCTGTATTTGAGTACTCATTTCTCAAGCCTAAATACTGGGGAACCTGGCTCGGTGTTTTCAGCTCTGCACTTATCGCTTTGCTGCCTCTCTCTTTTCACAAGTGGCTGGCAAAAGTGTTGGCATCACGTTTAGTTAAATCCAAGGCAAATACCGTCAATAACGTAAAAACTAACTTAGCGTTATGCTTCCCACATTTAAGTGAACAAGAACGTGACCAACTGGTTTACAAAACTCTTTACACTGCCGGTGTATTTACTCTTAGATTTGGCCTGGTCTCTTTGCGTTCTCCTGAGTGGTTACAATCAAAGTGTGATTTTGTAAACGCAGAACAATTGTTCGAGCTCACTGAACAAAATGAAAAAGTAATTTTATTAGTGCCTCACTCCTGGTCTATTGATATTCCGGCAGTACTGCTGGCCTCAAAAGAGCTACCAGTATCTGCGATGGCAAAAAGACAGAAAAACCCGGTGACAGACTGGTTAATGCACCGCCAACGCGTGCAGTATGGTGGCCGAGTATATGAACGTTCCGGAGGTATAAAACCTTTCATCAAATCGATTAAAGAGGGTTACTTAGGTTACTACCTGCCAGATCAAGATCATGGTGCTGAGCTCAGTGAGTTCGTAGACTTTTTCGCGACGACAAAGGCAACACTGCCAGGTCTGACGAAGTTAGCAAAACTGTCAAAATCGCAAGTAATACCAACTTTCGCTTCACTGGATCCGGAAACCGGTCGCTTTAGTATTGAGTTCATGCCGCCACTGACGCTTCAGGAAACTGATAACGACGATGCACGCTCGCTCAATGAAGCCGTTGAGTACTTCGTTAGCAAAAAGCCGGAGCAATATATGTGGACCCTGCGTCTACTGCGTACTCAAGCAGATGGCAGTAACCCTTATCGAGAAATGCGTGAGCATGGCTTTATTAAACAATAAGTGATATCAACATGTCGAAAAACAAAATCCTGATTATTGGTCCTTCTTGGGTTGGCGATATGGTGATGTCGCAATCCCTCTACATCGTTTTAAAGCAACTGAATCCAGAGAGCGAAATTGATGTCATTGCTCCGGGGTGGTGTAAACCGATCTTAGAGCGAATGCCTGAGGTGAATAAGGCCATTGAAATGCCAATTGGGCATGGTGAATTTAACCTTCTGGGGCGCCGTGAAATTGGTAAAACACTGCGTGAGAAGAAATACGATCACGCCTACATCCTGCCAAAATCGGCTAAATCCGCCTTAATTCCTTGGTTTGCTAACATTCCACTTCGCACTGGCTGGAAAGGCGAGATGCGCTTTGGTTTGCTGAATGACATTCGTCCTAACATGAAGTCGTTTCAATACATGGTGGAACGCTATGTGGCTTTGGCTTATCCAAAATCGGAGATGGTGGACTCATCATCACTTGGCGGATTAGAGACGCTGCCACGCCCTAGCCTTACTATTAATCAAGAAGAGCAGCAGGCAACTATCCAGAAGTTCAATCTGAATCAAGAGCGTTCGATTATTGGTTTGTGTCCAGGCGCAGAGTTTGGCCCAGCGAAGAAGTGGCCAGAAACCCATTATGCGGAAGTCGCCACACAGATGTGTAAAGAAGGCCATCAAATCTGGCTATTCGGCTCACAGAAAGATCTTGAAACTTGTAACGGCATTCGAGCCTTGGTGCCGCCACAGTTCCATCAACATATTCATGTTCTTGCCGGACAAACCAGCTTAATCGAAGCCGTGGATCTGCTTGCTGCGTGTAAAACGGTAGTAGCGAATGACTCGGGCTTAATGCACGTCGCAGCCGCAGTTGGTTGTAATGTCGTCGCAGTGTATGGCTCTACGTCGCCAAAATACACGCCACCACTTGCTGAGAAAGTTGAGATTGTTCATACCGATATTGATTGTCGCCCATGTTTTCAGCGTGAATGTCAGTTTAACCACCTTAAGTGCTTGACGGAGTTGTCTCCGAAACAAGTGCTGAACAGTATCCAAAAGCTTGAAGCCATTACGGTTAGCTCATGTTAATTCGTCTTATTTATACGCTGCTGCTTGCTCTGGCGTCGCCAATTCTTTTATTTGGCTTGTACAAGAGCAAGCCAAACAAACCTAAATTTGGTTCGCGCTGGAAAGAACATTTCGGTATTACGCCAAAGCTTAATACTCACCAACGCCCAATATGGATTCATGCCGTATCGGTCGGCGAAAGCATCGCGGCGGCACCGCTAATAAAAGCGTTAAAAAAGCAGAATCCTGAACAGACGATTCTGGTTACTACGACGACCAGTACTGGTGCAGAGCAGATAGCAAAATTAGGTGATTTGGTTGAACACCGATATATGCCTATCGACTTTAGCTTTGCGGTAAAAGGTTTTTTAAAGGCTACAAATCCAAAGCAAATGCTGATCATTGAAACCGAGCTTTGGCCAAATACCCTTAACACGGTGCACAAAGCCGGGATTCCAATTACTGTGGTTAACGCCCGTTTATCTGAAAAGTCATGCCGAAACTACGCCAAAGTGCAGTCATTGTTTAATCAAATAGAGAAATGTCTAACGAAGGTGTTGTGTCAGTTTGACTCAGATAAAGAACGCTTTGCAAAACTGGGCGTTAGCAAACATAAACTATTTACGACTGGTTCAATAAAATTCGATATCACCATATCGGAAAAAACCATAGAACAAGGTAAAGCGTTAAGAAAACAATTAGGTCAGACACGGCCAGTCTGGATTGCAGCCAGCACTCATAAAGGTGAAGATGAACAAGTACTTGCCGCACACAAGAAAGTGTTACAACAACACTCAGACGCTTTACTAATTCTAGTGCCACGCCACCCGGAACGTTTTAATGATGTGTGCCAACTTGCCCAAACATCGGGGTTTAGTACAGTAAGACGTACTGAAACGAAAGAACTGCCCACAGTAAGTGATTCAGCACAGGTCTATCTTGGTGACACCATGGGTGAGATGCTGGTCTTAATGGGCGCATCCGATGTATGCTTTATGGGCGGCAGCTTAGTCGGTGACAAAGTTGGCGGGCATAACATGCTAGAACCTGCGGCATTAGGACTACCGGTCATTACCGGACCGAGCTATTTTAATTTTGCAGAAATTGTAGAGAACATGCTTAAGCACGAGCTTATAGATGTAACAGATAGGGAGCACTTAGCAGAAAGCGTGTTAATAAAACTATTTTCTACTAAGGCATCCCCTGGCAAATTTCTTAATTCATACCTGAACTCTATAGAAAGAAGCCTTACTGAAATTAATCAATAGCAGTCATGTCACTTGGAATTATAAACAGTAAGAATTTGTTGGTAATTTTTTTCCATTACGACATTTACATCTAGCGTTAAAGCAAGCTCTCGACATTGTTTGCTTAGTTCTAAGTCATTTACTTTCGCGGCCCAGTACGTCATCGCAGAAGCGAGTTCGCTCGGCTCAACCTTAGCACTAACAACCGTCGAGACTTGCTCGTTAAGTACTTCTTTCGCACCACAATTTTCGGTTGTGATGACAGGAATACCACATGATAGCGCTTCAATTGCAGTAAAACCGAACGGTTCGTAATGGGTTGGTAAGATATAACAATCTGCAATGGAGAAATAATGTTCAGGTTTAGTCTGGGTACCCAAGAAATAGCAGTTATCTGCGACCCCTAATGAACGAGCATACTCTTTGTATTCTTCTTCGTGATTCTCTCGCCCAACGATAAGTAAGGTTGCCTCAAAATCCAACATAGAAAATGCAGATAAAGCTTCTTTCAGCCCCTTTCTTTTGTAGCCAGAACCTAAAAATAAAAATACAGGTTTACCAACATCAATCCCAAGCTGCTGTACTAGCTCTGCAGATTTCTCTTTATATCTTTCACGGTCAAAACGTTGTGTATCCACAAAATTGTGAATAACTGATATTTTTTCTTTTGGTACACCGTATGCGTCTTGAATCTCAGCAGCACTTTTAAAAGAATTGGCAACAATATGTTTATATGCACCTTTGGCCATCGCTTTGCGTTCAATTGCAATAGCCGCTTTGTCTTTTAGCTTTAGCTTTCCTTTCTTCATAGATTCGACAAAGTGGATGTGCGTCCCGCCGCCAATACGAAGCATATCGTGAGACCATGTTTTGCCAAGACCATAGACAAAGTCGTATTGGTTTTTCGCTAAGTGTTTTTCAACATCTTTCGCAAACTTCCATATACGATGCGCTTTCCCCAAGCTAAAACCACCAAGTTGTACAAACTTAATATTTGGATGAGTAGGGGCTACATGAGTACGACAAATTATGGTTACGTCTTCCCCTTTCTCCGCTAAATAACGAGAAAGCTGGTTGAGAAATAACTCCGTGCCACCAGTTTCTGCATGCCTCATGTGAACAAGTGCAATTTTCATTTATACTAGATGCCTCAATTAAAACGACTCACGAGCATGAGCTTACCGATTGGATAACCGTCAATATACCTTAGAAGCACTGCTCAAACAAAAAACTGCTCACCAGTGCTCTCATATAGACCTTTAGCTAAATCACAATACTTGCAATCTTATCAATACATTAAGATCTTTTGCATGATGAATAAAGACACATCCCTTCCCGTATTGAAGTGCAAATCTGAAGATGCAATTATCGGCACAATAGCGGCGAATATGTCTGTCAGCACCTTCGTCTTAGGTTGCCTTTTCGATAAGCTCAGTCAGATACTTCTTTCGCTTTTGGTATAGCTCACTCTGCTGGTAAGTATCTTTGTAAGTCTGTTTCGAAACAACAGCCTGAGTAAACTGAGCGTGGTCACTATCATTGATTGCATGCTGGTTCGGCAGGGCCAAAAACTGTTCGATTTCATCGCTAGAGAAGTATTTTCTCAGACTTTCGTTAAAAAAGTACCCGACTGAAAAATAAGGCATAAAACCAAACTTCTCTGCCTGCGTAACAGTATCGGCATAAAGCATATGGGGATGATGTTTCTCAAAGCCCATCTTTTCCATCATTTTGCGTCGGTTTGAAACAAAGATAGCTGTTTTTCTTGGCTTAAACAGATGTTCAATAAACAGATTCAGTGTGTTACGGGTAATATTTGAGTGCTTGTTGGCGGCTATAAACCATGCTTCCAGAGGTCGAGTCGCAACAGTCTCATGCCTGAATGTGAAAAAATTATGCAAACGGGTACATTCTGGCAGCCAATGTGCCAACGGCTCTAAACAGAAGGTAGTCGTATCAGCCCAAACACCGCCAAATCGACTCAGCAAATACAGGCGCAAAATATCCGCTTTCATGGCTAAGGTCAGCTTAACGAAACAAAGCTCAAATACAGCGTTAAAATCGAATCCAAGTTCCTGATTTAGGTTTTCATCACTCAGCAAACGAACTTCATAATCCGGATTCAGCTTTTGCCAGGATTCTACACTTAAACGAACCACATCCGGTGCTGAAGAGAGTGGCGTATTCCAGTACATCCATATTATTTTGGGAATGTCAGAATCCGGATTTTCATTTCCTTGAGTTGCCTCTTTCAAAGCAGCTAATGCTTGCTGGGCGCGTTCAAGAAGTTCAGGATCTTGCCACGCCTTTCCCAACTCATTCAACTCAGCATAACGCGCATTAAAATAGGGAATTCTCTTACGTATTCCAATGCATTTATTTTCAAAAAACTCGCTACGAATAAATCGATCGAACATAAAAAACTAACCTAAACCAAAGAAATTAAGACGAACAGTGACTTATATACCGAAGCCAAAATGGTCCATGACCGCTTTCAGCTGTACGTCATTTTGCCCATTGTCCACATTCAATTTATTCAGCCCCGTAGTTTGATTATTCGGGATCTGGGCAAACTCACTGAAATGCCTTCCGGCAGCCTTACGAATATTTGTTCCTTGCATTCGGGCCATAATGTACAGCCAGATATCATCTGCATGAGGGCATAATTTCATAAACAGTTCAGTGTCCGTTACCGATGCATGTAGCGACTTAGGTGGATATAGGATAGCGCCGCATCCTGTCAAAAATACATTCTTCTCTGGCTGCTCTACTTCTTTAGTCCATTGCTTATATGGGCGAGGTTCAGTGCCTCTGAATGTAATCTCATGAGCTCGGTTACCCAAAATAGTATTCGGGTTGAGACTGTGCTCATTAAGCAAGCGTTCAATGGTGTCGAGAGGATAGATCACATCATCATCCAATGTAATAACCAGACTTTCAGGGGCTATTTGCAGCGTCGGAATGATTTTCTTAAAACTTTTATAATCAGGACAAAAACGAACTTCCAGTCCATGAGGCAGACGGGTATTCAGTGTTACTGGCAATGTATCGAGTGAAAACTCGTCTTCTGCCAGCCACAAAATAACTCGGTTTGGTAGCACGGTTTGTAGGCTGATTGATTCAAGCACCAAGTACACATCATGAATACGTTTGGAGTATGTTGTCAGACTAACAATCACCTCATGCTCAGCGATTTTGTTCATTTGAGTTAAAGGCTTCAACTCCCGGGCTGACTGTCGTATGCCTTGGACAACAGCGGCTTCGTTAATGGAAGAAGACAGCTTTTTAAACTCTTTTTTGCGTTTTTTTTTGAAAAACATTCTCTGTAACTCTAGGCTGAACTTTATCTGGGCATTATAACGAAGCCTACCTCATCTGCATACTGATGGTTAATTAATCCCCAACTAAAAAAACGCCTCTCTATTTTGCTAGAGAGGCGTTTTTATCTGGATTACTTTCTGAACCGACTAATCTTTTCTAGCGCTTCCTGAACGTACTGATAGTTCATTGCTTCGCCTTTCTTGACTCGGTAAGTGCTATCGTAGATTTCAGATTGACCTGCACCATTAACTTCAATAATCGTGTCGTCGTAGATGATGCCGTAGGCACTGTAGCTGGATGTCATCATCCAATTGCGCTTAACCTTATCGCCAAACAAATCAACGCCAGTTGAATAGTCATGGATATCGCTTGTGACACCCAGATAGTTTTTTAGCAGTGTTGGCGCTAAATCTTCATGCGACGTGGTGTACGCTGCATTTTCTGCCAACTTCTGCTTATCAACACCCGGGCCAAACATGGCAAAAGGCACATGTGTCTGGGCACGGGTAAAGTTACCGTTGTGTCCCCAGAAATTTTGTTTGTTATCGTTCATTTCCTGGCTATGGTCACCAGTAATGATGACCACCGTATTCTCTAGGTCACCCGTCTGTTTCAATTTATCCAGAGCACGTTTCACTTGTGTATCGACATAACGAACCGATGTTTTATAGCGATTGAAGAATTTTTCCTGGTCACTATCATTATTCAGCTCAAGATAATCTACGCGTGGGATCATTGGCTCATACTTATGCGCAAAATCGTCAGGGAAGTCATAGCCATGCGGCGCATCGTAGAACAAGAAAGAAAACGTTGGTTTGCTCTTGTCGCGACGATCATACCAATCAATCCAATCGTCAGTCAGGCTTTTGTCACGGGCAGCCGGAGAGTTGCCTTCAGAAGAGACCCGAAGATTCGGTACGTTCGAAAACACCGTTTGATCAAACTCTGGACTGGTCAGCTTGGCGGCGGTAAACAGACCCAGCTGATATTGCAGTTCTTGTAATCTGTCGATTAACACAGGAGAGCGGTGGTTGGCCAAAAAGCCATGCCAATACGTGCCCGGCATGCCGTAAAACATACCAAATATGCCTGTACGTGTTGCGTTACCCGTCGCGATATGGTCCTGGAACATCACGCCCTCTTGCGCGTATTGCCACATATAAGGTGTGTTGTCTGCGTTGAAGGTGTCTGCTCGCCATGAGTCCACGGTAATTAGCATGATATTCGTTGGCTGCTCAACTTCCTTGAATTCAAGCGGGTTAAGCGGGTAATTCAAATCACTCTTTGGCTTAATGCTCATCGCCTTCTGCTGCGCAATGGCTTCTTTATCCAACCACCCCTGCTTTTCCATAAACCCATTCGCGGTTGCCGGGTAGAACAGCGGCAAATAACGCTGCACCATGGTAACTGGCTGATATGCGTGCGCAGCTGCCCAGATATGAATACCGTTCGTGAGTAGTAAAGCGATAAACGTCAGCAAAGCAAATTTACGCCCTAATCTCAGTGCTCGAATCGGCGCTCCAGCTTCTAACCAGCGAATCAACCACCACTGCCCTGCAATCAACGCAATAACAGATCCTATCACGGTTAACCATGTAACGAGCGGGAAGCTAACAACTTGTCCTGACAACACTAACTCAAGTACCACCGCGTTAATGTGGAAACGGTATTGAGCATAAACAATAGTATCAATGAACAGGACAGCTAAACCTATCGATGCAATAAGCGCCTGAATGATATTTCTCGTACCACGAGGTATTAGCAAGGCTGGCAGACTAATCGCGCCAATGACCAAAGCAAGAAGCGTCATCTGCCCCAAAGTCCCGGCAAGGATAAAAGTAACGCCTAGTACATCAGACGGAAACTCGGGTAAAAATGCGAAGTATCGGCTGGCAATCGCAATCGCCAATATTGCGTTGACTAGAATAAACCAGCCATGTGCATGTAGTTTTTGTTTAAAAGGCATTTTATGTCCTAGGGTGTAGCAAATTTGCACAGAGAAAAGTCAGTGCAATTAAAATTCTAAATACTTTTATATCCAGCAAGAAGGTGATTAAACTCGTCTTCTTGCCAGTGAATTGAACGCTTGTTTTGCTCTTTAAGAAATGAGCGCAACAATCTATCTAAGTTATTTTGTTGCCAATCTGAGCCAGCTTGTTTGCAGCACTTATCAAAGTCGATAATCCACACTCTATCGTCTTTATCTAACAAAAGGTTATGGATATTTAAATCGGTATGGTTCACTTGTGCCTGATGCATTTTCGCGATTTCACGACCAATAGCTTGGTATTGCCTTTCATTAAGAGACTGCTTTTCCAAGATGTTGACTAAGTCGTTCGCTCCCACAATCTTTTCACTGAGTAAATCCGCTCGATAAATCAACCCACTGCGCTGCACTCGAGCAGCAATCGGTCTCGGCACATTAACTCCCGCTTCGGCTAAACTTTGCAAAAGCTTAAATTCAGCATAACTGCGAGTGTTCTCCCATCCAGAGAACCAATACTGGTCTGAGACGATTTTACCAAATAGTCCACCACGACGATAATGCCTCAAAGCGGCTTGGATGGTTTGAGTCTGAACGAACCAAGTCGTTCCCCTACCTTTTGCGCTGCCTATCACCGCTTCATTCTGTTGCCAGAATTCGATGTCAAAAACGCGTTCAGCCGGTTCGTTTAATAGCTCAGCGTCATACCAAATTCGGAGATTGTCTTTTTTGAGTTGTGCAACCATCTTCATTCCTTAAGTGGTTACGCAACAAACTGATCGTAGAGAATATACAACCATGTAAAACCAGCAAAACTTAACGCGACAAACACTGCAGCAGAACCTATGTCTTTCGCTCGTCCACTAAGATCATGTCTCTCAGGACCAATTCTATCGACGACCGCTTCAATCGCGGAATTCAGAAGCTCAACAATCAACACCAAGATCACCACGCCAAGCATTAAAATGCTCTCGATAACCGGTAGCGGTAACCAAATCACAGCAACAATAGCGATCAATAGGAGCGCTAACTCTTGGCGAATTGCCGCTTCGTGTTGGAAGGCCGCTTTTAGCCCTTTCATGGAATATCCGGTTGCGTTAATAACGCGTGTCAACCCTGTTGCACCAGGCTTGCCACTATTTTGCTGAACCATAGGTTACCTTTCGACTGATAGTGATGGCGGCTATTTTACATTTCTTAGCGTTGTCTGCATAATTCTAACCACTTTTATATCTTGAGCACCCTCTATGTCACTGTTCTCTTCAGCCCCTAAATCGGTCTGTTTTTTGCGTCTGTCTGCTATTGGCGACACTTGCCACGCGGTTGCCGCAGTTCAAGCACTGCAAAAACATTGGCCCGAAACCAAAGTCACTTGGATTATTGGTAAGGTAGAAGCACAACTGCTGGACGGTTTAGAAGGCGTTGAACTGATTGTTTTCGATAAAAAACAAGGTTTAAAAGGGATGCAAAAGATTTGGTCTCAATTGAAAGGCCGCAAATTTGATGCTCTCGTCCATATGCAACTCGCACTACGCGCCAGCTTGCTAACAGTTGGCATCAAAGCGACTTATAAAGTCGGATTCAATTTTAAACGTGCTAAAGAAGGCCAGTGGTTATTCACTAACAGGAAGATTTCCGATACCACCTCGCAGCACGTACTAGATAGTTTTATGTCTTTTGTTGAATATCTGGGTGTTCCTAAATCAGAGCCTCACTGGCAATTACCGATCGCTCCAAGCGATGTCGAATTTGCCAAACAAAAACTTCATGGCGTACCTACCGTAGTGATCAGTCCTGCGGCAAGTAAAGATGAGCGTAATTGGCTTACCGAAAGGTACGCACAAGTTTCTGACTGGCTTTATGAGCAAGGCTATCAGGTGGTATTGTGTGGCTCACCTGCCGAAAGAGAAGTAAAGCTTGGCGAAGATATCGCTAATGCAGCAAAGCAGCCGATACTCAACCTTATCGGTCAGACCTCGCTTAAACAGCTCGCGGCAATACTAGCCGAAGCCGAAATCGTCATTGCACCCGATTCTGGCCCCGCTCATATTGCCACTACCCAAGGCACACCTGTCATTGGGCTTTATGGCCATAGCAACCCAAAACGTACTGGTCCATATAACAATTTGGACTCCGTCGCGAGTGTGTATGAGCAGTTTGTAGAACAGCAACAAGGCAAATCAGCAGAAGAGCTCCCTTGGAGTACGCGTGTAAAGGGTGAGCATGTTATGAATAGCATCACGACTGAAATGGTGATGAACAAACTAAAACCATTACTAAAAGGTAATGCATCATGAGTAAAGCCACGATCGGCGTTTTGATGATCGTCAAAAACGAATCTAAACACATAGCTGAGTGCCTGGAAACGGTAAAAGACTGGGTGGATGAAATCGTTATTGTCGACTCAGGCAGCACCGATGACACGGAAATCATTGCACGACAGTACACGGATAAATTCTACACTCATACAGACTGGCAAGGTTTTGGTAAGCAACGTCAAATTGCTCAGTCTTATATGACGTCCGAATGGGTACTGCCACTGGATGCTGATGAGCGGGTCACACCTGAACTCAAATCATCGATTGAAAAAGTCCTTGCTTCAAACCCAGTCAATACTTGCTATACATTGAACAGATTAACTTACGCTTTGGGCAAGTTCATTCGCCATTCTGGCTGGTATCCTGATACGATTACTCGACTCTATCGACGCGAAGAAGCCCAGTACAATGCTGCCTTAGTTCACGAAAGCGTAGAAATTTCCAAAGACATAACCAAAGCGCATCTGTCGGGTGATCTGCTGCACTATACATTTGATTCTTTGAGCCAATACACAGGCAAAACTCAGCTTTACATGAAATCCTGGGCTGACCAAAGAGAAGGGAAAAAGCGCAGTGGCTTAACAGGTGCAATACTGCATGGCTTCTTCCGCTTTTTCAAAATGTACATCATCAAACGCGGTTTTCTTGACGGTCGACATGGGCTCCTTCTGGCCATTCTTAGTGCCAATACAACGTTTACTCGCTACGCCGATCTCTGGATTCGAGATTACGTGAAGCAGCAGGATGGTAAAAAGTAATGAGAATTTGCCACGTCAACTTAGCTTCAGGCTTTAGTGGTGGTGAGCGTCAGACTTTACAGCTCATCAAGCAACAACTAACGCTCAACTATCAACTTACTGTCGTCGCAAACCCAGTTAGTCCTTTTTACGCTGAAATCGAAAAGCTGAACTGTACGCTGATTGCTGCCACGCACTTTTTAAAATCCCACCGCCGGAGCATCACTGCTGACTGCCAACTGATCCACGTACACGAAGGCCGAGCAATTTACTGGGCTCTAATTCAATCCAAACTGTTTAATGTGCCTTATATTGTTACACGTCGAATTGATAACCCATTAAAAGATAAGTTTTTGTCAAAGTTAGCCTACAATAACGCCAGTGCGCTGATTGGCTTGAGTAAAGAGATAGTTAAACAAATTCAGCTACGTCACCCTGATCATCTGAGTGCAATTATTCCCAGCTCTCCTGTCACCTATCCTTATAACGATACGGTAGTCGATGCTATCAAGCAGCGCTTTGACGGCAAGTTTTTAGTGATTCAGGCTGCGAATCTGCTTGAGCACAAAGGTCATGATGTGACTATTCAGGCCGCAAAAATCCTCGCTGAACGTAACCCAAATATCCACATTGCGATTCTGGGTGATGGACGTGAACGCGCGAGCTTAGAACTTCAGGCTCAAGGCTTGAGCAACGTGAGCTTCGAGGGAAAACAGTCGAGTATGGGAGAATGGTTTAAAGCCGCTGACTTATTGATACATCCCTCTTACTCCGAAGGACTCGGCTCAGTGATTCTCGAGGCGATTAATGCAGGTTTACCCGCTATAGGATCAAATGCAGGCGGTATTCCAGATATCATTGAACACAATAAGTCTGGTCTGCTTATCGAGCCAGGAGATGCTAAAGCTCTTGCAAATCATATCGATGAAATAGCGAAAAACTCGGATTTGAGAGCACAATTAATCATTGGCGGCGCAGAAAAAATGCACTCGTTTGATATTCGCCATACTGCTACGCTTTACCAAAGTCTCTACCAAAAGGTCATAGATAATGTCGCTAAATAAAGTCATCTACCCTGGGACATTTGATCCCATCACCAACGGTCATTTAGACATCATAGAACGAGCGGCTTCAATGTTTGAAGAAGTGGTGATCGCAGTGGCAGCGAGTCCGAGTAAAAACACTATGTTTTCATTGGAGGAACGTGTGGAGCTGGTTAAACAAGTTACCAGTCATCTCGACAACGTTTCTGTACAAGGCTTTAGCGGGTTGATGGTTGACTTTGCCAGGGACGTGAAAGCGGACATTCTTATCCGTGGACTACGAACCACCGTCGATTTCGAATATGAATTCGGTTTAACAAGTATGTACAAGAAGCTGCTACCTAGCTTAGAAAGTATCTTCTTAACACCCTCGGATGAATACGCTTTTCTATCTTCGACCATCGTAAGAGAAGTGGCAATTCATGGTGGTAACGTTGATGCGTTTGTACCACCTTCAGTCGCAGAAGCGTTAAAAAACAAGCAGTGAGTTGGCTGTAGGCATAAGTAACTTTATGCCTACAAGCCCTTTAACTATATCTGCGCAGGGATTTGTGAACGCAGATAATAATTCTGCAACTTCTTATATTCTTGCGCCCATTCAACATCAGGGTTTTGTATAGGCGCGGTTTGCGTCATTATACCTTTCCCCCACGGATAGAGCTTCTCAGGGTACTTGTTGTCATACGCTCCCCATAGATTGATACTTCGGTGCAAGTTATATCCACGATTGCTTACACCGAATGGGGACAACAGGTTTTCACCCCCCAAACTGATATAGCTTTGTTTGGATAAGCTAAAGTGGTACAGCGTTGGAAAAATATCTCGATGCGACCCCACTCTTTCAGGCTCGTATTTGTAATCGGTGCTGTCCAGGATGGGCTTAGGGACATATAGATAAAATGGTACCCCATAGCTTGCAGCAAACTCATCGTGATTCTTAGAGGAGATCGAACGTACCCGATGGTCACCCGAGGCAGCAATGACGGTATTCTCCCCTAGCTCTGAATTTTTAATACTTTTAACAAAATCACCTAACGCGTTGCTAGCATATTGGTAGGCTTGCAACAGGTTTTGCTCCTCCCCGGCAATACTGCTCACGAGACTCTTTAAACGCTCGCTGACGTGAGTGACTTCTGGCTTATAGTACTCTGGTGCTCGGTAAGGCGAGTGATTTGTCACCGTCATGATATAAATCATGGTTGGCTTGGTTGCCTCATCCAACAGTTTTTTAGCGAACTTAAACGTGTAGCTATCTGGAACCCCCCAGGTATCGGCATATTTCTTCGCCTCTGGGAAATCACGGATAATGCTGTTTTCATCATAAACCGTATCAAAACCTTGAATCGGGAGGTAATTAGCCAGATTCCGCCACATGCTGTTACCGCCGTATATAAATACAACATCGTACCCTGCGCGCTTATACGGAAGAACTGCCGAACTAGGTAGGGAAATTTTTTGTGCTCCGGTATGACTGATGGTTGGCACATCACTATGGAGCAACATCATGACGATGCTATCGATGGTTGCCGTAGAACCCGCTAAAAATCGTGTAAAAACAAAATCTTCCTCAAAGGCATCACGTAGGCTACCCAACAGATCATTTTTGTTCGGATCATCTTCGATAAGAATATTGCTACCCATCCCCTCCATCAGGGCCATCACCACATGCGGCGGGTTTTCTGTCAGGTAAGCATTTTCTTGGGTTCGATATTCAGGCGTTGGCTGACCAAGCACTTTGACCATCTGCTCGGTTAATATTTGCTGACTAATTGGCTCAAACTTAGCTTGTTCCTTGTAATCGCTGTTTGCCCAACTCAGTGCCATAAAAGCATTCGGTGTAATAACGTTCAGTGTCTTGCATTGCGATACATTCGCGTGATAACGCTTTAGCGGCAAACTGCCAATCGAGCCACGCGCTACTATGAAATAAGCTGCGATTGTCAATAATACTGATACCGTTGTGATAGCCCAATGTCGTGATTGCCAAGTCCAACACTGACTTATCTTGAGCAAACGGCGATTAACAAACAACACGAACCACGCAAGCGCGAGGGAAACGAAAAACGAGCGAACAATAGGATAATCTTCCCACGCACTCTCTAAAACAGCTTTAGTATCATCATCAAACAAACCAAATACAAAGACATCAATGTAGTTGCCGTACGTATCGTAGTAGTAGTAGTTAGCGATCGATAAAGCACATAATAAGAAAGAAATCCCTGCACTATACCAAGGCGTTAAGCGCAGCCAAGCTTGGAAAGCTCTTTCTTTACCCGCCATAAGCAGGCCCATCAATAACAACGGTGCAAATCCAATCAGAACAATCTTGGCGTCAAACCTGGCACCGACCACAAATGCTCGTAATACATCCTGACGAATACTCACCAACATCTCTGATTCGACAACCAAAGAGAAAAAGAGCCCGCGAGAAAAAGTCAGAAATACGATGCCAAAGAAGCTATTAAGCAAGACGATTCTAATAAGCAAACGATAGTTGTACTGAAAAGAACTCATAAAGACCTGATAAAAAAGAAAAACTAAACTAATCAAGCAACAAGAGATGAATTCTGGATAGAGTGAATACCAACAGTATTCGACTGGCACACCCCACATTGCAAATAAGCCGCGTACGTTATATCAGGCTTACTATTTAGCAAAGTGGGGATGTTCTAAATTATGAGGTGGGCTGTAGAATAGATAAAAATATCGCAAATACGAATGAACATAGGGGCATATAGTATAAATGCCTTACTGGATGCAAATGCACAGCCTATTTCTGGCAATTATCACAAAAGAACGTATTACGCTGACCAATTTTCTGCTCGTGTAGTGGTTCTCCACATTCAGGACAAGGCTCCCCCGCTTTGCCATAAACCAATAGCTCTTGGGCAAAGTATCCAGGTTTACCATCCGCCTGAGCAAAATCTTTCAGTGTGGTGCCGCCTTGGTTTATCGCTATTTTTAACGTGCTTTTGATGTTATCGACCAGTAGCGACCACTCCTGTGACGTTACTTTGCCTGCAGATCTGGTAGGGTGAATTCGTGATTTAAACAGGGATTCGTTGGCGTAAATATTACCGACCCCAACTACGATTTTGTTGTCCATAATGAATTGCTTAACTGCAACACGCTTACCTTTGGCTTTGCCTGCTACATACTCAGCGTTGAATTCTTCTGTTAACGGCTCGGGTCCCATATGATCGAGCACAGTATGTGACTCACCCGGCGCACACCATAACCAGGCCCCAAATCGACGCGGATCGTTATAGCGCAGCACTTTACCGTTGGACAATTTCAGATCAACATGATCGTGCTTCGCCGCAGGAAAATCCGCATCAAGAACACGTAAAGAACCCGACATGCCCAGATGCACAATTGCGGTTCCCATATCGGTCTCAATCAACAGGTATTTGGCTCGGCGGCGGATTGCGCGAATAACCTGTCCTTCAAGTTGCTTCAGCTCCTGAGGAATATCCCAGCGTAGTTTGGGGGTACGAAACACAAATGCCTGGATCGTTTGACCCAACATATGTGGCGTGATACCCATACGGCTGACTTCAACTTCGGGTAATTCAGGCATTCTCGGCTCCGTTCATTTGGTTAATCAATCTGCGCCGCTAGCATAATCGAAATGCACGAAGAGTTACACTTCACACGTAAAGGTTACTCTGGAAGGATATAATCATCACTGACCGAAATCGCGATCCACTTATCCTGCCAGTTCTTAAACAGCCAAAAATCCGTTAAGCGGTAGAAGGTCACGCGCTGTGGCTCATCGAGCCCCTGATACCAGACTTCTATTGATTCTGGCGTAGTAAGCTGTGGCTTCAAGGTGTCGAACTGCTGTTCAGAGAGCTCAGTGCCTTCTAGTGATTGCCAACGAGCTACTAACTCTGCAGCAGGAATATTGGTTTTGATATTGGATTGCCACTGACCATTCTTAAGATCCAATTCCCAACCGCTATAGTAAATCGCGCTGACGGTATAATCAGAGCGCAGCAAGTTTGGATAGGGATCCACATCTTCCGCTAACAAGTAGGTTTTGATCCACATCGGCGCATTTAGGATCACAATAAAAGCGATGATGCCCAGAATAAGAATATTGTTCCATCGGCGACGACGAGCCGGACTAACGCGCATGATTTAAGACCCTTGGTTGAGAGATCTTAGGATTATAAGGCCCTAGGGGGGAAAAGAAAGGTCCTAGAGGTAAAGAAAGGTCCTAGATCCTAGGGTTTAGGTCCTAGAGGTAAAGAAAGGTCCTAGCTCCTAGGGTTTAGGTCCTAGGGGAGCCCGTTGGGAATAAAGTGATAAACGTAAACTCTTATATTTGTTTTTTTGAATACAGATTACGGAATACAGATGATGTTCACCCCTTCCGTAATCAGTAAGCGAAGTGTAGTGGTTTAATGATCCCGGACACCAAATTAGGTGGTAAAGTCTCCACCATAAATGAGGTGTTCCATGACAAAACGACAACGACGTACATTTTCTGCTGAATTCAAAATGGATGCTGCAAGCTTGGTGCTTGACCAAGGATATTCGGTACCTGAAGCAGCACGCTCCATGGATGTTGGTGAAACAGCTTTACGACGTTGGGTCGACCAACTCAAGATTGAGCGTGGTGGTACAACTCCGGCGGCCAAGGCCCTTACGCCTGAACAACAAAAAATCCAGGAATTAGAAGCCAGAATTAGTCGATTAGAAAGAGAGAAAGCCATACTAAAAAAGGCCACCGCTCTCTTAATGTCGGACGAACTCGAACGTTCTCGTTAATTGATCAGTTAAGGGAGCATGAGTCGGTCAAGATGCTTTGCGAACTGTTCAATGTGGCTTCTTCCTGTTACTACGAGTTTAAACAGAGAAAGCCGGACGCTAATCGCATTCGGCTAGCAAGCCGAATTAAAGAGCTCTTCAACATGAGCCGAGGTGCTGCTGGCAGTCGTGCCCTTGTATCCATGTTACGTTCAGAAAACATCGACATCGGGCGATTTAAGGTGCGGAAGATAATGCAAGAAGCCGGTCTGATGAGCAAACAGCCAGGCTCGCATCGATATAAGCAGGCCAAATCAGAGCGGTTGGATATCCCGAATCTGCTGAAGCGTGAATTCTCTGTGGTTGCTCCAAATCGAGTGTGGTGCGGTGACATTACTTATATCTGGTCAGGTTCTAAGTGGAGTTATCTCGCCGTGGTACTTGACCTCTTTAGCCGGCGCGTCGTGGGTTGGTCTCTATCGGATAAGCCTGATGCTAAATTAGCTTCTAAAGCCCTAGATATGGCCTGGGAGCAAAGGGGGCGGCCTCAGAACGTGATGTTCCATTCAGACCAGGGATGCCAGTACAGCAGTCGTAAGTTTCGTCAAAGACTTTGGCGATATCGCATAACCCAAAGCATGAGTCGTCGAGGTAACTGTTGGGACAACGCTCCAATGGAGAGGCTATTTAGAAGCCTAAAAACTGAATGGGTACCAGCAACGGGTTACTTG
This sequence comes from Vibrio sp. YIC-376, assembly GCF_052353105.1. Taxonomy (NCBI): domain Bacteria; kingdom Pseudomonadati; phylum Pseudomonadota; class Gammaproteobacteria; order Vibrionales; family Vibrionaceae; genus Vibrio; species Vibrio sp. YIC-376. The sequence goes on from NZ_JBBWFK010000006.1 coordinate 360,704, forward strand.
ACCCAAACTCAAGCGAAGAAAGATATCAGCTACTATTTGATGGACTACTATAATCGGCAACGGCCTCATCAAGCCAATGATGGGCTGTCGCCAGTCAATGCCGAAAATCGGCTTAAATCTGTGTCCGGAATTTGTTGACCACTACA